>JANYJZ010000011.1 GCA_025358305.1 Ignavibacteriota bacterium
GTTGCCTCGTTCGTGTCCGGTTGCGTTGGCATTGCTCTTGGTGATCCTTTGGGTTGTCCAAAAATCGTTGGATCACAAGATGCCTAAAACCTGACATTTCTATCGAGTCCGATACCTGACATTTCTATCGAGTTCTAACACTCACTGCATCTATTGGTGCAACTGTCTTGACTTTATAGATTGATTTATATACATTAGCCACGCAAATTTTTACTGGACACTATGAAGAACATCGTACTCCTCCTGAATCTGGCCGCCGCGGCCCTCGTCGCCCTGCTCATTGCGGGCTGCGGCTCGTCCGGACAGAGTGTTCCGCTTGAGCGGCATCTCTCGGTGACCGACTCTCTCCAGCGCGAGATCAGCGGGGCGAAGTCACAGAACGCTTCGCTCACGTCGCGCATTGCCTCGCTCGAGAGCGACAAGCGCCTGCAGCTCACCCGCATCGCCGAGCTCGAATCGTCCGTCACGTTCCTCAAGGCCCAGATCGCGAAGATCCCGCCCCCGGCACCGCCGCCGGTGGCAGACCCCCGGCTCGCGTATCAGCACGCGCTCGAACTCTTCCGGAGCAAGCAGTACTCCCAGGCCGCGCTGGAATTCCAATCGCTCCTCGACGGCGGCATCGAACTGAAGCTGCAGGACAACTGCCGCTACTGGCTCGGCGAGTGCGCCTTCGGATCGAAGGAATACGCCAAGGCCATCGAACAGTTCCGGCAGGTCTTTGCGTACGAGAAATCGGAGAAAAAGGACGAATCGCAGCTTATGATCGCGCGATCCTGCTTGAAGATGGGAAAGCCGGAACAGGCGAAGATCGAATACCAGAAACTCATCGACACGTTCCCGGCGACACCGTATCTCAAGCAGGCGAAGGAGCAGCTCGCGAAGCTGAAATAGGCTCAAGAAGACGATGGAAATGGAAAGCCCGCTCATACGAGCGGGCTTTCTTCGTTCTTGAGCGCACTTCACCGGTGGCTCAGAGATGCTGCAACGCTTCGATCATGATCTTCGCGCAGGCCTCCGTGTCGGAGGCGGCGTCATGATGCTTCAACGGGATATTGAAATGAGCGCAGACCGCAGGGAGGTTCGTGGGATAGAGCCTCCAGATCTGGCGGGCGAGCCTCATCGTGCAGCGAAACTCCAGCTCGGGCGCGGGGAGCCCCGCCTTCCGGCAGCATTCCTCGAGGACGCCTTTGTCGAAGCTCGCATTGTGCGCCGCGAGAAAATCGACCCCCGCCATCATTCCGGCGATCTCCGGCCACTGCTCGCCAAAGGTCGGCTGATCCTTCACGTCGTCCCACGTGATCCCGTGGAGGTACGAGAAGTAGATCTCCCCCCTCGGAGGTTTGATGAGGAGGTGCTTCCGGCGCGTGATCTTGCCGTTCTCCACGCGCACTAGACCGAGTGCGCAGGCGCTGTCGCGTCCGTAGTCCGCGGTCTCGAAATCAAGTGCAAGGAACTTCGCCCCCGTCTTGCGCGGTTCTCTCGGAATGGTGAGCGCCATCTAACGGGTCAGGACCATCTTGCGCATCTCTGTGCCCGCCGCCGTCCGGAGCCGGCAGAGATAGACCCCGCTCGGGAGATTGCCCGCGTCGAAGGAGACACTGTGGGTTCCCGCGCTCAGGACGCCGTCGACAAGCGCCGCCACTTCTGCGCCAAGGAGGGAGTAGACCCTCAGCGAGACGCGCGCATCCTCTGAAAGCTCGAACGTAATCGTCGTCGCCGGGTTGAACGGGTTGGGCCAGTTCTGTCGGAGCGCAAAGTGCTTCGGCCGCTCGCCACGATCCAGCGCCTCGATCGACAAGGTGCCGGCGGGTTTCGACGGAATGACCGTCTCGCCTGCCGAGAGCAGATAGCTCCCCTGCTCCACACCCCGGATCCGTTCGACGATGCGATACTGGCCGCCGGTGGACGCAGTCATTAAAACCTTCACCGGGTAGAGACCCGAGCGGACCTCGATCACTTTCCCTTCAGGCGGAATCAATTCGGAGCGGCGCTCGGATGCGAATCTGACGTCGAACGATCCCGCCGGCGGCGGCGGCGGAAGTTCCTCGCCCGTCGCACCAATGTAGATGGTCCGGGCCTCACCTGCCGCGTCCGTGAAGACGACCGCGTCTCCCGCCGGACCTTTGCCGGCGACGGTGCTCGCCGCGAGCCCCATGGAGAGGATGATCTCCCCTCCTTCCGACGCTTTCACCCAGTAACCTTTTCCCGGGAGGAGAGAATCCGCCGCGGAATACCCCGAGCCGGATGCGTAGCCATAGATCGCGGAAAGAGTCATGGTCCCGGGAACGGAAGTGAGCGCAGTGACGGCCACCGGGACGCTCACGGCGCCGATCATATTCCATCGCGCTGCGACGCCGATCGTGTCGGCGAAGACCGGAGAGCCGTTGAGGGGCAAGCCCCGGGCGGAATCATACTTCACCCAGTAGCCCGTGCCCGCCTTCACCGAATCCGCCTGTACATACCCGCCCGTAAATGCGAAGAGCGGCGACAATGCGGCGGGATAGTTCGCCGCCGCCAGGGGATCCGACGGGACGCCGGGGAACGACACGAGGTTCCACGACGCGGAGAGCTCCGTCGTCATGGGCCAGATCGTGAACATGCCGTCGCTCTGGTCGGCGACGGAAGGATTGTCCAGGTCGGTCACCCGAACCAGTGCGGTCGTGACGCTGTGGACCGGCACGAGCCAGAGGACCGATCCGGCGCCCGCGGGCGTGTCGGCGACGACCGTCGACCAGCTCGAACCGCCGTTGGTCGAGTAGTCGATCCCTACGTGTGTGACAAGGCCGCTTGTCCAGGAGATCGCGTGGTACGAACCCGACTGCCACACCTCTCCGCCGTTCGGCGAGGTGAGCAACACGTTGTGGGAGTTGAACAGCGTGAACTGTGCGTCGCTCTGGTCGGCGAGCGACGTGTCCGCGACGCTCCGCACGCGCACCAATGCGTGCGTGCTCGGCGTCATCGGGACCGTCCAGGCGAAGGAGGCGGGAAGTGCCGGGAGGGCAGGGGCGATCTGCGTCCAGGCCGCTCCGCCGTTCGTCGAGTAGGAGATCTCCACGCTGTCGACGCAGCTGGAGCTCCAGGTGATGGCGATGTTCGAGGTGGTCTTGAGCATCTCCCCTCCATTCGGGGAGAGCACGACCGGGATCCTCCAAGGATGATGGAACACGAACGTATCTTGGGTGGCGATCGCGTTCGCGACGTCCTTCGTGACGACGCTCCACTGGAACGTCCCGTACCCGAGGGAATCCGGCTCGACGACGATGCTCGTATCGCTCCCCGCCTGGATCAGCGTGTCGAGGCCGGGGCGCGTGAGGTGCAACTGATAGACGACCGGGTCTTTCGCGGGATCGGCGACGCGCGTCCACCGAAACGTCACGGGGGCTCCGGTGCAGGACATCGTTCCATCGGCGGGGCCGAGGAGCGACGCAGGCGTTCTCGGCTTCAGGCTGTCAAAGGCGAAGACGTAGAGTCCGTTCTGCATGTCGCCGGCGGTGACCTTCCCGGACCAATAGTAGGGATACACGGCCCAGACGCCGTCGTAGTTTCCGGGAGGATAGAGGATGTCGTTCGAGGAATCGTACCACCCCGCCGTGAAGGGCGCCATCGGGTCGGTGACGTCGACGACGACGGTGCCCGCGGTGTACCAGGCGGTGTACGCGTAGTCCCCGCGCACGAAGACGTTGTGCTCGATGTCCCCGAGGCCGCTGAAGAGGTATGCCGCGCTCGGAGTGGGCGGTATCGCGGGAAGGGCGCTGATGTCCCAGAACTTCAGGCTCTTCTCCGCCGAGCCGATCTCGTCGGTGGAGATGACGTACTTGCGGTCCTTCGTCGCCCAGACGTTGTGCGTCCCGCTCCCGGGGTACGAGATCTTCCCGATCGCGACTGGCGCGGACTTGTTTCGAATGTCGGCGATGTAGATGCCGCCGCTGCTGTAGATCGAGGCGCCGAAGATCGTGTCGTTCCGGACGTACGAGTCGTGAAAATAGTTCGGCGAGTATTCGCCGACGTACTGGGGGTTGTCCCGGTCGGCGAGGCTGAAGATGACCACGCCGCGCTGGGGCAGCGTACCCCAGTTCGAGCAGCCGTTGAGGTACATATAGCCGTCGAAGATCTCGATCGTGTGTGAGTTGGCGGTGTTTCGGAGCCCGGACGTATAGATGAAGGACGTCACGAGCGTGGCGGTCGCCGGCAGCGGGGACAGGTCGATGATCTGGGTCCCTCCGCCGTTCTCCGTCACGACGTAGAGGCGGTCCTTATACGTGCGCATCTCGCGCCAGACGGACGTCGGTCCCGGGATGTGGACGACCTCATGGATGTCGGTCGTGTCAGTGATGTCGATGATGGCCGTCCCGGTCGCCGTCCCGAGAAGGGCGTACTCCCTCCCGTCCGGGGCGACGTAGCCCCAGCTGCCGTTGTAGTTGAGCCCGTTGGTGGCGCCATGCTTCTGGTCGAGATGGCCCACGAGATGGAGGCCGTTCTGCGCCGTGAGCGACGCCGTGCCGGCAACCATGAACAGTATGAATAGGGGGATCTTCATTGTGCGATGTGTCGAGATCGGTTCTCCTCAAAGAAGAAGAAAATGGGGCTGAAAAGCAATGGGGCGGGAGTGCTACTTGCCGATATTGGGGTTTTCAGGCACGAAAATCACCGTTTGGCTCTTCAGCTCCTTGCCGGCGAGCGAAAGACCTTTGATGGTGATCGTGAGCTGCTCGCCGGCGATCTTATGCCAGTTGCCTTCGGTGGTAACCTCTTTGCCGGTGAGCTTCCTTGTCCCAGTGCTCCGCGGCGCAATGGGCTCCCAGGGGAGCGGGAGGAACTTGTTGTTGTACTGGTAGTGCACGTTGAGGGAGGAGACCCTCATCGCACTCCGGTCGAACGAGAGCGTGTCGTCGCTCCGGTTGTAGATCGAAAAGAGGACCTCGGTGAGGATACCGTTCTGCATCTTGTATGAGGCCTGGAACCGGTACTCGACCTTCGCTGCGGGATCCTGCACCTCGTATTCCAGGCAGTTGCAGCCGTCGCTCGCGACGCGGTAGTTGTACGTCGCGTCGGAGGATGCCGGGGCAAGCTCCTTCGCCGGAGGGGACGGCTCCGGCGAAGCGCTACTTTCGACATGCGAGGACGAGCAGCCGGCACCGATGAGCGCCACGAAGAAGGCGGCCAGCGCGAGGACCGGCAGTACGCGGCGGGGGAATGCCATGCTAGCCTAGCTTCGACTTTGGCGTCTTGTGGACAACATGGGCCTTCTTATAGCCCGGCTTGATGACCTTGTAGATGATCTCGAGCCGCTTCTTGTACGGCACGAACGCGCTCTTCATCGAGTTCAGGGTGAGCTTCTCCATGTCATGGAGCGTGAGCTTGAAGACGTCCTGGGCGAGCTTGAACTCCTTCGTCATCGTCGTGTTGCTCATGAGTCGGTCGTCCGTGTTCAGCGTGACGCGGAACTTGTACCGGAAGAAGATGCCGAACGGGTGCTCTTCGATGCTCTTCACTGCGCCCGTGTCGACGTTGCTCGTCAGGCAGATCTCGAGCGGGATGCGCTTGTCGAGCACGTACTGGGAGAGGTATCCCATCTTCACGACCTGCGTCGGATCGTCGTCGGAGATCGTCAGGTCCTCGATGAGCCGCGTCGCGTGGCCGATGCGGTGCGCACCGCACCACTGGATCGCCTGCCAGATCGATTCCTTGCCGAACGCTTCACCCGCATGGATGGTGATATTGAAATTCTCACGCTGGATATAATGGAACGCATCCACATGCTTCTTCGGCGGATATCCGCCTTCCTCGCCCGCCAGTGCTACTGCCTGATTTCGCTTGGGACCAACAGAGCTCATACACGTAAGACTGTATGAGTAAGTCAAGTCTGCTCATTGAGTCAAGGGCGTACCACATCTCCCTTGGACCCTATGGACCTTCCACCTTCTGCGCCCTCCACCGCTATCGCCTGATTTCACTTGAGCCCAACACAGCCCAAATGCCCACGACTGTACCA
>JANYJZ010000010.1 GCA_025358305.1 Ignavibacteriota bacterium
GTAAGGCTCCGCCGGCCTCTCACCCCTGGAGGAGAACCGGTAGCAAAGGACCCAAAACTCTACTCCAAAAGCAACACACCAAAACCCTTGACAAACACCGTAAATCGTATGTATCTTAACCTCACCTACCTGACATTTCTATTAAGTTGTAACAACGGCAAAGCCCGGTGCGCACGTGCGCACCGGGCTCTGTTTTCACTCCCTTTCCCCTGGAGAGACCGCCGGGGCCCCAGGCAATCCGACTCCGCCCTCAGGGCTTCTTCTTCTGCGCTTCGTAGTTCTGAAACTGCACCGATTTTTTGATCTTTTTCATGTCCGCGGTCGAGTCCCGGAGCTCCTTGGCGTACGACGTCAGCGCATCGATCCGTTTCTGCATCATCGGAGCGGCGGAGGGAGCGTTCGCGACGGCTTCGGAAGCCGAGAGGGCTTGCCGGGCGGCCCCGAGCTGGCGGCCGGCCTCTTCCGGGCGTCCCTCGTCGAGCGCCTTCATCGCGTGTTCCACGCTTCTGGTGGAGAGGGCGACCTCCGTCTTCGCCTGGACGTCCCAGTTCGTCCCTTTTTTGATCTCCGAAAGGTCGTCGCTGTAGCGTATGTCGACCGAGAAGGAGGCCGGATGCCGGAGGTCGGCCCCCGGGAAAAGAAGCTCGCCGCTCGCGATCCGTTTTGATGCACGCCCTTCAGGGATCTCGAGTTCGACCGTGATCTCCCGGCGGTCGTTCGACGAGAGGTCGCCGACGGGGATCGTGATGCGGCCATCCTCGTTGTTCCATTCGTAGCCGATGACGTCTTTGACGGCGACGCCGCGGCCGAGCGTCAGCCCGACGACCGCATTTTGGGCGACCACGGTGGTGATGCCGCCGAGTTCACGCTCGAAGAACGCCGCAAGCTGCCGCGGTTGCTCGATGAAGTAGTAATTGCCGCCCCCCGCCTCGGCGAGGCCCATCATGAGGTCCTCGTTGTAGTCGAGGCCGACCCCCATCGTGGTGAGGGAGACGGAACGGTTCCTGTAGGAGTGCGCGATACGCTCCAGCTCCCTGGGATCGGTGATCCCCTGGTTCGCAAGGCCGTCCGAGAGGAGGATGACGCGGTTGATCGAGAGGTCCGTCGGCGATTCCTCGAGCTGCCGGAACCCTTCCGCCAGGCCGCCTCCGAGGTTCGTGGAGCCGCCAGGGGTGACGCGGCGGAGAAGCTCCTTGATCCGCTCCTTGTCCGTGACGCGCTGGTGGGGGAGGAGCGTATAGACCTCGTTGTCATAGATGACGATGGAGAGCTCGTCTGCCGCGCCGAGCTGGTCGACGAGGGAGGAGATGGCCCGCTTGGCATAGTCGAGCTTCTGCTCATCGGCCATGGAACCGCTCCGGTCGAGGACGACGGCGATGTTCTTTGGCCGGTAGGCCCTCCCCATCTCGGGAACCCCCTGGGTCTCGATCTCGATATGGAGGTAGGCGGTGCCGCCTCGCGTGGAGATGCACGTGGCATTAAGGCTTCCGTGGAGTGTGATTTCCCCCATTGCGAGCCGTTTTGGGGACAAGGTAAACGCGAGCGATTGAGCCGTCAAGAACATGACAGCGGCGAGGAGTGCGTAGAGATACTGGGCTTTCATCAGAGTCCTCCTTTCGGGAATGGTGAGATGCCCCGTGTTTCTAGGCATACTCACGAGGAAGGAGAAATGTTCCCGGCGGAGCCGGTCCGCTACATGGTCAACCGGAGGCTCACGAGGTATGTCGCCGTGATCTCCCGACGGAGATACTCGTCCAGTGGGAACCGGGCCTGGAGGCCCGGTTCGAGCCGGTCGATCCGAAAGTACCCCCCGAGGACTGCCTCGTCGATGGTGCGGTCGTCGATCGAGCCCGCGTCCGAAGTCAGGATCATCCGTGCGGAGTAGCCGGCGCCCAGGGAAAATTCCTGCTGCTGCAGCTCAAAGGTGACGCCGTAGTCAGCGTAGAGGTTCGTGCCGCCCCTGCCCGATGTCGAAACATCGAAGGAGGGACCGATCCGCGCCAGGAGACGGAGCGAGGGGGCGACCTCGTGGTCGAAGTTCACGGCCGCCGAGGCCTGGAAGACATGGGGGATGTAGGCCTCGAACCGGTCGATGTCGGCGAGCGTGGCAACGCCACGGGCGAGATCTTGGTGCTCGTCCATCAACGGGAGCCTGACGCCGATGTCGCCGTAATAGGAGGAGCCGGAGGGGCCGAACTGGAGGCCGAGGTAGGGGTTCCCGAGCGCCGATTCATCGTACGACAGCCCGAAGGGTGAAGAGTAGGAGCTGAAGATGAAGGGCATCTCGACGACGAGCGCGGTGCCCCCGCGCAAGGTGAACGCCCCGGAAAGCGTCGTGACGAGCCCGGTGGTCCCTGCGTTGCGGTCAGTGAAGTTCGGCTTGAGAAACTCAATGCCGACGTTCGATTGCGTGACGCGCCCGCGCCACAGGTTTTGGGCGGAGACGGAAGCAGAAAGGGAAGCAACAACGATGAGAGAGAGAAGTGTGCGCATACGATCCTCCGGAGAAGGCGGCCACCACCACTCGGGCCGCGGGTGTGACGCTATTTCATGGTATGATAGACCGCCTGGACGTCGTCGTCGTCCTCGAGGCGTTCGAGGAGCTCTTCCACTTCCTTCGCCTTGTCCTCGGAAAGCTCGCTCGTCGAGACGGGGAAGCGCTGGACCTGTGCGCTCGTGACGGCGATCCCTTTTTGGGTGAGCGCCTTCTGCAACCCGGCGAAATCGTTGAAACTCGAGTAGACATAGACCGTCCCCTCGTCGACGGCGAACTCTTCCGCGCCGAAGTCGATCAACTCAAGCTCGAGTTCCTCGAGATTGAGACCCGGGGCGGCGGCGAACTGAATGACGCCTTTTCGCTCGAAGAGGAAGTCAACGGAACCCGTCGTGCCGAGCGTGCCGCCTGCGCGGGTGAAGTAGCTCCGGACGTTCCCGACCGTCCTGGTCGTATTGTCGGTCGCTGTCTCCGCGACGATGGCGATCCCGTACGGACCGTACCCTTCATAGACGACCTCTTCGAGGGACGTTTCCTTCGACGTGGCGCGCTTGATCGCCCCTTCGACCTTGTCCTTCGGCATGTTCACGCCCTTGGCGCTCTCGATGGCCACGCGTAGGCGGAGGTTCGTCTCGGGGTCGGCGCCGCCTTTCTTCACCGCAAGTGTGATCTCCTTGCTGATCTTGGTGAAGGCGACGGCCATCTTCCCCCACCGCTTTTCCTTGCGCGCTCTCCGGAACTCAAATGCTCTTCCCATGACGTCGCTTTCCTTTTCCTAGTACGATTGGTATGATGGGCTTCGGCTCTTTCTTCGCCAACTGTTTCCAGATCGCGTCGAGGAGCAGATGCACGCCTTCGCCTGCGACCGACGAGATCGGAACGACATCGATCCCTTTCTTGAACTTCAGCTTCGCGATCACCTTCCGCGCCGCGTCGTCGGCGAGGTCCATCTTCGTCAGGGCGATGACCTGGGGCTTCTCGAGCATCTCCTCGTTGAAGAGCTCCAACTCGTTTAGGAGCGTCTTGTACTGCTCTTTCGGGTCCTCGCTCGTGCACTCGATGAGGAACACGAGGACCCTGGTGCGTTCGATGTGCTTCAGGAACTCGATCCCGAGCCCCTTCCCGGCGTGCGCCCCTTCGATGAGGCCCGGCATGTCGGCTACGACGAAGCTCTTGTACTCCTGGTACCGGACGATCCCAAGATTCGGGATGAGCGTCGTGAACGGATAGTCGGCGATCTTCGGCTTCGCAGCGGAGATCCTCGAGATGAGCGTCGATTTCCCCGCGTTCGGGAACCCGACGAGACCGACGTCCGCAAGGAGCTTCAGTTCGAGCTGGATCATGCGTTCGTCCCCCGGGATTCCGGGCGTCGCCTTGCGCGGGGCCTGGTTCGTCGGCGTCGCAAACTCGGCGTTGCCGCGCCCGCCCTTGCCGCCCTGGGCGATGATGAACTCTTCGTTGTCCTTGATGAGATCGACGTAGACGGCGTCCGACTCCGCATCCTTCACGAGCGTGCCCGTGGGGACCCGCACGACGATGTCCTCGGCCGACTTGCCCGTCTTGTTCGAGGCCATGCCGGCATGCCCGTTGTCCGCCTGATAGGAGCGCTTGTACCGAAAGTCCATGAGCGTCGTGAGCTGCCGGTCCGCCCGGAGGATGATGCTCCCGCCGCTGCCGCCGTTGCCGCCGTCGGGTCCTCCTTTCGGGATGAACTTCTCCCTGCGGAAACTGATCGTTCCGTTGCCGCCTTTGCCTGCTTTGACGCTGATGGTTGCCTGATCGATGAACATTGGGTCCTGTTAGCTTGTCTGAGAATATTGCTGGAACATGATGCCGGAGAACCGTTCCGCGTCATAGGAGTAGGGATCGATGTCGTTCCGGATGTAGATCTCGTCGATGAACTTCGAGGCTTCCTTCCATGACGGAAGGGCGCCCATGGACTGGATCGCCGTGTGGAAGGCGCGTTCGTCCTGCTTGAAGATCCTGATGATGAACCGCCGCCTGTCCTTTTCGCCGATGACGGCGAGGAGATCCATCGCCGCAACGGGCGCGGGGACCGGCACGGGGGGAGGCGGGAGGGGCGCTTCCGGCGCTTCGACCTCGAACGCGCCGATGGTGCGCCGGACGTCCTCGAGGAGCTCGGCCAAGGCGGCGCGCGTGATCGTCTTGGCGTCCTGGGCCCGTTCTCCCTCGAGCCGCAGGAGGACCTGCGTCATCCCCTTGTCCTCGAAGAACTTGATGATGGCCTTGATGGGGAGAGCGTTCGTCCCGGTCTTGAACGGAAAGTCCATGAACTCGTAGAGGGGGAGAAGGACGCGCCCGAGCTCATCCCCCGTCTTGCGGCGGACGAACCCGGCGTCGACCTTCCACACGAGCGACGCGAATTCCTCCCGGGTGAACGAGGTCACCTGCTTGTCGTCCATGTAGCGCGAGATGACGTCGCGGTAGTACTCGTAGGGGCCGAAGTACCGGAAGAGGCGCACAAGCCCTTGGGCGGAGATCGTTCGATCGTGCTCGAACAGGACGTTCGCCAGCGTCCACTGGGGCCGGACGAGGTAGTTCACCATCATATGGATCGTATCGTCGAGGCGTTTGAGGTAGTCCACGCGTTCGAACGTGTAATGCAGGACGAGGATCGAGTTGATCTGCTGCTGGAGGTTCTGGACCTCCGGGTGGTCGTAGAAGAACCGCGTCGCCTTGCGCTCACGGCGCAGTTCGTCGGCGAGGAGCGCTTCGACGTCGGCCCGGAAGAACGCCTTTATCGAATGGGGGATGTCCGCCGCGAGGAGCTCCTTGAGGGCGATCGACTGCGCCGCGCCGACGGTGCGTCGGGCGATCGTGTCGATGAGGATCGCGATCTCTTCTTCAAACATCGCTATTTCTTCCCCTTCCCCGTGAGGAGCCGGACGCGGTCGATCTCCTTGCGAGCGGCGGACTTGAACGTGGCGTCGAGGCCGGATCGGTCGATGATCTGCTGGTACATCCCGATCGCATCGTCGAAGTGCGACATCTTCTCGTACGACTGGCCCGCCATGTAGAACGACGTCGCGGTCCAGTCCACCTTTCCCTGGCGCGCGACGAGGTACGGGACCTTCAGGAACTCCAGGATCGCCTGCTGGTAGTCCCCCTTATCGTAGTAGGCTTCCCCGATGTCGTAGCGGATCTCCGCCTCGAGGAGGCTCCCCGCCTCGTCGAGGATGCTCTGAAGATGGAGGATCGCCTGGTCGTAATATCCGGTCTTCGTGTAGAGCGTGCCGATCTTGATCTTCTTGTCGATGATGCTCTCGTCGTTCGGGAAGCGCTCGATGTAGTCGCGCGCGGTCCGCAGCGCGTTGTCGTAGAGCTTCGTCGACTCGTACGCCTCGATGAGGTTGTTCATCGCGTACGAGAGGATATCCCCTGCGAGCTCGGGCTGCGCGGTGATGGCCTGGTAGTGGCGGATCGCGTCCTCGAACCGCTCCGCGTTGAAGTGCATGTTCCCGAGGGAGAGGTGGACGCGCGGAACGACGTCCGACGCGGGAGACTTCGTGAGGATCTTCGTGTACTGCTTCGCCGCCTCCTCGAGCGCGTTGCTCACCTCGAGGATTTTGCCGAGGTAGTACTCGCCCCACGGGCCGAACCGCGTCTCGTCGTACTCGCCGGCGAGTTCGCTGAACACCTTCTTGGCGCTCGTATACTCTTCCTTGCGGAAGTAGGAAAGGCCTTTTTCGTACGCGAATTCCGCGAGGGCCGCCTTCTGCTTCCCGAACCGCTTCTCGAACTCGTCGGTGAGCTTCTGCGCTTCGGGGAGCTTGTCCATCCGGTACGTCGCGACGACGGCGCGCGACTGGTAGCGTTGGGCCAGGGCGGCTGAGTCCGCCGCTGCGGCGAGCTGCGTAAACTGCTTCGCCGCTTCGGCGTACTGTTCGGACTGGAAGAGGAGCTCGGCGATCTCCGGCGTGGCGCTGCCGGCCCCGCCGAGCGCCGCCGCCTGCTTGAAGTAGGATGCCGCGCGGTGCGGATCTCCCTCGCCCTTGGCGAGCGAACCGAGCGCGTAGAATGCCTTGCTCGTCACACTAGGGTCGGATGCAGAGGCGATGGATCTGTGGTAGATCTTCGCCGCTTCCTGTCGGTCGCCTTTCTTCTCCGTCGCCGCGGCCAGGGCGACCAGGAGCGTATCGCGGCCTTCGCGGGGGAACGCCGAAACGTCGTCGCTGTCGACGAGGGCGCGGTAGAGCGTGACGGCACCGGCCGCGTCGCCGGATTCGAGTGCGCAGGAGGCGAGGAGGCGTTCGGCTTCGCGCGCGGCCGGCGTGTAGAAGAACTCATCTGTCGCGCGCTGGAGGAGCGGCTGCGCGCCGGTGCAGTCGCGGCGTGCGATACTCATGCGCGAGAGTTCCATGAGTGCGTCGACCGTGTGAGCGTCGGTGTACGGCGCGGCGAGGATCTCTCGGTACGCGGCCGCCGCGGAATCGTTCGATCCGGTCTGCCGGTATGCTTCACCGGCGAGCGAGAGCGCTTCCGCCCGGTCCCGCGGAGCCGCCGGGAGAGCGATCGCAATGCGCAGTGCGGCGAGGGCATCCTTCGGCTGGTGCTCGCCAAGTTCGTCCCTCCCGAGACCGATCAGGACGGCCGCGCTGTGCGGCGCCTGGGGATAGTGCGAAAGGTATTCGCGGGCCGCCGCAATGCGGCCGGCCCGGGGAAGTGATGCGCCCATGAGCTGCGCGCGCTCGTAGGAGGCTTCTTCCGTCCGCGCGCCGTCCGGGAACTCCTTCAGGAACGCGTCGTAGTATCCCGCGGCCGCTTGGCGTTGTGCAGGGTCGGATTCCGACTGGAGGTGCGCTGCGCGGGCCCGGAGAAACGCCGCCTCGGCCCGGTGTTCGCCGGTGATGCCGGCACTGAGCGCCGCGCCGAACTGGTCCGATGCGGCGCCGTAGTCGTTGAGATCGTTCAGATAGATAAGACCGAGCTGGAACGCGAGTTCGCTCTTCGAACGGTCGAGGAGGACCTCGCCGATGAGCCGGGTGAGCTTTCGGACCGCCTCGTCGCGCCGCGTCGTGCTCCGGTGCTGCATCGCGTCGATGAGGGAGTCGAGCGTCCCCGCAGCGCCGAACGCGGGATACCGCTTCTGGATGTCACGATAGGTCTTCAGAGCGCCGTCGGCGTCGCCGAGGAGGAACTGGGAGCGCGCGGTGGCGTATGCGGCTTCCGCGCTCCGCCCGGAAAGCGGATGCTGCTGGAGGAGCTGATCGTACGAGGCGATCGCGCTCCGGTAATCGCTGCGCGCGTCCTGGTGGAGCGTGCCGAGGAGGAAAAGGACCTCGTCGGAAGCAGGGTCGCCGGGGAAGAGCGAGAGGAACGAGCGGTAGTGCTGCGCCGCGTCCTCGTATTGCCGGAGCGCGGTTGCGGCCTGGGCCGCGAGGATAAGCGCGCGGCGCGTCCGGGGCGACTGGGGGAGCGCCAACGCCTTCCGTGCGAACGCGAGCGATTTGTCCCACTGCTTCGCCGAGGCCGCCGCATTCGAAGCGCCGAGGAGGGCCGTTTCCGCTTGGCGCGTGCCCGCGGAGGCGAGTGCGCACTGTTCGAACGCCTTGACGGCGCCGGCGTTGTCGCCGGACCGGGCGAGCATGATGCCGATCTGCAGATTGGCGGACCCGCGGACGGTGTCGTCGAGGTTGTCGTTCTTCGCAACCGACGTCAGGTGGCCTACGGCCGCGGTGCTCTTACCGGCCCGTGCTTCGAGGATGCCGAGCTCGAGCGTCGCGAGGGGGAGAACGGGAGTTCCGGGATACTGGGCGATGACGGAACGGAATGTTTCCGCGGCATCATCGAGGAGGCTCGTCGCCGCCTGCATCTTGCCGATCGAATAGAGGGCGGAAGCCTTCACGGGTCCGGGAGCGTCGCTCTCGCTGACGCGGCGCGCCTCGCGCAAGGCGAGCTCGGTCTGGCCTTCCTCAGCGTAGAGTTCGCCGATGGCGAGCCGTGCGGGAAGGACGCTCTTGCTCGAAGGGTATTCCTGGATGATCGCGCGAAGGGCCTTCCGGGCGCTCTCACGCTCGCCGGCGCTTCGGTAGAGTTCGGCGGCCTTCAGGAGAGCGTCCGGAGCGACGGCGCTCTTCGGCTGGAACACCTTCACGCGTTCGTACGCGGAGGCGGCCTCGTGGTCATTGCCCATGGCGTGGAAGGCCTCGCCTACGTTTAGCCAGGCCTCCGGCGCCTTGGGATGCTCGACGTACGCCAGCGCGAAGTTCTGGAACGTCACGCGAGCGTCCTCGTACCGTTTGAGCTTCATCTGCGTGAGTCCGAGGTAGAACCGAGCATCGATGCCCTGCGCCGTCGCCGGGTAGGCGGCGATGAAGTTCTTCAGCTGCTCCGCCGCGAGGTCGTACATCGCGTCATTATAGAGGTTCACCGCGAGCTTGAATTCGGCGTTTTCCTTCGTTCCTTGGGCGCGGAGGTCCGTACGGTGGAGGAAGAGGCCAAAGAGCAGCGTAACGGCAATCAGGAGACGACCGTGCCGGAGTATATGGTCAAAAACGTTCATGAACGGGATGGGAATCGTCGTTGTTGTGCGAATGATGCGCCCGAGAGGAGGCCGGCGAAGGGCCGGAAAGATCCCAAAAATCTGAACAAAGATAGGGTTATTTTGTGAGTTGTGCAAACACGGTTCTCGGTGCGAGCCCGGTCACCGGCAGCAAGAAAGGGATTGTTTTTTTTGGGGATTGTGAGCATATTAGTGTAATGAACAGCATGTTTGGACTCGTTCTCCTCCTTCTCCTCGCCGGCTGCAGCTGCCCGAGGACCCGTACGGAAGCTTCAGGGTCGGGCGACCATCCGGCCGGCTCGCCGACCGCCATCAAGCAGAATTTCACCTATATCGACGGCGTCATCGACTCCGTCATCGCCGTCGGCGGAAAACCACCGCAGCTCGTCGTCACCGTGACATCCGCCCGTGCGGGAAGCGGCGGGACGAGCATGGTGGAAACGGGGACCCAGCTCACGGTAACGCCGGAGATCACGGGCGACGCCCGGGTCCCGGACCTGTTCCTGCATCCCAGGCAGGGCGCCAAGTTCTCCGGGAGTGTTTCCAGGGCCCTGGATGGACACTGGTCCCTGTTGGACGCCGAATCACGCTAACCACGCCACCATCAAGGAATTCGCATGACTCGATATCTTCTCCTCGCCGCCGTCGCGGTGTTCTGCCTCTCGCTCTTCCTCGTCATCACCCATGCGCCGACCCCGTCCCCCGAAGGCGCGGAGCCGTTCGTCCGGAGCGGGGAGTTCCATTCCACGTTTGCGCTCGAATCGATGCGCTGGTTCAACGACCAGCGGGCGTTCCCTGCCGGGACGATCCCCCTCGATTGGCGGACGAAGGCGCTCGCACAGATCGAACAGTCGAATCTCCGGAAGACGGCCTCGGCCTCCTCCATCTCCTGGTCGTTCCTCGGCCCCGACAACATCGGCGGCCGCATCCGTTCCGTCGTGGTCCATCCGACCAATTCCAATATCCTCTTCTGCGGATCGGTGAGCGGCGGGATCTGGAAGAGCACGGACGCCGGCGCGTCCTGGATCGTCGCGAACGACTTCATGCCGAACCTCGTCATCAGCTCGATCGTGATCGACCCGACGAACGCGAACATCATGTACGCAGGGACGGGGGAGGGATTTTTTAATTCCGACGCGTTGCGCGGCGTCGGCGTCCTCAAATCGACCGACGGCGGCTCGACCTGGGCGGCGCTCTCTTCCTTTTCCGGAAGCCCGGCGGGATTTCCATATTATGTCAACGACCTGTACATTCGTCCCGATCTGAGCAGCACCATCTATGCCGCGACGAACCAAGGCGTCTTCCGGACGACGAACAGCGGCTCGACCTGGACATACATCAAGCGGGGGGACAACACGTACCGCGCGACGCAGATCGTCGCCTCCGCGACCGCGCCCCAGACATTCTACGTCGCATTCGGCAATTTTAGCCGCGACGGGATCTATGAGACGACGAACGGCGGAACAGCCTGGACGAAGCTCGCCGGCGGGTTCCCCACCTCGGGATTCAACCGGATCAGCATGGGGATCTCGAAATCCAACCCCCTGGTCCTCTACGCGGTCCTCACCGACTCGGCGACGTACGGGACGAAGGCCATCGAGCGCTCGAGTGACGGCGGGGCGACCTGGACCGCTGTCGTTGCGCCGACCGACGCCGGGGGCGGGACGCACCTCGGCACCCAGGGCTGGTACGACAACGTCGTCGCCGTCCATCCGACGAACGAGAACATCGTCTACATCGGCGGCATCAATTCCTTCAAGTCGGTCTCGGGCGGGGCCACCTGGACGCAGATCACGTCCGGGTACTCGCCGTTCATCCACCCGTACATGCATGTCGACCAGCACGCGATGGCGCTCGACCCGAACAACGCGCAGGTGGTGTACTTCGGTAACGACGGCGGCATGTACAAGTCCACCGACGGCGGCGGTTCCTTTACGAACGCGAACGCGGGACTCGCGGTGACGCAGTTCTACTCGGGCGCGGTCCATCCGACGCTCGACATCTTCTACGGCGGCACCCAAGACAACGGCACGCTCAAGGGGACCGGTACGCTCTCCTGGGTCTCGGTCTTCAGCGGCGACGGCGGCGTCACGCGGATCGACCCGACGACCCCCACGACGGTCTACACGGAGTACACGTTCCTCGATATTCAGAAGTCGACCAATAGCGGCGCCCTCTGGGCGAAGTCGATCAACGGCATACCGACCTCCGGCTCGGGCCAGGGGAGCGGGGCATCGGAGCGTTGCAATTTCATCGCCCCGTACGCCATGGACCCGAGCAATTCGCAGGTCCTTGTGGCGGGGACCTACAAAGCCTACCGGACGACGAACGGCGGCGTACTCTGGGCCGCGATCAGCGGCGACCTGACCGGCAGCGGGGCGGGAGCGACGACCGACCCCGGAGCGGTCATATCGGCGATCGCCATCGCGAAGTCGGGCGGGGACACGATCTACGTCGGCACGAGCGGGTTCGATACGCTTGCCGCGGCGCCGAAGGTCCAGGTGACCGCGAATAAAGGAGTGAGCTGGACCGACGTGACGAAGTCGCCGCTGCCGAAACGGTATATCACGTCGATCGCGGTCGACCCAGCGAACGCGAGCCGCGCCTTCGTCGGGTTCTCGGGCTACAACGCGAACTCATCGCTGCCCGGGCACGTCTTCCGGACGACGAACCGCGGCACCTCCTGGACGAACGTCACGGGCGACCTCATCGATATACCCGTGAACTCGATCGTCCTCGATCCGAGCAACGCGAACCATATGGCGGTTGGGACCGACCTCGGCGTCTTTGAGACGGCGAACGGCGGGACGAACTGGCTCCAGCAAAACACGGGCCTAGCCAATGTGAGCATCGCCGAACTCGAGCTCCGGGGCGACGGGTTCCTCTTCGCCACGTCGCACGGACGCGGCATGTACCGCTCCGTGGCGGTCTGGACCACGACCGGCGTGACCGAACTGCCGGCGGAACTTCCATCGGCGTTTGTTCTGCAGCAGAACTATCCCAACCCCTTCAACCCGACGACGACCATCCCGTTCACCGTGCCGTCGCGCGCGGCCGTCCGGCTCACGGTCTACGACGCCGTTGGCCGCGAGGTCGCGCTCCTCGTCAACGAAGAGCTCTCGCCGGGAACCTACAGCGCGACGTTCGACGCCTCCTCGCTCGCCTCGGGGGTCTACTTCTACCGGATGACGGCGGCGAACCAGGGAGCGGTTGCAGGGCCTGCGCTCTATTCGGAAGCGAAAAAGATGGTCCTCGTCCGGTAACCGCCACGAGGAGAGAGCGGGCGCCCGATTCGGGTACTCGCGTACGAGATCCAAAAGGAAAGGCAAGCCCAATTGGGCTTGCCTTTCCTTCTAAGGAACCTGATGCCGGCAATTAGTGGTTGGTCGGGCCGGCCACGACCGCAGGTACGGCCGTCGGATGCAACGGCAACGGCGCGAGATGCGGCACCGCACCGTTGCCGTTCTTCCGTAACCCTGGAGAGAGCTGTGTCGTCGATTTGAGATACGCGTTGGGGTCGTGGTAGAGCGCTCCGGCGGGGAGGTGCTGCCAGAGCGAGCCGAGATCCCTGCGCACCTGGTCCTTGTAGAACTGGGGAAGCTGGTCCGATTCCTGAGCGTAGAACCGCCGAAACTCCGCGTCGGCCGTCAGGAGCCTGTGAATGTTCGTGTTGTACCGGATCCTTCCGAACCCTTCCGACGATATCGCTCGGACGACGTTCATCCACTTCGGGACCATCATCCGGTTCGCCCTGAGGCGCCGCATAATCGCCCGTCCCGAAAATGTGTGCCTGCCGAGATCCGCCACGTGTCCGTAGAACTCGGGCCAGGAATAGTTCTTCGGCTTGACGTTCATCGCACGGTTGTTGTCCAGAAAATGGAACGGAAACGGCAGGACGCGGTTCGCGCGCTGGTACTCGAGGTTCAACGGGGCGGCCTCGCCGAACGCCGAGAGGAGCGAGTACCCCGGGAACGCTCCGGGCGTCATGTCGACGAAGCGCTTCGTCAGCTCGAAGGGCTCGGGCCCCTCGTCGTCATCGAGACCGAGGACGAAGTTCGTCTGGACGTAGGGGATGTACCGGAGGATCGTATTGACATGTTCGGAGACCTGCCGGACCTTTTCGAGTCCCTTGAGCTCGCCCGTCCGTGATTTTTCACCCAGCGCATACCACGATTCGACCCCCGGGAGCAACCCTTTGAACCCGTTGCGCTGCATCCTCTGCAAACGCGGCTCGGAGAGGAGCGAGAGGCTGCTCTCGGCGATGAAATCGATCCGGTTCGGGGGCACCGACTCCTCGATCGCGTTCATGTAGTCGTCAAACCGGACGCCGAAGTTCGGGTCGTGCCATCCGACGAGCGGGCGCTTGAACTGCTTCAGGAGGAAGGAGAGGTCGTCCTTCATAACGTCGAAATCGAGGGGCTGGTAGGGAACGGTGGAGTCGATGCAGAATGCGCACGTGTAAGGGCACCCGAGGCTGCCGAGCATCGGGACCATCTTGATCAAGGGCGCCTTGCGCAAGGTCCGCTCGATGAACTTCCACCGCTCCCGGATCCCCGGGAGCGTCGAGGGTTGCTGCTTCGCCGCAAGGTGGACGCCGAACGGCCGGTGCTGTGAGCAGTCGTCGAGGATCTCGTGGATGATCCCCCGGTCCGTGAACCCGACGACGTAGTCGAAATAGAGCCGCGCGTCATCCGGATAGCAGCGCGCATGCGGCCCGCCGAGGACCGTCACCGCGCCGCGCGACCGGAACAGAGCGCTCAGGGCGTAGGCGGTCTGCGCGGCCTCCGTGAAGGCGCCGATGAAGACGAGATCGACGTCCTTGGGAAGTTCCTCGATGAGATCTTCGAACCCGGTATAGCAGACGAGCGTGACGTCGTGGCCTTCCTGCTCGCACCAGACGCCGACGACCTGTGGCATGATGCTTGCGAGGTTGGCGTTCATCACGCGCGCGAACAGCGCCCGTGTGGGTCCCTTGGTGACAAGATCGATGATGCCGATCCGAAGCGTGCGCTTCATGGCAGCTCCTTTCCGTGTGGGTCGCGTACCTCTATAAAAAAAGGAGGTGCGATGACCCTCCTTCTTGCCTGCTCCTGTTGCGAACCTAAGTTAGCGAGAATTCGCATCAAAGGGAATAGATCCAAGGGATGAAAAAGGATCTAGCGTTTCAGGCCTTGAGGGCTCGTTTTTCATTCGAATTGACTAAAAAGAAATGCGTTCAGCCGAAGATGTGGCCCATCAGGCCGCCGCGGTCCCTTTCCGAGAAGAGAGGAAGAGGGCGCCCCCGACGACGGCGATCGCGATCCCGACATAGGGCTGCCACTCGACGGTGTGCTCGTTCTCCTTCGTCAGCTCGAGCGACCCCACTTCCAGGACCTTCTCCCTCGTGGCGTAGGTATAGCCCGTGTAGAGTGTCATGAGGAGACCGATGATGAGGAGAGCAGCGCCTGCTGTTTTCATGAGAAGCCTTTCTCTGTATGATGTGGTCCGCCGCGAACGGCGGTTGGCGTATCGTTCTCTGCGCGGTCCGCGTTCCGCCTTTACGGCGCGATGATCCCCTGGCTCTTCAGCTCGGAGAGCACAAGGCCGACGATGTTCGGACGGACCGCTTCGACGGACGACGGTTCGGGGGTCCTGCTCGTCGCGCTCCAGATCATGTGGCCGTCACCCTTCGCGCTCCAGACATCGATCGCCCGGATGCGGACCTTCTGGGAATCGACCGTCGCAGCGTGCTGCACGTCCCGGTAGTAGGTGTAGAACCGCTCCCTTCGGGGATCGTATCGCATCCTCGATTCCGTCGTCACGTATCCCTCCTGCGCCTGCGTCGTGGTTTCCGTTGGGAGTCTCCGGGTGATGAGCACGCCGTCATACGCTGCCGTCCGTACAGCCAGAATCACCTGGTCGGTATCCGGCACCGCGTCCGGGAACTGCCGGTAGGAGGGGGTCGCGGCAACGTGGTGTTTCGCGAGCTCCGCGCTAAAGGCGTCCTCCCAGAGACGGCGCTGAACCGAGTTCTGGCTGACGGAGATGACGAGCATCGACGTGAGGGCCGGCGGTTGAAAGGAGGGGTCGCTCCAGACGTCGACGAGTTCCGACGTGGTGCAGCCGGCGATGAGGAGGGCGGCGACGAAGATCGCTCCCCGGATGAGGAACGTGCGTTCTCTGTGCATGCGTGGTCCTATGTCAGTTCGTGAGGATGACCTTGAGCGCCTTCTCGTTCGCGGCGTTCCCAAAAGTGTCGTACGCCTTCATGATGTCGGCGAACGCGAAGTGGTGCGTTATGAGCAGCTTTGGCTGAAGCTTTCCTGAAAGGACAGTCCGCAGGAGCATCGGCGTGGAGACCGTATCGACGAGCCGCGTCGTGATCGTGACGTTGCTCGACCAGAGCTTCTCGAGATGGAGAGTGACGCTCTTGCCATGGACGCCGATGTTGGCGAGATGGCCGCCCGGCGCGACGATCGATTGGCAGATGTCGAACGTGGCGCCAATGCCCACCGCCTCGATCGCTGCGTCCACGCCCCTGTCGTGCGTGAGCTTCATGATCTCCTCGACGGGGTTGTTCTGGACGAGTTTCGTGGCGCCGAACGACTTCGCGACAGCGAGCCGGTTGGCGTCCGGGTCGACCATGATGATCTCCGCGGGGGAGTAGAACTGGGCTGTGAGAAGCGTCGCGAGGCCGATGGGCCCGGCGCCCACGATGGCGATCGTGTCGCCGGGTTGGACGCGTCCGTTGAGGACGCCGCATTCAAATCCCGTCGGCAGGATGTCGCTCAGCATGACGAACGCTTCCGTGTCACCGCCGTCGGGCACGCGGTGGAGGCTCGAGTCCGCATGCGGGATCCTGACATACTCCGCCTGCGTGCCGTCGATCGTGTTCCCGAGGATCCAGCCGCCGTGTTCGCAGTGGGAGTACATCCCTTTTCGGCATGAGCCGCACTTTCCGCAGGAAGTGATGCAGGAGATGAGTACCGTATCGCCGGCATGGAAGTTCGATACGCCCGCGCCGGTCTCCTCGACGATCCCGACTCCCTCGTGGCCGAGTGTACGGCCGTCGGTGACGGTCGGGACGTCGCCCTTCATGATGTGAAGGTCCGTCCCGCAGATCGTCGTGTGCGTGATCTTCACGATCGCGTCGGTCGGGTCGATGAGGACCGGCTTCGGTTTTTCTTCCAGTGCCCGTGCGCCGGGACCGTGATAGAGTAGGGCTTTCATGGATGTGGGTTCCTTTTCCCTCGAGCATCTGCTTCGAGAATTCCTGCGGTACGAACCGCAGGGAGTGGCGTGTGACCGGCGCGGGTCACGGCCGGCCTAGTTCTTGATGACCGAGACATGTTTGGTGAGCGCGCGGGCGAGCGAGCCGTCGGCATAGGCATAGTTGGCGACCTCCAGACGGGTATGGAGGGCGAGTTTTTCCATGATATTGTGGATATGACTCTTGATCGTGTAGGTTGCGATATGGAGGCTTTGTCCGATTTCCTTGTTGCTCAGCCCCTCGCTGATGAGCCCGATGACCTCGGCCTCCCGCTTCGTCATCCGTATCGATTTCGTGAGGTTCGTCTTGCCCGTCTGCACCGCATGATCGATGATCTGCGAGAAGAGCGATCCGTTGAGGATCGCTGGAAGCACCTTCTCTCCTTCCGCGACGGCGCGAATGGTCGTGAGGAAGTCTTCGAGCGAGGCGTCCTTCAGGATGAACCCCGCCGCGCCGGCCTTCACGAACTGCAGGATGTCCCCCTGGACGGGGGCGAGGTCCATGACGATGACCTTGGCCTTCGGGAACTCCTTCCTCACGATCTCGACGACATGAAGGCTGTTCTGGCTGCGGAGCCCCAGGTCGAGAAGGATGACATTGGGCTTCATCTGGTGGATCCGGAGGACGGTGTTCTCGCTGTTCCCGGAGGCGCCGACGACGCTGATGTCCTTGTGACCCTTCAGCATCGACGCGAGGCCGTCCCGAAGGAGTCGATTATCCTCGATGAGGAGAAGGCGGATCTTATCCTTTGGCATATCTTCCCGTGTGAGTGTCTGTGACCTCTGCTGTTCCAGAGCGCATGAAGCGGACGATGGCGATCAGAACCCGGCCACGTCGCAGATGCCGCCGCGAACGGCAAGCCATGCGAATTCGAGGAGCGCTTCGTCGCTCTTCCTCGCGTAGTCTATGTTCCCGAGTTTCATGTCGCCCGACTTGTCCCGCGCATTGGAGGTGCGGAGCTTGATGTTGTTGGCGAAGAGCGAGATGAGCGTATTGCCGACCCCGCTTTCGCTCCCCGTCTTGCCGTCGATGGCGACGATCTTCATATCCTTGTAGGCGAGGCGCACGGAACCGTTCGCCTTGCCGTCGTGGACGTCCACGTCGAACGAGCCCTCATGAAGAACGCCGGTCTTCATCCGCTTGTGATCGGAGATCTCAATGAAGGGGTTGATCGCGCTCAGGTGCATCGCGCTGAGAGAGCCCGAATACCGGAACGAGAGTCCCGCGCCTGAGAGCGGCATGACCATCTGGACGTTCATCGCGCCCTCATGCATGAATCTTCCCTGGGCGAGGATGACGGCCGTGTCGCCGCGTTCGCTCATGTTGCCGATCCCCGCCGCCACGATCTCCATGCTGTCGCATGTGAGGACCGCCGGGTCGGCGACGGCGACGTACCGCTCGGCGTACATCAGCCGGCCGTTCCCGATCCTGATGCTGTCGATGTGGAGCGACTGCTTGATCGACGAGATGATCTCCTTCGGCATGCGCGGGGGCGCTGCACCATCGTCCGGGGGCTTATCCTTGTTGATGAGGACGGAAAGCGACGGCTCCGTCACATGCACGGTCCGGGCGCGGTACCCCGTCCCCTCAAGGAGCCCGAGGCTCGCGAGCCCGGTGACCCGGCATTCAGGGAATTCGAGATGGAACCGCGTGCTCCGGAACTTGCTTCCGGCGAAGAACTGCTCGTCGTCCATTGGCGGCCGCAGTTCCGCGAGCTCGATGGTGAGGATCGAGTCCGGCACGGAGAGCCGGAGCCGCGCGCAGCGCAGCTCATACCGAGCGTGCGCGAACGACATCACGAAGTTCTGTGCCTCCATGTGGGAACTCGCGATCTGATCAGGAGCGAGCGCGCCGCGAAAGAGGAGCGGGAGCCTCGCCGCCCCGGTGAGCGAGAATTTCGCGACGGTGCACGTCATTGCTGAATTGGCCGCCAGAATCCTCACAGAGTCGCATTCAAGGCGGTTCTCCCAGACGGCGTAATGGAGCCGTCCGATATCAACGGTATAGGCGGGATACGTCTCTGCCACGGCCTGGGTGATCCTCTGTTTGATGGACCCGTCGATATAGTGCGGGAGGAGGAAGATGAGCACGAAGAACGCGACGAGGGCCATTCCGACGGCGAGACGGACGTGCGTGGCCTTCTTCCGAGGGAGCGGGACGTCGTTCTCTCTGTCTCCTGGTCGCATGGTCAACAGAGAGCCTCGATGGAGGCGCCCGTCGGCGAGCGGCCGCACTGTGTGCGCATCTTCAAAAGTGTGTGCATTCTCGTCATGAGGTTTTCAGTTCGGCGTGGCAGGCCCGATGCGCCGCCGCCGTTTCTCGCAGGGAGGTCGCAAGAAACGGGGGACGCCCTTCGGGCCGTATGACGCATCCGTGCTCTATCACGGTGCTGCGCTAGTGGTCCCGATCTTGGCCCTTACCCTTGCCGTGACCGCGGCCGTTGCCATTATTGTGTTTCTGCTGCTTCATCCAGTTTCCGTGCTCGGGATGGTTCTTGTTGACGAAGTAGCGTTCATCGCGGCTGTCCCGGATCGGCTGCTGGTCGTGACGGCCCTTGAAGGAGGCGTACTGGTCCCGGTACTTTTCGTGGTGGCGGTATGGTGAGGGGTCGTTCACGACGACCTTGTACGAGTTGTACACGTCGTAATCATGATACCGCGGGGGCAGATGGGACCGGCCGATCCAGCGGCCGTTCTCCTGATAGTAGTACCGTTGTTCTGAGACGCTGTAGTAGGATTCAATGTCCGG
Source organism: Ignavibacteriota bacterium (assembly GCA_025358305.1). GTDB lineage: Bacteria > Bacteroidota > Ignavibacteria > UBA10030 > SZUA-254 > JANYJZ01. Next base: position 19,015 of record JANYJZ010000010.1, read on the forward strand.
CAGGTAGTAATACTCGACATGATCGTAGCCGGTCGGTCCCCAGGCCGGCTGGCTCCCGATGTTGACATTGACCTTGAAGTGGACCTGCGCCTGGACAGCACCGACGACGAGCATTGCGGCGATGAGTAGAAAGAGGTAACGCATGATGATTCTCCTTAAAAGATACAGCTGACAGAAACGAATATTCGGTTGCGCGTACATCGTGTGGGATGATCGCCGGCCCGTGAGTGAGGCTTTTAGGGCTTCGGATCATCCACTTTTTCCTTCTTCATTTTCGGCGGCGGGACGGTCCGCGGCTTCGGCTTCACGGAGGGAACTCGACCCTGTCTTGGCTTCGCTTGGTCGATGCTCCTGCCCTTGTCTATCGGGGTGACGGCCGGAGTCTGCTGCTGGCGCCCCTGCGGATCGGGCAGCTGAAGATTGCGTCCGCGCGGTGCGTCCGCGGGCCTCTTATCGGCGGGAATGACCGTCGGCTGCTGCTGTCTTCCCTCGGGAACGGGCGGCCGTGCGGTCCGGCCGCGCTGCAGATCCTCGATCTTCGTATCGGGAGGTGTGACTACCGGCGATTGCTGCGGCTTTCCTTCGGGAACGGGGGGCCGTGCGGTCCGGCCGCGCTGCGGGTCCTCGATCTTCGTGTCGGGGGGAGTGACCACCGGCGATTGCAGCGGTTTTACCTGCACGTCAGGTTCGTTCGGGATCCTTCCGCGCTGTGCGTCACCGACCTTCGGGCTGGTAGGTGCGGACACGGGCGGCTGTTGTTCCTGCCGTCCCGTCTCGAGCTTCACAGGCGGCGGAAGGACAGCGGGCGGCACGGATTGATCGCGTCCGCCGCCGGCAGGACGTTCATCGCGCATCTGATGTCCGGCGCTTCGTTCGGAAGCGGGCCCTAATTCTTTGAGGTCGACAGGCTTCGTGGGCGCGGGGTTGCGATCGTTCGATACGACCGGCCGCACGCGCGGACGATAGATCTGCAGCTGATCGTTGCTGAGGGCCTGACCGGGCCTGCCGTTGTCGCGGATCCGCACAGGTGTGATCGGCGCGGCCAGGACCCGCTGCACGTCGTCACGTCCGGGACCAGAGGCGTACTTCGTGCCGCGGCTATTGTCGACGTAGATGTTGTTGATGACGACGGACGTGTTGATGATGGTCGTGTTCGTCGATCGGTCGATGTAGACGTGGTCGATGTCGGGCCGGTTGATGTCCCTGTCTCGGACGAAGGTCCAGCGGTCGTTCGGGACGCGGTACCCGCCGCCGAAGGAGAGTTCAAGGCTTACGCCGGGTCCCATGGGGGCCCATCCGTAGTAGCCTTCCGATCTCCTCCAGGTCACCCACGCTGGTCCCCATTCGTTCTGGGGCACCCAGAGCCAGCCGTAATAATCATCGAAGGCCCAGCGGCCGTAGTGGAAGGGTGCCCATCCCCAGGAATAGTCGGAGAACCAGGTCCATCCGGCCTCCGTGTAGACCCAGTGGCCGTTCGTACCGTACGGAGTGAAGTCCCGGTCGACATCGGGTGCCCAGGCATATCCGTAGTCCTGATACCTGACCCAGGTCCCGTAGGGGCTGAGTTCGTCGTAAAAGAGCTGGAAGCTGACGCTGGCGTTCGGCGCCTGCGAGGTTGCCCTGGGTTGCATCGTGCACGCTCCGAAGATGAGGAGGAGCAAGAGCGGAATGAATTTGATCAAGGTCTTCATGGGGTTCTCCGTTATGTAGAATATTGTGTGTGTCGGTCCGTGCAATCCGGTCTAGATCATGCTATTCGTCGATTTCTGGAAGGCTCTCGAATAGCCCTTGAAGCTGCGAGACAGGCCGATCAAGCCGAGGATCGCCGCGGCGATCCCGCATCCGAGGGGCCAGATGGAGATGCCGAGCGCCGAGCCCTCAGCCGACCGAGAAGGGTCGTAGGCGAGGACGCCGACGATGACTAGGAGGAGTCCTCCGGCGAAGAGAGCGAATGCGATCATTTTGTTCATTGAATTTCTGCCAGTATGGTTGCTGAATCTGGAAGAGAAGGATGACCTCGACGCACTCGAGGAGCCTCTTCTCATTGCGCTGTAAGATACCGTTAAATCAAGCGGTTAATCAATCGTGCAAAGGGATGAAAGATGGACTATACCCCATACATGCGAGGGGAAATGATGCGGAAGTGGAGCGCGTTCGGGGAGATTGGAGAGCAGGGCGGCAGGGCACTCTCGGGGTCGCGTACGGGACATAAAAGAAGCGGCAGGCCGTGTTCCGTGCATGCCGCTCATTCCTCCTGACCGGCGATCGAACGAAGCCGGATCGAGATATCCTCGTTCAATCTTTCATGCACTCATGGCGTCGGGCGCGTTGAAGGGGATGTGCACGGTTCCGCTCGTGGTACTCTTACCCCTGTAACAAGTGCTGGCGGTCATTCAAAGAAGTACCGAGCTCCGAGACCCGCGTCGATCGCAAATCCCGTCGACGAGGAGAGCTGGAGCGACGGGACGATCTCGATGAAGACGTCGATGGGGGTGTCGTGCGGCAGCCAGGCGATGCCGAGCACGCCGCGGACGGCCGTGGAACTGTTGTAGCCCGCCCCGGTGTTGATGCGGCCGCCGATCCCGTAATAGAGCGGGAACCGCTCGGTCGAACTGATGGCGTCGAACGAGTGCCAGAGGTAGTCCATATGGAAATGCACCCGGCTGCCCCCGTTATAGGACCCGTCGTACTTGCTGATCCGGTCGCCGCCGAGAGACCATCCGAGGCCGAAATCGAACGCATTCTTCTCCGACGTCCAGAGTTTTGCGCTGAGCCCCGTCGGTTCCCCGACGATGACGCCGAGTCCGAACTTCCGGTTTTGGGCGTTCGACGCTTGGGCCGTGAGGAAAAGGGAGAGGATGAACAGCGTGAGCATCCATTGTTTCATGGTGTGTCCTTTGATGTGTGGGTTGGCAATTGGAGCTGAATCAAACTGTGAACCCGACGCGTGGACCGTTCCTGCGAGCTTCCGCCCACCTGGTCCAAGCCGTGCAGTTCGTGTCTCTCTGTATCGTCCTACGGATCGTGTTGAACGTGTCATTCATGAGCAAGAAGCTGCACGTCGAGCCGTATCTTAGGCCTTGCCGCCGATCGGGTTGCGGCCCTGTATGATCCGGATCAATACGACCACGATCGCGATGGCCAGGAGAATATGGATGAATCCGCTCATGGTGAAGGAGGTGATGAGCCCCAAGACCCAGAGGATGATCAAAACGACGGCGATAGTATACAGCATGGGAGTAATCCTTCTATATGTGAGGTTGCGATTGTACCCCCGTTCTCGGTCGAGTTCGGGCGTTAATTGGGACCGGGTGCGTCGCGATCGGGTGTGTACCGACTTTTGCGGCATCAGAATAGCCGAAGCCGAACACTCAGAACGACCCGGTCTCAAATCATCCACCAACATAGGAAGATACAACCGAAAGGGACGTTGAATCAATCGTGCAAAGGGATGAAAGATGGACTACGTCTTTTCAACGAAAAGAGCGGACCGTGTGGTCCGCTCCCTTAGTTCTCGGGATGTGCAGTATGCCGGAGGAAGCGCCCCTGTGCGCCTTTAGTGGTGGTCGAGCCAGTCGAGAAGCTCGCGGACGCTCGCCGTCGCCAGGGCGATGCTCGAATCAGCCGCGCCGTAGTAGATCTTCATCGAGTCGCCGTCGGACCCGATCGTGTAGCCGCACGGAAAGACCGCGTCGTCCACGTCGCCGTTGAGCTCGTAGTCCTCCTGCGGGCCGAAGATCCACTCGCTGCCGCGCCGTATGCAGCGCTCCGGCGTCTTCAGATCGAACAGGGCCAATCCGAGGCGGTAGAGGGAGCTGCTTGCCGTCTTGCGGACGCCGTGGTAGATCACGAGCCAGCCCCGGGGCGTTTCGATGGGGGGAGGGGAGAGTCCGATCTTGTTTGCGTCCCACCAGGCGCCTTTCCGTGCTTCGAGCATGAGCTTAGGGTTGCCCCAGTTTCGCAGGTCGGGGGAGTAAGAGACCCACATGTGCGCACCGGTGGAATTGACGGGACGATGGATGAGGACCCATTGGCCGTCGATGCGCCGAGGCAGGAGCGTGCCGTCCTTGTCCTCCGGCTGCATGATGAGGCCGAGGCGTTCGAAGGAGACGAAGTCCTTCGTCATGGCGAGGGCGATACCGGGCCCGTCGGCCGAGTAGGCCGTGTAGACGATCGCAAACTTCTCGAGTTCCGGGACGAACGTGATGCGCGGGTCCTCGATGCCCCAGAGTTCCTCCGGGAAATGCACCGGATCCGCCGGCATGGTCGGCTTGGGGTCTACCTTCCAATTGTCGACGCCGTTGACCGACCGGGCGACGCAGAGGTGGGAATGCCCCCGCCGGTCCTCCACGCGGCATAAGAGAAGCGTGGTCCCGTCCGGCATGAGCGTCGCTCCCGGATTGAAGACGCTGTTGATGGGATAGGGCCAATCCGCGGCGGTGAGGATGGGGTTCTTCGGGTGACGGTGGAAGAGTTCCTGATTGTGATGGTTCATTGACGACGTACCTCCTTCGGTATGAGAATGGTGTCCGCTGCCAGACGCAATTCCAGCAGGGCTTGGAGAAACGCTAGGGTGGATTCTCCACCTTGCTCTTCATTTGGGCGGTCGGGGTGGAGCCCGTCCCGGCAGCCGCCCGTGGTTGGATCGTAGATCGGCACGTTGAGATCATCACGGCCGAGGAACCAGTCGAACGCGACGCGTCCGGTGCGCGGTCGTACGCGGGAGAGGCCGTCCGCCGGTCGTCGACCGACGGGGGTCTCTCGGGGCTCAGCGCGAGACCCTCGCACCCGGATATGAGAAACCCGGCGGACGCAAGAGCCGGGTCTCGAACTAATCCGCCAATAGAGAAGATACGTCGAAAACGGCCGCGGATGCAATCGTCCAAAGGGATGAAAATGGGATGACACGACGTGAAGATAGGGCTATTCCTCGATCAGGGAGACGGAATCGGCGGCCGCGAGAAAGCCGACGCTGTTATGGGCGTAGTTGGCGATCTGGACGCGGGTGTGGAGGGTCAGTTTTTCGAGGATGTTGTGGACGTGGCTCTTGATCGTATAGGTGGAGAGGTGGAGCTTTTGGGCGATCTCCTTGTTCGTCATGCCGCTGGAGATCAGTTCGATCACCTGGCGTTCGCGCCGGGTCATGCGGACCGATTCCATGAGCTTGTCGGATGATTCCTGGCTTCCGTTCACCGCATGGTCGATGATCTGCGAGAACAGCGAGCCTGTGAGCGCCGACGGCAGCACTTGCGCCCCTCGCGCCACCGAACGGATGGTCTTCAGAAAATCCTCGATCGTCGCATCCTTCACGATGAACCCGGACACGCCTGCCCGGACATACTCCAGGACGTCGGACTGGGTGGGGATGAGATCCATGACGATCATCTTCGTTGCAGGATGCTTCGCTTTCGTGGATTTCACAAGTTCGAGGCTGTTCTGGCTCCGGAGCCCCAGATCGAGGAGCACGACATTGGGTTTGAACGACTGGAGCTTTGACGCGATGCTCTCATTTGTTCCAAGGGCCGAAATCACCCGGAGATCGGAGTGTGCCTCAAGCAACGACTCGATCCCTTCTCGGAGAAGTCGATTGTCCTCAATGAGCAGCACGCGAATCTTATGTGTTAGACTGGTCATCTCGTTCCGGGGTGACGCTGGAAAGTGCCTCAGGGACTACGTAGGACGCTATAAAAGGTAATACATAGAACCAAAAGAAGCAACTTCATTCCCGTCTGTTATAACTTCATAGAAATGTCAGGTCTAAGAACTTAATGGAATTGTCAGGCAGCAGACCTCGGAAGCGCGTGACCGAGAGTTTCCTTGAAAGTCCCCCTATTTTTGGCTACATTCTTCACACTCATGACCGCACTGCTTTCCATTCGTACCCGTCCGCTCTTCCTTCTGTTCCTGACGCTCTGGGCACCGCTCTGCGCGGCCGGCAACGGACCGGGAGGGCAGCCCTTGACGTTCACCTATATTTCCGTCGAAGATGGTCTTTCCCAGAGCACCGTCACGTCCATCGTGCAGGACAGGGAGGGGTTGCTCTGGTTTGCGACAGCCGACGGCCTGAACCGCTACGACGGCGTGTCATTCACCGTCTTCAAGCACGACAACATGGACACCCGCAGCATCCTCTCGAACGTCCTCGCCCCGCTCGCGCTTTCCGGCACGGGGACGATCTGGATCGGCACGTCGACCGGGCTCTGCCGGTACGACAAATCGACGAACGCCTTTACCGCCATGCCGCTCCACTCGGCCCACGCGGAGATCGCCCTACTGCCGCAGGTCACCGAACTACTGGCGGACCGGGGGGGCTTGCTCTGGGTCGGGACGCTCACCGGCCTCATGGTCATCGCGGCCGACTCCGCTGGGCAGGTCCCGGAGGGCCTCAACGAGCTCCTCTACCGGACGTCGAAGGGGGAGCAGGTTTCCAAACTCTACGAGGACCGAGAAGGCATCGTCTGGATCGCGGTCGGAGAGAGGCTCGTTGCCTACCGGAGGAACGACGGCACGATCACCGAGGTCGCGCTCCCCGGACAGCAAGCGAGAATCTTCTCGCTCCTCGAGGACGGGTCCGGCACGATCTGGGCGGGCACCGATGATTCGAGACTCCTCGGGTACAGGCGAGACCCGACCCTTCCCGTCGACCGCGGGGAGTGGCAGGTCGAGCCGCTGCGCTCGGAGAAGCTGAAGACCCCGCTCGGGAACTTCGTGACGACCATCGCGGAGGGTCAAGCGGGAGAACTTTGGGTCGGTACCCGGCTCGCCGGCCTCCTGCGGTTCGACCGGACCCGACGATCGTGGGAAGAATGCGTGCCGCCGATACCGGATCAGCGGTTCGAAGGGGTCACTGTCGTCTCCGTCGACCGCTCGGGCCTCGTCTGGGTGGGATACGACGGGGCCGGCATCGTGAAGATCGATCCGAACGCGGCGAAGTTCCACCACATCCTCCTGCCGAAGACGAGCGCGGCGGTGAGCGGCGATAACTTTCTCAAGCCCGTCATCGTCGACCACACGGGCCGGCTCTGGATCGGCACGTATGACAAGGGGCTGACGATGCTCGACCGGGCGTCGGGCCGGCGCGTGCACTACGTCCACGACCCGGCGAACCGCGAGAGCCTCTCGAGCAACTCCCTTTTGTCGCTCGCCGAAGACGACCGCGGCCGACTCTGGATCGGCACGGTGAACGGCATCGACCGGCTCGACGGCGAGGGAAAACCCTTCCGTCACTTCGGGACGATGTCCGCCGGGAGCGATTCCGTCAACGACGGCGACGCATGGTGCCTCGCCGCCGATGCGTTCCATAGTGTGTGGGCGGCCACGGGCACGGGCGTATTGAGATTTGACGAGCTCCGGGAGGAGTTCGTTCCGGTCGTCTCGACCGCGAGCCTCAGGGACAACTGGGCGACATGCCTCGCGTTCGAGCCCGATTCCACCATGTGGATCGGGACCGCGAAGACCGGGATCCTCCACGCGAAACGGACCGGAGAGGTGCTGGAGCGGTTCTCCATGGATGTTCCGGGAACGCTGCCGTTCAAGTTCGTCAAGTGCCTCACGCTCCTTTCCGACGGCGTCCTCTGGATCGGGATGACGGAAGGCCTTTCCCGGTATGACACGAAGGCGAAGACCTGGAGGTCGTACTACCAGAAGGACGGCCTCCCCGACGAATCGGTCTACGGCATCCTCCCGGCGAACGATTCGACGCTCTGGTTCAGCACGAACCGCGGGATCGTCCGGATGACGGTGCGCGATCCCGCGCACCCGCTCTTCCGCAACTACACGCCGGACGACGGGCTCCAGTCGTACGAGTTCAACACGAACACGTACTGCAAGAGTCGGGCCGGGGAGTTCTTCTTCGGCGGCATCAACGGCCTGAACAGCTTCTTTCCGGACTCCGTCCGGGACAATCCCCACGTGCCGAACGTGGTGATCACCGGATTCAAGATCTTCGACCAACCCGCGAACCTCGGCCAGGCGACCGAGACGGTCGGGTCGATCACGCTCCGGTACACCGAATCGGTCTTTTCGTTCGAGTTCGCCGCCCTCGAGTACACCAACCCGCGCCGGAACAACTACGCCTATATGATGGAGGGGTACGACCGCGACTGGGTCCTCTCCGGCAACCGGCGCGAAGCCCGGTACACGAACCTCGACCCCGGGGAGTACGTCTTCCGGGTCCGCGGATCGAACAGCGACGGCGTCTGGAACGATCGTTGCGCGGCCGTGAAGATCTCGATCGTGCCGCCGTTCTGGCGCACGTCGTGGTTCTACGCCGTCGCGGGGATCTGTCTCGCTGGCGCCTTCGGCGGCGCCGTGCGGTACCTCTCCGTCCGGAAACTCCGGCGGACCTTGGACGCGATGGAGCGCGCGAACTCGATCGAAGAGCACCGCCGGGCGACGAGAGAGGGGATCGCGCGCGATCTCCACGACGACGTCTCCTCGACCTTGAGCAGCATGTCGCTCTTCGCCGAGGCCTCGAAGCTCCGCGTGCCACCCTCGGGGGGCCAAGGCGCCGGCGAGGTGCTTGCAAGGCTCCACGCGATGGCCAGAGAGGCGGAGGACGCGATGGAGCAGGCCGTCTGGTCGCTCTCGCCGCACCACCAGCGCCTCAGCCACCTTGTCTCGCGGATCCACGATGTCGCGATCGAACAGTGCCGAGAGCAGGGGATCGCCTGTGCGGCTCGCGTGCCTCTGCTCGAGAACGACTGCGACCTCTCCGACGTCGCGCGGAAGAACTGTTTCCTCATCTTCCGCGAAGGCCTTGCGAACGTTCTCCGGCATTCGGGCGCACGGTCGGTGGAACTTACCATCGACGTCTCCGAAAACGAGTTCCACATGCTCTTGAAAGACGACGGCAGGGGGTTCGACCCCGCGTTGCCGGGAAAACGGCCCAGGGGCGGCAACGGATTGAAGAATATGGCATCCCGGGCGGCGGAGATCGGAGGGACGCTCGCATTCCGGTCCGCGCCGGGCACAGGGACGACGCTTTCGCTCTCTGTGCAATTGGCACAAATGCGCTATTGAACCGTATGCCCGAGGTGCTTACCTTACCACCGAGAGATCAATCACCCTACAGGTCCCCATGACACAACTGCCCGCTCCCGTCCGCGTCGCCATCGTCGAGGACCACGGAGCGTATCGAAACGTGCTGAGCGAGATCATTGAGGCGACGCCCGGCCTGCGCCTCCTCGGGGCGTTCGGCGCGATCGAGGGGTCCCTCGACTCCCTCGCGGACGCCGACATCGTCCTGATGGACATCGGACTGCCGGGGCTGAGCGGCATCGAAGGCGTCGCTCTGGTGAAGAAGAGGAACAGCGCCGTCAAGGTCATCATGGTGACGAACCACAGCGACGACGAACGCGTCTTTCAGGCGATCGCCGCCGGCGCGGACGGCTATCTCCTGAAGAAGACCTCGACGACGAAGATCCTCGAAGCGATCACCGAGACGATGCGCGGCGGCGCCACGATGGCCCCGTTCATCGCGCGACGGGTCCTCGACGTCCTCCAGGGGCGCGGGACACCGGCGGAGGGCTCTCCCGCACTTCCCGCCGGCGGCGAAGGGGCGCTCTCCGCTCGCGAGCGCGAAGTGCTCACACTGCTTGTGGAGGGGATGAACTACCGGGAGATCGCCGAGAAGATCTTCATCAGCCCCGATACGGTAAGGAACCACATCCGGAACATCTACGAAAAACTCCACGTCCACTCGCGCTCTGAAGCGGTCGTCAAAGCCATCCGCCAAAAACTCGTCTGACGCCTCGCTCTCCCGGCGCGCGCGAGAGAGAATGACCCATTTGCGCTATTGATACCAACTCCGCATGGTCGTATGTTGAGAGGATAGAACACAACCTTTTTTTCAACCTCCCACTACGGTAAAGGGTATCATCGATGAATGTTTCGCTCAGATTTTTGGTTCCGCTCGTCCTCCTCATTGCCACCTGGTCGTCCCTCAGTGCCCAGTGGGTCAAATGCACGGACATTCCCGGGAACGACAGCATCTACACGGTCCCCGCTGGGACCGGACTGCGGGACCTTGCGGTCAACGGCTCGCGCCTCTTCGCGATGCGGATCACCGGGCTCGACTCAATTTTTTACTCCGATGACCTCGGCTCGACCTGGCATCTGAGCAAGCCGCCCGGCATCGTCATCGCCGGCACCACCTATTACCCATCGCTTGCCCACGTCTGGAGTCATGACGGTACGCTCTTCACGTCCGGGACCCAAGGGACCTCGGCGGGGACACTCTTCGTGTGGCGCTCCTCGGATAATGGAGCTTCCTGGACCGCTTCAAGCAACGGCATCACAAGCCAGTATGTCGGCCCGACGCCGAAGGTCTTCTATGGCAGCGGCAGCACGATCTACGCCGGAACGGAGAGCAGCGGGATCCTGCTTTCCACCGACAACGGTGTGAACTGGATCCCTGCACGGCAAGGGGTCGCGACCTACGTGTTTGGCGGTTTTACCTTCTTTGTGAGCATCGATGGGATCGCTGCGGTCGGCAGCGACCTTTTTGCCGGACTCAGCGCCAACATCAGCGCCGTGGGCTACGGCGTCGTTCATTCGACGCTCGGCGACACCTCGTGGACGAGCGTCAGCACGGGCCTCCCGCTGAACTCGACTGTTCTCGCAATCGTCTCGGTCGGCACGTCCATCTACGCCTCCGTCGTCTCCTACGGCACGTTCACCTCCGGGATCTACCGGTCGACCGATCTCGGCGCGTCGTGGACGAGGGTCTCGACCGGCCTGCCGTTTCCCGGATCCGGCCAGAACCTCTTCACCTCCGGCAACACCATCTTTACGTTCACCGGAACGGCCCTCTACGAGATGAACAATGCCGACACGAGCTGGACCGCAGTGGATAATACGGGACTTCCCTCCACCTACTCCGTCTCGGCGTACGCCGTCGTGGGAAGCACGATGTTCATCACGGTCCTCAGGGGGGATGTGCCGTTGAAGGCGACCACCGCCATCTGGAAGCGCGACCTTTCCCAGATCACGGCCGTCAAAGAAGTTGCGGCGGCCGCTCCGGCGTCGTTCTCCCTTGCGCAGAACTATCCCAACCCCTTCAATCCGACGACGACCATCGCCTTCCGGGTGTCGGAGCCTGCCCGGGTGACCCTCACGATCTTCAATCTCCTCGGCGAGACCGCCGCGACGCTTGTCGACAAGGACCTGACGCCGGGGGCTTTCGAAGCGACGTGGGACGCGCGCGGTGCCTCCAGCGGCGTCTATTTCTACCGCCTCCAGGCCAGGCCCTTTGCCGGCGGCGCTGCGGGCACTTTTACGCAGACCAACAAGCTCCTCCTTCAGAAGTAGATTCCCGTTCGTTCCTGTACGGCGTCGTATCGCACACCGGCCGCCCCCTCTTGGTCCATGAGGGGCGGCCGGTTGCATTCTGCGCGTCCCGTCTCGCACGACGATCTCTCCAACTCTGTTGCCCGCCACGCGTAAGCGCCGCGCGCGCGAACGCGCGACGCCGTTCCTGAAAATATAAAAAATATGTATCTCGCTATTGGTGCCGAATCTGTTACATTAGAGGGTGTATGGCGCGAATGCGCCCTATCATACGCCTGCCCCGACCGTCGCTGCAGATGAGACACGCACCTACCATGCCTGTCGGAAAGCACACGTAATCCATGGCAACAGATGATATCGGCGAATTCGCATGGCAGAAGTGGCAGGCCGTCTATGCCATCCTTCGGACAGCGACCTTCCTTCGCCTCCTTGAAGAGAGACCCAAACGTACTGCGGAGGATCCATTGAAGAAACCCACGCTCCTTTCGAACTCCCGTGAATGCATCATCGAGTTGACCCATCGTGACCAGGACCCCGGCATGTGGATCATCCGGCACGCGACGCGCTATATGTGGTTCAAAAAGCGGATCTCGTCGCATTGGTTCAACAGCGAACTCCAGGCAATGGAGTACGCCGAGGAACTGAAGCAAAAGCACGCCCTCGCGTAGACCCGCTCCACACCCCGTGTGGGGAGGCGCCTGAGCGCGCCTTCCCCCCATGTTCTAGACGCCCGAACGCCCCCCCAACAGCGAGTTACCCTATGTTCATCCATTTTTGTAACGTGGGTGAATGGAGGAGAGCCTTCCGTGTGGTATCTTGGTTGTAGAAGATTGAGCGATCCTACAACCAACCCACTCACGAAGAAAGGCAGCACGTCATGGCACAATGGACAATTGACCCGACCCACTCCGAGATCTCCTTCAAAGTGAAGCACCTCGTCGTTTCAAGCGTCACGGGACGATTTGACACGTTCCAGGCGACGATCGACTCGGACACAGAGGATTTCAGCGACGCGAAGATCCGGTTCGAAGCCGACGCGGCGAGCATTCAGACGAAGAACGAACAGCGCGACGGACATTTGAAGTCGCCCGATTTCTTCGACGCGGCCGCCTATCCGAAACTCTCGTTCGTCTCGACCTCGGTCCGGAAACTTTCGGCCGACAAGCTCCAGGTGGCGGGCAATTTCACGCTGCGCGGCGTGACGAAGGACATCGTCCTCGACGTCACCTTCAACGGGACCGGCACCGGCTTCGGCGGAGCGCAGGTCGCGGGATTTGAGATCCAGGGCAAGATCAACCGGTTCGACTTCGGTCTCCACTGGAACGCGCTCACGGAAGCGGGCGGCGTGGCGGTCGGCAGCGACGTGAAGATCGACATCCAAGCCGAGTTCCTGAAAGTACAAACGGCCGTGAAAGCGGCGTAATCCGTCCCGGACGCCCCCCTCCCAGAAATGAGGGGGCGTCCGGGACTCTCCAGAACGTACCACACGAAAGGATCAGTGTATGGAACAGACAGGACGCACGCTCGCCGGAATGATCGCCGCGGCTCTCGCCCTCACGGTCATCTTCGCCAGCTGCTCCGGGGGAGACTCCCCCGAACTGCAGTCGCTCCGGTCCCAAGCAAAGCAGGTCGCGGACGAACGCACGGGCATCGATGCCCGGCTCGCGATCTTCGACACGCTCGACTACACCGTCTTCTCCAACCAGGAGTGGACGAGGTTTCATGAAAGCCACGCCGCGGACATCAAGGTCTACTGGCCCGACGGCCACGTGACGCAGGGGCTCGACCGGCACATCGAGGACCTGAAGGCGATGTTCGTCTACGCTCCCGACACGAGGATCAAGGAACACCCGATCCGCATCGGCACCGGAAACTACACCGTCGTCACCGGAGTGTTCGAGGGGACATTCACCAAACCGATGCCCATCGGGAACGGCAAGTTCATCCCGCCCACCGGCAAGGCGTTCAAAATGCCGATGGCGACCATCGGGGTCTGGAAGGACGGCGTCATGACCGAAGAACATCTCTTCTGGGACAACCAGACGTATATGAAGCAGATCGGACTCATCCCCTAGGCGCCTCGGCACCCTTTATCGGGCCTACGAATTGCGAGCGGCCCGCTGCTCTGCAGATCTCTGCTGAGCAGCGGGCCGCTGTTATTTTACGCCGGCGCCGAGAACTTCTTCGGCGTGCGCGAATCAGGGCCGGAAGGCGCGCGAGACCGAGCGGATGAGCGAAGGGGGGATGTCGCGGGCGACGATCACCTTTCCGATCTTTCGCGGGACGACGAACCCACCTGAGGCCCCCAGGGCGACGAGACGTTCGACGAGCCGGTCCCGGGGGATGAAGCCGATCGAGGGATGGTAGGGCACTCTGCCGAGGAGGTCGTCGAAGAGCGCACCGTCGGCCTTGTCGGTGAGTCCCGCCGCGAGCGCGAGGCGAAGTTCCCAGCGCAGTCCGAGGACCACCGCCTCGCCGTGCCGAAGCCGGTACCGAGAAAGGTCCTCGAGTGCGTGTCCGACCGTGTGGCCGAGGTTGAGAACGGCGCGTCCGCCCCCGGCGCGCTCTTCGCGTTCATCGTCCTGGATGAGCTTCGCCTTCACCCTATTGCACCGGAGAATGATCTCCCGGAGCGCCGAGGGGTCGCCGGCGAGGATCGCGGCGATGTGACGGTCAAGGTAGGCGAAGATCCCCCGGTCGAGCATGCCGTATTTTAGGATCTCCCCGACCCCGGAGATGATCTCTCGCTTCGGAAGTGTCGCAAGGAACTCCGTGTCGGAGAAGACGAGGGAGGGCTGATGGTAGGCGCCGATCGCGTTCTTGCTCAGGGGGTGGTTCACCGCGGTCTTCCCGCCGATCGAACTTTCCACCTGCGCGAGGAGCGTCGTCGGCACCTGGACGAGCGGGATCCCTCTCCGGAAGGTCGCGGCGACGAACCCGGTGACGTCCCCCACGACGCCGCCGCCGAAGGCGAATAGGGCGGACCGCCGGGAGTAGTGCGATTCGAGGAGGCGCGTGATGATGCGGTTCGCGCACGCGAGCGACTTCTGGCGCTCTCCTCGGGCGATAACGATCTCCAGGACCTCGCATCCTTCCTTCCGGAGGAGTGCACTGAGGCGCCGCACATGCAGCGCGGCAACGCGCGTATCGGTGACGACCGCGATCTGCCGAGGGATGCCGAGCCGGGCCGCGAGGCCCGGGAGCGCAGGGAGGATGCCCGTTCCAAGGGTGATGGGGTACGAGCGCTCTCCGAGTTGGACCCGAATCATGTTCATGAGGTTCTCTGCGGCGGTGGTCGGTGCTTCACCGCCCGGACGATCTCGTCGACCGTGATGCCGACGCGGTTGTTCCCCGTGGGGATGATGATATCAGCGCGGAGGTAGAAGGGTTCGCGCGTTGAGAAGAGGTGCCGGATCCTCGCCCGGAGATCGTCGTCGGTGAGGAGGTTGCCGTCCTTCCCCCAGAGCATCGGGCGGTTGTTCTTGAACCTCAGCCGGTGGTAGAGCTGCTCTTCGTCGACCTGGAGATAGATGAGAAGCCCGGAGGCCTTCACGGCCCGCAGGTTCTCCTCGTTGGCGACGGTGCCGCCGCCGAGGGAGACGACGCACGACCGCCGGGTCGCCATCCGGCCGAGGATGTCGAGCTCCACCGTCCGGAAATACTCCTCGCCCTCGTCGCTAAAGAGCTCGGTGACCTTTCTGCCGGTCGCCGCTTCGATCTCCGCGTCGATGTCGGCATACTCGAAGCCGAGCGTGTTGGCGAGGATAGGGGCGATGGTGCTCTTGCCGCTCCCCATGAATCCGGTGAGGTAGATGAGCGATGCGTTCGGCGGTTCCATGGCTCAAAAATGCCAGGCGAGGCCGACGGCGAGGTGCATGCCGTCGATGTTGACTCGGGAGTGCATCGTCTCGGCGGGCAGAGGTATGATCGTTCCCTTGACCGTCGTCGAGGTCTGCTGGAACCGGTTGACGGTCTCGAACTGCACGTCGCGGAACTTGAGCTCTCCGCGCAGGGAGATGGCCGGGGAGGTGTACCACTCCATCCCGCTCAAGACGTGGATCCCGAACCCGAGGCTCCGGTCGGTCGTCTCGGCCGATGTACCGCCGTACTCGTACCGGCGCTGCCCGAAGTAGGCCCCGACGCCGCCCCCCATGAAGATGCGGATCTCGTCGGTGCCGACGGGGATGAAGAAGTATCCCGTCGCCTCGACGGGGACCGCCGTGACGCCGTCGAGGACCGGGACCGAGAGCGACCCGTACGGGACCGAAGAGGAGGTGCTCCTGGAAATGATCTCGACGCTCAGGCCCAGCTGGAGGTTGCCCGAAGGGAGCGTGCGGCGCACATCGATGCCGGCGCTCAGGATGTCGTCCAGGGGGAAGAACTGGCTCCGGAGGAACTCGTCAGGGTCGGCGGTGCGGTAGAAGACTTTGGAGGAGGTGGTGTAGGAACCGAACAAGGAGAGGCTCGTGGGCCGCTCCTGAGCGGCGATCGGGGCACTGAGAGCCCCGATCGCCATCAGAATCATTGCCGTGCAGCAGAGTCGCACAACGGCACATCCTTTTAAATAAGTGAATCCCGCGTCAGCGGTAGAACTGGTCGCGGTTGTCGACGAGCTCGGCCGACTTCTTCAGGTTCTCGGACCAGTCGGTGAAGAAGCGGTTCCGCTTCTCGGTGAGGAGCTGCGTCAGGAGCGGGTCATGCTGAGCCCGGTAGAGTGTCGAATCGAACGCCGATTTGCTCGTGAGCGTGATGAGATAGACGCCGCGCTGTCCGTCGACGGCCTTCGACATCTCGCCCTGGTTCAGCTGGGCGACCGTGCCGATGAAGCCCGGATCGCGTCCGATCGCCGGGAGGAACTGCGACAGGGTGAACGGCGCAAGGTGCTGGACCGGGAGATCGGAGCGCTGCATGGTGATCTTGCCGAGGCTGTCGCCCGGGGAGAGCGTCGACCGGAGCTGGGTGGCGAGTGCCTTCAGCTTCTCGATCTTCTTGTCGTGCTTTACTTTCACTTCGATGACCGCCTTCACGTCGTCGTACGGCCGCACGCCGGCCTCCCGGATCTCGGAGACCATGAAGACGCCGAAGCCGTTCTGGAGCGAGTAGGACTCGCTGACGGCGCCCATCTTGGCCGTGAACGCGAACTTGGAGACGGTGGAGTTGACGCCGATGCCCGGGATGACGCCGGCCTTCTGGAACGCGGGCGTCTCAAGGAGATTGTACTTGCTCTGTTCCGCCTCCTTCGTGAAGTCGCCTTCCTTCGCCAGAAACGCGAAGTCCTGGGCGCGTTGGGAGATGTCGGCGCGCGTGGCGGAGCTCATACTGATCTTCATGAGGATGCTCGAGATCTTCACTTCGCGGCTGTCGCGGCCGAGGACCTTGATGACGTGGTATCCGAATTGGGTGCGGACCGGTCCCGTGATCTGTCCAGGCTTCGTCTTCCCCGCGGCCTCTTCGAACGGCTTCACCATCCGGCCTTTGCCGAACCAGCCGAGATCGCCGCCCTTCTGGGAGGACGGGTCCTTCGAATATTGCTTTGCGAGGGATCCAAAATCCTCCCCCTTCTTCGCGCGCTCGGTGAGCGTGCGGGCGAGCTTCAATGCGGCGATGCTGTCATTGTTCTCGACGCGGATGAGGATGTGCGCCGCATGGGTGAACTCGTCCTTCCCGGCGCGGAACTCGAGCACCTTCATGAGGTGGTAGCCGTCGAATTCCTTCACGGGTCCGACGATGCTCCCGGCGGAGGCGGAGAAGGCCGCGGTCTCCTGGTCGGGGGTGAGCTCGCCGTGCTTCACGAAATTGTCGGATGCGGGGGTCTCGGAATAGGTCTTCACGAGTTCCGCGAAGTCGGCGCCCGCCTTCGCGCGCCGAACGATGTCTTCCATGTCGCTGATGACGCTCTGGCTGTCGACAGCGGAGGGCGCTTCGGGGAACAGGACGTACTTCAGCTTCCGCGTCGCTTCGGTCTTGAACTCCTCCTGGTGGTCGCTGTAGTACCGGCGGTAGTCCTCCTCGCCCGCGGCGATCTCGTTGTCCTTCACCAGGGCGTTCGGGTCGAAGTAGATGGTCTCGGCGGTGTACTTGATGTTCTCGTCGCTGAAGCGCTGGAGGACGTCACCCTCAGTGACGCGGACGCTCGACAGGATGATGCTTTGGAGCTTCTCGCGCAAGTGCTGCTTCCGGACGATGTCCTCGACGCGGACGACGACATCCTTGTTCTTCGGGTTCTTCAGCTGGAACTCGTACTGCTGGCGGTTAAAGGTGCCGGTGGAGTCGGTGAACTGGCCCTTGAGGAAGTCCGGCGGGGTCGGGCCGAAGATGGCGTCGATGATCTCCTGGTTGGAGACGGTGATCCCGAGCTTCTTGATCTGTTCGTCGTAGAGATGCTGCTCGACGACCTGGTTCCAGACCTGGTCGCGGATGAGCCGCTGCTGGTTGTCGTCCGGCTCGACGCCGGATTGGGTCTTCTGATTGTCGGCGGCCTGGCGAACCATGTCGGAAAAGTCCTTGTACTGGATCGCTTCCCCGTTGATGGAGCCGACCTCCTGCGAGCGAGCGTTCATCTTGGCGCTCTTGCGGCCGGTGATATCCATCCCCCAGTCGAGAACGATGTACACAACGAAGAGTCCAGCGAAAATGGCGAACACCTTCGTCATGCTCTCCCGAATCTGTGTCATTAACGGCATTGTGGTGGTATTCCTATGATAGAATGAAGGGTAACAGGCTGAATGAAAAATATACGAGGAAAATCCCTGAAATGCAACGAAGATTTCCCCCCGCGACAGCAGTGCGAGGGGAGTGTCTTGCCTCTGACGCCGAGGAGGAGTATATTACCCGCCCATAGTGAAAAATGCCCGATGAAAACCTATTTTACGCATCTTCGCTGCAGCCAGTGCTCCCGGGAATTCTCCCCCCGTTCGATTCAGACCGTCTGCCCCGACTGCAATAAAACGCTCCTGGCCGAGTACGATCTGGCCGCGGCCAAGGGGGGGCTTTCCCGAGAGGAGATCGCCAAACGGCCCGGCGATCTCTGGCGCTACCGCGAGCTTCTCCCGGTCTTCGAGGAGAAGAACATCGTGACGCTCGGGGAGGGATGGACCCCCCTTCTGAAGACCCCCCGGCTCGGGGCCGAGCTGAAGCTGTCGAACCTCTACGTCAAGGAAGAGGGGTACAACCCGACAGGCTCGTTCAAGGCCCGGGGTCTCGCCCTCGCCGTTTCGAAGGCGAAGGAGCTCGGCATCCGCGAGGCCGCGATGCCCTCGGCCGGCAACGCCGGCGGCGCCTTGGCCGCCTACGCGGCCCAGGCGGGGATCGTTGCGCATGTCTTCGTGCCGAAGGACACCCCCGTCGTGAACATCCGCGAGGTCTCCGTCTACGGCGGACGCGTCGTCTTGGTCGACGGGGTCATCAGCGACGCGGCCAAGGCCATGAACGAGGGCCGAGCGGGGACCTCCTGGTTCGACATGTCGACGATGAAGGAGCCCTACCGGCTCGAAGGGAAGAAGACCATGGGCTACGAGATCGCCGAGCAGTTCGCTTGGGAGCTCCCCGACGTCATCTTCTACCCGACGGGCGGGGGAACGGGACTCATCGGCATGTGGAAGGCGTTCCGGGAAATGGAGGCGCTCGGTTGGATCTCCGGTAAGAGGCCCCGGATGGTCTGCGTCCAGTCTTCGGGATGCGCCCCGGTCGTGCGCGCGTTCGGCCAAGGGAAGACCGAGACCCAGTTCTGGGAGAACGCGAAGACCGCCGCCTCCGGCCTCAGGGTCCCGAAGCCGTTCGCCGATACGCTCATCTTGGAGGCGCTCTACGAAAGCAGCGGCATCGCTGTGGCGGTGCCCGACGCGGAGATCATCGCCGATATCCGCCTGGCCGCCCGGACCGAGGGGCTCTTCCTCTCGCCCGAAGGGGCCGCGACGGTCACGGCGGCCCGGGAACTCTCCAGGAGCGGGTTTCTGAAGCCTGCCGACTCGGTGCTCCTGTTCAACACCGGTTCGGGATACAAATATTTCGAGCTCTTTCCCGGCCCATAGGTTGACTTTTATACCGGGTTTTTGTATGATTGAACATTCCACTTGTCCCGTACATCCGTAGGAAACACTATGCAAATCAAAGAAAAAATCGATAACGACGTCGCCATTCTGACCTTCAAGGGCGACCTTCTCGGCGAACCGGATACGACGAAGATCCGCGAGAAGATCCACAGCCTCCTTGAGGACAACGTGAAGCACGTCATTATCGATCTCGGCGGTGTGAACTACATGAATAGCTCCGGCATCGGCACGCTGATCGCGGCTTTGACGACGATGAAGAACGGCGGCGGCGCCCTGCGCCTCGCGAACGTCGGCGGCAAGGTCCAGAACCTCTTTGTCGTGACGCAGCTCGTGAAGGTGTTCGACACGTACGAGACGGTGGACCGGGCGCTCGCAAGCTACAGGGGCGAGAAGTAATTTCAATGCTGTTCCAGGAGGGTTCCGGTCGTGGACCTTTCATCACCGGCGTTCCAGAATAACGGTCTCATTCCCACCAAGTATGCGCACCAGGGAGTGACGGGAGGAAGAAACATCTCCATCCCCCTCGCCTGGGACGGTGTCCCAGCCGGTACGCAATCATTCGCACTCTCGATCATTGATCCGCACCCGGTCGCCAAGAACTGGGTGCACTGGATCGCCGTGAACATCCCCGCTCTCACGCGCGAACTCGCCGAGGGCGCTTCGCGCTCGCTCATGCCCTCCGGCACGAAAGAACTCTACACCTCCTATGGGGACGCCGGCTACGGCGGACCCGAACCCCCGAAGGGCTCCGGCCCACATCCCTACGTCGTCACGCTCTACGCACTCAACGTCAAGGCGCTCGACTGCACCCTGACGGCATCGCTCACGGCGTTCCTGAAGCTCCTGGACGGGAACGTCCTTGCCAGCGCGGTGCTCACCGGCATCTACGAACGCTGAACCGCGCGCCCCCCCGTCGGGGCGCGTCACGTGAGGAAGATGGTGAACTGGGTCGGCTGACCTGGCGGGCTTTCAAGCGTGAACTCGAACTTGTGGTGCGCGAGGATCTCCTGGACAAGCGTGAGACCGATCCCCTGGCCGTTCTCCTTCGTGCTGAAGAACGGCGTGAAGAGGTGCTTTCGCGTCTCCTCCGAGATGCCGGGGCCTGAGTCCTCGATCGTCACGCTCTGTTTTCCGTCCTTCCTCCCCAGTCGTACGGTGATCGTTCCGCCCGTCTCGACCGCCTCCATCGCGTTCTTCAAGATGTTCAGGAACACCTGCTCCATCTGATGGGCGTCAATGACGGCCGGCGCGAGGTCGGAACGGATGTCCCAGACGACGCGGATCGACCGGCGCGCGAGTTCCGCGCCGAGGAGTGCGACGAGGTGCTCCAGGATCGGCTTCACCTCGGTGAGCTGCCTGTGCGGCAGCGGCAGCTTCACGATGTCGGCGAAGCTCTTCATGAACGCATTGAGGTGCTCTGTCCGTGCGATCGCGACCGTGAGCGCCGTCTCGAAGTCGCCTCGGTCCGCTTCACGGATCTGTTCCTTGTAGTGGAGGCAGGAGTGGAGAAGGGAGTTTGCCGCCCCGAGGGAGTTGTTCACCTCGTGGGAGAGCATCCGAATGAGCTTCTCGTATGCGGCCTTTTCGGACCTGCGGAACTCCTCGGTGAGCTCCTCGATGAGGTAGAAGGTGCGCGGATGCCCCTGGTCGATGAACTGCGACCTGTGGCACTTCACCTTCCGGACGCCGCGCAAGGTGACGACCGCCGACTCGCCCACCGCGAGGCCGTCAAGCGTGCCGCCGATGGGGAGGTGGAGCGACGCGACCTTCCGTCCAAGGAGGTCGGCGCTGGCGGCCTGGAGGATCAATTCTGCGCCGGGGTTGACGAATGAGATCTTCCCGTCGTAATCGAGCGTGACGATCGCCGTCGGCGTGACCCGAAGGATCTTCTCGAGGAAGAAGTGCTGTTCCTGGATCCTCACCCGTTCTCTAAGGAGGTTGTCGATCATGAGGTTATAGACGCCGATGAGCCTGTCCATCTCCGGCTGGCCGAGCTCCCGAATGCGTGTCGTGAAGTCCCCTCCCTTCATGAACTCGACGCCGGAGGCGATGAGTTCCAACGGCTCGAAGAGCCCCCGGAAGATCTTCGTCGCCGCGAGGAACGAAAGGATGAAGAAAACCTCCAGGGCGAGGAGCCATGCTCGGTGGTCCCAGAGGAGCGCGGTCACGACGATCGCGAACGCGAGGTGGATGGCGAGGAGATAGAGGGAGAACTTCCGGCGGAGGGTCACAACGATATGCCGAACTTGTCGAGCCGGCGGTAGAGGGCGGCCCGGCTCAGACCGAGCGCTTCGGCGACCCGGCTGATGTTGCCGCCGAACTGTTCCATGCATCTCGCGATCATCGCCCGCTCCACCTCCTCCAGGGTCATGCTGCCGGGCGCCGGCAGGCCGGCGTCGTCTGCTTTGGCCGTGTGCGGGGTCTCAAAATCGATGATGTCAAGCGTGTTCTTCGACGTCATGAGGACGGCCCGCTCGATGACCTGGCGGAGCTGGCGGATGTTGCCGTTCCAGGGCAGCTGCCGGAGCATTTGCATCGCGCGTTCGGTGATCGTGACGCCCGTCCGACGGTAGACGTTCCCGATGTTCGCCAGGAAGTGACCCGCCAGCAGCGGGATGTCGGCGCTCCGTTCGCGCAAGGGCGGGACGTGGAGTGCGATGAGGTTGAGGCGGTACAGAAGATCCTCGCGGAACTCCCCTTCTTGGATCATCTCGGCGAGATTTGCGTTCGTCGCGGCGATGACGCGCACGTCGACCGTCCGCGGAGTGCTCGAGCCGAGCGCCTCGTAGGACCGGTCCTGGAGGACCCTCAGGAGCTTCACCTGGCAACTCGCGTCGAGGTCGCCGATCTCGTCGAGAAGGATCGTGCCGCCGTGCGCGAGCTCGAACCGGCCTTTGCGGTCCTGGCGCGCGTCGGTGAAGGCTCCGGCGACGTGGCCGAACATCTCGCTTTCGAAGAGCGTCTGCGAGATGCCGCCGAGGTTCACCTTGACGAACGGCTTCGCTTTGCGGGCGCTGTTGCGGTGGATCGCCTCGGCGACGAGCTCCTTCCCCGTGCCGCTCTCGCCAGTAATGAGGACGGACGCGTCGGTCGCGCTCACGCGGCCGACGATCTGGAGAAGGTGCAGGAGCTTCGGGTCCCGGCCGACGATGGGGCTGAAGTCGTGGGCCGCGTCGAGTTCCTCCCGGGATGGGGCGGGGTACGGGTCCCGCGATCCGGCCGCGGCGAGTCCGAGGGTCGTGCGGACGGACTGGAGGATCTGATCGTTCGTCCAGGGCTTCGTAATGAAGTCGGCGGCCCCGGCCTTGACGCCGAGGACGGCGAGCGAGATGGAGCCCCACGCGGTCATGAGGATGACGGGGAGCTCCGGCCGCCGAGCCTTGATCTGCCTGAGGAGTGCGAGTCCTTCCTCGCCGGTCGTCTGCCGGGAGAAGTTCATGTCCTGGATGACGAGCGAGACGCGGTTCGCCGAGAGATGCTCCATGGCTTGGGCGGGGCTCGCCGCCGAGAGCGAGTCGTACCCCGCCTGCTTCAAGAGAAGCGCGAGCGAGGTGACGACGGAGGCGTCGTCATCAACGATGAGAAGTGCGCCCATCTTCCGTCTCACGTATGGTGGTCATGCGAAGATCCAGGGTCTAAGGGGATGCGTCACAAGGGGCGCGTGTCAAGCGCCCGGACAGCGGTAACATAGCAGACGCAGCGTTCAGAAGCAAGGGGGCGTGGCTCGAAGGCGTCCCCCCCGGTGCGGCCGCAGCATCAGTCGCAGTGGAGCGCTTCGGCGGGCTCGATCTCCATCGCAAGCCAGCTCGGATAGAGCCCGCAGGCGACGGTCAGGCCGTACATGAGGCTCGCGGAGATGACGAGCGCGACGCCGTAGATGCCGTTCGGGATCTCGCTCAACAGATTCAGGAGCGGGAACTGCACGATGATGGCCGTCCCGACGATGAGTCCGAACGTCGTCAGGACGAGGAGTTCGCCGAGGATCTGCCAGTACACCATGCGGGCGCTCGATCCGAGCGCCCTGCGCAGGCCGATCTCGTTCGTGCGCCGTGAGACGTTCTGCCAGAGCACCCCGATGAGTCCGAGCGCCACCATGAGGAGGAGAAACCCGGCGATGCAGCCCACGACGATCATGACCGCGATGTCCGGTTTGAAGTTGGCCCGGCGGAGCTCCTCGAGGGTTTTGATCTCGAATGACCATCCCTTCGCCGTCGATGCGAGGGTCCGGTCAAGCGACTCCTTGAACGAGGCGTCCGTGCCCGGTCGTACTCTGATCAGGAGGTCCGACGAGGTGGCCCGGGTCGTCTTCAAGATGTCGAGGTACTCGATGGAGACGTTCGCCGGTGCGGAAAACTCCCCGTCCTTTCGGAACTCCTCGATAACGCCGACGATCCGGATGTCGCGCATCCCCCGTCCCGTCGGGAAGGAATCGCCCTTCGGGTACGGGTTCTTCCCGATCGGATTTTCGCTGCCGAAGCGCTGCCGAACGAGGGCCTGGTTGACGATGGCAGGGGTCCACGCGAGCGAGCGGTCGTTTTCCTCGAACCATCGGCCCGACACGAGCCGCATCCCGAGGATGTCCTTCGCCTCCTCCGAGCAGTTGTTGATGTAGATGGTGATCTCCTCGCCGTTCACCTTGTCGCGCCAGATCGACGTGTTGTTCCCGTACGGCGCCATGGCGAACGTCGCCACCCCTTCGACCTGCGGCTGGGCCCGAATGGCGACGAGGAGCTCTTTCATCGTCGCTTGCTTCACGGCGTTGTACGTCGAATCGAACGGCAGCCGGCTGTCGATGCTGATGCGCCAGACGTTCGCGTACGCGTAGCCGAGCGGCAGGTTGAACCGGTAGATGCTCACGGCCGCCATGGTGACGACCGCGAAGAGGACGAGGAACGAGATGAGGATCTCGATGGAGATCAACGCGTTCGCCTTCTTCTTGTTCCAGATGAGCTTGAAGAGGTGCTTGATCATCGGACGGCTCCTTTCAGTGCGAGAACGGGGTGGATCCGCGACATCTTCCAGGCGGGATAGACGCCCGAGAGGAGGCCGAAGACGAGGATCATGAGAAAACCGTAGCCGAAGACCCTGAAGTTGAGCGTGAGATGCGCGTACGGGATGAGGCCGCTCCCGTTGATGACCGCGAGGACTATCCCCGCGAGCACGAAGCCGATCGCGCCGCCCACGACCGTCAGGATGAGGTTCTCCACGATGAACTGTCCGACGAGCGTCCAGGAAGAGGCGCCGAAGGACTTGCGCACGCCGATCTCGGAGGAGCGCTCGTAGATGCGGCTGATGTTGATGTTGATGAGATTGAGCGTCGGCAAGAGCATGAAGAGGAGCATGCCGAGAGCGATCGCCCCGAGGAGCATCGGCGCGCTGCGTTCTCCGACCAATTCCCTCGCCATGCTCTCGAAGAACGTCTCCGGGGAGCCTGCCATCGTCTTGTAGTCCGGGTCGGTGAACTGGACCATCGGCAGCCGGGACTGGAACTCCTGCTTGATGCCGACGAAATCGCTCTTGTCGCGGGCGAGGAGGAGGCCGAGGTAGCCGCCCATGAGCTTTTCCCGGCGGGCCACCTGCGGCGACGTGCTGTTCGGCACCCAGATGTCCGCGTACGGGACATGGCGCATCAAGGAGACGTTCTCGACGACCCCGATGACCTGGAAGCGCTGGCGGTCGACGTCGATGAACTTCCCGAGCGCGGGGGTGTCCCCGAAGAACCGCTCGGCCGTCGCGGCGTTGATCACGGCGACGAAGTTCGCATTGCGCTCGTCGTCGTCGGTGATGGGCCTCCCCGCGATGAACGAGAAGTCGAGGATCTTCCAGAATTCTCCGTCGGTCCGCTTGAGCTCCGAGGTGATCTCCTTGCCGTCCTTGAACGACGTCACGGGCTGTTCCTCGCCGAAGATGGAGAAATGCTCGACGTTCGCGAGGCCGCGCACGTACTTGTCGAGAAACCCGTACCCGGGGTTCCCGTTCCACTGCGACTCGGGCCCGATCATGTCCATGTAGAAGACGCCGAGCGTGCGATCGAGGTTCGTCTCGGGGGTCATCGGGGCGAACATGTGGTCGAGGAGCGCCGTGGTCACCATGAGCCCGACGAGGGTGAAGCTGATCGCAAAGAGGCTGATGAAGGTGAAGAACTTCCTCCGGAGAAGGACCTTGAAGGCGATCTTGATGTAGTTCTTGAGCATAGGAAACTCCCTCTGGTGCAACGTGAATGTCCGCGCCCCCCCGGAGCGGGCGCCCGTTGTTAATTGACCTGGCGTCCGTCGAAGAGCCGGATGGTCCGTTCGGTCTTTTCCGCCATCCGAGGGTCGTGCGTCACCATGACGATTGTCGACTTCTCCGCCTTGTTCAGATCGAGGAGGATCGAGATGATGTCGTCCCCCATCTGGCTGTCGAGGTTCCCCGTCGGTTCGTCCGCCAGGACGATCTTCGGGCTGCCGACGATGGCGCGGGCGATCGCGACGCGCTGCTGCTGGCCGCCCGAGAGCTGGCCCGGAAAATGGTGCACCCGCGCGCTCAAACCGACGCGTTCGAGGGCCCTCAGGGCGAGCGTGCGGCGCTCGGCGCCCGACATTCGCCGGTAGAGAAGCGGCACTTCGACGTTGTCCACGACGCTCAGGTCCTGGATGAGGTGGAATGTCTGGAAGATGAACCCGAGGCGCTCGTTCCGGATCCGCGCGAGCTGCCGGTCGCCTTGGGCCGCGACCGCGGACCCGGCGAGTTTCAGCGTCCCCCCCGAGGGGGCGTCGAGCAGTCCCATGATGTTCAGGAGCGTGCTCTTGCCCGAACCGGACGGGCCCATGATGGAGATGAACTCCCCTTCGCGGATGTTGAGGCTGATCGCATGGAGCGCGACGGTCTCGATTTTGTCGGTTCGGTATATCTTTTCGATGTTGTCAAGCGTGATCATGCAACGACCTCCGTGGCTAGTGGATCTTGATCTGTGAGAGATGGGAATATTCGTTCATGTCGGAGACGATGACCTCGTCCCCGTCGGCGAGCCCGGTGGCGATCTCCACGTCGTCGAAGTTCATGACGCCGAGAGTCACCGGGACCTGCCGGGCGGTCGTGCCGTCGATCCGGAAGACCGTCTGCTGTCCTTTGCCGTTGACGTAGGGCCCCTTCTTTAGGACGAGCACGCTGTCGCGCCGGCTCGTGATAAGGGATACGTCGGCGCGCAAGTTCGGCCGGAGGGAGGCGCTCTGCGCGCCGTCGATGGCGATAGAGAGCTTCTGGACGCCGTTCTCGATCGTGGGGTAGATCGTTTGGATCGTCCCCGGGATCGAGAGGTCGTTCACGCGGACAATCGCCGACATGCCGATCGAGAGGCTCGCCGCATGGATGTCGGAGACGGTCGCTTCGACCCGGTAGCTCGTGAGGTCGGCGACCCGGGCGATGATGTCCCCGCGGTGAATGCTCGAGCCGACCTCCTCCTTGATCCATGTGACGACGCCGTCGTGTTCCGCCTTGCAGGCGAGGAGCTCGAGCTGGCGCCGGATGTCCTCCTTCTCCTTCAGGAGCGTATGGACCTCCGTCGTCATCCCTTCGAGCTGGTTGTCGAGCGATTCCTTCGTGTTGCGGATCGATTCGCCGAGCTTGTCGCGTTCGATGTGTGCGATGCGCTCCTCGAGTTTCGTCTGTTCCATCTGGTCCTTCGCGATCGCCCCGAGGGCGAGCATTTTGTCGCTCTGTTCCGACTTCGACTTCAGGAACTCGAGCCGCAAGTCCTTGATCGAAAGCTGCCCGTTGAGGTCCTCGAGCGTGCGCGCCATGTCGAGCTTTAGCTGCTGCTGTCTGTTCGCCTTGAGCGACACTTCTTTCTCCGTCCGGTCGAGCGAGAGGGCGAGCTCGCTCCGGTCGAGTTCGAGGAGCATCTCCCCGTGCTTCACGCGTTCTCCCGGTTTCTTGCGCACCGAGAGGAGCCGTGATTCTCCGGGAGAGGATATCGCCTGTTCGAACGCCGGGACGATCGTCCCCGAAGCCGAGATCGAGCCGTCGATGGTCGCACGTCGGACGTGCGCCGTCAGGACGTCCGCGCGGCTCACCGACGGGCTGATCCAGGCCGACAGGAGAAAAAAGAGCCCTGCGAGCCCGGCGAGAACGACACCCGCCTGGAGGAGTTTCTTGTTCCGACGCTGCCGGACGATATGTGGTTCGATGTCTCTATCCATGGGGATACGACGGAGGAAAAGGCAAGCATCGTGCCAAAAGAAAGGGGTCAAAAGGAGGCCGGATCGTGTCCGGAGCGCAAGCCGGCTGTCCGATACCGGACAGCACGTGTGCGCTTTAGAGAGGAAACGCGCCAGAAACAAAAAACCCCCGGCCCATGGGGCCGGGGGTTCGTCACGTTACGGATGCCACCAGTACGTGAGCTTGAGAAGGAACGCGCTCTCGTAGTCGGTTGCGCCGAACGTCTTGCCGATGTCCCTCCCGAGGTCTAACTGGCCCGGGTCGTCGGTGTTCGT
>JANYJZ010000012.1 GCA_025358305.1 Ignavibacteriota bacterium
AAGGTGATGCGGAACGTGAAGCGGTGGACAAACTCAGAGCAGGCACACCGATGGATGGCCACAGCGCTCCTGGCGATGGAGAAGCGGTTCAGGAGAATGAAAGGATACAGGCTCATGCCGATGCTTGTCAACGGGCTCAACGAAGAGGTGGAGAGAAGGCGGCAGACGAAGAACTTCAAAGTGGCATAAACAACGAACAGTCAGGATCGCGACGCCTGAAATCTTTCAACTAAGAATGGGACAATCTCTCCAACTGGATTGCTCCAAGCGGGGTTTCTTTGTAGCGGTGGCCCGAGCTTTCCTCTACTTGCAAACCTTATTGCCGCGTTCAAGGTGAAATTGTGATCGTCAGGAATCGCAATCTGTACTCGCTTCCTCCTATTTCGAGGTGAATGTCACATTGGGGGTTAATCATCTTACTAACCCTGGATCTCTTGCTCTAATTTCTCATGGTATGCCGGCAACCCATCCCTCTTGCGAAGGATCGGTTGGGTCGGTTGGATTTAGTGGGTTGGGGTGATTTGCGATTCCTACTATTATTCTTCCATTAGCTGACACACGAATGGCTCCCGGACTCGTCCAACCATCGGGTAGAGTAACGCCATTGTCGTGAAGAATGCCCGCAATATCATGTACAACTGGGGGCAGGCCAACAGTCCCGTTTTTCCAAAGTGTCGCGTAACCAATGTATTCGCCAGCAATTAAGTTTGAGCAGCCCCCCACAATGATTGATCCGTCCTGACTTACCCCAGACGCATAAGAACTCGTCGTCCCGGCTAAAAATGCAAGTTCTTGAGGCTTTCTCCAATTTGGAAGACCCGCATTAGCGTTCCACCGGCAAGCTGTATAATTTTCGGTACTCGGGATTCCCCAACCAACAAGCCATCTTCCATCACCAGATACATGCATAATCCGCGCATTTTCTTCTCCGCCAGTCACGTCGTCCAAGGCATCAACGGTCACTGTTGAAGAGCCTAACCGCCAAAGACAGGGTATGCTGTTGAAATGACCGAGAGACACTTTGTTATAATACAAGTTTCCACCAATGAGTGTTCCATCGTCTGAGACACACGTGGCTTCAGAGGATATTACTGC
The DNA here is from genome assembly GCA_025358305.1 of Ignavibacteriota bacterium. Lineage (GTDB taxonomy): Bacteria > Bacteroidota > Ignavibacteria > UBA10030 > SZUA-254 > JANYJZ01. The sequence goes on from JANYJZ010000012.1 coordinate 1,096, forward strand.
AAAACCATTTGGCAACTGCGCTGGCAGAGGCAAAGCGTGGATGTGGTTGGGAGAACTGTTATTCAAATTATCCCAGTAAACTGCATGTGCACCCGGCACCTTGCTCGGTTCATTCGGCTCGGTGTAAGAGTAGCCCACGATAACTCGACGGGGAGTTCCCGGAGGAAGGAAGGCGGGGAGCGGTAGAGGGGAATCCTGGCTCACCTCATACGCAAAACTCATTTTATCTCCGGTAAGCCAATCTAACGCTACGATCCCACCGGATGTAAAAATCACCCCTCGCGTTTGATCAGGTTGCACGGTACCGAAAGTTGAGTAGCCAACGACCTCAATTCCATCCGGTGAAATACCGAAGGCGGCACTTTCCGAGTGGTGTGCGCCCGGCAAATAGCCCAATCCTATCAAGCCCGCAGATGGAGACGCGGGGAACAAGAGTATGTTCTTGCATTTCGAAGTCCAGCCAGCGGCTTGGTATGGGTGACCATAATGGTCACCGGAACTCGTTGGGGTACAATTGCCCCCGCTTGTCGGTACCGCAGGATCATACGCGTAGCTGTATGCTACTACACGATCACCATCAGAGGAGATATCGGATGTGTTGCTAATGTAACAATCGCCCGGCAAGTCTGTGATAGGCTCAAAGAAGATGTCGGCACAAGACCATCCGTTCACCGAAACATCTTGAGTCATTGCGCTAGGGCTGGAATTACTCACATTCCCCGAGTACGCTTGTGCCTGAGTGGGCTTAAATCGAACGAGAATGTGGGTAGGTGGCACCTTGCCGCCAATGGGAACCAAGGGCGGCAAGGGAGAGCCCGAATTCGGGCCAACTATCGATACTTCGAATCCCGGCGGCGCGGCTACTGAAATATTGCCGATAAGTCTATCTCCTTGTACGATGTATTCTTTTTCTCCCGAGGTAGTGTTGAGTGAGATATATCCGAAATTAGGAAGTGAAACCGCTGAGATGGAAATCACTGGCCCCTTATATGGTACCTTTCCAGAAGTATTTAGCTGCGGACCATAGTAGGGCAATCCCTGTTGTATAGTGATGTTTGGAGTTAGGTCCGGTGGTTGAGGGTGTTCGTGAGTTTGGTCCGGCGGTGTTTTAGAACAGCCAGCACCCAGTAGAATTGTAAAAATTGTACCCTTGGCGCAGAGTGCAAGAAATCGCAAAGTTGTCATTTTGGTCTCCTCATGTTTATGACAAAGCGAACAGGGTTAACTTTCGTAATTTGAGAGCCTTCCCAACATTCATGAACGACCCACTGTTATTGCCAACGAATGTTGACTAACTTCAGAGGCCTCGCAATTCTACAGATTTCCATATTCGTTTTTGGCTGAGAGCCGACAATTGTCTTATTTGAGTCTCTTTGACGGCAGGGTACAAGAACGAAAAACCCCTCACATGAGCATCAGCCGATTTGCCGATCTCACCGAAGGGTTAAAGTTTAGCCAATTTATTCTCCCAACCCTCCACAGATCTTTCCCCCGATAAATCGCTGCGGACAGGACCGCAAGACGTGACTTGCTATAGTAGGAATTCCCACGGGGATTGTCAAGCTCTTTATGAGATAAATAATCTCGAAACCGAGGAGAATCGAAAATAATTATGCCTTCGCGAACTCCTCCAAATGCAAAAAGCCCGATCTCTCGAACGGGCCTTCACAATCAAGCTTTGAAAAGGTAGTAACCCTGCTAGCTTGGATTCAATGGATGGACACCTGTACCATCGATGAGGGCTTTGATTAAATGCGTGCTCATCGGCGAACCAGCCCCGACGATGATCGCCTTCTCGAGACGCTGTACCGCACGATCTAATTCAGAATTGCGGTCCGTCATAAGTACTGTAAGCACGTCACCGACCTTCACCGCATCGCCATCCTTCTTTTTAAAAAGTATCCCCGCTTTCATATCGATCACCTCATCAACGCGCATCCTCCCCGCACCCAGCATGATCCCCGCAAACCCGATCTCGAGCGCATCGATCGATTGAACGAACCCAGCCGTCTTGCTCTTGATCTCAACCTGGTGCTCGCTCTTGGGGTATTTCTCAGGATGATCGATAAACGAGACATCCCCTCCTTGTGCCGCGACAAGCCTTCGAAAGGTCTCAAACGCCCGGCCCGAACTGATCGCTTCTTTGCACATCGCGATCCCAGCCTCGATCGTCGGCGCCTTCTTCCCAAGCATCACCATCGCACCGCCCAGAGTATACGTCACCTCCATGAGATCTGGTACCTTCGCCCCCTTCATGCAGCCGATGCATTCCACGACCTCAAGCCAGTTTCCCACCGCAAACCCCAGCGGTTGACTCATGTCGGTCAAGAACCCGATCGTCGTCTTGCCGAACTTCTCCCCGACGGCGATCAACGTCTTCGCAAGTGCGATCGCCTTTTCCTCGGAGTCCATGAACGCGCCGCGGCCCGTCTTGATATCCAGAACGAGCGCGTCGATCCCCTCGGCGAGCTTCTTGCTCATGATGCTCCCCGAGATCAATGGGATCGATTCCACGGTCCCAGTCACGTCACGTAGCGCGTACATCATCTTATCGGCCGGCGCGATCTCCTTCGTCTGGCCGATCATCGCCGTACCGACCTTCTTCAGAACCGCCTTATACTCTTCCAGGCTCAATTGCGTCCGGAACCCTGGGATGGATTCAAGCTTGTCAAGCGTGCCGCCGGTATGCCCAAGTCCCCGACCAGAGATCATCGGCACCGGTACGCCGCATGCGGCGACCATCGGGGCCAAAATGAGCGACACCTTGTCCCCCACTCCCCCCGTCGAATGCTTGTCCACCTTGACGCCCGGGATCTCCGAGAGGTCGACCACGATACCGGAATGGAGCATGATGTCGGTAAAGAGCGCCGTCTCCTCAAAATCCATCCCCTTGAAGTAGACCGCCATGAGGAACGCCGACATCTGGTACTCCGGCACCTTCCCTTCGGTATACCCTCGGACAAGGAACTCCATCTCTTCCTTTGAGAGCGTGCCGCCGTTGCGCTTCTTACGGATCAATTCGGTGGGGTTCATCAGATCTCGACCTTGACGACAAATTTCTTCTTGCAGCGCGCGCACTGCAGTTCAACAGTGAGCCAGTTGTTTCGTTCATAATGCGACACCTCGGCGAGCTCCCCGTCGCACTTCACGTCGATGCAGCGCTTGACGTCAAGCCGGTAGTCGCGTTCGCTCATGAGAGGGCCCCTTTCCGGATCATGCGGTCCCCGAGGAGGATCCCGCAGATCGATTTTGCGTCGACGATCTCGTTTCGCTCCACCATGGCGACCGCCTCATTCAAGGGTACGCGCTTCATCTCCATGGTGAGCTCCCCTTCCTCGAGCTTCCGCCCGCCCGGCGCCTCGGTCAGTCCCGTCGCCAGATAAATATGCAGGATCTCGCCGCAAAAGCCGGGGGAGGTGTAGATCGCCGTGAGCTTCTTCCATTCGGCCCCGAAGTGGCCCGTCTCTTCCTCGAGTTCCCGCTTTGCGCAGTGCAATGGATCTTCCCCCGGCTCGAGCTTGCCGGCCGGAAGCTCCCAGATGAACTTGTCGAAGGGGTAGCGGTGCTGGTACACAAGGAGGATGGTGTCGTCGGGAAAGCGCGCCAGGACCACGGCGCCGCCGGAGTGCTCGGCGACCTCCCGGACGGAGCGGTTGCCGGATTCGTATTCGACCTCGTCCACGACGACGTTGAAGACGCGTCCCCGGAACGGATTGGTGCGGTTGAGGACCTTGAGCTTCATGATTAAGTGCCGGTGCGGCTCCCGGGCCGGACGACCGGGATGCCGTCGGCGCACAGGGGGCATTCATCCGGCTTGTAGGTGACGACCTGCATCGTCATGGCAGCAAAGAGGTTCTCGAACTGCGCCGTCCCGCCGCTCCGGTCGACGATGACGCCGACCCCGGCGACAACGCCGCCGAAGTTATTGACGATTTCGATCACCTCCCGGACAGAACCGCCGGTCGTGATCACGTCCTCGCAGACGAGGATCCGCTCGCCGCGACGCACCTCGAACCCGCGCCGGAGCTGCATGATCTGCTCCTTGCGCTCGGTGAACATCGACCGGACGCCCAGGAGCCTGGCCACCTCCTGGCCCACGACGATCCCGCCGAGGGCCGGAGCGATGACGGCGCTAACATCAAAAGCACGGAAGTGGTCGGCGATATGGCGGCAGAGGAGCTCTGCATGGGCGGGATACTGGAGGACCTTCGCGCACTGGAAGTAGTTCGCGCTGTGGAGCCCCGAGGTGAGTCGAAAATGCCCTTCCAGGAGCGCTTCGGAGCTCCGGAAGACCTCGAGCGTATCTGTATCGGTCATCCGAGTTCCTCGAGGGCTTCCTGCATCTCCCGGGCGGCGTTTCCGTCCCCGCCTTGGCGGGCGGCTTCGATGCCGCGCTTGAGGATCTCACGCGCGTCGGCCTTCTTCTTCAATTTGATGAGAAGAAGCCCGAGCTGGTGGTACGCCGGAGCGTACGTCGGGTCGTATTCGATGACCTGCTCGAACGAGGAGGTGGCCTTTTTGGAGTCGTTCATCTTCACGTATTCAAGCCCGATGGCGTAGCGCGTGAAGACGTCCTTGGGGTCGTCTTTGAGAAAGCTCAGGAGCGAGTCGAGTCTGGACATTATTGAAGAGCCTCAATTTTGGTTGCCAGTGCGAAATCCTTGTCCGTGAGCCCGCCCTCGCTGTGCGTGGAGAGGACGAGCGTCACCTTGTTCCACCGGATGTCGATGTCGGGGTGGTGGTTCCCCTTTTCCGAAAGCAGCGCCACGCTCGTGACGAACCCCATCGCCGCCGCGAAGTCCTTCAGCTCGAACGTCTTGCGGATCTCTGCGCCGAACTTTTGCCAGCCCGGTAAGGCTTTCAGCTTCCCGGCGATATCGTCGTCCGTGAGCTGCATCAGTTCAGACTCGGCTGGACGTATGCCCGGTGGACGCCGTCCAAGAGGCGCAGCATCGCCTTCGACGAAACGGCGGCCGCGTCGATGCAGGCGGTCTGTTCCGCGGGCGTCTTGGCGTAGCGCTCGAGGATGTTCCGCTCGTCTCTGGAATGATAGATGTCCGCTTCCTGGTGAACCGTGAAGAAAGAGAGAGCTTCCGCGCCGGTGACGCCGTAGAACTTCTTGAGACCGTCGATCTTCACTTTTGCCACTTCCGGGATCTGCGATTCATAGGCGTAGAGGGCCGAGACACCTTCCAAATATGATCCGTAGCGCGTCTGCGCCCGCAAGGTCTCGATCGCTTCCTTCGTCTCAGGGAGGAGCGGCGTGTTCTGCGCTTCCTTTTCGGAGACGCCCAAAGCCTTGGCGAACTTCATCCAGAGGCCGGGATGGTTGCCGTCGCCGCGCTCTTCTTCAATGAGGTTCTCGAGGAGCTCCTGGCGCACGGAAAGATGGGGCGTATTGGCGTGCGTCGCGCTCAGGAGCGTCGGGAACGCCATAACGAAGTGGTAGTACTGCTTCGCGTACTCTCTGAGCGCTACGGCCGGAAGCTTTCCCATCGTCCAGGTCTGGTAGAAGGGATGGTCAAGCATCTGGTGCTTCTTGATGACGGCGTCGAGCTTCTTCGTAAATGCGGTGTCCATGGATACCTCCGTTGTAATGGATGATAGAGTAAAGTGAAATTGTCTTCTGTGTTAGAACGCGCCTTCGGCGCGCCGAACCTTGCCGAGCTTTTCTCCCAGGAACCGTTCGCCCACCTCGGCGAACTTATGGGGGATGTCGCTCACAAAAAATTGGACATTCGCCTTTTCCATTGAAGGGTTGCGAAGTCCGTGCTCGTCCAGGACGCCGCCGACGACATGCGCAGTGGCTTCGCCGGAGTCGATGAGCGTCACCGATGCGTCGAATTCGTTCTGTATCACCCGGCGCAGAATCGGATAGTGCGTGCATCCGAGGACGAGCGTGTCGATCTTCTGGAGCTTTAATGGAAACAGATACTCTTTCGCGATGAGCTCCGTCGCCTTATGGTCGATCCATCCTTCTTCGGCCAGCGGCACGAAGAGAGGGCAGGCCTGGCCGACGACCACGGCTTCCGGGTCGAACTGCCGGATCGCGTTCGTATAGGCGCCGCTTGCGATCGTCCCAACGGTGCCGATGACGCCGATGCGCTTCTTCGTCGTCGCCTTGACGGCCGCTTCCGCTCCCGGGAAGATCACGCCGACGACCGGCACCTTCGAATGCTTCTGCACGACCTCCAGCGCCACCGACGAGACGGTGTTGCAGGCGATGACGATCATTTTTACTTTATGGCTCACCAGGAAATCGGTGTCCTGGGCCGCGTACTCTCTCACCACCTGGGGCGACTTCGGCCCGTAGGGGACGCGCGCCGTATCGCCGAAATAGACGATATTTTCATGGGGCAGGAGCCGCATCATTGCCCGGACGACGGTCAGCCCGCCGATACCGGAATCGAACACGCCGATGGGCTTTTCCTGCGGAGAATTCATTGGGATAATATAAAGAATCAGGGGTGGATTCACAAACAGGAAGGTCCGCGGGGGTGTTTCCGTGGAAAGTACGCTGACCCAGCGAAGGAATGTCGATGTACGCCACTCCCGACCCATCAATAGATGGTGAAGATTTCGGGACCCAGGCTGGATAGGATCGTTCTACAGAATGACGTTCCCGCCGGCTAGTGCGAGAAGCCGGGTGGTAAGGCTGAGGGAGGATCTTCTTATGAGATACCAGAGCGCATTGCTGCTGCTTGCATGATTCACATGGAAAGAGTAGCCCGACTCATCGACGGGGCAGATGATCAACTTGAAAATAGAGTACTCACGAATTTACACGATCATGGGAATTATGACCGAATAAGGCTACCCCATACCATGGTTGATTCACCGGGTGTGAATCGCATCCTAACGAACGGGGCCATGTAGCGGCGCACCGGGCCGCAGCTAATTTGCGGCGAGCCGCGCCTCTGCAAGGAGTTGCTTGCTACTTCGCGACCCCAAGATCGTCTTCATGACTCTCCCCTCGCTGTTCAGGAACAGGAGCGACGGATAACCGTCAATTGAGCTGAACTTCTTCGCCAGAGATGGGCCCTCGCCCTTCTCCATGTCGATATGAACGCATATGAAATGTTGATTGAAATACTCTGCGACGTTCTTATCTGTAAAGACTTCCTTTTCCATGGTCTTGCATGGTCCGCACCAAGCCGCATACGCATCAAAGAAGATGAGCTTCTTTTCGATCTTTGCCCTCGTTACCGCTTGCTTAAGGCTGCCAGTAAAGAATTGGATCCCTTCCCTCTTTTCATTCTGGGCGATGTTTGTCCCCGCGTTCATCGTCAAGAGCAGCAGTAGAACGATAGAGTATTTCATGTCGATTGTTCCTTTCTTGTGTGAAAGTCTGTGGGTGCTTCTTGTTCTCAATACGTTGACTAGCGTGTACGCTTTCGGATCGTAATATTGGCGTTCACCGCTTCCAGATATACCTGGCTTCCACCGCCGTTGAGGCGGAACGTTTGGACAAGCATTTCATCATCGTCCTTCTTGAACGTCTCTGCAGGGAAATCTGAAACCACCTCATAGTTCAGTCCTCGCGGTGCCTCTCTCCCCTCCCTGCGAATGACGGCGGTAATCGTCACTCTGGCATTTTCCGGAAGCGTTAGATTGATATCTCCTCGAAATGTCCGCAGCGTGTCGTTCTCCGCGTTGGGAGAAAGCACCGCGTCGATGCTTCCCTCCGCTGTCCTGGCCCGGAGCGAACCCGCAAGAGAGCGAATGCGGATGTCCCCGCCGAGCGTCAGCAGCTCCATGTTGCCGCTTCCGTTCTCCAGCGTAATATCGCCTCCCGACGTCTTGATCTTCGCGCTATCTGCGACATGGTTCACCGTGATATTTCCCCCTGACGTCGAAAGCACGGTCTTCCCTCCGACAGTGCCGACTGAAATATTGCCGCTGGATGTATGAGCGGTAAGGTTCTTGACAACGCTCTCCACCCGGATGTTGCCGCTGGATGTCTTCACGTCGATATCCCCGTCGACCGTATGCACCGCGATATCGCCGCGCGACGTGCTGAACCGGCCGGTTCCCTTGATATCGCCGATCGTGACGCCCCCGCTCGAGGTGGAAAGCTCAACGAACCCTGTCGCGTTGTCAAGCTCGATGGCGCCGTTGGACGTTGACCCCTCGATCCTTCCGCTGAACGAGCCCAACAGTCGAATATCGCCGTGCGATATGTTCATCGCGGCGTCACAATGCGCCGGTATCTGGATGGTAAAACGGCCCTTGCCCTGCATATTCCCGGCAGGAGTGTATCGTAGTTGGATGAGCGAGCCAGATTTGAAGATGCTCAGACTATCGAGATACTTGTCCTCGATACCCTCGGCGGTAACGGACACCGTATTCTTATCCCACGAGTTGATGATGACGTCCCCCAGACGCACCTTGACCACCAATTTGTCTCCCGGGTCCACGGCAAAACTCTTCGATCGAACATGGGCTCCGGTCACACCCTGTGCAAGACCCGCGATCGACAGAACGACGACCATCATGAATTCGAGGATACACGGGATCCAGCGTTTCATCTTATTGAATATCCTGCAGGATCTCGCGGGCGCGCTGATTGATGTACTGATTATTGTCATACTTCGCTTCCTTCTCCAATACCTCAATGAGATGCGGTTCCGAGGTCTTCATGTTCGTCGGTGGAAAAAGGGCGTCGATGGCTTCAGCTCTCAGCCCCTCATTGGGATCCTGCCGAAGAACCGAAAGGAGCCCTTCCTTGATTTCTGCGTCCAGAGAGAATTTCTTGAGGGTCAGCAGAGCTTGCCGTCGCACGCCAGGATTATCATCGTACCGCATTGCTTCAACGAGGGCATGCTTGATGCCGAGAGCCGATTCTCCCGGGTCGACGATGCTGATCGGAAGCTGCGACATCATCGCGTTGACGGCCCGCAACCGGACGCCCGGACTGCTTGCGTCGAGCAAGGCTCTCGCAAGAATGATCTGCATCTGAGGATCGTTCGAGCTTCCCTTCATCTGAATGCGACTGACGGCGTCAAAGGAGAGTTCCATCCTGCCGTCGCCTTCCTGTTCAGTGGCAAACTGAAGGTTCCTGACCTGAAGCGGACCGCGCAGCATCTGGGCGCTCCCCGACGTCAGCTGAATGAGATCGCCGTCCCGGCGGGTCTGCAGCTGGCCCGTGAACCATCCTGCGATCAGGCCGATCATGAGAATTGCCGCAGCGCCGAGCGCGATCACTGCCCTCGGACGGCCGATTATTGTGAAGACCCTGAAGGCTCCCCACGCCTGCCGGTCAAGGATCCGTGCATGTTCCGTCCCCCGGGATACTGCACGGCGGCGGACCGATCGGCGAATCTCCTGAAACTCGGGCTCGTTGACCTCCGCAGACTGCAGTGAATCGAACCGGCTATGAAATCTCTGGAGATCTTCATACTCCGAACGACACATCTCACATTCCGTCAAGTGCCGATCCAGCGCGCGCCGCTCAGAAGGATCCAATTCACCATAGAGAGCCAACTGGCTCATCTGTTTGAACCGCTCGTGCTTCATATCATCACCTTTCTCATCGCATGTACTTTTTGAGATGCTTGCGCATGCGGTTTGTTCCCGTGAACAAATGCCGCTTGACACTGCCTTCGGAACATTTCATCATCTCGGCGATCTCCCGTATCTTGTAGCCTTCGAAGTGCCGCAATGTGAACACCATGCGCTGTTGGGGGGACAACAGTGCCATCAGTTGGTGAACATGCGTGAGAGCATCGCTATCGATGACGTGTTGATCCGTCCCTTGCTCACGCTGAGAGGACCTCGCAACAACGGTCCGATCAGCGTGATCATGAGGAGGATCATCATCAAGAAGGATGTCCGACCGACGATTCTGCAGCTTCAGCTGAGAGAGGCAGACGTTCACCGTGATGCGGTGGACCCACGTCGAGAACTTGCTGCGAGACTGAAAATCAGATATCCCACGGTATGACCGCATAAAGACCTCTTGATAGACGTCTTTCGCATCATCAGAATTCTGCATATAACTGAGTGCAATGGCGAAGACCTGCCTCTCGCATTCCTGGAAGAGTTGGCTGAATGCCGCCATGCTTCCGAGGGCGGCTTGTTGAATCAATTCCGCCTCCGTTTGGTCGAGAGGCGGCTTCCTCGAATTTATCATCCGTTGTTGGACATTTCAGGTGGGCAAATGGTTGAGGGCCAGGCGTCTCAAACGGAGATTCATGTTCGAGAGTTGCAACACTCTACTCCCGGAGGTTCACGCGGAAAGCGCAATAATCGCTCATTTCTGCTCATATGATGTGCCGGTTGAGGATGGCGCTCCCCCTCACCCCTCACACGCTGGCTCCGTTGGATGTTACCTGATCGTTGCCGAGAAAAATGACGATTCTTTGGCAAGAGGTACAGTCTTGGGAGAGTTCGGTACTTCTCCTACGGGGTCACCGATGAGGGAGTTGCGTTGACCGGCACGGAGAGATCGTCCTATCGCAGGCCGAGGACACTTCTCCGGTTCGGTCTCTGGTCGCCTCCTCCGTTTCGACATTCAGAATCGGCTGCATGGCGGGGTTGGAGAGGATTCATCACGAGGTGTGTCTACGGCAGCGCAGGCCTCACGAAGCACCCGGTCGGATCAGGGGAAACGCGACTGGTCCGTGGAAGCCCGCGAAGGGACCCGCTGACGGTCTCCTTCCCCCAATGTGACCTGCACCGACGACGCAGCTTCACTCGTACCGGACGGAATCGACGGGATTGGCGAGCGCCGCCCTCACCGCATGGAGGCCGACGGTGAGGCAGGCAAGAACCACCGCCAGGAGCCCGGCGATGAAGAAATCGGCGACCCCGATATCGATCTTATAGGCGAAGCTCTGGAGCCATTTCGACATCATGTAGTAGGCGAGCGGCCAGGCGATGAGGTTGGCAAGGAGAACAAGTTTCAACAGATCCTTCGTCAGGAGCGTGACGATGCCGCCGATGGAGGCGCCCAGCACTTTGCGGATCCCGATCTCCTTCGTGCGCTGCACGACCGACTGCGACACGAGGCCCAGGAGGCCCAGGCACGCGATGAAGACGCCGACAATGGTGAACCCGAGGACGATGGACCGAAGCCTCGTCTCGGCGATATAGAGGTTCCGGAAGCTCTCATCGAGGAAGTAGTAGTCGAACGGACGGCCCGGGGAGACGCGCTTCCACGTCTCCTCGACGAGCTTCAGCGCTTCGCGCTTGTCCCCGTGAGCGAGCCGCACCGAAATGTACTTGAAGAACGAGGGGTTCGGGTTGAGGTGTACAACGAGCGGCTCGATCTCAGAGTGAAGCGACGCGTAGTTGAAGTCCTTCACCACGCCGACCACCTCTCCCCCCCGCTTCAGCGACGGAAAATCGATATGCTTGCCCACCGGCGCATCCCAACCGAAGAGCGCCGCGGCCTTCTGATTGATCATGAACGCTCCGGACGTGTCCGAGGGATGGTCCCGGGAGAAGCTCCTCCCCTGCGCGATCTCGAACCCGAACACTTCCGCAAAATCCAGGTCCGCCAGTATCGTGCGGGGACCGTACGACTTCTCGTGCGTCCCCTGGGGCTCCACCTCGGCGATGACGATCCTCTCACCCGGCACGCCCAAGGACGCCGTGACCGCCGCAATGGCGTGCTGCTTCAAGAGCTCCGATTTCAATGAGGTGTAGCGGTCCGCCGTGATGCCGCTGATCGGCATGACGAGGACCTGTTCGGTGTCGAGCCCCAGGTTTCTGGTCTGGATGAAGTCAAGCTGCCGTGATATCAGGAGCGACCCGATGATGAGTCCGATGGAGATCGTAAATTGAAGAACGACGAGCCCTTTGCGGAGGAGCGAGGCGGCCGACGAGGGGGATTCCGCGCTGTAGCCGGAGCGCATGATCCGCACCGGACGGAACCGGGAGAGATAGAAGGCGGGATAGCTCCCCGCGCCGAGACCGACGACGAGGCTCACGCCGAGCACCGCCAGGAGCGGCAAGATCGTCCCGCCGCCGAAGAGCGACGCGTTGATGCCGGCGACCGCGTTGAACTCCGGCAGCATGAGCTCCACGAGTCCCACGGCGCAGAGCGAGGCAAGGAACGCGCTCAGGACCGACTCGCCGATGAACTGGGCGACGAGCTGCCCCTTGCGGGCGCCGAACGTCTTGCGCATCGCCACCTCACGGGCGCGCCGCATGGAACGGGCCGTCGAAAGGTTCACAAAATTAATGACCGCCAGGAAGAGAATGAAGAGCGCGACCGTCGAGAGGATATAGACGTACCGGATGCTCCCCTGTGGCTCGATCTCCTTCTCGCATTCGGAGTAGAGATGGATGTCGGCAAGCGGCCGGAGAGAGACCGCCAGGGACGACGTATCGGGCGTCTGGGTCCGAAGCCTCATGATCTTCTCGATCGCGCCGGACATCGCGCCGAGATCGGCCCCGGGCCGCGCGAGAAGATACGTGTACGCCAGCGACGCAGTCCACTGCATCTTTTCATCGACTTGGGCAATGGGGAACGAACTGAACGAGCCGAGAAAATCGAACGTGAAGTGGGACTGCGCCGGGACGTTTTCCACGACGCCGGTGATCGTATAGTCGGCCGACCGGCCGGTCTGAACCTTCAGCGTCTTTCCGATAGGGTTCTCGCGGCCGAAGTACTTCTCCGCCATCGCCTGGGTCAGGACGAGGCTGTTCGGCGCTGTGAGGCACTTCTCCGGGTCGCCGGCAAGGAGTCTGTAGTGAAAGACCCGAAAGAGCGTCGAATCGGCGAAGAAGAACCGCTTCTCGGTGAACATCTGCTGTTCGTTCCCGATGAGCGCCCGGCTCACGCGGTTGAACCGGACGGCCTCCTCCACGTCGGGACGCGTCGAATTGAGAAACGGCGCGATCGCGAGCGGCGTCGCCGCCCAGTTGTCGACCTCGACGCGGTAGATCCGCCCCGCGTTCGGATCCTGGCGGTCGTAGCCCAGCTCGTAGAGCACGAAGAGCGAGATGAGGATGCAGCAGGCGATGCCGACCGCAAGTCCGGAGATCGTAATGAGCGAGTAGCCCCTGTGCTTCACGAGGTTGCGAAGGGCGATGTTGAAGTAGCTGCGAAACATGGACGAGTCTCCTATCGGTAACTGTGTAATTGCGGGTGGTGCAACCAACCCCGCGTCTGCACGGCGCTATTCATATCGTAGCGATTCGACGGGATTGGCAAGGGCGGCCTTGACGGTCTGGACGCCCACGGTAAGCCACGCCGTACAGACGACCACCCCTCCGGCGAAGAGAAAGACGCCGGGATCGACCGGCTGATGATAGGCGAAGTTCTCCAGCCACGCGTTCATCGCGAAGTACGCGATCGGGACGGCGGCGCAGAACGAGAGGGCCACGAGCCAGGCGAAGTCCCTCGTCAGCATGAGGACGATATCGGGGACCGACGCCCCGAGGACCTTCCGGATGCCGATCTCCTTCGTGCGCTGCTCCGTCGTGAAGGAGATGAGGCCCAGAAGCCCGAGGCACGACAGGAGGATGGTCAATCCGGAGAAGACCCCGAAGACCTTCAACAGACGCGTCTCGGCACCGTACTGCGCTTCGACCTGCTGGTCCAGGAACGTGAAATCCAGCGGGTGGTTCGGGTCGAACCCCTTCCACTCCGACCGGAGAACGTCCAATGCCTGGTCCATGCGGTCCGGGTTCGCGCGCATCATGAGAAAATCCTTCCCTTCCGGGCTCATCTGGAAAATGGCGGGCGCGATCTCCTCGTAGAGCGGCCGGAAATGGAAGTCCTTGATCACGCCCACGATGGTCAATTGCCGCCCGTCGTCAGGGCCCATGAACCACTCGAGCGACGCTCCGATCGCCGATTGCGGACTTAGCCACCCGAACCGGCGCACCGCGGCCTCGTTCACGACGATCGATCGAGTAGAGTCGCTCGGGAACTCGGGCGAAAAGAACCTCCCCGCGGCGAGCGTCATGCCGAGCGCGCCGGGGAAGTCATAATCGGTATGATAGGTATAGATATCCTGCTCGTTTTGTGTGTCCGCGCGCCGTGCGACCGCGATGCGCGACGCCGGATCGGCCGGCGTCCCGGAGGCGCAGGTCACGCTCCGTATCTCGGAGTGCCGCAGGAGCTCGGTCTTCAGGGTGTTGCAGTTCTCGCGGTCGTCGTCGGTCTTCAAGTGCACGACAAGGAGCTGCTCCTTGTCGAATCCGAGCCTCTTGTTCCGGATGAACTCCATCTGGGCGCTCACGATCGACGTGCAGGAAAGAAGGACGATCGAGAGCGTGAACTGCCCCACCACCAGCACCTGGCGAAGCCTGAGGCCCCGCGGTCCGCTCTTCGTGCCCCCTTTGAGGACGTCCGCCGGCTGGAACCGGGAGAGGACGAAGGCGGGATAGCTTCCCGCTCCGACGCCGACCAGGAGGGCAAGCGCGAAGAAGCCCGCCGCCACCGTCCAATCCTCGCCGAAACGAAGGGAGAGGTCCTTCTGCGCGAGTTCATTGAACGCCGGCAGCGCAAATTCGATCAGCGCGATCGCCACGCACGCGGCCGCAAGGGAAAGCAGCAGCGACTCGGCCAGGAACTGGAAGATGAGGTGGTGGCGCAACCCTCCCATGACCTTCCGGATCCCGACCTCCATCGCGCGCATCTGCGATCGCGCCGTCGCCAGGTTCATGAAATTAAAGCAGGCCACCAGGAGAATGCCGCACGCAAGCGCCGACAGGAGATACATGTAGGCGACCGGACCGAGCTTCCCGACCGACTCACGCGCGTCGGCATGAAAGTGGATGTCGGCCAGCGGCTCCAGTCCCATCGAGATGCTCGGGAAATCCGACGGCGCGTCGGCGTAGTGCTTCTCGACGAACCCTGGCAGGCGGGCCTGGAGCGCTCCGAGCGACGCGTCCTTCTTCAGAAGGACGTACGTCGGATAGCTGAAAAAGAACCAGTTGGTGAGCCGCTGCGGGCCGAGGTCGGCGAAGGGGAGGATGAAGTCGGGCCTGAGGTGCGAGTTTGACGGGATATGTTTCAGTACGCCGGTCACCTGATAGTCGGCCGCTCCCCGCTCGATCCTGAGCGTCTTGCCCAGGGGATCCTCGTCGCCGAAGTACTTTTTCGCCATCTCCGCGCTTACGAGCACCGACTGCGGCGAACCAAGGGCAGTCGCGGGGTTCCCCTCCTGGAAGGGAAAGTCGAAGATCTCAAAGAGGCTCGGATCGGCGTAGTAGACTCCCGGTTCATAGAAGAGCTTGTCCCCCTGCCGGACGAGGATCGACGTCCAGGGCTCTGCGACGCGGGCGGTATTTTCGATCTCCGGCGACTCCGCGGCGAGTGCCGGACCCATCGGCGCGGCCGAGCGCGCGATCGGCGTCTCCTCCCCGCTGCGCCTGATCGTCAGCGCAAGGCGGTAGATCCGGTCGGCGTTCCGATGGAAGCGGTCATAGCTCACTTCCTGGCGGACGTAGAGGAGAATGAGCGCGGCGCACGCCATCCCGACCGCCAGGCCGGCGACATTGATGATCGTGTAGCCCTTTTGGCGGCGCAGATTGCGAAGGGCGACCTTGAGGAAACTCGTGAGCATCTCTTATCCTTTTGCTGAAGCAGTACACAATGTCATTCTCACCGCGCGCCGGTCGGCTGCGGAGGGGCTACTCATACCGAAGCGCTTCGACCGGATTCGAGGTCGCCGCCCGGAACGACTGCACGCCGACCGCGGCAAGCGCCGCAACGAGCGCCGCGGCGCCTGCCACGAGGAACGCCCACCAGGGCAGAGTCGTGCGGTAGGCGAAATTTTCCAGCCAGGCGTTCATGACGTACGCGGCGACCGGCCAGGCGAAGAGGTTCGCGAGCATGATCAGCCCGACGTACTCCCGCGAGAGCATGCCGATGATCCCCGCTACCGACGCGCCCAGGACCTTCCGGATCCCGATCTCCTTCGTCCGCTGGCGCACGGAGAGGGTCACGAGGCTCAGAAGGCCCATCGAGGCGATGAGGATCGCGACGAGCGAGGCCCAGCCGAGCATCGACCGGAATTGCTCCTCCCTCCTGTACGCCCGGTCGAACGTCTCGTCCAGAAAGAAGTAGTTGAACGGTGAGGAGGGCATGACCCTCGCCCAGACCTCCCTGATGGCGCCGAGTTGCGCCCGCATGTCCCCCGCCCGCACCCTGATCGAGACATCCTGGAAGCGGTCGAGCCAGGCCCGGTTCGTGATGATGAGCGGCTCGATCTTGTCGTGAAGCGTGGCGTAGTGAAAGTCCTTCACGACGCCGATCACAACGTGGTCGCCGTTCCGGCGGATCGTCTTGCCGACCGGATCTTTCCAATGCAGCTCCCGGGCCAGCGTCTCGTTGATGAGATATCCGTCCTTTTCGGCCGCGGACGCGCCGGTGAACGAGCGCCCCTGCGACATCGCGATCGCGTATGTCGACAGGAACGCCTCGTCCGCGTCGACGACGTGGATCATCATCGGGGAGAGGCTTCCCTGCGGGAAGTAGCCGTTGCTCGTGAACCCGTCGTGGGGCACATCGGAGGACGCGCAGACCGAGACGACCCCGGGGAGCTGCGCCAGCGCCGACTTGAGGGGTCCGTACCGCCCCTGGGCCTCGCCGCCGACGAGCGGAAGGACGAGGAGGTTGCTCCTGTCGAACCCGAGGTCCTTCGACCGTACGAACTCGAGCTGCCGTCCGATGACGATCGTGCCGATCACGAGCCCAATCGAGATGGCGAACTGGAGGACGACGAGGATGTTCCGGGATGTCCGCTTGAACGAGGCGGTCCCCCCTTTGAGCGTCCGCACGGCGTCCATCGACGAGAGGTAGAGGGCCGGATAGAGGCCGCTCGAGAGCGACACGACGAGAGAGATGCCAAAGAGGGTCCCGAGCATCGGGACCGTCAGCCAAGAGCCCGGCGAGAGATCCCTCCCGGTGAGTTCGCCGAACGCGCCGGAGAGGAGTTCCAGCAGGAGGAGCGCAAGGGCGACGGCGATGCCGGAGAGAAGGAACGACTCGCCGAGGAACTGTGCGATGAGGCTCCACCTGCCCGCCCCAAGGACCTTCCGGATCCCGACCTCCCTCGAACGGGGGACCGCCTGGGCGACCGCCAGGTTGACGAAGTTCACGCAGGCGATGAACAGGATGAGGAGGGCGATCGCGCCGAAGATGTAGAGGTCGCCGCGCAACGAGGCTGAATCCGCGTTGTAGCGGAGGTGGACCTCTTTGAGCGGCTGGAGATACGGCTCGTAGGAGACGCCGATGCCGGAGAGTTGTTTGTTGATGCTCTTCCACATGAGATCGGGGAAGCGCCGTTCGACGGCCTCAGGCTGGGTGTGCTCGGCGAGAAGGACGTACGTGATGTACTGGTTCCCGCCGTTCCAGTCGAGAAAGAGGTCCGGCAGCCGGTAGAGCGTCGAGAACGAGACGAGCGCCTCGAACTGGATCTGCGAGTTGGCCGGAGGGGGATCCACCACGCCGGTCACCGTATAGGGGTTCTCGTTGTCGAGTTTCACGACCTGGCCCACCGGGTCGCTCCCGCCGAAAAGCCTGCCGGCGAGATCCCTCGTCAGGACGATCGAGAACGGCCGGGCAAGCGCGGTCCTCGCGTCGCCGCGAGCGAGGCTGAAGGAGAAGAGATCGAAGAGCGTCGAATCGACGAACGCGATCCCTTCGACCTTGAGCGCTTCGACGCTCGTGCGCGAGACGTAGGCCGGCCGGAGCGTCGAGAGTCTCGCGTAGTTCTCCACCTCCGGGAACTCCGCTTTCATCGCCGGACCGAGCGGGGGTGTGAACTCGGGGTTGTCCCCCGTGACCGCGCCCCGTTCCTTCGATTGGACCGACACGCGGTAGAGCCGGTCCGCCTTGGCGTGGAACCCGTCGTAGCTCAGTTCAAACTGGATATAGAGGACGATGAGAAATGCGATCGCCAGGCCGACGGAGAGCCCGGCGACGTTCGTGACCGCATAGCCCGTGCGGTTCCGCAAGGAGCGCACCGCGGTGCGAACGAAGGGTCCGATCTGCCAGTTCACCGGCGCCCCGGCGTTGTCCTCGGCATGCGCGATCGCCCGCGCGTGCGGCGGCCCCCGGTCACAACCGGGCCTGCTCTTTGATATTCTCGGTCACGACGTGCCCGTCGAAGAGGTTGATGATGCGGTGGCTGTACTCCGCGTCGTGCGCCGAGTGAGTGACCATGACGATCGTCGTCCCCGCTTCGTTCAGGTCGGAGAGGATCTTCATGACCTCTGTCCCGTGGGCGGAGTCGAGGTTGCCCGTCGGCTCGTCGGCAAGAATGAGCTTCGGGCCGGCGATGATCGCGCGCGCCACGGCGACGCGCTGCTGCTGTCCGCCGGAGAGCTGCTGCGGAAAATGCCCCTTGCGGTGCATGACCTGCATCTGCTCCAGGACGGCCGTCACCCGCTTCTCCCGGTCGGAGGACGAGACGCCGAGGTAGAAGAGCGGCAGTTCGACGTTCTCGTACACCGTGAGCTCGTCAATGAGGTTGAAGCTCTGGAACACGAACCCGATGTTCGCCTTGCGCAAGCTGGCCCGCTGGCGCTCTGAGTGCTTCGAGACCTCCTGGCCGGCAAAGACGTATTCGCCGCCGGAAGGATTATCGAGGAGCCCGAGGATATTGAGAAGCGTCGACTTCCCGCATCCCGAGGGGCCCATGATCGCGATGAACTCCCCCTCGTTGATCTCGATGTTCACATTGTTGAGCGCGGTCGTCTCGACCTCGTCGGTGACGTACGTGCGCTTGAGGTTCTTCGTCTTGATCATCTATCGCTCCTTGAGAGTGTATGGTGTGGCGGCGGGTCCGCGGGGGCCGAATCAGGACCCCAGGGACCGCCGGAGATCGTTCAGCATATGGACGACAGGGTCCGCCTGGGTTTTGTTGAGTGTCGCAGCGTCTCTGGCCCGGACGAGCTGCTGTTCGAGGAGGCGGATCGATCGCTGCGCTTCGGCCAGGCATGTGCGCGAGTCCTTCCCTTCGTATCCCCGGGCGATCGTATCGAGGAGCGAGATCGACAAATGGCGGATCTCCCGGGCGACCGGTTCGGGAAGGGCCGAGCGCGACGAGGCGTCGGTCACGTCCAGGAGCACGCAGACGAGCGACCGGGCGATCTTCCAGCTTTCCGTCTCCCTGAAATCGGTCACGGGGGTATTCCCTTCGAGATCCCGCCCTCCGGCGGGCTACTTCTTCAGGACGAGCTTCTCGTTGTCGCCGAAATTGTCGTAGCTCGACGTGATGACCTGCTCTCCCGGCTCGAGCCCTTCCAAGACCTCGAACGCCTGGGGGTTTTGGCGGCCGAGCTTCACGCTCCGCTTCACCGCGAACGACCCCGACCGGTCGACGACGTAGACCCACTGTCCCCCCGTCTTCTGGTAGAATCCTCCCCTCGGCACCAGGAGCGCTTCCGTCAGGTCGCCGAGCTCGAGCCGGACCTGGAGGGTCTGGCCGCGCCGGATCCCCTGGGGCGGCTTCCCGGCGAACTGGAGGTCGACGTCGAAGCGGCCGTTCTGCACCTCCGGGTAGACCTTCGTGATCTTCAGGGAGTCGGTCGACGCGCCGAGCTCGAACTCGCCGGTCTGGCCCGGGTTGATGCGGGCGATGTAGAACTCGTCGATCGAGGCCCGGACCTTGAACGCGTCCAGGACGTCGATCTGGCCCAGTCGCTGGCCCGGGGACTTCGATTCGCCGATCTCCGCATTGAGCGAGGTGAGCTGACCGCTGATCGGGGCCCTGAGGGTCAGGTTCTCCAGGTTCTGCTTCGTCATCTGGAGGTTCTCCTGGAGGCGCTTGATGGACTCGTCGAGCTGGACGAGCTGCGTGGCTCTGAGCACCGAATCCTGGCGGAAGTTCTCCCGGGCCAGGACCCGCCGGCCGAGCCAGTAGGTGTACTCCTCCTGGGTCTGCTTGAAGTCCTGGTCCGCGATGAGGCTCTTCTCGGCGAGCACCGAGTCGCGCCGGAAGAGCAGCCTTACCCGATCGACCTGGTACTCCACGTCCGAGAGCTGCGTCTTGACGCTGATGGTGTTCTGCTCGATCGACAACCGGCGGTTCTCCGCGTTGTTGATCTGCTCGTACGAGAGCGCCTCGCGGTACATGACGTCGAGCTGGAGGTTCGCGTTCGCGAGCTTGATGATCGGATCCCCCTTCTTGACGAACTCGCCGGCGTCGACGAAGCGCTTCTCGACGCGCCCCCCCTCGATCGCGTCAAGGTAGAAGGTCTGGATCGGGAGTATCGTGCCGCTCACCGGCGTGTACTCCTGGAAGGGGGCCCGGCTCACCGTCGAGATGGTGATCTTTTCGGCCTCGACATTCAGGCGCGAGCTGCGGTCGGCGAAGATGAAGCTGTAAATCAGGACAAACAGCAGCGCGACGGCGCCTGAGACGTAGAGGATCCGCGTCCGGGTCCAGACCTTTTTTTCGAGCTTCCGGTCCATGCCTGACTGGCTCAGGTCGGTACCATGCTGCTTCTGATCGTTCATGTGGTTCATCGCGCCTGCAAGTGTGGGCCGCCCCTTCCGACGCTCTCAAAAGACGCATCCAAGGGGAGGCGATTCCCCCAAATAGGTGCAATTTCCACGCCAGCCGGAAATCCTTCAATGGGGCCCTATTTCGGTGAAACCTTTCCGCCAACCGTCCGTTTTCATTACAGTAGGGTGTCTGTTATCGTACACCCCTGAAGACCGCTTCCGGCCCGACCCAAGTCAGGCGGAATTCCTATATTGCACGTGCCGGCAGTTCCGCTACCACATTTACGACGCGATTTTTATAATGCCACTCAATAGGCTCGGCAACATTCTCGTCATCGACGACGATCCGGACGTGCTCCTGGCGGCGAGGCTCTTCCTCAAGCAGCATGCCGGCGAGGTCTCCGTCGAAAAGAACCCGGCAGCGATCCCGGAGCTCATGAAGAACGGGAAGTACGACATCATCCTCCTCGACATGAACTTCACGCGCGACACCGGGAGCGGTCAGGAGGGGTTCTACTGGCTCGACAGAATCCTCGAGCACGACCCCCTGGTCGTCGTCGTCCTCATCACCGCCTACGGCGACGTCGACATGGCCGTCCGCGCGATCAAAGCGGGAGCGAGCGACTTCGTCCTCAAGCCGTGGCAGAACGAGAAGCTCCTGGCGACCCTTTCGGCCGCCATGTCCCTGCGGCGCTCCAGAGCGGAGATCGAACAGCTCCGGTCGCGGGGGCGTCAGCTCGGCGAGGATCTCGACCACCGGTTCGGCGGGCTCATCGCCGGTTCGGCGGCGATGCGCGAGGTCCTCGGGACGATCGAGAAGGTCGCCGGCACGGACGCCAATATCCTCATCCTCGGCGAGAACGGCACCGGGAAGGAACTTGTCGCCCGGGAGCTCCACCGCCGGTCCAATCGGGCCCAAGAGCCGTTCATCAGCGTCGATCTGGGGGCGGTCCCGGCGGGGCTCTTTGAGAGCGAACTCTTCGGCCACGTCAGGGGAGCCTTCACGGACGCCCGGGGCGACCGCGCGGGACGCTTCGAGACCGCATCGGGCGGGACGCTCTTTCTCGACGAGATCGCGAACCTCCCGCCGGAGCTCCAGGTGAAGCTCCTCGCCGTCCTCCAGAACCGCGTCGTTACACGGATCGGCTCGAACGCCGTCACGCCGATCGACATCCGCCTCATCTCGGCCACGAACAGGCCGCTCGCGGAGCTCACCGAGGGCAAGCACTTCCGCCCCGACCTTCTCTACCGCATCAACACCGTGGAGATCCATCTCCCCCCGCTTCGGGAAAGGCGGGAGGACATCGCGCTCCTCATCGAGCATTTCGTGTCGCACTACGGCGGCAAGTACCAAAAGACGGGCATGCGCATCCCGCCCTCCACCATGGCGCGGCTCGAGCGCTACGACTGGCCCGGGAACGTCCGGGAGCTCGAGCATGCGGTCGAACGGGCCCTTATCCTCAGCGACGAGGACGTCCTCCGGCCGGAGGATTTCTTCCTCGCGGCCCCGGGGAAGCCGGCCGACCGATCCGCCCAGCCCGGCGCCAAGCTCGCCGAGGTCGAACGCGCCGCGATCCAAAAGGCGCTTGCGAAGCATGGCGGCAACATCACCCAAACCGCGCGCGAGCTGGGCCTGACGCGCACCGCACTCTACCGCCGCATACAAAAGTATGATCTCTAGATCGTTCCGGCTGCAGATCATCGTTCGGATCGCGATCCTCGCCCTTTCGCTCGGCGCGGCGATCGCGCTCGCGCTCGAGACGCAGCTCTACGCGACCGCGGCCCTCGCGGCGCTCCTGGCCGCCGTGCAGACCTGGTCGCTCGTCCGGTTCGTCGAGCGGACGAACCTGGAATTGACGCGCTTCCTCCGGTCCGTCCGCTACGCCGATTTCTCACAGAGCTTCTCGTCGAAAGGCCGGGGCCGGTCGTTCGACGAGCTCAACGCCGCCTTCACCGAGGTGGTCGACGCCTTCCAAAAAGCCCGCGCCGACAAAGAAGAGCACGCGCAGTACTTTCAGATGGTCGTTCAGCACATCGGCATCGGCCTCATCGCGTTCACGCCGGAGGGGGAGGTGACGCTCTTCAATACGGCCGCCAAGCGCCTCCTCCAGATGCCCCAGCTCCGGACGCTCGACGGGCTTACGGCGCTCGGCGCGGATCTCGCCGGCACGCTTCGGTCCATGCGCTCCGGCGACAGGTCGTTCGTACAGGTGGAGGTCGGCGGCGAGCAACTGCAGCTCCTCGTCTATGCGCGGGAGATGAAGCTGCGGGAACGGCACATGACGCTCCTGTCGATACAGAATATCCGCACGGAGCTTGACGAGAAGGAGATCGAGGCGTGGCAGAAGCTCATCCGGGTGCTGACGCACGAGATCATGAACTCCATCACGCCGATTTCGTCGCTCGCCTCGACCGTTCGCGGCATGCTCGCGGACGGGCCCCGGGACGGCGCATGGACGCCGGAGTCCGCGCGCGACATCCGGAGCGCCATCGAAACGATCGAGAAGCGAAGCCAGGGGCTCCTCCACTTTGTCGAGGCG
This sequence comes from Ignavibacteriota bacterium, assembly GCA_025358305.1. Classification (GTDB taxonomy): domain Bacteria; phylum Bacteroidota; class Ignavibacteria; order UBA10030; family SZUA-254; genus JANYJZ01. Next base: position 24,049 of record JANYJZ010000012.1, read on the forward strand.
TACCGGAGGCTCATGCGGACACCTTCGCCGGTGTTCCGGATCGTGCGGGTGTCGGAGCTGTTCGAACGGGTGGGGCGGCTCATGGAGAGCCGGTTCAAGGAGAGCGGCGTCTCGTTCTCGGCGCACGTGGAGCCCGAAAGTCTCGAGCTCACGGCCGATCCGGAGCTCATCGAGCAGGTTCTCATCAACCTCCTGGTGAACGCGCTCGAAGCGGCGCACGGGCAGGGAGAAAAGACGATCCGGCTCGTGGGCCGGATGGGAGATCAGGGCCGGGTGTTCGTCGAGGTGAGCGACAACGGACCCGGGATCCCGAAGGAAGTGCAGGATAAACTCTTTATACCGCTCTTCACCACGAAGCCGAACGGCTCCGGGATCGGGCTGAGCCTCTCCCGGCAGATCATGCGTCTCCACCGGGGTTCGATCTCCGTCCGTTCGGAGCCCGGGGTTGCGACGACGTTCGTCCTGCGGTTCTAACTGTAACGGCCTACTCGAACTCCGCCAGCAGTTTCTGAAATTCCGGCTCCGCATGGAGTGCGGTAAGATCGGGATCGGCCCTGACCCAGCCTCCGATATTCTTGTATCCCGCGTCGATCGCGCGGCGCAAGCAGGCAAGCGCTTCGGCCGTGTTCCCCATGACCGCATAGGTGCAGGCGCAATTGTACTGCGACAGTCCGTCCGTCGGATCGGCGTCGAGGGTCCGGCGCATGGCATCCAGGGCCTTGTCCAATTCTCCCAAATGGGCGTAGACGCCCGCGACCCGGCTCAAAACCACGGCGTCGCCGGGGTTCACGGCGAGCTTCTGTTCGGCTTTCTCCCGCTGCATCAGCTGCGCCTTGCGCGCGCCGCCCTCGTCGCCCTGGCGCTGGCGCGTCATGGTGATGTGCATCCAGGGTTCCTCGCTCTGGGGCTTGATCTGCGCGCCGCGCTCGTAGTAGCGCAGTGCGGCGTCATATTCGCCGGCGACGTCCGCCGTGACGCCGAGCCAGCGGTACGCCTCGTAGTAGTCGGGCTGAACGGCGATGATCTTCTCCCAATACCGCTTCGCTTCGGTGTACCGCTTTTGATGGAAGTACATCGTCCCCATGCTGAATAGTGCGTCCACGGAATTCGGGTCGAGGGTGAGCGTTTTCTGGCTCATCTCGATGACCTTGCTGAGCCACCGCGCGTCGCCGTCGTACCAGGCGTACATGTAGGACGATGCCTCGGCCAGTCCGGCGTACGACGCGGCGAAGTTCGGATCGATCTTGATCGCGCTTTCGAACATCGCGATGGCGGTCTGCGCGTTCTTCTTTCCCCGCCGCGCGAGAAGTTCTCGGCCGCGCATGTAAAAATCATAGGCCCGGAGGTCTTCCGTCGGCTTCTGGGCGATCGATTCGCGTTCGGAGTCGGTGAGCGAGATCTTCAAGGCTCCGGCGATCTTCTCCGAGACCTCGGACTGGATGTCGAAGATGTCTTCCACGAGCCGGTCGAACCGGTCGGCCCAGACGTGGAACCCGCTTGCGACGTCGATGAGCTGCGCGGTGATCCGGATCCGGTTCCCCGCCTTCCGGATGCTCCCTTCCAGAATATGGCTCACGTTGAGGGATTCGCCGGCGTGGCGGATGTTGATCTCCTTGTTCCGGAACGGCAGGACGTCCGACCGGGAGGCCACCTTGAGCTCCTTGATCTTCGAAAGATCGGTGATGATGTCCTCCGTCATCCCGGCGCAGAAGTACTCGCTCTCCTTGTCCGGGCTCATGTTCTCGAAATAGAGCACGGCGACCGAGCGTCCCGCGCTCTCAGCGGCCGGCCGCGGCGCACTCTGCCGAAGCGCCTCGAGCACGTCGCTTCCGGAGGAGAACCTTCGCGCGGGGTCCTTCTGGAGAAGCTTCGCAATGACGGCCTGGAGGTTTGCCGGGAGATCCGGGTTGAGCGTCCGGACGTCCTTCGGGTCGACGTTGAGGATCTCGTACATGATCGCCGCTTCGTGCTCGCCTTTGAAGGGGGGCATTCCGCCCGAGAGCTCATAGAGGATGACGCCGAGGGACCAGAGGTCGGCCCGGTGGTCGATGTCGCCCCCCTGGATCTGCTCTGGGGCCATGTAGCTGATCGTCCCGACCGTGATGCCGGTCTTCGTGAGGTTCGCCTGGTTGCGGATCTTCGCGACGCCGAAATCCATGATCTTCACCCGTCCGTCGGGCGACACCATGATGTTGTCCGGCTTGATGTCGCGGTGGACGATGCCGCGCGCGTGCGCCGCCTTGAGTCCGTCGGCGATCTGGATGCCGATCTCCAGGATCTCCTTTGCCGCCGGACGCCCGGCCTTCACGAGCTGGCGCAGGTTCCGGCCTTCGACGAGTTCCATGGCGATGAACGTGTCGGGCCCCGCGTCGTTGATCTCGTAGATCGTGGCGATATTGGGATGGTTGAGCATCGACGCCGCCCGTGCCTCCTGGAGGAACCGCGCGCTCTCCTCTGCCGAGGCCGGGAGGTCGTGCGGGAGAAACTTCAGGGCGACCATGCGCTTGAGCTTCGTGTCCTCGGCCTTGTAGACGACCCCCATGCCCCCTTCGCCGAGCTTTTCGAGTATCGTGTAGTGCGCTACCTTCGTTCCGATCATGTTACTATTTCCACCTTTCGAGGAGTAAATCGACCAGCCTGACTCTTAAATGGATACGCCGAGGTCGCCTGACGATGGGCGGCGCTATGCGGCATGTACGGCATCGAGTACCGCTTTGGGATGCTTCGCGACGATGCATAACAGGATCCTCGCCGGGCCTTCTGGTTTGCGCCTTCCTTGTTCCCAATTCCGAAGTGTTCCGAGGCTGATGCCCAAGAGCATGGCAAACTTCTCCTGCGTAAGGCCCAGCCGCCGTCGGATACCCGGTACATCGGGATCATCCATGACGGACCTGCGGCTCGGGGCCTTCCTACCCTTGAGGATGGCGCCGGCCTGCTCAACGCTGCTCAAAAGCTCATCAAATGTCGACTTCTTCAATTCTTCTCCTCGTGAGGGGGAATGTCTCCGCATTCACCTAGTGGGAAAATACGCCATTGGCGTATCGTAGTCAAGTCGATAAAAGGGGAATCCTTGGATCCAGAGGCCTTGAATCGATCAATGACCCCACGATCCATCGTTGAGATCGGGTAATTCGCAGGGCAGATTCTTCAGGCAAACAGCAATGTTCCAAAGTGGTTATCCCTTTAGAATGGTAAATCGGGTTCATATTCCGGCATCGGTCCGATTTTCGCATGCATCTTCTTGTAGTATCGTTCTCGTTGTTTGTACTGCTTTTCCAGGAATGGAATGTTTTTGTCTCGATAATCGATGATCCGTCTTTCTATACCAACGTCCCGTAATCTGCCGATGTATTGCATCAGCTTTCCTTCGAATGAAAAGGGAAAAGCGAGAACGAGACATGATATTCCTTGAAAATCAAACCCTTCACCAAAGAACTGGCCGGTCGAAAGCACAGCACGGTAATGGCCATCTTCAATTTGCTTGAACTTCGATTTTCGGGATGGGGGAGAATCATCACCAGAAATTACAATCGTCTCGCACCTTCCCTTGAGATATAGATCGAGAACTTCAAGATGTTCCTTTCGTTCGGAGAGGACGAGCACCTTTTTCCCCTGTTCGGTCTCTCGCAGAATGTCCTCAACGATCATTTGATTGCGGCCTGAGTCGAAGCAAACGACCTTCGCCAGCAGCTGAAAGAGGTCGGTCCGGAACTTGAACGGGATAGCAAGCTTTGTTTGGCGGACGATCACTTCTGGAATCGAGCTCGATTTTAGGGAGGCGGGCATGAAGTCGGATGCTTCAACCCGCGCGACGATCTCGCCGATATACAGAAAGATCAAATCCTCGTCATTATGTTTGCGGTGAGGCGTTGCCGTGAGTCCATAAAGATATCGCGGATTAAGTTGGCTCACAACCTTTCGAAATGTCGACGCCGGAATATGGTGGCACTCATCGACGACGACAGTACCGAACTGACTCTGCAGATCGTCGAAGCTACTCTTCCGCCCTAGACTCTGTAGCAGTGCTACCGTTATCTCACGACCCACCTTCTTCCTCGCTCCGGAGCATTCCCCGATATGTGCCTTGTCGATACCGAGAAAAGACTGTATCCGTTCAATCCACTGATCCATGATCTGTTTACGATGTACAAGAATCAGCGCGGGCAGGCCTCTTCTTGCGATTAGTTCCAGCCCCATAATCGTCTTACCGCTTCCGGCGGGTGCAACAATGACGCCCTGTTCTACACCCAAAGCAGACTGCACCGCCGTTTGCTGGGCCTTCGTGAGATTTATTGAACTTTTGAACCCAGCGCGAGGATAGTCCGGGCGGGCTGCACGAATCTCGTGTGCGATTCCTTGATCTCGCAAGAAACTCAATAGCTTCTCAAGGAATCCTCTTGGTAGGAGTACATTACCTTCCGACTCGTCTATCAACTTGAAGTATTTTTGTACCTTGTACACAGACTTACCGATTCGGCGCTTGGAAAGATACTCTGTGTTTAAGAAATTCAATTCCTCTTTCAGAAACTGTATGAGCCCGGATCTGAGTTGTGAGCGAGCAAGAACGAGCTGCTTTCCGACAGAAATTACCAACGGGCCACCTTGAGACTCGGCCTGCGAATAATTCCCCTGCTTCTGCGAAAAGAGCTTCATATAAATCTCATCAAGCTCGCCAGGAAGATAGCGCCTTGCTTCTTCCAAAAACCTCCATTGATCCGGGTACGGATTTCCTGACTGTAAATCGATGAAGACCGAATTCCCCATAGCGACGGAACCGCCTTGCATTGGCAGTGCGATCAGATTCCCGAATCCATGCGCTGAAACCGAATCCTGGTTAGGAAAGAGGCGGTCAAAACTCACCTCTTTTTCGAATTCAGAAATGTCGAAAGCCCTTCGAATGAGTTCAAGCCCAATCCGCCGACTTTTCTGACAAGGATATGGCTCATCGAAGAACAACCAGATGTGTCCGCCGTTGCCTGATCGGGAACGTTCAAGATAGGTGGTGAGTCCGAGCTGACTACACTCGCCGATGAGCATACCTGCTTCTGCCTTCCAGTTTGCACCATCGAAGTCAGCAGCAAGAAAAACAGACTCATTTGATCTCAACACCGGATAGATTCCGACAACGAGAGACCCGAGAAGATGCTTCCGCACGACTTCAGGTGTAAGAGGCAGCAACCGCTTATTTTCAAAATTCTTCAGCGAGCCCCCGAGCCGCTTGTGCGATATGAACTCTTCCCAATTGAAATCGTACGCGGGGCTGTATCCAGATCGACCGTCTTTTTCCCACCGACGGGCGTACGCATCTGATCGACCTCGGAAAAGGGTCATCAACAGTTTGATTTGTCGATCAGTTGGAGGGATCATGGAGGCATTTTCATCGATTCCTTTGGCTCGGTCATCTCGAGACACTTGAGTGTGTCGTAAGAGGGTTAGTTGTGCCGCTATGCCAACTTGAGGATGTTTCGATTGCAGAACGTGTTTACGGCTTCTCGAGTCCTACTTTCCGCAGCAGTTCATGATATCGTGGGTCGCCGTGAAATCTACGCATTTTCCGGTCAACCTTCAGGTTCACCAAGGTCTCCGACCGGATCGCGTACGCCTTGTCGAGCCACTCGAACGCCCGGTCCATCTCTCCGAACTCCGCGTAGATGATCGCGGCCGCCCTGTAGAGCGGTCCGGCGATCTCGCCTTCGGCGAACGCCTTCGCGAGCAGCGCTTCCGCCTCCGCCCTGTTCCCCGCCGCCGCGTGGACGTAGGCGTTCCAGACATGCCCTTCCTGAGCGTTCCCGGTGAGCTTCGCCCAGCGCTCGTTCTCGGCGATCGCCTCGCGGATCATCCCTTTTCCCTGGTAGGCGACGGCGAATAGACGGTACGCCACCACGAAGTTCGGGTCGATCTCGAGCGTCTTCTTCCCGTACTCGATCGCCTCGTCGTACCGCCCGGCGTAGTAGTACATCATGCCGAGGTCCTTCAGAATGGCCGGAGAGAGCGGGTCGAGCTTCGCGGCGATCGTCATTTCGGCGATCGCCTCGTCGACGCGGTCCATCGCAAGGAACCACTCGGCGTACCAGTGGTGCGCCGTGGCGTAGTTCGGGTTCAGGTAGATCGAGAGCCGGAACTCCTTCTCGGCCTTCGCCCAGTCCCAGTCGTAGAGCATGATGAGGCTCGCCAGGGAGGCCCTGGCCTCCCCCAGCTGGTCGTCGAGCTCGAGCGCCCGGGTGACGGCCGCCTTCGCCTTGGGGTAGGTGTCCTGGCGGGAGACTCCCGGATGCTCGACGAGGATGTTGTAGGCGTCCGCGAGCCCGGCCCACGCCTGCGGATAGAGCGGATCGGCGTCGATCGCTTCGGTGAAGAACCGTATCGCCGCAAGGATCCCCTTCTTGTTGCGCTTGTTCCAGAAGAACCGGCCCTTCAAATACAACTGATACGCCTCGGTGTTCTTCGTCGAGCGGCGCTTGAGCTTCTTCTTCTCCCCCGGGGTGAGCCGGAGCTTCAGGGCCTTGACGATCTTGGCGGCGACGGTCTCCTGGATGTCGAAGATGTCGTCCATCGTCCCCCGGAACGTCTCCGACCACTGGTAGCTGTCCTTGCTCGCGTCGACGAGCTGCGTCGTGATGCGCAAGTTCTTCCCCGCCTTCCGGATGCTCCCTTCCAGGAGATACTGCACGCCGAGGTCGGCGGCGATCTCCTTCGAGGTCTTCTCCGAGCGGTCGTACTGCACGACCGACGTCCTGGAGAGGACCCTGAGGGTCCCGAGCTTCGACAAATTGGCGGTGATCTCCTCGGTGAGGCCGTCGCTGAAGTACTTGTTGTCCTTCTCCGGGCTGATGTCGGCGAACGGCAGGACGGCGATCGACCGGACGGCGGCGGCGGCCGGGTTCTTCAGGCCCGATTCGAGGCGCTTGAGATCGTCGATGAGCGCGCCGGCGTCGGGGAACCGGACTGCCGGGATCTTTTCGAGGCACCGGTCGATGATCTTCTGGAGCACGTCCGGGATCTCTATCCCGAGTTCGGCGGCGGAGCGGTGCTTGTCGTGCGTGATGGCGTACATGAGCGCCTGGGGATACTCTCCCGCGAAGGGGCGGGCTCCCGCGACCATCTCCGAAAGAATGACCCCGAACGACCAGAGGTCGCTCTCGCGGCCGATCTCCCCTCCCTGCACCTGTTCCGGCGACATGTAGGCGATGGTGCCGGCGAAGACGCCGTCGAGGGACCCGGCCGCACGATCGGCGCTCCGGGCCAGGCCGAAGTCGGTGATCTTCGGGACCTCGTCCGCGGTCAGGAGAATGTTCTCCGGCTTCATGTCGGCGTGGACGACCGACTTCTTGTGGGCCGCCTGAAGGCCCGCGGCGATCTGGAGGGCGATCTTTATCGCCTTTGGCAGGGGTATCGGGCCGGCGTCGATCCAGGACCGCAGGCTTCGCCCTTCGACGTACTCCATGACGAGGAACTCCTCACCCTGGGCTTCATGGACGTCAAAAACGGAGCAGATATTGGGATGGTTGATCGCGGCGGCCGAGCGCGCCTCCCGCAGGAGCTGCGTGTGATCTTCCGCCGAGCCGGAATCGGCCGGGGGAAGGAACTTCAGCGCGACGACGCGGTCCAGCCTGGTGTCGTGCGCCTTATAGACGACGCCCATGCCCCCTTCGCCGAGCTTTTCGAGGATCTTGTATTGCGAGATCGTTCTGCCGATCGTTGGATCCGGCACCCTTCCAGTGGGGTACTGATGCCAAACCTGTTCCATCTTGACATTAAGTAATACATTTGTTATAATTCAAGAAACATCAAAAGGTCTCGCATATGCTTAAAACCACGATTCGCCGTGTCGGCAACAGCCTCGGAATTACACTGCCGAAGACAATCGTCGAGAACTATCATCTCGCCGAAGGCGATGAATTTCATCTCGTTGAAACAAGAGAGGGTGTCATACTTACACCATTCAGTCCAAAATTCGCTGAATGGGTCAAGGAATATGAGCGCACCAATAAGAAGTTCCGCAACACGCTCAACGCGCTTGCAAAGTAATGGCTACACGTTTTATACCCACCGACATCGTCCTGATCATTCACACCTCCCTGCTCCAGCAGTACGGCGGCGAACCGGGTCTCAGGGACGCTGGCCTGCTTGATTCCGCACTCGCGCAGCCATCGATGTCGTTTGGCGGAAAGTACACGCACAAGACGCTATTCGACAAAGCCGCTGCATACGGCTTTCATGTCTGCAAGAATCATCCATTCGTGGACGGAAACAAACGTGTTGCCCTCGCCTTGATGGATATCTTTCTTCAGAAGAATGGATGGGAAATATCGTCGTCCGAGGAGGAAGCGTACACTATGATGATGGATCTCGCTTCCGGGCAGCTGCGAAAATCCCAACTCTCCGCCTGGCTTAAACAGCACTGCTCACGGTTGCCCCGCAACTGAGGTCCATTCGGGGGAAGAGCCTACGCCTCCGACACCAATTTCTCCAGGTCGAGCGGGTGCGTGAACATCTCCAGCGAGCCGTCCGGCTGCAGGGGCCACTCGTCCTTCGGCCGGTCTCGGTAGAGCTCGACGCCGTTCCCGTCCGGGTCGTCGAGATACACGGCCTCCGAGACGCCGTGATCCGAGGCGCCCGTCAAAGGGTAGCCCGCATCGACAAGCCTCTTGACCGCCACCGCGAGGTCCTTCCGCGTCGGGAAGACGATCGCCGTGTGAAAGAGCCCCGCGCTCCGGACCGGGGCCGGGGGCGCGCCCTTCGAGTACCAGGTATTGAGCCCGATATGGTGGTGGTAGCCGCCGGCGCTGAGGAAGACCGCCTGGTCGCCGTAGTGCATCGTCACCTCGAACCCGAGGAGATCTCTGTAGAAGGCGATCGAGCGCTTCAGATCGGCGACCTTCAAGTGCACATGCCCGATGTGGGTCTTGGGTGGAATAACGTAGGTCATACCTCCATTGTACGAAAGAATCGACCCTTTTTCAACCCCTCGGCCGGGCCAGCAATCTTGAGACTCAGTAAAACTTTTTGTATCTTTCTCTCCGTCATTTCCCCCCTTTTCGTCCCGACGGGGGCTTCTTAAGTTCATCAACTCGAAAGGCTTCGCCCTGTGGAACGCGGAATCACCCTACTCTTCCATTTTCTCGGTTTTGGCCTCCTCATGACCGCCACGGTCGCCGGGTTCATCCTCGACCGGCAGTACCGCAAGGCCACGGACCTGAAGTCGAAGGCGACCATCCTCAGGTCCTCGAGACCCATCGGCATCATCAGCCCCATCGGCATCCTCATCCAGCTTCTTACGGGCATCGGCAACATGCATAACCTCGGCCTCAGTCTCATGGACACCGGGTGGCTCGCCTGGAAGATCATGTTCTTCGCCATCGCCTCGATCAGCGGCATCCTCTTCGGCATCACCGCGCGCAAGCGCGGCGCGCTCGTCGGTCAGATGGCCGCCGGCACGCCGCCGGCGGACGCGGAGAAGATCTTGAAGGGGTTCGACAACCAGATGTCGCTCTTCTATGTCGTCATGCCGATCCTGATGCTTCTGATCCTCTCGCTCTCGATCTACGGCCGATTGGGAGGGCAATAAGCGTGCGCGAGTACGGACTCTATATCGACGGCACTTTTTCACCGGCCGCATCGGGCCAGACGTTCGACTCGGTCAATCCGTTCAACCAGTCGGTCGTCGCAACGCTCGCCCGCGCCGGCTCAGCCGACGCCGACCGGGCCGTCCGCGCAGCCCGCAGCGCCTTTGACAATGGCCCTTGGACGAAGATGTCCAAGGAAGAGCGCAGCGCGCTCCTCAAAGCCGTCGCCGACAAGATCACCGAAAAGAAAGCGCTCTTCGAGACTCTCGAGGTCGAAGACTCCGGCGGAACGATCAAGAAGGTGAAGGAAGACGTCTACCTGAGCGCCCGGGCGATGAGCCTCTTTTCCAAGATGGCCTTGACCGACCCGCTCGAGCAGCTCGACGGCGTCTCCCGGCCCGGCTTTTCACAGAATTATCTCCTTCGGGAGCCCGTCGGCGTCGTCGCTGCCGTCACTCCCTGGAACTTTCCCTTGAAGATGGCCGTCTGGAAGCTCGGACCGGCCCTTGCGGCCGGGAACACCGTCGTCCTGAAGCCCTCGGAGCTCGCACCCTGCTCGGCCATGGAGCTCGCGCAGATCTTTCACGATGCAGGATTTCCCAAAGGAGTGGTGAACATCATACCGGGGTTCGGCGAAGAGGCTGGAGCGCCGCTCGCCGCCCATCCGATGGTCGACAAAGTGACATTCACCGGCTCCACAGCCGTCGGACGGAAGATCATGGCTGCAGCGGCCGCAACGTTAAAAAAGTGCACGCTCGAGTGCGGCGGCAAGTCGGCGAACATCGTCTTAGGCGACGCCGACCTCTCGATCGCCCTCGACGGCGCCCTCTACGCGATCTTCTACCATCAGGGCCAGTGCTGCGAGGCGGGAACGCGGCTGTTCCTTCCAACGGCCATGCACGACGACTTCGTTGCGAAAATGGTCGACAAGGCCCGCAGGATGAAGCTCGGCGACCCGACGGACCCTGCGACCGACATCGGCCCCGTCATCAGCGCCAAGCAGCGCGATACGATACTGAGATACATCGAAAGCGGCATGAAGCAGGGGGCGATGCTCGCCACCGGCGGCAGCGCGCCGAAGGATCCGGCGCTCGCAAAAGGCAACTTCGTCGAACCGACGATCTTCACCGGCGTCCGGAACGACATGACGATCGCCCAGGAAGAGATCTTCGGGCCGGTGCTTTCGGTGATACCCTACACTGACGCTGACGACGCCGTGCGCCAGGCGAACGCGTCGATCTACGGCCTCGCCGCCGGCGTCTGGTCGCGCGACAAGGAGAAGGCCGCGGCCGTCGCCCGACGCTTGCGAGCTGGCACCGTCTGGATCAACGAATGGCACCTCATGAACGAAAAGGCCCCCTTCGGCGGCTACAAGCAGAGCGGCGTCGGCCGCGAGTTCGGCCTGGAGGGGCTCCACGAGTACAGCGAAGCGAAGCACGTTCACGTCGACGAGGCGGGCTTGCGGGAAAAGCGCCCCTGGTACGACACCGTCATCCCGAAATCGTAGCATCATCCATCATTCACACGGAGACACCATCATGAAATCGATTCTTGCAGCGTCCCTCTTGTTCGCGTTCATCCTCGCCGGCTGCTCGAAGCCGCCCGTGACCCCCTTGGCGGTGGGCGAGATGAACGACTACCGCGACGTGGGATACGGCTTCAAGTTGAAGTACCCCAAGGAGTGGAAGCAGATGGGCACCGCCGGCGCCGCGGTCTTCGCCGCGAGCCAGGACGTCGTCGACAAGTTCCAGGACCCCGCCTCGGGCCTTGAAGGAGGCAAAGTGAGCGCCTCGATCATCAAGCTCGAAGGCAAGACTGCCGCCGAGATCACCGCGGCAGGCAAGGACGAGCTGAAGCAGACCTGGCAGACCGTCGAGGTCCAGTCCGACGCCCCCATGACGATCTCGGGCAAGCAGGCCGTCCTGGTGAGGTACAGCGTCCCGGTCACCTCGAAGAAGAAGATCTACGGCGCGGACTTCTACGTCGCCGGCGACACGGCCGTGTACAAGCTCTCCACCATGGCGTTCGGCGAGGACCAGGCGACGATCAACTCCGCGATCTTCGACGCGATGGTCAACTCGTTCGAGATCCCGGTCGTCGTCGCGAAGGTCGCCGATCGGTGGAATGCTTCTGCGAATATGGAGACCTACAAATCCGACTACTTCACGATGCAGTACCCCGACAATCTGGAGTTCGTCCAGGTCGCGAAAGGCGACAAGGACCTCGCGATGGAGATGCGGGCCGACCGGCGCGACTGTTCGATCCATATCGACGTGTTCGGCGCCAAGAAGCTCACCGTCGACAAGGTCTGGGACCAGAACAAGGGGAAGTACAAGGCGAAGGGGACCGGCAATACGACCATCGACGGCGAAAAGGCCTTCTGGGTCGATTATACGCCGATGGCGAGCATCTCGAGCCGCGCGTATTTCGTGGTGAAGAACGACAAGGTCATCCGGACGACGGTCAACTACTTCGCCCCCCAGAAGGACATCTATTTCACGGTCTTTGAAAACTCTGTCAAATCCATCAAACTGAAGTAGCCTGACGCTAAGGTCCGCGCCCCGTTCAAGACGGGGCGCGGCCGATTTTAGGACGCTTCAGACCCGCTCACACACGATAACAACGGAAATACCATGGACATCAAGCACCGGACCGTCCTCGTCCTCGGCGGAGGCGGATTGGTCGGATCAGCGATCTGCCGTAAACTCGTAGAAGAAGGGCCGAAACGTATCATCGTGACGGCCCTTGTTCGTTCTGAGGCGGAAGAGGGCGTCAAAGCCCTCCGCAAAGAGTTCCCCAACAAGCCCGCGTCGTACTTCGTCCCCTGGTGGGGCAACATCTTCGTGCGCCATGACCTCAAGGATATGCGGCGCGAGGACATCCTCGACGACCCGAAACTGCGCGCCACTCTTGTCGGCGACATGCTCGACGAACTGAACGAGAAGAAGCTCGAGCAGACGACGCTCTACCGGCTCCTCAGAACGTACAAGCCCGACATCATCATCGACGGGATCAATTCCGCGACCGCGATCGCCTACCAGGACATCTTCCAGACGGCGCGCGGACTCCTCCAGACCCTCAATAGCGGCGCCGTGGCTCCAAAGGCCTCGGCCGTGAAGGAATCCGCCGAGCGCCTCCTCTGCACGCTCTACGTGCCCCAACTCATCCGCCACGTGCAGATCCTCTACCGGTCGATGCATTTATTCAAGACGACGATCTACGTCAAGATCGGCACGAGCGGCACGGGCGGCATGGGCTTGAATATCCCCTACACGCACAGCGAGGAGCGCCCCTCGAGCGTGCTCTTGTCAAAATCAAGCGTAGCGGGCGCCCATACGCTCTTGTTGTTCCTCATGGGCCGCACGCCCGACGCGCCGATCACGAAAGAGATCAAGCCCACGGCCGCCATCGCCTGGAAGCGCGTCGCGTACGGGGAGATCCGGAAGCGCGGGAAGCCGATCGAACTCTTCGACTGCCCCCCGGCGAAGGGATTGAAGCTCGGCACGACCATGCCCTTGAACATGAAGAACTTCGCCACGCCGATGCACGACACGCTGAAATCCGTCTTCATCGACACGGGCGAGAACGGCCTCTTTTCCCGGGGCGAGTTCGAGGCCATCTCCACGCCGGGACAGATGGAGTTCGTCACGCCGGAGGAGATCGCCGACGACGTCGTCTACGAGATCAAGGGAGGAAACACCGGCCGGGACATCATCAATGCGCTCGACAACGCCACCCTCTCCCCCACCTACCGGGCGGGATACTTATTTCAAAGCGCCAACAATCAGATCATCGAGCTCGAGAAGAAGCACAAGGTCGACAGCGTCGCCTTCGAGATGCTCGGGCCGCCGCGCCTCTCGAAACTGCTCTACGAGGCGTACCTGTTGAAACTCACCTGCCGGTCGATCTCGGGGGCCGCGCGGCAGAATCCGGCGGCGCTCTCGAAGGGCCTCGCGCGCCTTATTACCAAGAACAAGAAGCTCCGAGTGCAGATCATCTCGATCGGGATACCGATCTTGATGCCCGACGGCAAGACGCTCGTCCGGGGGAACTCCATCAAGATCCCCCCTCCCCAAGCCGATAACAGCGTGCCGGTGACCAGCAAGAACATCAACCACTGGGCGCACGACGGGTGGGTCGACCTCCGGCCGGCCAACATGAAGGTCTGGGTCGCGCGGCTCAAGAACATCATGAAGACGGCGAACGCCATCCCCGACGACTGCACCGGGTCCCGGTATCTCAATGACCGGAAGTTCTGGAACGATTTCAAAGAGATCGATCCGGGAAAGATCGCGGGCTGGATCTTCAGCTACGAGGAAAAAGGGATGCGCATGAAGGCGTAGAGAGCATCAGGATGGAACGACAAAGCCCTCCGGCAGCCTGGCTGCCGGAGGGCTTTTCATTTACGGAGAAACGAACTCTTACTTCAGGAGCATCATCCGCCGAGTCTGCTGGTAGAAGGAACTCTGGTCGCCGACGCCCTGCGCGGAGATCTTGTAGAAGTAGATCCCGGAGGTGAGCGCCGAGGCGTTGAACTCCACGCTCTGCTCTCCCTCGTCGAGTGACTCGTTGCTGTACAGGGTGGCGACCTCCTGGCCGAGCATGTTGTAGACCTTCAGCGTTACGAGGCTCGCTTCGGGGAGCGAGAACTCAAGGGTCGTCGTAGGGTTGAACGGGTTCGGATAGTTCTGACGCACTTCGAACTGCGCCGCCATTTCGTCGATCACGGACGCCTGGTTGCGCGGGACGGTGACCGGCGGGAGGCCGATGGTCGTATGGAGGAACGGCACGGCCGTGATGGGCTGCGCCCCGGCAAGGACGAAGGGTTCGAACGAGACCGCTTCGTACGGGCCGTTGAACGCCTGGTTGATCATCGAGAGGGTCTGGTCCTGGTTCACGTACGCCGTCGGGGAGTACTGGCCGCAGAACGTGAGCATTGAATCGCTCCGCAGGGCGATCTGGCGGATCGTCAGGCCGTTATTCGGATCGGAGCCGTCGGACGGATTGCTGTAGAGGAGGTCGCCCAAGCGGCTTTCCGCCGGGTCGGTCGGCTCGGTGACGGAGCCGTCGTTCGCCAGCACCGCGAGCTTCAGGGCGTGGAGTTCGCCTTCAAGGTGGTTGTTATGCTTCTTCGCCGTAAGGTTCTTTTTGACGCCGATGAACGGCTTCATCTCTCCGGAGCTCGCGACGATGTGGTCGAAGCAGCGCGGCGCGCCGGTCTGGGGGAATTCGCTCTTCGTGTAGGCGAGGTCCCGGATCATGCCGAATCCCTGATCTTTGTCCGTCGGGAGCCCGAGGGTCAGTCCGACGGGACGGATGACGAGGTTCTTGTAGATGTAGAGGAGGACGTTGCCGCCGTTCGGCTGAATGAAGACCTGCGCGTCGGAGGTCGACTGGAGCTTGATGCCGGTGTTCGTCCGACGGACGCCGGCGGCGTCCGTCCACCACCAGAAGTTGACCTGCGTCCCGGGCTTCTTGGTGTCAAAGACGGCCGTAAAGGTGATCGAGTCGCCGCTGTTCACGCCGGGTCCCATGAGGTCGGCCACCATCTTGTTGATGGTCACCTTTGTGAAGTGGCCCGAATCCTCGATGGCAAGGACGGGAGCGCTGAAGATCGCGTGCATACCGTACACCGGCCCGAAGCGCGGGTTCACGAACGTGAAGCTCACGCGGCTGCCGAGGATCTTCCCCGCCTTGGCCTTCTTCTGCGCAAGGTCGTCCTGGAGGAACGTCCGGTACTTTGTCTGCGCGCTCGAGAGCGCGACGATGCAGAGTGTGAGGGCGACGAGCAGCAGCACAAACCGCCCCAGAATTCCCCGGGAATTGTTAGCGTGGCGCATGGACGTACTCCGTGTAAGATCGAACGTGGTGGATTTCGGTGGAACGAGTGTACTATAATTTAGAGAAAAGAGGGAAAAAGTCAAGCCTTTATTCCTCTTTTCGGGAGAGTTTTACTGAATTATCCGCCGCCTCACTTGGAGGCGCTAGGGAGGGCGGAAAAACGCTATTCGTACCTTAACGACTCTATAGGGTCGAGATTCGAGGCCTTCCACGCGGGGTAGACCCCAAAGACGATGCCGATAATCGAGCAAATGACGAACCCGATGACCGCCCAGTCATACGGAATCACGACCGGTAAGGACCAGATGATGGCGAGGCTGTTCCCAGCGAGGATGCCCACGAGGATGCCGATGATCCCCCCAATTTCGCTCAAAACGATCGCTTCCAGTATGAACTGCGTCAGAATGTTCGTCCTGCGGGCCCCGATCGCCTTCCTGATGCCGATCTCCCGGGTCCTCTCGGTGACCGAGACGAGCATGATGTTCATGATGCCTATCCCCGCCGCCAACAGAGCGATGGAGCTGATGCCGAAGACGGCCATCCGAAACTTCGACGTGATGTCGTTGAACTGCTCAATGATCCCCTCGTTCGAGAAGTATGAGAAGTCGTCGTCCTGGCCGGGCGGGACGCCGCGCGCGACCCTCAGGATGGCCCGGGACTGCTCGACGCAGTCGTCGTACACGACGGGGCTCTTCGCCTTCACCATGATATTGATGCTTCGGGCGCGCTTGCCGTACTTCTGGAAGTACGCCGTGATCGGGATGACGCCGAAGTTGTCCTGGTTGTCCCCGAGCGCGCTCCCCTTCTTCTCGAAGACGCCGATGACCTGGTAGATCTCGCCGTCGACGCGGACCCTCTCGCCGATCGGGTTGACCTGCGGCGGAAAGAGCTTCTCGACGATGTTCACGCCGAGAATGATGACGTTCGTCGCCTTATCGATATCCTCCTGGTTGAGGCCGCGGCCGTTGTCGACGATCCAGTTGTTCGTCGCGACGCCGTCGACGTTCTCTCCGGCGATGGAGATGTTCGGATTTGTCTTCTTGTCCTGCCAGAACATGGTGAGGCCGAACTGCCAGATCTCGAGGCCGATCGCGTCGGCGAGTGTCACCTTGTCCCGGACCTGGAGGGCCTGCTCGTAGGTGATGTCCTTCCTGTTGCGCAGCCGGCGGCGCATCTCCGGACCCGAATCGAATCCGGAAGGGAACTTCTGGATCTGGAACGTGTTCGCGCCCAACTGGGTCATGCCCTGCTCGATGCTGTTGCGCAGGACCCCCATCGCCGTCATGACGGCGATGATGGAGAAGACGCCGACGATGATGCCGACCAGGGTCAGGGCAGACCGAAGTTTGTTCGTCCGGATGGCCGAGAGCGCCATGGCGAAGCTCTCCCGGATGTTCGACCACTCAAAGAGCGTCTTACTCATAGCGCAAGGCCTCCACGGGATCCATCTTGGCGGCGCGGTATGCCGGCATGAACCCGGAGGTCAGGCCGACGATGAGCGACACCATGATCGCGATGAAGACGATCGACAGGGGCATCGTCGCCCCGAGATCGAATGCGGAGTTCATCAACTGCACGATGATGAACGCCAGAAGGAGTCCGATGAGCCCGCCGATGAGGCAGATGACCGCGGCCTCGATGAGGAACTGCATGAGGATCGTCCGGCGCCGGGCGCCGATCGCCTTCCGAATGCCGATCTCCTTCGTCCGCTCGGTGACCGAGACGAACATGATGTTCATGATGCCGATGCCGCCGACAAAGAGCGACAGCCCCGTGATGAAGAGCCCGATCGCGCCGACGACGAACGTAAACTGCCCGAACGTTTCGGTGAGGATCTCCTGGGAGTTGATGCTGAAGTTGTTGACCTTGCCGGGGGTGAGCCGCCGGAGCGAGCGCATGATCCCTTCGATCTCGACCTTCGCATCTTCCATCTTCGGGATCTCCGCGACCCTGACGTTGATCGTCACGAAGGCGTGGTTGCCGAAATGGCTCTGGAACGAATGGATGGGGACGAACACGCGCGAATCGGTCGTGAACTGGCCGAACATGCCGCCTTGCTTCTCATAGACCCCGAGGACGGTGTAGGGGAACCCGCCGACCTTCAGCTCCTGGCCGATCGGGTCGGCGTTCGGGAAGATCGTCTCGGCGATCGTCGCCCCGATGACGCAGACCGGGCGGCCGCCGTTCGACTCCTCGGCGGAGAAGAAGCGTCCGTCGATGTCCTTGTTCCCGGAGGCGTTGTTGTACTGATCGGTCGTGCCGGTGACGAACGCGTCCTCGAGCGAATGCTTGCTCGTCGAGACCTTCGCCCTCCGGACAACGACGGGAGCGACGGCCGTCAGGAGCGAGGCTTTGCGCTCCAGGACGGGGGCGTACTCGAGCTTCATGTCGGGGCGGTTCCGAATGAGGTCCCAGTCGTCGTTCGACACCCACGGAAATTTCTGGACGTACATGACGTCGGTCCCGAACGCCTTCGCGCTCCGGTCGAACGCCGCGTTCAGGCCGTCGATGGCGGTCGCCATCCCCGTGACGGCGAAGATGCCGATGATGATCCCCAAGGTCGTCAAGACCGAGCGCATCTTGTTGCCCCGGATCGCCCGGAAGGCGATGATGAGCCCTTCTTTGAGTTCGGTCAGAAAGTACATAGGCGCCCCCCTAAACTGCAGCTGCTACTGCTGGGATCTTGACGCGGGCGACCACCTCGTCGCTCGCCACAAGGCCGTCGCGGACTCGGATGATCCGGTGGGCATGTTCTGCGATATATTCTTCGTGCGTGACGAGAATGACCGTGTTCCCCTTGTTGTGGAGCTCTGCAAACAGGTTCATGATCTCGTCGCCCGTCTTCGAATCGAGGTTGCCGGTCGGTTCGTCGGCCAGGAGGATCGAGGGCTTGTTGACCAACGCGCGCGCGATCGCGACGCGCTGCCGCTGGCCGCCCGAAAGCTCGTTCGGCTTGTGATGGATGCGCTCTCCGAGGCCCACCTGCTCGAGCGCTTCGGTGGCGAGCCGCTTGCGCTCCGCCGCCGGGATGCCGCCGTAAATCAAGGGTAATTCGACGTTGTGCAGGGAGTCGCTCCGAGCCAGGAGGTTGAACGTCTGGAAGACGAACCCGATCTCCTTGTTCCGGATCTTCGCGAGCTGGTTGTCGTTCATCTCGCTCACGTTGACGCCGTTGAACTCGTAGAGCCCGGAGGTCGGCGTGTCGAGGCAGCCGATGATGTTCATGAGGGTCGACTTGCCCGAGCCCGAGGGTCCCATGATGGCGACGTACTCGTTCTTCCGGATCTCGACGTTCACGCCGCGCAGGGCGTGGACCTCCTCGGCGCCTCCCATGTCGTACATCTTCTTGATCTGCTGGATGTTGATGACCACTGCATTATCCATGACGTCTGCCTTTATGAAGTGCGCTGGTGAATGTTCTCTCGTAACGGGGCTTAGGACCCGGTCGCCTTGTTGTCCGGCTTCTTCTTGTCCTTCTCGATGCGGGCCTTCGCGCCGTCCTCGAGCTCGCGGTTGATGGCCTTGTAGCTGCCGGAGACGACCTCTTTCCCCTCCTCGATGCCGGAGAGGATCTCCGTGTACTGGTCGTCCGAGATGCCGCGCTTCACTTCCACCGACTTCACGGCGTTGTTGTCGAACAGGAACACGACCTCCTTGGGCTTCTCCGCCTTCACCTTCGGCTTCACGTCGTTCGCGGCCTGGGCGTCGCCGCCGTCGGACTGCTTCATGTCGCCTTCGCCCATCTTCTTCTGGGAACGCGTCGTCACGGACTGGACGGGGACCGCCAGGACGTTCGTCCGGGTCTCGGTCTCGATCGTCGCGGTCATCGACATGCCGGGCCGGAGGATGACGCCTTTGTCCATGACGCGGATCTTCACTTCAAAGTTCGTCACCTCTTCCTGGGTGCCGAGGCCCTTCGTTTTCGCGGAGTTCGCGATCTCGTAGACCACGCCGACGAGCTTCTTGTCGGGAATGGCGTCCACTTCGATCCGGGCGGTGTCGCCGACCGAGATCAAAATGACGTCGTTCTCGCCGACGTCCACCCGGGCTTCCATCCGGGAGAGGTCCGCGACCGTCATGACGTTCGTGCCCTGGAACTGGCTCGTCCCGAGGACGCGCTCCCCGAGTTCGATGGAGAGCGCGCTGATCGTGCCTTCCATCGGCGAGTTGATCGTCGTCTTATAGAGGTCCTCGCTCGACTGCTTCAGCGCCGCGGCAGCCTGGTCGTACGACGCCTTCGTCACTTCGTACGAGGTCTTCGCCTGCTCCAGTTCGGAGTCGGAGATGAGGCCCTTGGTAAAGAGCTCCTTCGCGCGCTTATGCTCGGACTCGCTCCGGTTGAGGCTCGACTGCGCGGAGGTGAGGCCCGCGTTCGCGCGGTCGCGCATGGCGATGTACGTATCGGGCTTGATCTTCATGAGAAGGTCGCCCTTCTTCACGCGCATCCCCTCCTTCACCGGGAGGGCGATGACCTCGCCGCTCACCTCGGGCGAGATGACGACCGCCACCTCGGGATAGATCTTCCCGGTCGCGGTCACCGTCTGGGTGATGGTCCGGCGCTGGACCTTCTCGGTCTCGATGCTGAACACCGGCTCCTTCTTCGAGCTCAGAACGACGATCGCTGCCAGAACCAGGACGGCGGCTATCGCGACCGAAAATATGATGATCTTCTTCTTGGACTTCTTACCATTCGTTGCCATACGTTCCCTCCGGGAATGCCGGGATTATTTAGTGATTGTGCCGAGAGCGAACTCGGCCTGTGTTTTCGAAAGTAAGTAACCGATCACCGCGTTCACCTTGTTCGAGAGCGCGGTCGTGTAGTTCGCGTTCGCGATCAACAGGTCCAGGAGCGTGCCGGCGCCGAGGTTGTACTTCTCTTCGGCGATCTTCCGGTCCATCTCCGCGGACTGCACGCTCGTCTGCGTCACCATGACCTGCTTCTCCGACGACTCGAGGTCCAGGAGCGCCTTGCGGATGTCGACGGCGATCTGGCGCCGGGCCTGCTTCAGGTTCTCGTCGGCGTTCCGGCGCGAGACCTGCGCCTGTTCGATCGAGTTTTGGGTCGCGAACCCGCTGAAGAGCGGCAGGCTCACGTTGAGGCTCACGTTGAGGCCGCGGTTGTCCGTCAATCCGCTCCACTCGTCGTTCGAGTAGCCGAACGAGCCCGAGGCGCTCACGGTCGGCAGATGGCCGGCGCGGGCGATCGTCACCGAAGCTTCTGCCGCGTTGACGTTCTCGGCCGTGGCGAGGTAATCGGGCCGGCGTTCGACGCCCGTCTTGACGAGGTCGTCGTAGTTCTTGAACTTGGCGTTCAAGGGGGCGAACTCCGTCGTGTCGATCGCATCGGGGATCCCGGTGACGTCGACCTCGTAGTCCCCCTCGAACTCGATGCCGAGGTACGCGACTAGGTCGGCCTTCGCCTTTTCAAAATTGTTCTGGGCTTGGATCAGGGCGAGCTCGTCGCTCCCGGACTGGACCTGCTGCCGGTAGACGTCGGCCAGGGCGACGGCGCCGACCTTGTTCGATTCGGTGATGCGCTCGAGCTGGCGGGTGCTCCGCTTGAGGTTCTCCTCGGACACCTTCAGGAGCTGCCAGTTTCGGACGACGTTCAAGTACAATATATGCGTCTGATAGACCGTGTTCTGCTCCGTCCGGGAGAGCGTCAGCTTCGAGGCGCTCTCGTTCGAGTTCGCCCGGGAGACGTTCGACGTGTTGGCGAACCCGTTGAAGATCGTCAGCCGGGAGCTGATGCCGGCGTTGAAGTTGTTCGACGCGGAAAAGGAGTTCCCCGCAGGGTAGGTGATCGGGATGCCGTTGACGACCGTCGTCCCGCCGGGGGTGTTCCTCCAGCTCTGACTCCGGGAAAACCCGGCGTTTGCGTCCAGGGTCGGCAGGAGGCTCCCCGACGCCGCCGTTGAGGCGGACTGGGAGGCTTCGTAGGAGTTCTGGGCCTCAATGATGCTGATGTTCTTTGAAAGTGCGAGATCGACCGCGGATTCGAGGGTAAGGGTCTTCTGCTGCTGCCCGGAGGCAGCCAGAGCAAAGGTGAGGATGAGGAAACACAGACGTTTCATAAACACAGCTCCTTAGAATCGATGAATAACAACGAGATAGGAGTCCGAACGAGACTACCCATGGTTAACGATTTGCGGTGAAAAAAGTTACAACCGGCGAGAAAATAATGTCAGGAGTGTTCGAGGATGACCTGGTCTTTAATTTGAAGCAAAAACGCTAGTGCGCTGTCATGTTCATTGGGGATCTGGCCCTCCAGAATCGCCTCTTCTATCCTGGTTTTCAGTATGCCGACGAGGATGCCCGGACCGATACCGCAAACCTCCATGATCTCCTCGCCGCGCACCGGGGGCTGCCAGTTCCGCAAGCGATCCTTCTCCTCGACCTCCTTCATCTTCTGCATGACAATATCGTAATTTTTCAGGTAACGGGCAACCTTTTGGGAGTTCTGGGAGGTAATGTCCGCGCGGCAGAGTATCATGAGATCGTCGATCTCCGGACCGGTTTCGAAGAGCAAGCGCCGGACGGCGGAGTCGGTCACGACCTCGCTCACCAAGACCATGGGCCTCAAGTGGAGCCGGACGAGCTTCTCGACGTAGGGGAGGCGCTCCATCGGGAGGCGCATTCGGCGGAAGATCGACTTCATCATCCTCGCCCCGAGGTCCTCGTGTCCGTGGAAGGTCCACCCTATCCCCTCCTTGAACGCCTTGGTTCGCGGCTTGGCGATATCGTGCGCGAGGGCGGCGAACCGAAGCCACACGTCGTCGGTTTGGTCGCAGATGTTGTCAATGACCTTCAGCGTATGAAGGAACACATCCTTGTGGTGGTAGTCCTTGCGCTGCTCGACGCCGACCATGTCGACGAGCTCCGGAAAGACGAGCTTCGCGAGCCCGGTTGCATAGAGAAGCTTCAGCCCCACCGAAGGCTTCGGCGACGCGAGGATCTTCATGAACTCTTCGGTGACGCGCTCCTGGGAGACGATCGTGATCCGCTTCGCCATCCTAGCGACCGCGTCCAGGGCGGCCGGGTCGACGGTGAACTGCAGCTGCGACGCGAAGCGCACCGCCCGCATCATTCTGAGGGGATCGTCGTCGAACGTCTTCGCCGGATCGAGCGGGGTCCGGAGGATCTTCGCCTCCAGGTCGGCGCGTCCGCCGAACAGGTCGGTGAGCGTCCCCCAGCCCCCTGTGTTGATCGACGCGGCCAGGGTGTTCACCGTAAAATCGCGCCGGCCGAGGTCGCTCGCGAGCGAGGCGCTCTTGACCGATGGTTTCCGAGACTCCGACGCGTAGCTCTCCTCGCGCGCGGTGACAAACTCGATCTTCCCTGCGTCGAGAGGAAGCATGGCTGTGCCGAACTTCTCGAAGACGACGACATTCGCATGGAACTCCCGTGCCACCGTCCGAGCGAGCGCGGGACCGTCCCCGACGACGACGATATCGATGTCGGTAACTTCCTTCCCGAGGAGCCTGTCCCGGACGTAGCCCCCCACGACGTACGCCTCGGCCTTCTCCCGGTCGGCGATCGCGCCGATCTGTTTCAGAAGGTCATTTTCGAGTTCCATGCGGGTCACAGGTTCATTTTCTGCTGTTGGATCCGTTCCATGATGTCGTGCGCGATCTGGAGCGCCTGGAGGCCTTCCAGGGCGGTGACGACCGTCGGCGTGTCGTCCAGGACCGACCGGGCGAAGAGCTCGAGTTCGTACTTCAGCGCGTTCACCTCTTTGATCTCCGGCTGCTCGTAGACGATCTTCCGGTGCTTTGCGCCCGATTCGATCTTCCCGAGCATCATCGTCGAGGTGGCCGAGGGGTCGTCCTCGTCGACCAAGCGGAAGACCTCCGCCAGGCCTTCGGAGAAGTCGACCGAGATGTACGCGTCCTTCTGGAACATCCGCATCTTGCGCATCTTCTTCTGCGAGATGCGGCTCGCGGTGACGTTGGCGACGCAGCCGTTCTCGAACTGCAGACGCGCGTTCGCGATGTCGAGGTTGTCCGAGACGACGGAGACGCCGTTCGCCTCGATCTTCGCGACCGGAGAGCCGACGAGGCTGAGGATGATATCAATGTCGTGGATCATGAGGTCCAGGACGACCGCCACGTCGGTCCCGCGCGGGTTGAACTGGGAGAGCCGGTGCGACTCGACGAACATCGGCCGGACGTTGTACTTTTCCAGGGCGAGGATCGCGGGGTTGAACCGCTCGATGTGCCCCACTTGGACCTTTACCCGCTTCGCGGCCGACCGGTCGACGATGGAGCGCGCTTCAGGGATCGTCGTCGTGATCGGCTTCTCGATGAACACGTGGAGGCCCTTCTCGATCGCCTGGAGGGCGATCGCGGCATGCGTCTTGGTGGGCGTGACGATGCTGACGGCCTTCACGCTAGCGAAGAGTTCGTCGAGCGAACCGAAGGCGCGCGTGCCGCACTCCGCGACGACCGCGGCGGCCCGGGCGGGGTCCTCGTCGAAGACGCCTGTGAGCTGCACCGAGGGGATATCCGCGTACATCTTCGCATGGAGAGAACCCAGATGCCCTGTTCCGATGACTCCGACCGGCAGCGTCATTGTGCCTCCTTCAAGTGAATGTCCGCACTCGCGACCTGGTAGACCGTATAATAGTCCTGCCGCATCTTGAGCAGTCCAATTCGGTAGAACGGCTTGGAAAAGAGCGGGACGAGCGAAGGGTTCGCTGCGAGCGCGTTCGGCTCCTCGGCCCGGTGGACGACGTAGTTCACGGTGCAGTAGGGGGCATAGAGCCGTTCATCGGCGATCTGTTTCAGTTCCGCTCCCTCTCGGACGTACGGGATAAGCCCAGGGGTCACCAGTCCCGCGGCGTCGCAGATCCGTCTGTCGGAAAAATAGCCGACCGCGCCGATGTCCCACGCGAGAACCCCCTCGTCGGGGCGCGTGTGCTCCTTCAGCCAGTGGCCGATCGAGACGAGCGACGTGTTCATCCCCGACTCGAACGCCTCGATGCCCGGCGCGACGATGAGCCGGTAGGTCACCTGGCTCTGGACGACAGTGAGGCCCGCAAAGATGATCACGCCGGCATACGCGAAGCGCTGGAAGCGCGAGCGCATGAGCGTGCCATAGAGATAGAGATACGCGACCAGCACGAGAAACGGCGTCACCAGGAGCATATATCGCGATACGACCGTGACGTTCCTCAGAAGATAGAGCACCGGAAGGGCCGCCGCCCACCCGAGGCCAACGAGGCTTTGGCGAAAATAGAAGAACCGATCCTCCTTGGTCGCCGTCCGGAGCTTCCTCCAAAGGAGGACGCCGCAAGAGAGAAGGCCCACAACGACCACGCCGTCCGACGCCGCGACGATCGATCCGATGTTCCAGATCCCTCCTTCGACCCGGGCAAGGCCCATGCCCGAGGGCGACTTGGCGAGCGCGGTGTTCGGTATGATCGTCCCGAAGTTGATGTAGGCGTAGACGAGCCACGGCGCGAGGATCGCCGCATAGACGACCGCGAGCTTCATCGTCAAACCGGCCGCCGAACGCTTGTCATGGGAGTTCACGAAGATGTCGGCGGCGATAAAAAAGACGAACAGCACCGCCTCCGGCCGGACGAGCGCCAAGAGCGCCGCCATAACGACCGAGAGGAGATACTCGTTTCTCAAGCAGAAGACGAACGCCGCCAGCACGAGAAGAACGGAGCACGAGGTCTCCATCCCGCTTCCAGCCCAGCGCAGGAGCCAGATATTCAAGGAGAACGTGAGGGTCGCCAGCATCGCGACGACCATGTCGCGTATGAGCTCGTACGCCGCGAGGTAAAAGAGGATGACCGCGCCGCTCGCCATGAGGAGGTCGATCGCCTTCGCGGCGACCGCGAGGTCGATCCGGAGGACGCCGCCGAGGGCAATGACGAAGAGCCACAAGGGGCTCGTGACGCCGTACGTCGGGTCGCCCGCGTTGAAGGCGACGCCGTTCCCGTGGACGAGGTTCTTCGCGAACTGGAGGTAGATGAACGTGTCGTCGGGCGTGTACCCGAAATGACCGCTCGCTGTGAAGTAGAACATCAGGACGAGCACCGGCAGGAGCGCCATAAGGAGCCGCTGTATCCATGCCTGGTCGTTCAAAGGACTCCCGCCCCCTGCTTTCCGGCCATGGGAAGGAGCCACGAGGAGAATTCCCGGACGTCGTGGAACGTGTCGGTGACGCCGAGGCGCAGGACCTCCGCCTTGCCGTAGGAGTCCCAGAGGACGGAGGCGATCGCGACGCCACTCTCGCGCGCGGCGGTGACGTCGGCGACCGCGTCGCCGACCATGAGAGCCTCTTCCGGGGCGATCTTGAACGCGTCAAGGATCAGGCGGATGCCGTCGGGCGAGGGCTTGTGGTTCTGCACGTCGCTCCCGGTGACGATCTTGTCGAAGTATTTCAGGACGCCGAACTTCTCGAGCGTCGTGATGGTCGACTTCCTCCCCTTCCCGGTGAACATGCCGATGCGCACGCCCTTGCCCTTCAGGGACCGCAAGAGCTCCGGAATGCCGGCGTGGATCGTCGCCATCTCGTCGTGGTGCTCTTCGTAGAAGCGGTAGAAGTCACTCATCGCGGCCTTGAGCTGCTCCTTCCCGACGAGCCGCTCAATGGCGATCTCCTCGGGCGGGCCGAACGTGGCGACGATCTGCTGCTGGGTGAAGACCTTTCGGAGATACTTACCGATGACATGGTTGAATGTGGCGTAAATCAGCTCATTTGTTTGGCTGACAGTGCCGTCGAGGTCGAATATGACGCAGGAAAATCGTTTCATAATGGGAAAAATATACGCAAAAAGCGGTGAAGGAGCAAAGGCGGAAGGATCGGAAAACCCCCTTGGATCCGAGGAGCAATGGGACCCGGCGTGCGAGTGCGGAAAACGCCCGTATTGCCCTTGACAACCGCTGGTCTCTTCGGTACATTACCTCACAACGTCCAAGGCGAGCTGGGGAGGAAGGTCAAGGGGACGACACCCGATATTTTCGAGGAGGATTCTATGCGGATACGTCATCCAAGCAGTGTCATGACAACGCTGGGAGTCGCCGCATGCACTCTTCTCATGGTGATAACGCGCGTTCGGCGCTTCGACGAATAACATAGGACAATCATGAGCGCCCGATTTCAGCAGGTCACTCTTCGCGTCTTTCAGTATACCCTCGCGTTGGTCGTCCTTCTGCTCAGCATCAAGACCGCGGTGCATAGGATGTTTGATGAGCCGCGCAGCCTCCACACCATCCTCCTTTCCGGTTTCGCGGGATTGGAGGCGTGCGCCGCCGTCTTCTTCGTGTTCCGGAGCACCATGAAACCGGCCGGATATGCGCTGTTGGGACTCTTTGTCTTTGCGTTCTTCTTCCACGGGTTGCATGGCGACTGGAACTTGCCGCTGCTGGTGTTCGCATCTGGTGTGGCCGTGGTGCTCGCACAGCGCTAGCGATGGAACATGGCTCCGCTTTTGAAGCTCATGACGGCCGTTGCAACGCTCATTCCTTGACGAACAGGAATCGCAGAGGGCCATCCACACCGCGGCCCGGTTCATAGGAGGATCATCGGGATGAAGACACGACTTGGCGTCCTGTTGCTGGCGCTCTCTGCGGCGGGATGTCTTCACAAGCCTCTCCCCGAACCGGCATCGGCCGAATACGAGGACTCCTCCACCGGCATCAAATCGTACTCTACAGTATGGACCTCAAGTCCAAACGGCACGGTTCCGTACCCCGATGATTCACTCAGGGTGTTCCTGCATAGCTGGTCCGCCTGGTCCGCCGATGTTGTGAGGCATTCCAGCTCGTACTCGCCTCAAACGGGCCTTTCGTTCAAGGTTCCCCATACCAGCCCGGTGTCGTTCAAATTCGCCTCGTGGGATGGTCGTATCGTGACCCGGGCGATCACGGATACGTTGGAGACGGGCAAGTACGTTCTCACGCTCGGACCGCCGAACATCTTGCCGTCCGGTGCGTACATATGGCAGTACCGCGTCGGCGATTCCACAACCACGCGAAAGTTCCTCATCATGCGGTAGGTCCAGGAGGCCGCACCTTCGCCGGGCGTTGCCGAGGTAAGGGTCGATGTCGTATGTATTCGTTTGGAGGAATCATGATCGGTGATCATCTCATGCGTGCGGCGGGACTTGCCCTTCTGCTCGTTCTCGCCGCGGCCCCGTCTCGGGCCCAAGACCAGTGGAGCTGGCCGGACAAGCCGGTCAACCTCCAGGTCCTCCCCCAGACTTGGTCGGGAGAACGGCTGTCCCCCGTCATGAAGGGGTTCACGAACGCCCTCGGCGTGCGCTGCTCGCACTGCCATGTCGGGGACGAAGGAAAGCCCCTCTCGACGTATGATTTTGCGTCAGACGTCAACCCGAACAAGGATCGCGCCCGCGAGATGTACCGGATGCTCGGGGACATCAACACGCACCTGAAGAACATCACGCCCAGCGGCGACGCGCGCGTCAATATGTGGTGCAATACGTGCCACCGCGGAAGGCCGAAGCCGAACACGCTTTCGGAAGAATTGGGCGAACGGTACAGGGCGAAAGGCGTCGATGCCGCCCTTGCGCACTACGCAGATCTTAAGAAGGAGTACTATGGAAGGGGCGCGTACGATTTCGGCGAGAGCTCCCTGGACGATTTCGGCGACGACCTGCTCGGGAAACACGATGTGCAAGGCGCGGTACGGGTACTGCGGTTGAACGCGGACGCATTTCCAGGATCGCCGGACGCGTGGGCGCACCTCGCAGCAGCGTGCATGAAGGCCGGGGACCCGAAGATGGCCCGGCGATATTACCGCAAGGTGCTCGCCATTGATACGCGGAACGACGACGCCAGAGAAATGCTCAAGAAAATAGAGAACGTAGGCGGCAAATGACAAGGAAGCGTATCTATCTCATCTGACCCATGAACGAGGACGCTCACGTTCACTCCGTCATACGGCGCTGGCGCCGCCTTCCAGCGGTCGTCCGGGCCCTTCTCGCCGGGGCTGTCGCGGGCGCCGCGGGTTCGCTCCCCTGGTCCCTGTTCGCATCGGCGAACATCATGTATGGCTCCGCCGTGCCATGGGCGGTCATCCCAACGGCGCTCTACCTGTACCTCTACTGGCGATACGTCCAGGGAGAGTGGTGGCCCCGATCGACCGCGGACGCGCGGCGATCAAGCTCCCGCATGAACCGTCTGCCGGAGAACGTCTGGGGCGCGGCTCTTCTTGCCGGCGCCGTCGGACTCGCCGCCATTGTGCTGTATCAACGCGTCATGAGCCGGCTCGTCACCCTCCCGCCGCAAACACGCCCGGATCTTTCGCAGATGCCGCTCCCCACCGTCATGCTCCTGGTGATCATGAGCGCCGTGGTCGCGGGGGTCGTCGAGGAGATATCCTTCCGCGGCTACATGCAGAAACCGATCGAAGAGCGGCACGGACCGGTCCTCGCCATCCTTGCGACCGGCGCCATGTTCGGGTTCGCGCATTTCAATCACCCGGAAGTGACGATGATCCTCCTGCCGTACTACATCGCGGTCGCCGCCGTCTACGGCGCGCTCGTGTATTTCACGAATTCCGTCTTCCCGAGCATGGTCCTCCATGCTGTCGGGAACATCCTGGGGAGCATTGACCTCTTCACGCGGGGCCGATCAGAATGGCAGGCATCTGCCGCCGCCGGTCGGCTCGTCTGGGAAACAGGGCCTGACCCGTCGTTCTGGCTCTCCCTCGGAGGATGCATCATCGTGGGTGTCGCCGCCGCGTTTGCCTTCGCCAATCTGCGCAATGTCGCACGGGGGTCGGCCGTACCTGCGGCCTCTCTTGACTGACATCGTGAACTTTCGTATATCGACGTTATCCAATAGTCCAACGCAAGGAGATGGAACCGTATGACCGGACAGCTTCTCGAAACATGGGAGATCCACAACAGGATCAACCTGTACCTCCTCGCCGCGATCAAGGAGGCTCATCTGGCTGACATCGCTTCGTCGAAGGGACGGAGCGTGGGTGGGCATTTTGCGCACCTGCATAATGTCCGGCTCATGTGGCTCAACGCCGCGGACGCCGAGCTCCTCAAGGGACAGACGAAGTTCGAGATGGAGATGAAGGTCACGAAGAAGGCGCTCGCCTCCGCTCTCGCAAAGAGCTCGCGAGGCGTCGCACAGCTCCTGGACCGAAGTTTCAAGGAAGGCAAACTCAAGGGGTTCAAGCCCCACCCGTCGGCATTCCTGGCGTACCTCATTTCCCACGAAAGCCACCACAGAGGGCAGATCATGCTCGCATTGAAGCAGTCGGGCCACGCGGTGGACAAGAAGATTCAGTATGGCATCTGGGAATGGGGTTCCCGGTGACCGGCGCGGGATCAAGCCACATCGGGAAGAATGACAACGACCCATCACGAACAACGACTTCTTCCATGAAGAAGATCTTCATCGCAGTCGTACTCCTCCTTGTCCTCGGCGCAGGCTGCTTCGCGCAGGAGAGAGCATCGAGGATCGATTCGCTCATGCGCACACTGGCGGAGCGGGGCCAGTTCAACGGAAGCGTCCTCGTCGCCGAACAGGGCACGGTGGCCTTTGAAGGCGGATTCGGGAAGGCGGACAAGGAGCACAACATCGAGTTCACGGCCTCCACCCCCTGCTACCTCGCCTCTCTGACGAAGCAGTTCACGGCGATGGCGGTGATGATGCTCATGGAACGGCACAAGCTCTCCTACGACGACCCGCTCTCGAAGTACTTTTCCGCGTTTCCGCCGTACGCTCGGTCGGTCACGATCCGGCACCTCCTCAATCACGTGTCCGGAGTGCCGGAGTATGTCAGCCTCGGCCTGGAGCATCCTGGCCTCACCAACGCCGAGGTCCTCCGCGCGCTGGTGAAACAGGACTCCCTCGGGTTTCCGCCGGGGAGCAAGTTCGAATACAGCAATTCCAACTACGTGCTGTTGGCGTTGATCATCGAACAGGTCTCCGGCGAGTCGTACCGGGACTTCATCGAAAACAACATCTTCCGCCCTCTCGGCATGGATCACTCGTTCGTCGCCGACGGGTCGCCTCGGACGCAGCCTCTCCGGGCGCGGGGATACACGAGGTTTGGGGACCTCGACGATTACAACCTCGCGACCGTCGGCGAAGGCGGGATCTACTCGACCGTACAGGACATGTTCACGTGGGATCAGGCGCTGTACACCGAAAAGCTTGTCCACACGTCTACACTGGGTGAAGCGTTCACGCGTCCAAAACTTGCCGATGGAAGCAAGTCGGGCTACGGGTTCGGCTGGGGGCTCGCTGATGTGGACGGCGAGACGGTCACGTCGCACGCGGGGAGATACGGCGGGTTCAACACGTATATCAAGCGCTTTCCGAGGGAACGGAACAGCGTCATCTTCCTGACGAACCATGGTTTTAAGAGTATGGGCGCGATCGGCAACGCGCTCATCAGTATACTGAACGACAAGCCATTCGTGCTCCCGAAACGCTCGATCGCCGAATTATTGTACAAGATCTACTCGTCCGACGGGATGGCGCCCGCGCTGCAGCGATACCGATCATTGAAGACAGGGAACGACACGACATACGATTTCAAGGAGTCGGAACTCAACGAACTCGGCTACGAGTTTCTCGGGTTGAAACAGACGAGTGAAGCGATCGAGGTCCTCAAACTCAACGCGGAGGAATATCCGGCCTCGTCGAACGTCTACGACGGCCTGGGCGAAGCCTACATGGACCACGGCGACAACGAACTCGCCATCCGGAACTACAAGAGGTCGCTGGAACTCGATCCCGGCAACACCAATGCCGCCGCCATGCTGAAGAAACTCCATGCACAGTGACGACATGCGAAGCGTAGTGTCGCCCGCATATCGATACACAGAGAAAGGATCCACAAAATGAAGACGCTCATTTCCTCCCTCTCGATCGTCCTCCTCGCGGCGATGCTCGTCTGCAGCCTTCCGGGCCAACAGAAGGCAAAACCGTTCCTCCCCTTCGGTATCTTCCTGGCGAGCGTCGAGGAGGGGGCCCGGATCTTCACGCCGGTGCGCCTTCTCCCGTTCGACCATCCGGAGTCGATGGGGCATCAATTTCCCAACGCGCTCCAGCTCTTCGGCACGGAATTTCAGACCATCATCTGGCTCGGGCAGCAATCGGGGTACCAGTTCGGCACGACGCTTCATCGATACCCGATGGAACCCTCTCCCGATTGGCCGTATCCGGAATTTTCCCAACTTCCCGATTCGAATGCACTCAGGTCCGCCCCGCCCGTCCGGCGGCCGAAGAGCGATGCGCCCCTGAAGGGCCTCCGGGCCGTCTTGTTCGTGAACCGGGAGCCCGTCGGCTTCGTCGTCGACACCCGCGGCCTCACGCTCGAGGAACGCGGGATGAAGCGCGCCACTTCCATGGGCTTGGACCTCAGCCGGGCGGAGTTCCTCGCTGCCCTCAGCAAGGCGGCCGTCTTCCTCAAGAGCCGCGACACCTGTTCGGTGATCTTCGCGCTCTGAAGACGAGTCCAGCGTTCGCCGGCAGCGGGTCAACGAAATCACTATACTAGTACACGACATCCATCCAGGAGAATGCCATGGTTTCGTCAACTGACGATCCGCGCGACCGCAAGCGCGAACCGGTCAAGTTTCTCGTTTTTTCCGCCTCCATGAGGAAGGACTCCCTCAACTCGCGGCTTGCGCGCTTGGCCGCGCGCACGATCGATGCGCACGGAGCGAAGGCCGACCTGGCCGAGATGAGGGAGTTCGACTGCCCCTCGTTCGATCAGGACGCCCAAGAAAAGATCGGCCTTCCCCAAGGCGCGCAGCAACTTCAGAAGCGGCTCGAAGCGAACGATGGGTTCATCATCTCGTCGCCCGAATTCAACGCCTCGATGCCCGGCAACCTTAAGAATGCGATCGACTGGGTCTCGCGGTTTCGGCCGCAGCCCTTTAACGCCCGTCACGCCCTCCTCCTATCCGCTTCGCCGTCGATGGTCGGCGGAAACCGGGGGCTGTGGGCGCTTCGGATGCCGCTCGAGCATCTCGGTGCGCGGGTGTTTCCCGACATGTTCTCTCTCGCCTCGGCCCATCAGGCCTTCGACCCCAACGGGAACATCGCCAATGCGCCGCTGGCGAAACGTTTCGAGGACAACATCGTCGCGTTCATGGACCTGGTCGAGGCCGCGAAGAACTATCCCTGCATGAAGAAGGCGTGGGTCGAGTTTCTCGGAGAGCACCCCGGAACGCCGGCCGACCGCGTGGAATAGTCCGACCGTGCTGCGCGATACAACTTCCTCAACCCGCCGGAATGGGCGGGGGCGCCTCGGTCTGAATGGAACTTCGTCACACAAAGAACATCACGGCATCACACCAAACTACGAAGGAGGCGAAGTATGAACATCTTCCGGCATTCGGAACGAAGGGCTTTCGCGATCGGCATGACGATCCTCTTCTGCGGTTGCTCGTCGACGCACGCAATCCGTTCGGCCGCCTCGCAAGACTCGTTCACGATTGAAAAGATGAATCACGAGCTTCAGGACGAGGACGCCGTGATCGAGATGCGCGACGGCAACGTGATCGCCGCACGCGATGTGACAGCGACGCACGATTCCCTCTCATGGCACGACGAGCGCCGCGGAGAGACGTCGAACGCAGACCTACGAGGAGTACGGCGGATCATCAAGAAGGACCATCCCCGCGGCGCACTCGACGGCCTGGAACTCGGATTCCCCATCGGCGGCCTTGTCGGCGTGATCATCGGCAGCGCCCTCCACATTCAGGGAACGGCTGAAAGCGGGAGCCAGAACGGCGGCTTCGGCGCACTTGTCGGGCTCGTTCTCGGAGGCGGAACCGGCTTGATCTTCGGCCCCATCACAGGACTGGTCATCGGGCATAGCGATATCTACGAGTTCCCACTGAATACTTCAAGCGATTCCTTAGGGACCAGGAGGTGAGAGGGTCGGCGGAAATTTGACAAATGTACGTGAAGTAGTATATTCCATCATACCCCCGCACAGTTGCATGAAGACCCGGTGCGAGACTCGGCTCGCCGGTAGAAGCGTACGACCCTTGTAGCGCTGTTCCTAGTGCGGAGTGTGCACAGAGTTCATCGGATGTACATCTCTCTTGTAACGGCAACTCCGTCGGGTGAAACGCACCCGGCGATCTCTCAGAATCAACAGGGAAGGGAACTACCATATGCCACGTTACATCATCGAACGGAACATACCCGGAGCGAGCTCGCTCTCGGCGAACGAGCTCAAAGGCATTTCCCAGAAGTCCTGCGGCGTCATCACGAAGATGGGCCCGCAGATCCAGTGGTTGCATAGCTATGTCGCCGGAGACAAGGTCTATTGCATCTATATCGCCGCGAACGAGAAGATGGTCCGCGAGCACGCGCAATTGGGCGGCTTCCCCGCAAATGTCGTCTCGGAGATCACGTCGATCATCGACCCGATCACCGGCGGCGCTTGAGCCGTGCGCGGACCGGGGGCATCCGGTCAAGAGTCCCTGCATCTGCATGAGTGATCTGATCTATCGGCGGGCCGGGATCGGCGACGTCGACGCTATGGCGAACATCCGCGCCCAGGTGTGGGGAACGGAGGCATTCTGGGAGGAGCGCATTTCCGGCTATCTCCGCGGCGACTATCATCCCCAGCATGCACTGAAGCCGCGCGTCGTCTATCTTGCGCTCGATGACGAATCCTCCAAGGGGTTCATCGCAGGACACCTCACGCGCAGATACGGCTGCGACGGCGAACTCGAGTGGCTGAACGTCGTTCCGGAGTCGCGGGGAACCGGCGTCTCTGCGGAACTCTTACGGAAGCTCGCGGCATGGTTTGCGGCACAACACGCATCGCGGATCTGTGTCGATGTCGATCCCATGAACGAGCATGCGCGGACATTCTACACACGGCACGGGGCATCCAGGCTCAACGACCACTGGCTGGTCTGGGACAACATCGCGGTTATCGCCGCCGGTCGGTCGGCGGACTGACCGCCTGTAGGATCCCGGGCATTGGATGTTGTGCCAATGAAGCTTGTTTTATAATCACAGAGTCGCGAAGAAGGTTGCCTGCACCGTCTTGAGGGCGGCGGCGCGCCTTCCCCGCGTATCTCACCCATACATCCAGCTCACTTAAAGGAGACTTGCATGAAAGCGTTGATTCAATTCCTTGCCATCGCCCTCTGCGTTCTGCTTGTCGCGGCCGCAGCGTCGGCGCAGATCACGATAACATCGACAGACGTCGGGCTCGTGTTCAGTCCGGGGCACTCCTTGACCTCGAAGATCGACACTGCGACGAAGACCCTGAACATCGGCACGCTCGGGGCCTCGAATTGGGACTTTAGTTCGATCGTTTCCAATTTCACTACGTCGGCCACGGTCGTCGCGCCCGACACGACATTCTTCTTCAGCGAGTTCCCGTCGGCGACGGTCGCGGAGAAGGCCGGCGGCGTCTACAGTTACTTCCAGCTCGCAACGGACCTTGTCATGCTTGGATCGGGGTTCACGGTTCCGTTCGATGCGCGCCTGAAGTTGAATCCCGGGGAGACCGTGTACAAGCTCCCGATGACCATGGGCACGAGCTGGACCTCCTCGTACGTCGAAACGACGAAGGTCGCGTCACTCGGGAGCACGACGACGCGGGCGTACACTCGGGACAATGTCGTCGACGCGTTCGGCAACATGACGCTTCCCGGAGGCGCCATCTTCGCCGCCTTGCGCTTGAGGGTCGACACCAAATCGGGCAGCGGCCCATCGTACTTCCGGACGATCACGTACCAGTACATCGCAAAGAACGGCGCCGGCGTCTTCGTGTTCCCAGCCGATACGAGCCAGGCGAGCACGGGAGTGATCAGCGTGAGCAACAGTAGTTGGAACGGCCCCATCGTAGGAACGTCCGTCGAAGAATCGCCCGGCACGGGACTTCCGTTGGAGTTCGGACTCGCACAGAACTATCCTAACCCGTTCAATCCTTCGACGACGATCCCGTTCTCCGTCGACCGGACCTCGCTCGTCAGCTTGAAGATCTACGACGTCCTCGGCCGTGAGGTCGCGACGGTGGTGTCGGAACAACTTTCGCCGGGAAGATATTCCGCGCGGTGGGACGCGTCCGGATTGCCGAGCGGCGTGTACATGTACCGCCTCCAGGCGGGATCGTCAACGGCTGTAAAATCACTCCTCTTGGTCCGATAGGCGACCGCGGCGCCTCCCCATTCCTTCCTCTGCCACGACCGGAGCGCTTGTATGCCAGCGCTCCGGTCGATCCGGGGCAGGCGGACCGCCTTCGTCCGGAACATTCAGTACACTTCACATGGAACGCGTTCATTGCCAGATCCGCGCGTTCTCTTGACGCACCGTCATACGGAATCATCATGCCATTCACTACGATACTCAGCATCCTCTCCACGACCGCCATCTTCGCTGGCGGCATCTTTGCCGCCGTGCAGCTCCGACAGCTCAACCGGCAGCGGGTCCGGGATTCGGCGATGCAGATGCTCCATGTCTTCCAGACCCGCGAGTTCATGGACGGCTACGAGGTCATCTTCAATCTCCCCATGGGGCTTTCGAAGGCCGAGATCGAGGCGCGCGTCGGGGACCGCATGGTCTCCGTCCTCGTCGTCCTCGGGACGTTCGAAAGCCTCGGCATCCTCGTCCATCGGGGGGAGGTGCGGCTGGAGCTCATCGACGATTTTTTCAGCGGCGGCATCATTCTCGCCTGGAAGAAGTTCCAAAATTACATCGTGGGAGTGCGCGAGCTCAACAAGCGCGACACCTTTGGAGAATGGGTCCAATGGCTCGCCGAACAGTTCGAGAAGCGCGAACAAAAGAATCCCGCTGTCCCGGCCCATATCGCCTATCGCGACTGGACGGAATCGAAGTGAACGCAGCGGTCGTCGAATCCGCCGCGGAGTTTTCACTGACCGAGGGAATGACGTATTTTGTCTCCGACAATGCCAGCTCGCACAAGAGCTATTCCGAGCGGGGCGTCAAGCTGCTGATCATAGATGGGGAATTCTTGCAATGAGGAACGGATGAAGACGATCGGGCTTATCGGCGGCATGTCGTGGGAGAGCACCGTGCTCTACTATCAGACGCTCAACCGGACGGTGCAGCGGCGACTGGGAGGATCGCACTCCTGCCAGTGCCTGCTCTACAGCTTCGATTTCGAGGAGATCGCCCGGCTGCAACACGAAGGCCGGTGGGACGTTCTGGCCATGCGCATGGTCGACGCCGCGAAGCGCCTCGAAGCGGGAGGCGCGGACCTCCTCCTCATCTGCGCCAACACCATGCATAAGGTCGCCGACGAGGTCCACCGAAGCGTCGGCATCCCTTTGGTGCATATCGTCGACGCCGCTGCCGAACGCATACAGGAACGCTCGCTGAGCACGCTCGGACTGCTCGCGACGCGCTACGCGATGGAGGAAGGGTTCCTGAGGGACAGGTACCGGGAGCGCTTCGGCATCGAGACTCTCATTCCCGACGAAGCGGAACGGGCCGACATCCACAGGATCATCTACGAGGAGCTCGTCCGGGGCATCACGACCGAGGCCTCGAAGCGCAGGTTCATCGAGATCATCGCCCGTCTTGTGGAGCGCGGGGCCCAAGGGATCATCGCCGGCTGCACGGAGATCGAAATCCTCATTCAGCAGGCCGACATCGCAGTAGAATTGTTCGCGACCGCGAAGCTCCACGCCGAAAAGGCCGTCGAGCTCGCGCTCGCCACCGACGACGACTCACCCACAAGACAGGGAACGCCATGGATAAAGTGAACATCGCCCACAAACTCTCGCGCTTCAGTGATCACTGGAACCCGCGCATCGTCGGGGAACTCAACGGCCAGCATGTGAAACTCGTGAAGCTCAAAGGCGAGTTCATCTGGCATTCGCACGACGACGAGGACGAACTCTTCTACGTGCTCAAGGGGGAGCTCCGCATGGAGTTCCGGGACCGCGCGGTCACGCTTCGGGAGAACGAGTTCCTCATCGTCCCGCACGGCGTCGAGCACCGGCCCGTGGCGGCGGACGAGGTCTCCCTCATGCTGTTCGAACCGAAGACGACGCTCAACACGGGCAACCAAGCGAGCGATCGTACCCGAACGCACCTGGAGTCGATCTAGACCCCGTTCTCACAGCCGAAGACCCCCTCCAAGGAACGCCCCTGCACATCCGCAACCCCGCGCTTGACCCACCGTGCTTGACCCACCGCAAGGCCCACGTGCTTTTGCCCTAGAATTTTCGTACCTATATCGTACAACCCAGCTGAATTCGGTTTATTTTAGGGCTCTATGGCGCTATCCTATCATCCTATCACCACTGCGAACGACCCGATCTCGGATGGCCATTAACGCTGTCATCTTCGGCGCCACCGGCATGGTCGGCGAGGGGGTGCTCCACGAGGCCCTCCGTGACCCGGCCGTGGGATCGGTCCTCGCTATCGGACGCCGTTCGTGCGGCGTGGCGCATCCGAAGCTGCAGGAGATTATGCATTCCGATTTCCTCGACTATGCGGCCATCGAACCCCGGCTTCGTGGATACGACGCCTGTTTCTTCTGCCTCGGATCGACATCGATCGGCAAGAACGAGGACGAGTACCGCAGGATCACGTACGACTTCGCGCTCGCGGCGGCGACAACGCTCGCCCGGCTCGATCCGGCAATGACCTTCTGCTACGTCTCCGGCGCCGGGACCGACACGAGCGAACAGGGCCGCACGATGTGGGCGCGCGTCAAGGGGAAGACGGAGAACGACCTAATGAAGCTCCCATTCCGGGCGGTGTATGTCTTCCGGCCCGGATTCATCAAACCGACGCCGGGGCTCAAGAACGCGTTTCTCGTCTCCAAGATCATCGCTCCAGCATACCCCCTCCTGGAAGTCGTGTTTCCGAACTGGATGAGCACGCTCGAGGACGTCGGACGCTCGATGATCCGCGTCGCCACCGGAGGCTACACGAACAAGATCCTTGAATGTTGGGACATCGCAACTCTTGCACGTTCAGCGGCGTGATCGTGAACAGCCATTCTTAACAGACGACGATGAAACCGGAACGATTCGACTACATCTATCTTCTCTTCGGGATGCTCTGCGGGTTCCTCATCGGAACTTCCGTCGGGCAGGAGTCGGCGATCATCGCGCGGCGGATGCTCTTCGCGGCCGCGATCATGTTCGTCGCGCTCTTCTGGCGGCGCATCGAATCAAAGGCCCACAAACAGCACCTCCTAGAGTGGGACGACATCGAGGAGCGCGGCAAGTGGCAATTCATCCTCGTGCGCTATGTGCTCGTCCGCGGCATCGTGTTCGTCGTCCTCCTCATCGGCCCGGCCCTCTCGACGCTCAAATTCACGATCAACACAATCTCCATCCTCGTCTTCGCGGGCAGCCTCCTCATCTCGATCCTCCTCTATCTGGGGCACGAGGAGTGGTCCGACTGCGTCCAGGAGATGGAGATCCTCGCATTGAGGCAGACGGGGGAGTTTATCGCGTCAAACAAGAACTGAGATCTTCACGGTGAACCGTCACGCCACATTTCACGTGCGGTCGTTCAATAGCGATCTTGGGTTCGCGGGCTCGTTCTGTCTCGCCCGGAACACGGTATCGTCTTCCATTGAAGGCAGGTCGATTGGACACACATAGCAGTGGCAGTATGAGACTCATCGCTCGCTTCTGCGGAAGAAAGTAACCCATGAACGCACGAACAGCTTCCCTTGTCGCCCTCCTCGGTGCCGTCGTCGGCATCCTCGCGCTCTTCCAGTTGCACCGTCTCATCGCGGCGGGGCCCTTCTGGCTTGCTTTCCAGATCCTCGCCGTGGGACTGATGATCTGGGCGCGGATCACGTTCGGCAAACGAAGCTTCCATGCCGCCGCGGACCCGACGGCAGGGGGTCTCGTGACGACGGGGCCGTACCAGTACCTGCGCCACCCGATCTACGCCGCAGCGAACTACGTCGTCTGGGCCGGCGCGCTCTCAGAGCCGAACGCGCAAGCCCTCGGTGCCGCGACCGTGGTCACGCTCTGTTTGATGGTCCGGTTGCTCCTTGAGGAACGACTCGTCGCCGTCGCCTATCCGGAATACGCGGCATACGCGGCACGGACGAAGCGCCTGATCCCGTACGTCTTCTGACGCCGCTTCCCATCGGCACCCTTGACTTTCACGGTCCGACTCAGCACATTAAAGAACAGTATTGCGAAGAGACGACATGAGAACACACAACGCGCGACGGCGGGGATCCCGGTGATCGACATTTCCACGGGCGAACATTACCGCTGGGGGGACGGCTGCGACGGATGGCACCTCGTGCGGTCCGACGGCTTGAGCATCATCCAGGAGGTCATGCCGCCCGGGACGGCGGAAACGCGGCACTCCCACGAACGCTCGCGGCAGTTCTTCTTCGTGCTCGCCGGCCGGATGACGATCGAGTGCGACGGGACTCGCCACACGTTGGACCAGCGGCAGGGCCTCGAGATCGCCCCGGGCGCTCCTCATCAGGTGTTCAACGAATCGTCCGAGCCGCTCCATTTTCTCGTGGTGTCGAGCCCTCCAAGCCACGGCGACAAGTTCCCCCGGTAGCATGGAGTGCGGCGGACAACAGAAACAAGCAGGCAATACGTGCTTCAACGACGACCGACAATATGAAGATCAGCACAACGTTCAGGACATACCGGAGGCCCATCCTCCTCGCCCTCTCCTTCGTCCTTATCGAGAAGACCGCGTGGATCCTTGAGCCGACGCTCTTCGGCAACGTCATCGATGCGATGATCGACGCGTTGGCGGTCCCCGCCCTGAGCTCTCCGACCGTCCCCCTCCTCATCTGGATCGGCGTTTTCGGCATCAACTCCGGCGTCGGCACCTACCGACGGTCGAAGGTCGAGAAGATCTCGCTGTCGATCTACAACGACCTCGCCGTGAACATCGCCGGGGAGGTCCAGCGCGGCGCCCTCGACGCCTCCCGGGCCTCCGCGCGCGCCGTCCTCACGCGCGACATGATCAGTTTCTACCAGTTCCGGGTCCCGGACATCATGGAACAGGTCATCGACGTCGGCGGCGCGATCATCGCGCTCACGTTCTTCGACTGGAGGCTGGGCGCGACGTGCGGCACGATCCTCCTCCCGCTCTTCTTCATCAGCCGGTTCTACAACAGAAGGGTGTCGCAATACCAGAAGCAGATCCATGACCACCAGGAGGACGTCTTCCGTATCTATTCGTCGAACGACAGCGAGCTCGTACGGTCCTACTACGACGAGATCGCAGTCTGGAAGCAGAAGATCGCGAACGCGGGCGCACTCAATTTTGGGCTCCTTCGGATGTTCCTCCTGGGCATCTTCCTCATCATTCTCTGGGTCGCGATCGATCTCGACAACTTCACCACCGGCAACATCTATTCCATCGCGGCGTATGTCTGGACGTTCATCACCTCCTCGGAGTACCTCCCGGAGCAGCTGGAGAGCTGGACCTCCATGAAGGAGATCACCGGGCGGCTCGAATCAGAGGAAGCGCCGGTCGCCCCTCTGAGCCCCGGCACCTGAGCGCGCCAGCGCACGAAGGCGGCCGGCGGCGGTCAACCATCACCACCGGAAGGCAAATGACATGAAACGGTACGCGTTCCTCCCGATCATCCTCATCGCGGCGATCTCCTGGCCAGCGCAAACGCAGGCGCAGGACCGCCTCTGGACGGTCATAACCGCCTCGTACGATACGCTTTCCTCCTGCTCGCTCGGACTGCTCGACAATGGCACACTCCGGCTTGTGTGCGGCAGCTCTTCCAGCCGCATTCCGGTCGACTCCGTTCGGAGCCTGACCCGGCCCGGCACGTCGCACTTCTGGACAGGCGCCGGGTACGGTACGCTCGGAGGAGCGGTCCTGGGCGGGATCATCGGCGGGGCCACGTACGAAAAGCCGAACTCTACCAGCGGATTCACGCTCGACTTCGGACCCGGCTTTAACATCGTCGGAGGGGCGATCGCAGGGGCGGTCGGCGGGTTCCTCGTCGGAGGTGTCATCGGCGCCACGAGCGGCGGCGACGAGGTTCACGACATCATGCTCGAAACGCACGCCGCGAAGGTGCGGATCCTGACCGATCTCGCCGGCGAGAAGAACTGACATGCCGGAGCGTATGATCAGCGCCGTGTCCCTTCCGAGAACATGCCGATGACCGAAGTCTGGCTCCTCATGATCCTCGTGGCCTGGGTCGCGTCGACCATTTCAGGGATCGCGGGGTTCGGCGGGTCGCTCATCGTTCTCCCGGTCTTCACCCATCTCGTCGGAGCCAAAGCGGCGATCCCCATCCTCACCGTCTCCTGGCTCATGGGCAACTTTTCCCGGGCCGTCTTCGGCTTTCGCGACATCCGGTGGAAGCCCGTGGCCTACTTCAGTGCGGGAGCTCTGCCCGCAGCGATCATCGGGTCGCGGCTCTTTATCGAACTTCCGACCGGGCTCATCATGCGGGGGATCGGGATCTTCCTCCTCCTGGCCGTCGCGGCCCGGCACACGCCTCTCCTCCGGGAACTCGCACCCGGCTGGCTCGTCCCCGTCGGCGCCCTCGTGGGGCTCCTCTCCGCACTCATCGGCAGTGCGGGCCCGCTCGGAGCGGCGGCTTTTCTCAGTCTGAACCTGCCGCCCCCGGCCTACGTCGCGAGCGAGGCGGTCACTGCGGTCGTCATGCACCTGACGAAGACCGTCATGTACGAGCAGTACAACCTCATTTCCAAGCAAGATTTCGAGATGGGGGTCGTCCTCGGCCTGGCGATGGTCGCTGGGTCGTGGACATCGAGGAGGTTCATCACGAAGATTCCCGGCCGGTGGTTTGCCATTGCCGTCGAGCTTCTCCTGGTGGGTGTCGCCATTTCGCTCATCGTGTAAGCCACTTCAACGCGCCGCCTCGGCCGTGGCTGGATGGAAATCCTGAGGCAAAATACGTACATTACGCCGAACAGGGAGAACATTCGGCCACAAGAGCGCTACCAACTTTCTGAAAGGATCCGCCATGATCATGGTCCTTTTGATACCTCTCACGCTGGGGCTTACCGCCCTTCCATCCGCCCCCCTTTCGCAGCACCAAAGCGCCGCGAACGCCATCGCGGCCAAGAATGCCGCCGACAGCATCAAGTACTTCATCAAGATCGTCCCGCATGACTCCGCCACGGACGAGCACATGCCGTCCGCCTCCGGCGACGAGTTCGTTCCCGTCGACCAGCAGCCCATACCGGTCAAACAGGTCGACGGCCGGTACCCCGCCGGCGACCCTCTGGCGCGAACCACGGCCACCGTCTGGGTCCGAGGCCTCATCGGGAAGGACGGTTCCGTCGGCACGGTGAAGGTCATGCGGAGCGATGCTCCGCGTCTCGACGCGGCGGCCATCGCCGCGGCGAAGCAGTGGCGCTTCACGCCGGCATTCATTGCGGACAAGCCGATCGCCGTCTGGGCCGCGTTCAAGATCCGCTTCCATCCCACATACTAACCACGCGACACCGGCAAAGGAGCCTTCTAATGAGAATCAACTACGCGATCGTCTTCGTCAGCGACATGAAGCGCAGCGTCGCGTTCTACCGTGACGTCTTGGGTCTCGCATTGAAGTTCGAGTCCCCTGGGTGGTCCGAGTTCCTCACCGACGGGGCGACGCTCGCGCTCCATGCGGGCGAGGGACCAGCCGTCCCGGGCTCCGACCCGCTCCACGTCCCGCCGGGCCGCTGCCGACCGGGGTTCAGCGTGCCGGATCTCGGCGCGTTCCATGCGCGGATGCTCGAGCACCGCGTGGTCTGCGTCGAAGAACCGAAAGAGGTGTTCGGTGCCCGCATCGCCCAGTATCTTGATCCCGACGGCCTCGGAATCTCGGTCGGCGAGGAACGCCGGGGGCCATAAGGGGTATTTTCATGAAACCAAGAACCATGACGTACACAATGAGAGCAACAGCATGAAGCCGTATTCCGCACTGCACCTGAGCCCGATGGTCCCCTCGACGAACATCCCGGAGACCGTGCATTTTTTCGAGAAGCTTCTCCAGTTCACCGTGGTGAGAGCCTCCGAAAGCTACGTCGTCCTCACGAAGGACGGCGTCATGGTACACATCATGAACGCGGGCGCCGTCCTGCAGGAACAGGACGTGTACCTCGAGGTCGATGACGTGGACTTCGTCTGGAGCTCGATCAGGGAACACGTTCAGGGCATACGGGTACGGGAGCCATTCGACCGCGAGTACGGCATGCGCGAACTCCACATCGTGATACCGCATTCCGGATCTCTCCTG
Organism: Ignavibacteriota bacterium; assembly: GCA_025358305.1. GTDB lineage: Bacteria > Bacteroidota > Ignavibacteria > UBA10030 > SZUA-254 > JANYJZ01. The sequence continues at coordinate 67,629 of JANYJZ010000012.1, forward strand.
TTCATCGGCCAGGTCATCGGCAAATAGCCGCAGCGTACGCGACACATCCAGACGAGGCGTTCTGTGAGCAAACACGACACAAAGGATCTCAAAAAGTGCCTAAAGCCGTTCCCGCTGGAAAAGCAGAAGATCGCCTTCCGGCTCCGCTCGTTCGTCTGGGACCTCTATCCGAAGGCGAACGAGCTCATTTACGACAATTACAACGCCGTCGCCTTCGGCTGGTCGACCTCGGACAGGGTGAGCCACGTGTTCTGCACGATCGCCGTCGGGCGGTCCTCGGGGAACATTCACTTCGGCTTCTATTGGGGATCGAGGCTCACCGACACGAAGAAGATGCTCCTTGGTGAGGGAAACCAGTACCGGTACATCCTCGTCCACTCCATGGAGGATTTTCCGGCCGCCTACATGAGGTCGCTCATGAAGCAGGCGCACCGGTATTCGCTCTCCCGGATGAAGTCATCGGACATCGTGCTGGAGGGGGCGACGATCCTCAAGTCGGTCTCGGCCGTGAAGCGGAAGAAGCCTCAGGCTCCCCGGAAGACCGCACTCATCAGTGCAAAGAAGCGAGCGTAGGGTATGCCTCCCGCACGCGCTGGGCCGAGCAAGTTCCGCCCCCTCCTCTTCCAGGTCATTCTCGTTCTCTGTTCAACGCTTTTGCCGGTGCATGCCTTAGCGCAGGATGACTCCGACGTGCCCGATTTTTGGATCGGCCTGGAGGCCGGCGAAGGACTGGCGAGCGCGATCTGCGCCGGCTGCGGCGAATCCGGCATGCAGGCCGGCACGACCGGTAATGTCTACCTCGGGTTCGGCGTCGGCGACCAGGTGCTTCTCGGCGTGCAGGTGTCGGATTGGATCGACCATGGCGGAATGTACAGCCAGCGCGAAGACAAGATCAGCCGGGGGCATTTCATGTTCGTCGGCTATTACTATCCCTGGAAACGGGTCCCGGCGTTCACCAAGCTCGGCTTCGGCCTCTCCTCCTTCAATGCGATAGATCGGTACCAACCGGCGCTCAAAGGCACGAACGGTCAGGATCTCGTGAGTTCGGTCCATAGCGACGGCCCCGGGATCCTCGTCGGAGCGGGTTACGAGATCTTCGTCTCGAAGAGAGTCGCTCTCGTTCCCTCGCTTTCGTATTTTTACGGCCGGCACTCCGAACTGACATTCGACACCACCCACCTCCTCGCGGAGCACGCCACGCTCCACCTCATTGAGTTCAACCTCGGCATCATGTTCCACGCCGACCGGTAGTCGGCGAACGATCCTTCTGCGAACGATCCTTCGGGCTGTGATTTTCCGTTCTCGCGCCTTTTTCGTATATTTGGCCTGCATATCGGAGTTCTCTTCTACACTAAAGGAGTTTCCATGAATATCAGCGAAATTGAACAATTACTTGGCGCCGACGCCAAGAACCTTCTCACCCACACCGCCAAAGGGATCCCAAAGGCGATGATCACGCTCCCCGGACCGGACTACGTCGACAGAGTGTACGCCCTCTCCGACCGTCCTACGCCGGTCCTGAAAAGCCTCAACTGGATCATCCACCAGGGAAGGCTCGCACACACGGGATACGTCTCGATCCTTCCCGTCGACCAGGGCATCGAGCACTCCGCGGGCGCGTCGTTCGCGCCGAACCCGATCTATTTCGATCCCGAGAACATCGTGAAGCTCGCCATCGAGGGGGGCTGCAACGCCGTCGCCTCGACGCTCGGCGTCCTCGGATCGGTCTCGCGGAAGTATGCCCACAGGATACCGTTCATCATGAAGTTCAACCATAACGAGTTCATCTCGTACCCCAACTCGTACGACCAGATCCTCTTCGCACGCGTGAAGCAGGGATTCGACATGGGCGCGGTCGCCGTCGGCGCAACGATCTACTTCGGTTCCCCCGAATCGAAGCGCCAGATCCAGGAGGTCAGCCTCATGTTCCAGCAGGCGCATGAGCTCGGCATGGCGACGATCCTCTGGTGCTACCTGCGGAACAATGCATTCAAGACGCCCGAGAAGGACTACCACCTCGCGGCGGACCTCACCGGACAGGCGAACCACCTCGGCGTCACCATCGAGGCCGACATCATCAAGCAGAAGCTCCCGGAGAACAACGGCGGCTTCGAGGCGCTGAAGTTCGGCAAGACGAACAAGAAGGTCTACACGGAACTCACGACCGACCATCCGATCGACCTCTGCCGTTACCAGGTCGCGAACTGCTACATGGGAAAGGCGGGCCTCATCAACTCCGGCGGTGAATCAAAGGGTGCGTCCGACCTTGCCGATGCGGTCCGCACGGCGGTCATCAACAAGCGCGCCGGCGGGATGGGGCTCATCTCCGGCCGGAAGGCGTTCCAGCGTCCGATGAACGATGGGGTGAAGATCCTCAACGGCATCCAGGACGTCTATCTCTGCAAAGAGGTGACCGTAGCCTGATCGCTTGAACTCAACGCGTGCGATATGCGCCAGGGGGCGCATATCGCACGTTCGTTTTATCGCCCGCGCGCACTGTGAGCGCGCCGGCACACTCTCGGAGCCGTACGTGATAAAATCCATTACTTTGAAGAAGCACGAGGACCGGCGCATCCTGTCCGGACACCTCTGGGTGTTCAGCAACGAGATAGCGGCGATCGAAGGCGAACCCGCCGCGGGGGACATCGTCACCCTGCGCAACCACGGCGGCGCGCCGATGGGAAAGGGGTTCTACCACCCGGGGTCGCTCATCGCGTTTCGGCTCCTGACGCGCACGGACGAGGAGATCGACTTTCAATTCTTCCAAAAGCGGATCGAACGCGCCATCGCCCTCCGGGCGCTCCTCTATCCGCAGGCGAAGTCCTACCGGCTCGTCTATGGCGAGTCCGACTTCCTCCCAGGGCTCATCATCGACAAGTACCACCAGTACCTCTCCGTGCAGACGCTATCGTACGGCATGGACAAGCGCTTGACGCTCATCTGCGACGTCCTTGAAGCGCTTTTGAAGCCGAAGGGGATCGTCGAGCGGAACGAGTCGCAGATCCGCCTGCTCGAAGGGCTCGAAACGAAGAAGGGGATCGTCCGGGGCACGGTCGGACCGGTCACCATCGAGGAGAACGGGATCTCGTACGAGATCGACATCTTGGAGGGCCAGAAGACCGGCTTCTTCCTCGATCAGCGGGAGAACCGCCTGGCGCTCCGGCGGTACAGCAAAGGCGCCTCGGTCCTCGACTGCTTCTGCAACGACGGCGGGTTCGCGCTCAACGCGGCCCACGCGGGCGCGAAGCACGTGACGGCCGTCGACGTCTCGGAGACGGCGGTCGCGCGAGCCTCGGCGAACGCCGCACTGAACGGCCTCGCGAAGGGCGTCACGTGCGTGGCCGCGGACGCGTTCGAGTACCTCAAGGGGGCCATCGCGGCGAAGAAAGAGTTCGACGTCATCAACCTCGACCCTCCTTCGTTTGCGAAGAGCAAGAAAATGGTGAGCACCGCCAAGCGGGGGTACAAGGATCTCCACGCACTCGCGTTCCAGCTCATGCCGAAGGGCGGGATCCTCGCCAGCTCCTCCTGCTCGTACCATATCGAGGAGCCGACGTTCCTCGAGATCGTCCACCAGTCGGCCCAGACGGCGGGCAAGACCGTCCGGGTCCTCGAATGGCGCGGCGCCTCCCCCGACCACCCCGTCCTTCCCGCCATGCCTGAAACGAGGTATCTAAAATTCGGAGTATTTCGGGTGGAATAGCCTTCTTCCCGGCGGCATTGACTTTCGCCGGATTCAGAAGTATATTTAAGATGTGCAAGCGATCTTTTGCCGCCAGGATGATTTCATCGTGAAAGCCTCCCTCATATCGTCGTTGCTCCTGCTCCTCTCCCTCGGAGAGCTTAGCGCGCAGGGACAGATCCCCTCCGCTCCGCAGTTCCGTCCCGACTCCACGTCGGTCCTCGGCGCGTTGCGCGAACCGGCGGCGCCGGCGTTCGTCACCCCGACGTCGGCGTGGGGCGTTGATCTGTTCATCTCCAACGGCGGGTTCGGCCTCGGCTCGTTCTTCCGCCACACGTACAACGAGGACCTCTACGGGTACGTCGACCTCTCGTTCTCCGAAGCGAAGGACGACGATGAGAAGGACTTCGTCGACATCTACGGAAGGCTCGTCACGCCCGGGAAGATCAACCGCTTCATGGTCATCCCCGTCTTCGCCGGTGTCGAGCATCGATTGTTCCGCGACGACATCGTCGACAACTTCCGTCCGTTCGTGAACGCCGCGGCCGGACCGGCCATCCTCTACGTCTTCCCCGCTGACCAGGAATACTTCACGGCGCTCAGCAACGGCCATGCCGTCGTCACGGCGGGCGGGTATGTGGGATTGGGGGCGTACTTCGGGTCGGAGCGCTCGAGCATCCTCGGCCTCAACGTGCGCTATTACTACGTACCCTATCCGGCGGGGATCGAAGGCATGCAGGGTGTACAGAAGAAGCAATTCGGCGGGTTCTACATCACGATCAAGTTCGGGAGCGCCTGGTAGGCCGCGCTCAGCGGGTTCTCTTCTTCGTCAGATACTTCTGCAGAAACTTTCCCGTGTACGACGCGTCGATCGCCGCGATCGCCTCGGGCGTGCCCTCTCCCACGAGCATCCCCCCTCCGTCGCCCGCTTCGGGGCCCAGATCGATAACCCAGTCGGCGCACTTGATGACGTCCATGTTGTGCTCGATGATGAGGATCGAATTTCCCTGCTCGATGAGGGCGTCGAAGCACGCGAGAAGCTTCGCAACGTCGTCGAAGTGGAGCCCTGTCGTCGGCTCGTCGAAGATGAAGAGCGTGTGGCGGTCCTCCTCCTGGTTCGCGAGATGGGCGGCGAGCTTCACCCGCTGCGCCTCACCGCCGGAGAGCGTGCTCGCGGCCTGTCCGAGGCGGATGTAGCCCATCCCGACGTCGTCGAGGACGCGCAGCCGTTTCGCAACGCGCTTCCCCGAGGCGTGCCCGGAGAAGAACGCGACCGCTTCGGTGACCGTCATGCCGAGGACGTCGTCGATGTTCTTCTCCCGGTACCGGACCTCGAGGATCTCCTTCTGGAACCGCTTCCCCTTGCAGACCTCGCACGTCAACTCAATGTCGGCGAGGAACTGCATCTCGATCGTCTGGATCCCGCTCCCCTCGCAGGTCTCGCACCGCCCTCCCGGAACGTTGAACGAGAACGACCCTGGCGTGTAGCCGTGGATCTTCGCGGCGGCCGTCCCGGCGAAAAGGTCCCGAACGAGGTCGAACGCCTTGAGGTACGTCGCAGGGTTGGACCGAGGCGTTCTGCCGATGGGCGACTGGTCGACGAGTTCCACGGCATCGATGAGGCCGTCCCCCTCGATCGAGCGGTGCGCCCCGACGTGGTCCGCGTACCCGTCCTTCGCCCGCTTCAGCCCGGCGTAAAGGACGTCATGGATGAGCGTGCTCTTCCCCGAGCCGCTCACGCCGGTGACGGCGACGAGGACCTTCAGCGGGAACGCGACGTCGATCGACCTCAAATTGTTCTCCCGGGCGCCGCGCACGACGATCTTCTTCGCCGAGGGCTTCCGTCGCTTCGCCGGGACCGGGATCGAGAGGTCGCCCCCGAGATAGCGGCCGGTGAGGGAGCCTTTCGCGTTCCTGATCCCTTCGGCCGTCCCCTGATAGACGATCTCGCCGCCGAACTCCCCCGCCTTCGGCCCCATGTCGATAAGCGAATCGGCCGCGAACATCATGTCGGCGTCGTGCTCGACGACGATGACCGTATTGCCTACGTCGCGCAAGGACTTCAGGATCGCGATGAGCCGGTCGTTGTCGCGCGGGTGGAGGCCGATACTCGGCTCATCGAGGACGTAGAGGGACCCAACGAGCGACGAGCCCAGGGCGGTCGCGAGATTGATACGCTGGGATTCCCCGCCGGAGAGGGTGTTCGAAAGGCGGTCGAGCGTGAGGTAGCCGATGCCGACGTCGACGAGGTATTTCAGGCGCCTTTGGAGCTCTTCGAGGATCCGCTTTGCGACATCCTTTTCGAACGGCGTAAACTTAAGTTCGTCGAAGAACCGGTGGGTCTCGCCGATCGTCATCCGGACGATGTCGAAGATCGTCTTGCCGCCGACGCGGATGTAGAGCGCTTCGGGCCGGAGCCTGGCTCCCCCGCAGCCGTCGCACTGGGTGTAGCCGCGGTACTTGCTCAGAAGTATCCGGTAGTAGATCTTGTAGATCTTCTTCTCCGCCATCTTGAAGAACTCGAAGACGCCGTCGAAGTCCTCATGCCCGTTGAGGATGATGTCCACCTCGCGGCGGGTGAGTTCCTTGTAGGGAACGTCGACGCGGATCTTCGCGTCGTAGGCGATCCTGAGGAGCGACCGGAGGTAGCCGTGCCACTTCGGCGTCGTCCAGGGGGAGATCGCCCCCTCCCGCAGGGACTTGTCCTTGTCGGGCACGACGAGGTCGAGGTCGATGCCGACGGCGCGGCCGAACCCCTGGCACTTCGGGCAGGCCCCGAACGGGTTGTTGAAGGAGAAGAGCCGCGGGTCGGGATCCTCGTACCGGATGGCGCAGCGCGAGCACTCGAAGTGCTGGTTGAACTTCAGTTCCTTGCCGCTGTCGAGGAGATGGAGCTTCGCGTACCCCTCCCCGGCGGCGAACGCCGATTCAATGGAGTCCGCGAAACGGTTGTCCTCCTCCCCGGCTCTGAAGATGAGGCGGTCGACGAGGATCGCAATGTCGTCCTTCTTTGCCTTCGCCGGGAGCGACTTCTCGTTCAGGTCGATGACCTCGCCCTTGTGGAAGATACGGAAGTAGCCCTGGCGCTTGAGGTTCTCGAGCTCCTGCTTGAGGGAGGCGTCCTTGTGCTGGTGGAGGGGGAACAGGACGTAGAGCTTCAACTCGCCCCCCTTCCCGGCCTCGTCGCGCAGGGTCTGGAGGACGGTGCCGACGGAGTCGCGGTAGACGGGCTCCCCGCAGTTGTAGCAGATGGTCCTCCCGACGCGCGCATAGAGCAGTCGCAGGTAGTCGTAGATCTCGGTGGTCGTGCCGACGGTCGACCGGGGGTTCCGCGCGCTGGTCTTCTGCTCGATGGCGATCGCGGGGCTGATCCCCTGTATGAAATCGACGTCAGGTTTGTCCATCCGCTCGAGGAACTGCCGCGCGTATGCCGAGAGGCTCTCGACGAACCGCCGCTGGCCCTCCGCGTAGATCGTGTTGAAGGCGAGGCTCGACTTGCCCGAGCCGCTCACGCCGGTGAACACCATGAACGTGTTCCGCGGCAGTTCGAGCGAGACGTTCTTGAGGTTGTGGACGCGGGCCCCGCGGATGACGATCGGGTGCTTCCGCGCCCCGGTCGGCTCCGGGGGGAGCGCTTTCCGGGACCGAGATTTTGATGTCACGCTGGAGGTCTTCATGCAAAGAGGAGGCACATCGCGCATGCCTCCTCGTCGTTCCTTACGGATGATCCATGAGAGTGGACGATGCCGGACCGAAGGCGCGCACACCCGCAGGCGGGGGACGCGCGCCGGCCGGACCGAACAGGGATTACAGGACGGTGACCATGATTGAAACGTTCGCGGCGATCTGGGAGACGGACTGCTCGTTATCGACCTTCCCCATGACGTTGAGCATCTGGTACTTCACGGAGGCGTCGAAGCTGCCGAACCCGGGAAGCGCGAAAAGCACGCCGCCGCCGAAGCCGAGGCCGCCGCGGTTCGTCGACGAGGCCCCGGAGCCCCCGTTGTCGGAGATGTTGAGCATCGCGTCGACGCCGAGGTACGGGGAGACTATGACGCCCGGCAGGGAATATTCGAGCCCGCCGCCCACCATCCATGCCGCGTCGGTCTTGTCGGTCGCCTTTTCCGGGAGCCGGTTGTAGTTGGCCGAGGCGACGAGCGTCACGGGCAGGACGCTCTTCAATCGGAGCTTCGCCCCGAGATGGTAGCCGCTCTTGTTGGCGTCCGCGAGTGTGCCCGAGGGGATGGAGAGCCCGCCGCCGAACCCGAGGTCAAGGCTGACCGGTGCGCTGACGAGGGGCACCTGGGCGATGATCAATCCCGAACAGCACAGCATGAGCAGAACGATCGATACGGTCTTCATGAAGCAACCCCTTTCAATGAATGGATGTTCTCTGACTACACCTGTGACACGCCGAGATCGGCGTGGTACTCCTGAAGACTGCGGACCGTCGAGGTCCGTTCCTTCACCGACTGGATCCCCTTGACGACGGCCGCTGCGGCCGATACGGTCGTGATGATCGGTATCTTCGCCTCGAGGGAGGCGCTCCCGATGGCGAGCTCGTCGAACCGCGACACCTCGCCCAAGGGCGTATTGATCACCAGATGAATATCGCCATTCTTGATGCAATCCACAACATTCGGCCGCCCTTCGTTCACCTTGTAGACGGTCGTATTGATGACGCCGTGCTGGGTGAGGAACGTCGAGGTCCCCCCCGTCGCGTGGATCGCGAACCCGAGCCGCTCGAACCCCTTCGCCACCTCGATCATCCGGTAGTTCTTGTCGTTCGCGTTGACGCTGATGAAGACGCCGCCGGCGATCGGCAGATTGCTCCCCGCCGCGATGAACGCTTTGGCGATCGCCTCGCCGTAGGTCCCGGCGATGGACATCACTTCGCCGGTGGAGCGCATCTCGGGTCCGAGGAAGACCTTCGCCTTCGGGAATTTGCCGAACGGGAAGACCGGTTCTTTCACCGCGATGAACTTCGGCTGCGCGTCGAGGGGGTACCCGAGCTCCTTCAGGGTCCTCCCCACCATCACCTGCGCCGCTATCTGCGCAAGCGGGATCCCCATCGCTTTGCTGATGAACGGGATCGTCCGCGACGCCCGAGGGTTCACCTCAAGGACGTAGATGATGCCGTTCTTTTCCGCGCACTGCACGTTGATGAGCCCCCGGACGTTCAGGGCGAGGGCGAGCGTTCGGGTGAAGTCCTTGAGCTGCTCCATGATCTGGACGCTGTCGACCTGCGGCATGAGGACGGAGGTGCTGTCGCCGGAGTGGATGCCCGCCTCTTCGATATGCTGCAGCACGCCGCCGATGAGGACGTCCTTTCCGTCGCAGACCGCGTCGACGTCGAACTCTTTCGCGTCCTCGAGGAACTTGTCGATGAGGATCGGGTGGTCCGGTGAGACGTTCACGGCGACCTTCATGTACCCCTCGAGCGCCTCGGGCTTGTAGACGATCTCCATGCCCCGGCCTCCGAGCACGTAGGAAGGCCGGACGAGCACCGGATAGCCGATCCCGGCGGCGATGCGCCTTGCTTCCTCGGCCGTCGTCGCGGTCCCGTCCTTCGGGTGGGGAATGTGGAGTTTTTTCAGGAGGTCGCCGAAACGCTTCCGGTCCTCCGCGAGGTCGATGTTGTCGGGGGACGTCCCGAGGATCTTCACCCCGTTCGCTTCGAGCGCCTTCGAGAGCTTCAGCGGGGTTTGGCCGCCGAAGGTGACGATGACGCCGTCAGGCCGCTCGACGTCGCAGATGTTGAGGACGTTCTCGAGTGTCAGCGGCTCGAAATAAAGCTTGTCGGTCTGGTCGTAGTCGGTCGAGACCGTCTCGGGATTGCAGTTGATCATGATCGTCTCGTACCCCTCGCGTTCAAGCGCGAAGACGCCGTGGACGCAGCAGTAGTCGAACTCGATCCCCTG
>JANYJZ010000019.1 GCA_025358305.1 Ignavibacteriota bacterium
CCCCCCCCCCCCCCCCCCCCCCCCCCCCCCCCCCCCCCCCCCCCCCCCCCCAGATGGGTAGAACGGAGCGCCTTAGCGCAGCAGGAGGATCTTGCGGAATAGCGTCGATGACCCGGCCCGCAGGACGACAGGATAGACGCCGCTCGCGCTGGCGCGTCCGTCCCAGGTCCGCGCATGCGTGCCCGGCGGCAGATACCCGTCGGCAAGCCGCGCCACTTCCCTGCCGAGGAGGTCCGTGATGAAAAGCTGGACGGCAGTGCCGGCGGGAAGAGCGAATTCGATCGTCGTGGAGGGATTGAATGGGTTCGGATAGTTCTGCCGGAGCTCCGGCGCGAGCGGCAGGAGACCGGAGGTCTCTTGGACGCCGAGCAGATCGGCAAAATATTGGAGGATCCGGTCCATCACGGCGATCCGTTTGTCCCGCGGGTTGATCGTCTCGAACCCGAATCCCATGAAGACCGCATTGCCGTGGCCGGGCGGGAACTTCCGCCGGACCGCAGCCACTCCGAGCGCGCCTCCGGTACCGTAGCCGAAGATCGGCTTGACCTCGGGAGCCGAGAACGTGATGATGTCCCTCGACTGGGGGTAGTCGGCGCCGTTGCTGTTGGTGAAGAAGGAGAATCCGTCAAAGATCTCGCCGGGAGTCCCTTCATTGTAGACGATGGACGCATTGCCCCCGAACCCAACCTCGAGAACGGTAGAAAAGATGTCCGCCGAGGGATTGCGCTCGAGCAGATCCTGGCCCGTGATGAGGAGATCGCACCCCGCTTCAAGGCACGAAACGAGGTTCTGGTTCTCCTGCTGGCTGAGCGGCGATTGTTTCCCGGCCGTGTAATAGATCACGAGATGCCTTTGGAATTCAATGCCGCGGCCAAGCGGCGCCGAACCGCGCGTGACGCTGTTCCAAAAGGCATACGGCACGCCGAGCGAACTAAGTGCGTCTTCATAATACGGATCGTGGCCTTCGCTGTCCTCTCCGACGATGAAGACGTCCGCGTGCCGGAGATCGATAGGAAGAACGACCCCGGCAACGCCCAGATGGATCGGCGCGATAGTCTGCCGCGCATAGGGGATCTCCGGATCGACGGTCATGCCGTACGACGCGGAGTAGAGGTCATCGGAGACGTACATGCTGTCGAACGAGAACACTCCCGTGGAATCGGCCTGTGCGAGAAACACGCGGGTGGAATCGCACGTGGTCTGCGTGAGCTGCACGACGCCCTTGACCGGGGCGAGCGTCACCGAATCTCGCAGGGCGCCTGCGATGGTGCCACGGGGATAGAACCGGAGATCGATCCGGTCGAGTGCGTAGATCCCTTCGTCCTGCAGCGCGACGACGTCGAGTGAATCGAGCGTCAGGAGTCCGTAGTTCTGGGAATACGGCACGTTCAACCCGCACGTCGTCCGGCGCCAGTTCTCGCCGCCGTCGTCGGAGAAATAGATCCCGTTCCGGCTGAGATCGGTCGTGTAGGTACCCATCACGACCCGACGGTGGTCGGATTGGTCGACCGCGATCCCCCAGCACTGCGTGAACCCCTGAAACGCGCCTACCTCGGCCCATGTCTCCCCAAAATCCGTCGTCTTGATGACGCCGCTTCCCGAGCCGAAGAACTTCGTCGCGTACGCGACCGCAGGATCCGTTTCATCGATGCTGATCATGGGGATCTCCCCCACCGACACGTAGACGTGTCGGAACGTGACGCCCCCGTCGTCCGTCTTCCATATCCCGCTCGTGTTGTCCCCGACGTACATGACGTTCGCGCTGTCCGGGCGCAGGGCCGCATCGCACCACGTGTTGAATCCGGCCTGGGTGCTCACGGCAGTCCACGTCGATCCAAAATCGATGCTCCGGTAGACGGTGGCGGCCATCATCGTGAAGACGGTGTCGGGGTGGTGCGCATTGAACTCGATCGGAACGCCGTAATACGAAAAATCCCCTGCAAGCGTCTCGATCCAGCTTGCACCGCCGTCGGTCGATCGAAGGACCCGATCGGGAGAGGCGGAACGCTCCTGCCCGGCCAGCATGACGAGGGTGTCTTTCGGGCTGACGCAGATCGATTTGATGAATCCTCCGCCGGGAACCGTGCCGAGCGGCGCCCACGAACGGCCGCGATCATGACTGACGGAGATCACGCCCGCTCCGCCTGCCGAGGCGTAGACGGTGTTCGCGTTCGAGGGGTTCACGGTGAGGGGATTGCCGAGACAGGCTCCGACTTGGGTCAGCTGCCATTGAACGAGCTGGGCCGGCGCTGCGGCGACAAAGAGAAGGAACAGGAAGATCGACGCGGTGATCCTGCGGGTCATGGATACGCTCTTCGGGTGCGCGGGGATGGAGCGTTAGCGCAGGAGCAGGAGCTTTCGCGTCTCGGAAAAGAGAGCCGCGCCGTTCTCGTCCCCCGTCACGAGGAGCCTGTAGTAATACACGCCGCTCGACATCCTGTCGGCGGACCATGGGACCGAGTACTCGCCCGCGTGAAGCCTCCCGTCGAGGAGCGTCGCCACTTCCCGACCGGTGAGGTCATAGATCCGCAGGCTCGCATATGCCGGCGTCTGAATCCGGAACCGAATGGTCGTAGTCGGGTTGAACGGATTGGGGTAGTTCTGGTCGAGCTGCGTCCTCGACGGAAGAGGCGGGAGTTCGTGCGATCCGACCTCGGTGATGCCGCGGAAATGATCGAGCACCGCCTGGAGCAGGTCCTGCCGCTTCTGGGCGGTATGGACCGCTTCGAATCCGAATCCGAGGACGATCGCGCTTCCCGCGCCCGCGCTGTCCACACGGACGCCGGCGGCACGGCCGCTGCCGACCCCGTAGTCGAGGATCCGCCGGACGTCCGGCCGGAGGAGGAGGAGGCTGTCCCGCGACGTCTGGTTGTTCGCCCCTATGCCCGTCGTGAAGCAATTGAAGGCCTGGAGGAAGTCGCCGACGACGCCCTGATTGAACGCGGTGGGCGTATTTCCCGCAAATCCTACGCCGAGATATGACGTGAAGAGCTGCGATGCGGAGTTGTACTCCGCGATATTCTGACCGGTAAGGAAGAGGTGCCCTCCCCCGTCGAGGCACGAGGTGAGGCTGTCGAGTGCGGCGCTTGAAAGAGGCGCTGCAAGATCGCCGGTATAGAAGATCACCGTCTTGAACCCGAACTTCGATGCGCTGGACAGGGGTGCGTTCCCGCGCCGGGAAACATCCCACGCATTGGAGGTCACATGGAGCGCTTGGAGTGCGTTCAGGTAATAACTCAGATACTTGCCGCTGTCCGACGCCGCGATGAGAAAGACGTCCGCATGGCCCAGCGGGACGTCGTAGAAAAGATCGGTCGAGCTCAGAGTGATCGCGCTGACCGACGAGGTGGCGTACGGAGGCGGCACGTCGAAGGTGAGCCGGTCATAGCCGTTCACCGGGGGGGCGGAGACGTACTGCTGTGTAAATTGGAAGTTGCCGCTCAGATCCGTGCTGTCCGTCAACAGGGTGTCGCCGATGGAACGCTGGACGGCGAGCTGGACGAGGGCGCGGATGGGCTGGAGCGTCATCGAATCCAACAGTCGGCCGCCGATGGCATGCGTTGCGAGTTTCTGGAGCGAGATGTTCTGCTGCGTTTCCGTGTCGGGCACAAAGCTCAGGGGCGCGTCGGTCAGAACGTACGGGTACGACTCGATATGCAGTGTCGAGGTGAGCGACGGATCCCCCTCGAAATACCCGAACCGGAACTCCCGCTGCAAGGGCGAGACCGAAGCGACGTCGCCGGTCGACAGGAGGTGGAGCGTCCCGTTCGCAAGCGTGTCGGCCGACCCTGCGTCCAAGAGAACGCCCTTCACGAGCGTCGAGGTCGAGAGGAGCCGATACATGCCGTTCGGTCCGAAGGCGCCTATCGTGACCGACATCCAGACGACGGAAGGATCGCTCGGGTGGATCTTCATGTTCCACATGAATCCCCCCGAAGGCAGCCCGGCGCTGATGGCCGACCAGGAACCCCCGCCGTCCGTGCTCTTATAGACCGCCGCCAACGCGTTCGAAAACGACCCTACGTAGACGGAATTGGAATCCGTGGGATCGCACTCGAGCGACCATGTCGGCGTCCTCTGCAGCCCGGTCCGGAACCAGTGTTCTCCTCCGTCGACCGTCTTCCAGACGTCGAGCGTCGAATCGACGTCCCCGTACGTCGTCGCATACGCGACGTGCGGGGTGAGCGGGTGGACGATGATGCGGGGGGTCTCCTGGAAGACGCTCGGCGGGGCCGTTCCGTTCTTCACGAGCCGCCAGGTGAGTCCGAAGTCCGTGCTCTTCGAGATCCTTCCGCCGCCCGATCCGGCGAACACGATGTTCGCGCTGTCCGGCCGGACGGTGAGCGCGCAGAGATTTGCGCTTCCGGATGGTCCCGTGCTTCCTCTCAGCACCCAGGTCGCGCCCCGGTCGATGCTTCGGAAGACGTTGCCGTCGGCAAAGTTCCCGGCGTACATTGTATCGGGATGCGCGGGGTCGTAGGCGATGCTTTCCCCGTCTATGCCGAAGTTCGTCAGGACGTTGGACCACGAGGCGCCGAAGTTCGTGCTGCGAAGGAGCGCAGGACCCGCTGAGGCGCAGAAGACGATCGTCGTATCTGACGGGTGGATGATGATCTGCCGGATGAACGACGTCGGCGGGGTCGACCAGATCTGCCACGTCTTGCCCCGGTCGTACGAGATGGAAAGAACCCCGAGGGCGCCTTCCGCGACGACCGTATTCGGGTTCAGCGGGTTGAGGCCGACGGTAAGGCCCGCGCCGGCGAAACGCTTGCGCCACGCCTGGACGGATTCCGCGGAGAAGGAGACGGCATGGGCCGTGAGAGCGCATGCGACAAGGAGGAAGCAGGCAACGAATGGCGAGAGCCTGGCGGGCGCCGCTGTGCGTACGCGCAGACCCATCACTTCCCCCCGTCGAGAACCGGTGCAGGGCCGAGGATCTCATCGACGGTGAGGACCTTGATCGGTGCGATCTTCGTCGCCGCCAGCCCCTGTTCGATCAGGGTTCTGTCGCCGACGATGATGATCGCGACCTTTTCCGGATCGAGATACTTGCTCGCGACGCGTCGGACGTCCTCCTTCGTCACTGAAAGCACCTTTTGGATGTACGTATTGAAGAAGTCGTCCGGGAGGCCGTACATTGCAAGACCCGCGAGCTGGCCGGAGATCTCGGCGACGGATTGAAAATCGCGCGGATAGCTCAGAGCGAGATTGTTCTTCGCGCGCGTGAGCTCCTCGTCACTCACCGGCGCCAGCATCCCTTTGAGCTCCTTCATGAACTCGATGAGCGCCTTGTCCGTGACGTTCGTCTGCACCGCAGCGTATGCGATGAACGGCCCCGGCGTCGGTCGGAAATCAAAATACGAGCCGGCGCCGTAGCTGTAGCCATGCTCTTCGCGCAGGTTTTGGTTCAGGCGCGATGTGAAAGCGCCCCCGAGGATCGTATTGAAGACGAGCAGGGGGAAAAAGTCCTCCGTGAGCCTTTGCGCGCCGATGCGCCCGATGCGGATCTCCGATTGCGCCGCGCCGGGCTTGTCGGCGAGATAGATCTGGCGCGATTGCACTTGCTCGGCCTTTGGGATCGAGGGCGGCGCGACGGCCCCACCCTGCCAATGTCCGAGGAGCCGTTCGAGCTTCGGCAGGATCTCGGCGGAGGTGATGTCCCCCGATATGACGACGTAGCCGTTGCCGGGGCGGAAATAGGATTGATGAAACGCCCGGAGATCCTCCACGCTCATCGCGCGGAGGCTCTGTTCATTCCCCGACGAGGGGATCCCGTAGGGATGATGGTCGCCGTAGAGGACTTTCGACGTGAGCACGGACGCGATGGCGGGGGGCTGGTCATGCCGCTGGGCGAGCGACGTCAGGCGTTCCTTCCGGTCCCGCTCGAGTTCTGCCGCCGGGAACTGCGGCCGGAGTACGACGTCCCCAAAGAGCACGAGGGCGGAATCCAGCTTGGAGAGGGGCGTATGGAGGATGACACCGGAGGAATGCGTCGTCGAATAGGCGGAGATGCTCGCGCCAAGATAGTCGATCGCGTCGGCGAACTCCAGCGAGTTGCGCGAGCCGGCGCCTTCTTCCATCATCGAAGCGGTCACGCTCGACAGCCCGCTCTTTCCCGAAGGGTCCGCGACCGAACCGGCCCGGACGATAAGCTCGATCTGAACGAGCGGCACCTCATGCTTCTCGATCATCGTCACGCTGAGGCCGTTCGAGAGCGTGAAGTGCTGAATGGGAGCGAGCTTCAGGACCGGCGGCGGCCCGAGCTTCGGCTGCTTCGGCGTATCGCCCTTTTGATACGCGTAGGACCCGGCCGATGCGAAGCCGAGAAGCGCGACGATGAGGAGAACCGCCTGGAGCGCGACGTTCCTGCGGGCGGACATGGTCATTGGTCGCTTCATTTTCCACCTTCCTTCACTTGAACGGCGAGTTCTTTTTTACCTTCCGGGACGACGCTCAAGATGACCATGCCATTGTCTCGGAGGTACGTATCGGCGACCGCGCGAATGTCGTCCGGCGAGAGGGACGTGTAGCGCGAGAGGTCTTCGTTGAAGTAGTCGGGATCACCCGTGAGCGAGAAGTAGGCGTTGAGTTGCGCGGCCTTGCCCCCGATGTTCTCGAGCCGGTCGAGGAAGCTCGCCTCGTATTCGTTGATGACGCGCTGTACCTCCCGGGCCGATGGGGTCTCGTTTTTGAGCCGGGCGATCTCCTCCATGATGACCTTTCGGAGCTCCTCCAGCGTATGCCCGGCACGGGCCGTGGCAACGATCTGGAACGAGGATGACAGGGCGCTGGAGGACTGGCCCGCGCTCACATCCTGGGCGATCTGCATGTCATACACGAGCCGTTTGTAGAGCCGGGAGTTCTTCCCTCCCGCCAGGACGTTTGCGAGGACGTCGAGCTGCGCATCGCCTGGCGTGAGCGACGCAGGCGAAAGCCATGCGAGGTAAAGACGCGGCAGTTGCACCTTATCTTCCATGACCAGCCGGGTTTGATCCGTGAGGTACGCCACGGGGACGTCAATGGGAAGCACCGGTTTGCCGGACGGCACGTCTGCAAACCACTTTGTGACGAGTTCCTTCGTCGTCTTGGGGTTCAGGTCGCCCGCGATGACCATGCTCGCATTGTTCGGGACATAGTACGTCTTGAAGAATTGCACGACATCGTCGTAGCTCGCGGCCGTAAGGTCTTCCATGGACCCGATCGTCGGCCAGTGATACGGGTGGTTCGCCGGATAGAGGTGTTCGTCGATGGCGATCGAGGACATGCCGTACGGGCGGTTCTCATACGACTGGCGCCGTTCGTTCTTCACGACGTCGCGCTGTCCGTCCACTTTGGACGGTCCCATCGAGTCGAGGAGGTGTCCCATGCGGTCGGCCTCGAGGAAGAGCATGAGCTCGAGCGCGTTGCTCGGAGCGTTTTCGAAATAATCCGTCCGATCCGACGACGTCGTGGCGTTGTTATCGCCGCCGGCCGCTTCAAGCCACTCGTCGAACTTGCCTTCCGGAACGTTCCCCGAACCCTCGAACATGATATGTTCGAAAAGGTGGGCGAACCCCGTGCGGCCGGGCTTCTCATTGGCGGAGCCGACATGATACCACACATTGACCGACACGGTCGGGATCGAATGGTCCTCGTGAAGGATTACCTCCAGGCCGTTGGGGAGCGTAAAGCGTTCATACTTCACCCGCAATTGCGTCGCTTGGGGCTGCCAAGACAGCGCGCTGCCGGCGAAGACGGCAAGGGACAGGAAAAGGAGTGCGAATCTTGAGTTCATAGGTTCTCCAACGAATTGTGTGACCGGTGCGGCTGGGGAGCGGTTCTCCCCCTCGAGCGCCGGCGTCGATTGTGACCATGAATCGTGGATAGCAGTCGCCGGGGCCGGCGCTGTAGATTAGCGATTTTTCCGGAGAAACTCCAGCCTATCGCGGAGCTTTTCGACGGACATGAGAAGCTTCTCCTTACCGAACACCGCGTCGTCCTGGCTCGTGAACGTCAGCTCGTATTCCTGGCTCATGACGATCGCCTCTTCGGGGCATGCTTCCTCGCAGAAGCCGCAGAAGATGCAGCGCAGCATGTTTATCTCGAATTTGACCGGATAGCGCTCCTTGAGGAGCTCCGTCTCCGATCCCTGGACCTCGATCGCGAGTGCGGGGCAGACCCGAGCGCATAGACCGCACGCGACGCACCGTTCGACGCCGTTCTGCTCGACGAGGACGGGGCGACCACGGAAGGACGGCGGCGGGGTCCAGCGCTCTTCGGGGTACTGCCGCGTGAACTTGGGCCGAAAGATCTGCGTGATGGTGATCCTGAGGCCGTTGACGATCTGGGGGATGTAGATCCTGTCCAGGAACGAGAGGTCCTTCTTATGGATGATCGGGGGCTGCGAGTCCGGGGTCATGCTCTTCGAGGTCGAGGGGGGATTGTCCATATGGCTCATTTAGAGGTAGAGGATGACCAGGCCGGTGACGAGAAGATTCAGGACCGAAAGGGGCAGCAT
This sequence comes from Ignavibacteriota bacterium, assembly GCA_025358305.1. GTDB lineage: Bacteria > Bacteroidota > Ignavibacteria > UBA10030 > SZUA-254 > JANYJZ01. Next base: position 8,498 of record JANYJZ010000019.1, read on the forward strand.
CACCTTCCAGCCGAGGTTCATGAGCTGGTCGTAGCGGAACCGGGGTATCGTCCACCGGATGATGATGAAGAAGAGAACGAGCAGATACACCTTGACGCAGAACGCGAGCACCTGGAGGATGCTCACCCAGAACGCCGGGAGGCCTGCGAGGCCGATGTACGGAATCTGCCAACCGCCGAGGAACAGCGTCGTAATCACCGCACTCGAAGTGACCATGTTCGTGTATTCGGCAAGAAAGAACAGTCCGAATTTCAGGCCGCTGTACTCGGTGTGGTACCCGCCGACGAGTTCGGGCTCCGCTTCCGGCAGATCGAACGGATGACGGTTCGTCTCGGCGAACGATGCGACGACGAACGTGACGAAGCCGACCGGCTGAAGGAGAATGTTCCACATCCAACCATGCTGGGTCTGGACGATCTTGTCGAGTTCAAGCGAACCCGCGATCATGACGACGCCGATGACGGAGAGGCCCATCGCGAGCTCGTAGCTGAGCATCTGGGCGGAGGATCGGAGGCCGCCGAGGAGCGAATACTTGCTGTTCGAGGACCAGCCGCTCAAGGTGATGCCGTAGACGCCGAGGGAGGTCATCGCAAGGATGTAGAGGATGCCGATATTGACGCTCGCGATCTGGAGCTTGATCGCCTGGCCGAAGAGCGTGATCGAGTCGCCGAATGGAATGACCGCAAACGTGATGAGGGCGATGGCCATGGAGATCATCGGCGCGAGGTCATGGATAAACCGGTTCGCCTGCTTCGGAACGATGTCCTCCTTCATCACCAGTTTGATGACGTCCGCCAGCGGCTGCAGGAGGCCGTTCCAGCCGACCCTGTTCGGGCCCACCCGATTCTGAATGGCGGCAGCGACCCTGCGTTCGACGAGCACCGTATAGGCGACGACGCCCAGAAGGACGCCGAGGACGACGGAGATCTTGATGACCGGGATGAGAAGTTCCATACTATCTCTGCACGGAGGCCGGGGTTTCCTGATTCGCCGGGAGCACCACGCCTTGTGAGCCGACCCGTTGGTACGACAGACCCTTGAACGCGGGAAGGGTCGACGCCATCTCGGCGAAGACGTCCTCCACCGTTGCGTATTTCCACTTCGCGCCGAGGACACCGGCGAGGTTCGCGAGGATGCGCCATGTGGGCCTGGCGTCGCGGCGGGCGCCCCTCATCCAGCGGTCGTTGTGCGAACCGAACTTGTCGAGCCTGCTCATCGAAAAGCCGTCGAGGGCCCGGTCCTGCTCCGCGGTCGCGACCGCGGGCCTGATGCGCTGGACCCTTCCTTGAAAATTCGTCATGGTCCCGTGCCTCTCGGCGTACGTCGAACTTGCAAGGATGACGTCGGCAAGGGCCGAGACGCCGTTGTCGTTCGATGCGTGCGCAACGACGAAATCGAGCCGCGAAAACGCCTCTGCGGCGACGGGGTCGGTGAGGATGTCGTCATCGACGACGTAGAGCGCCTTGATGACGCCTCGCTGTATCTCTTCGAGGAGTCCCGCGAGTGGACCATGCTCCGGCAGCGCCGTGGCGCCGACCGCCGATGCGCCGCAGCTGTTGGGCGTCTTATCTTCCCGGATGAGGATGTCGTCCTGGTCGCCCCGCTTCACGTGGGGAAGATAGACGACCTTGCCGACGCCGAGGTGCCGCATGAGCTTCACGAACAGGTAGTTGTCCTCGTTCGTGGCGAAGGCCGAAGCGACCGCCGCGATCTCATGACCTTTGAATGACCGCAGTTCCGAGACGACGCGCGCGATCGCCTCGTCCCAACCCACCTCGACGAGCCCCTGCTGCTTCCGGATCATCGGCGCTTTGAATCGCGTCTCGGCGTTCACATGCTTGAACGTGTTGAGCCGTCCCTCGTCGCACATCCAATAGTCATTCACCGAGGCGTTGAACCGCGGCGTGAGCCGGAGAACCTCGTTGTTGCGCACCCACATCTTTGTGTTGCAGCCCCGGGAGCATCCCTGGCATACGCTTTCCGTGGAGGACATCTCCCAGACGCGCGCCTTGAACCGGAAGTCCGAGCTCGTCAGCGCACCGACAGGACAGAGGTCGATCGTGTTCATCGCGTACGGGTTGTCGAGAGCCTCGCCGGGAAACGTCGTCAATTCCACATGATCGCCGCGCTGGGTGAAGACGAGCTGCGTCTCTTTCGCGATCTCGTCGCAAAACCGGATGCATCTCGAGCACATGATGCAGCGCTCGGTATCGAGCGTGACGTTCGGGCCGAGTTCGACGCGCTTCGGCTTGCGCACCTTGTTGAAATCAAAGCGGCTGACGCCGACGCTGAGCCTGTAGGCGTAATCCTGGAGCTTGCACTCTCCGGCCTCGTCGCAGATGGGGCAGTCGAGCGGGTGGTTGATCAGGAGGAACTCCATGACGGCCTCGCGAGCGTTGACCACCTTCGCCGATTCCGTCTTTACGATCATGCCGTCGGCGACCAGCGTCGAACAGGCGATCGCCAGCTTTGGCATCTTTTCAACCTCGACGAGGCAGATGCGGCAGTTGCCGGCGACGGAGAGTTTCGGGTGCCAGCAGAAGTGAGGGATGCTGATCCCCTGGTCCAGTGCCGCTTGGATGATCGTCTGTTTCGGATCGGCGTCGAACTCTTTGCCGTCGATTGTTATTTTCGCCATTGCGTGCTTTCGTCCCGGAGCGTGATGGAGCGATCTGAGTTAGGCGATCTTATCCGCTGATTCGCAGGGGAGTCCGAACGCGTCGGCGACCCCTTTGTACACGATCTTTCCGTTGATCATGTTCAGTCCGAGGCGGATCTCATTATTGGAGGCGATCGCCTTCGCATACCCCTTTGTTGCGATTTCCGCGGCGTACGGCAGCGTGGCGTTCGTCAGAGCGACGGTCGAGGTGAACGGGACCGCACCCGGCATGTTCGCGACGCAGTAATGGACGACGCCGTCGATGACGTACGTCGGGTTTTCATGCGTCGTCGGTTTGCACGTTTCGACGCAGCCGCCCTGGTCGACGGAAACGTCGATGATGACGGACCCGGGCTTCATCTCCTTGAGCATGTCCTTCGTGACGAGGTGCGGGGCGCGGGCGCCGGGGATGAGGACGGCTCCGATGACGATGTCCGCCTTGCGGATCGATTTGAGGATGTTGTAATGATTCGACATCATGGTGACGACGTTCTTCGGCATCACGTCGTCAAGGTACCGGAGGCGGTAGAGGTTATTGTCGAGGATCGTGACCTTCGCGCCGAAGCCGGCGGCGATCTTCGCGGCGTTCGACCCGACGATCCCGCCGCCGATGACGGCGACGTCGGCCGGTTCCGTTCCGGGAACGCCGCCGAGAAGGACGCCGCGCCCTCCCATCGTCTTTTCCAGGTACTTCGCACCTTCCTGGGGAGCCATGCGTCCGGCGACTTCGCTCATAGGGATGAGGAGCGGGAGCGATCCGTCGGCGCGCTGAACGGTCTCGTAAGCGATCGCGACGCACTGCGAATTCAGCATAGCGTCGGTGAGTTCCCGGCTCGATGCGAAATGGAAGTACGTGAACACGATCTGCCCTTTCCGGATAAGCTTGTATTCAGAAGCAAGAGGTTCCTTCACCTTCATGATCATGTCGGCACGGGAGAAGATCTCGGCCGGTGTGGCGACGATCTCAGCCCCGGCATCCAGGTAGCTCTTGTCATCGAATCCGCTGCCGACGCCGGCGTTCGCCTCCACGAGGACCGTATGGCCTTGCTTACGGAGGGTCTGAGCGCCGACAGGAACGAGCGACACTCTGTTTTCGTTCGTCTTGATTTCCTTAGGTATGCCGATGATCATGGTCGTGGTCTCTTTGTAAGTGAGGTGAAAGGCCTTTCAGGCGACCGCCGGGTAGGGCGCGGCAGCCTTCTTTCCTGGCTTGAAGATTACGGTCGAAAAGTTTTGCGGATCCAGGAGGGTCCCGGCAAGCGACGAGACGTCCTCCTGTCGGACGTCGTCGATCCCCTTGAGGATCGTGTCGAGGGAGAGGAAATCTCCGTAGAGGATCTCTCCGCTCCCCAAGCGCATCATCCGGTTCGACATGCTCTCCAGACCGAGCATCATGGAACCTTTCAGCTGCGCTTTCGCCCGCTTGATCTCTCCCGGACCGACAGGCTGGCGACGTAATTTCGCGAGTTCCCGGTGGATGAGCCCGATGGAGGTATCGATGTTATGCTCGTCCGTGCCGATATACATTCCAAAATTGCCGGTGTCGCTCATGAAGTTCGCGAACGAGTAGACGTTGTAGGCGAAGCCGTACTTCTCGCGGATGTTCTGAAAGAGCCGGGAGCTCATGCCCTCCCCGAGGAGGGAATTGAGGACGAGAAGCGGGTATCGCTGTCGGCTCTTCGCCCCGCAGCCAAGCGTGCCCATGCAGATGTGGGCCTGCGTTACGGCCCGCTCGAACACCTCTTTCCTGGAGGTCATGCTCTTCGGCCCGCGCAGGCGCTTCGGCGACCGGACTGCACGACGCCTCGATCGGAACGACCGCTCGATGAGCCGGACGACAGTGTCGTGAGTCAGATTGCCGGCGGCAGCGATGACGAGCCGATCCGGGGTGTAGTGCGCCTCGGTGTATCGCAGAAGGTCGGTCTTAGTAAAGTTGGAAATATTCTCCGCTTTCCCGATGATCGGGTACCCGAGCGGATGGCGCTCGTAGACGCTCTTATCGAGGTAATCATGGATCAGGTCGTCCGGATCATCCTCGATATTCTTCAATTCCTCGAGGATGACGCGCTTCTCTTTTTCCATCTCTTTCGGTTCGAACACGGGATGAAGGACGAGATCGGAGAGGACATCGATGGCCTTGGCGAGATAGGAATCGAGAGTGCGCGCGTAGAAGCAGGTCTGTTCCTTCGTCGTGAACGCGTTGAGATAGCCGCCGACCGATTCTAGGCTGCGCGCGATCCCCTGAGCCGTGAAGCGCCGGGTTCCTTTGAACACCATGTGTTCCAGAAAATGCGATATGCCGTTGGAGCTCTCCCGTTCATCACGCGATCCGACATCGATCCAGACTCCGACCGAAACGGAGCGGACGTACGGGATCTCTTCCGTCACAATCCGGATGCCGTTGGGAAGGACCGTCTTTTGATACTGCGAACGGATTGAAGAGTGAGGACCCGGGGTGGCATCCGGCGAGCGTTTAGGCATAATCGTAAGATTCGTTCAACGAACAATGGTCAAAATATACCACTTTTCACCCCGAGAATCAACCCGGCACGGGGGGCAGAACGGAAGGCTGGCGTCGCAGAAGGGACTGGATCTTGGTCACGACCATGTCGATTGCAACCTCATTTTCACCGCCTTTGGGGATAATGATGTCCGCCCATCGTTTGCTCGGTTCGACGAACTCCAGATGCATCGGTTTGACGGTCGTGACATACTGCTGGATGACGGACTCAATCGAGCGTCCGCGGTCGATCATATCGCGCTTCAATCGGCGGAGGAGACGTTCATCCGCATCGGTGTCGACGAAGATCTTGATGTCCATGAGATCCCGAAGCTCCTTTTCCGCGAAGAGAAGGATACCTTCAACGATGATGATGCTCCTGGGTTCGATCCGGACAACCTCCTCGAGCCGGCGATACGATGTGAAGTCATAGAGCGGCTGCGCGATCGGCTCCCAGCGTCGAAGATGAAGAAGGTGCTCAACGAGGAGCGTGGACTCAAGGGCATCCGGATGATCGAAATTTATGAGGTCGACTGAGAGGGCGGGAAAGCTCGCGAGGTCCTTGTAGTAATAATCGTGACGAAGGACGGCCACATCCTCACGGTGAAGCCGTTCAAGGACTTTTTTCGTGACGGTCGTCTTGCCGGATCCAGTCCCGCCGGCGATGCCGATGATCAAGGGCGCAGTCATCATTTGCTGGCAATATACCCCAATCTCCGCGCAGAAGCAAACAACAACGCCCCTTGAACAGGCCATTGTTTCCAAGCGAATGTTTTTCTACATTGTGCGACCGAATTGCAACCTTGAACGCATGATGACATTCCTGTTTCTCGCCGCAGCTTCTGCGTATCTGTGTGAACTTCTATGGTTCAGACGCGGATTACGCAAAGGAGACGCGTCCCGTACGGTCCCCGGCCTCGAGCCGACCGTGTCGGTCATCGTGGCGGCGAGAAATGAGGAGGACCGGATCACCGACTGCCTCCGTTCGCTTGCCGCGCTTGAGTATCCCCCCGAAAAGATTGAGATCATCATCGTCGACGATCGGTCGACGGACCGCACAGCGGCGATCATACGGCAATTTTCCTCTCTCTATCCGGCAGTCCGGTGCGTCACGAGCGGTGCGCCGGAAGGAAACCTCCAGGGCAAGGCGAATGCGATCCTCCACGGGATCGAAGCCTCCAAGGGTGAGATCCTCATGTTCACGGATGCCGACTGCAAGGTCCCGCCGTCGTGGGTTCGGGAGACCGTCCCCTACTTTGACGACGCCACGGGTGTCGTCGGGGGATTCACGCTGCTCGATGCGGGCCGGCCCTTTGAAGGGATGCAACAACTCGACTGGATCTTTCTCATCGGTGTCGCGTCATCCGCCGCCGGATGGAATATTCCCGTCACGGCGATCGGGAATAATCTCTCGATCCGCCGGTCAGCGTACGATGCCGTTGGCGGGTATCGGGAGGTTCCGTTCAGCGTGACTGAGGATTATGCCCTCGTCCAGGCGATTCTCCGCAAAACGAATTTCAAAGTTCAATTTCCTGTCAACGCGAGAACGGTGGTCCAGAGCAAGGCGTGCCAGAGCTGGAAGCAGCTCTTCCGTCAGAAACAGCGGTGGGTGGTGGGCGGGCTGGACATGGTGCCGCGAGGAGTGTTTATGATGCTGGTCGGGTGGATCTATCGCTTCCTTCTGGTCGCGTCATGGCCGTTCGTTGACTCATTCTTCTTTGTCGGCGTCGTCGCCCTCGTCATGTGGTGCGAACTTCTCTATCTCGCGCTCCCACTTCAGAGGTTCGGTTCGCTTCGATCGATCCGGTTTTTTCCGGTCTTCGAGCTCTATTATCTCCCTCTCGTGCTCTGCTCCCCCTTTATCGCGTGGATCAGTAGGAACATCGTTTGGAAAGAGCGCACCCACCGGAAACAAACCACCTGAAATGAAGAAGCCCTTCGATTGAAGGGCTTCGGAAAAGCATATGTGTTGTCCGTCTTACGGACGAGCACGTGAACTCGCGATGCTCAGGCGCTTGAGCTTATATCGCAACGTCTGTTCGGTCATTCCCAGGAATCCGGCCGCCTTCGACTGGTTGTTCCCAAATCGTGACAACGCCCTCTCGATGATGCCCTTCTCGATCGCGTCAAGCGACTTGTCGAGGATGAAGTCCTGTCCGTTGGCGATGTTATTGATCATCTTCACGACCTCTGTCTTCTCGTCGACGAGTTCCGGAGGCAGCATGAACCGACCGCCATTCGAGAAGAGTACGGATTTGTCCACAACCGCCTTAAGCTCGCGTATGTTCTCACGCCATGTTTGGCGTACGAGAACATCAATTGCGTTAATATCGATCACGAGCTCTCCAATGCCGATCTCAGCACAGAGTTCGCTTGCGAAGTGTTTGACAAGCAGGGGAATGTCCTCGGGGCGCTCGCGCAGGGGTGGGATTTCGACACGTTCAAAATCAGACATCTTCTGGACGAGATCGGCCAAAAGCTTTCTCTTTTGAACAAGACTGTTCGGATCCTCCTTGACGGTGACGATCAGACGGATGTCGACTGGTTCATTCTTGGTCCCGCCAATCCTGCGAGAAGTACGCTCGTTCATGAAGTTCAAGATCTTCATCTGATTGCGGAAACTCGCCTCTTCGATCTCTTCGATCAATACGGTACCGCCGTTGGCAATCTCAAAGAGCCCGCGCTTCGTCGTATATGGCAAGCCCTCCGAACCGCGATCGTATCCAAAGAGAACAGCTTCCAGTTCCTTGTCGTCAAGAACAGAGAGGTTGATCGACATGAAAGGAGTGTTTTCTTCTGGCAACTTCCCGCACGCGTATATGTCCTTCGCAACAGCCCCCTTGCCGACTCCCGCCTCACCGATCAACACGACGTCACGACGCAACTTCGAGAGGCGATGAATCTGCTTGATCAGCTGTTCCACCGCACGGCTCTTCCCGATGATGGGGTACTCCATCGCAGCCTGGGGCTTATCGTCAGCGGTTTTCGTTTTGATTTCTTTGTCCATGCGATCCTCTAGCGACCAGAAGTTTTTTGGAAGAGTCTACCGTTGAATATCTTGAAATTGAAGAAGTGCGCAAGTACGATGTTGTCAACCCAATCTCTCCAACGAGTTACTTGATTTGGGTTTGAAGCGAGTTCCGATTCGTAATATTCGCCCTGAACGGATGTGATGAATCTAAGCCTGAGCCCAAAGAAGAGCACAATCAAAAGCTCGATTGCAAATGAAACATATTGTCCAATAATAAACAGCTCAGTCCATGAGCCTAGTTCTACACTTTGAATGTAACCATAATTATGCAAAATTTCCATCGATGAGAAAAGGAGGAGCAAGAACATGATCTTATCCAAGTAGGCACCTTGAGGTGGATCTTTCTTGTATTGGTATCCGAAAAACAACAAGACAGACCCAATCAACAATACATTCATATAGATAATTTTAGAGAACATTGGGCGATAGAGGAGAACCACCCAATTTTCCCCCTCTAAGTATGGTAGGAGTTCTTCAATTCTTTTTAAATTTGACTCTGGTGTAAGCACGCTTACTAGGCCGCGATCCCTAGATTCGAGGCTAATTGTACTTGCCAATTGCGCTGCAGATGGAACTGTGCCTACTGCTGTTGCCTGTTCATTTAAAATTTTCCACTGCCGAATATCCTCCGTTGAGTATAAATACAAAGGATCCTGAAAGAATGGATAAAACATCACAACGAAGAAGGAGCCTGCAACCAACAACGTTACACAGTATTTTTGATAGATCTTAAAATCTTGAAAAACACTATCAAGAGCCGCATAAACAACAGCGATTGAGAGGAAGAAAGTGTATGCCAATGAAAGATACTCAAAGGAGAAGAATCGTGCATACTTCACATCTTGGAGGAATGCGATACCTAAGAAATCGTGGAATATCTGGAAGATTGATATCGCAAAAAAAGCAACGAAATTAGCGAATACAAATTGATTTCGACGACTCTTCTCTGAAATTACAAGAAAGATAGAAACGATAAACAGAAGAGATTGGATAGCCCGGTTAATGATGCTCGAAAAGGATATTTGCCCATGTGGCAGAAAATACAAGCAACAGGAGTAAATCATCAAGAGAATGAGCCAAGAAAGCAATATTTTTGCCAGTATTTTCAATCGAATTAGAGCTAGTTCCTGGACGGGTAAGTAAGCTATGTTTGAATATATGCAATGGGCAGGCATATGTCAAGTGAATTCGCAAAAAACTTTTTATATGAATAAAAAGGTGATACCACGCACGCCAGAATATTCGTGAAAAATTTTCACGTTTATTCACCGAAATTATTGCTGATTCGCCTATCATTCGATAAGTTGGTGTAGGATTATACTTCGAGGACCAGTCCTCCGCTGCGCAGTTTACCCGAAAATTATTAGCACAAATCATCATCAGGAGAAGTCATCATGTCAAAACCCACTATTCAAAACTTGCGGAAATTGCGAGCATTGTTATTGACGTTGGCGGTCGTCATCGCGACTAACTTCGCAATATCATTCGCTCTCAGTTCCGAAAAATCGGGCATTGCTCTTAACCCTTCAGGAACCCCTCGTCCGAAGTCGGGCATTGCACTCAACCCTTCAGGAACCCCTCGTCCGAAGTCGGGCATTGCACTCAACCCTTCGGGGACGCCTCGTCCGAAGTCGGGCATTGCACTCAACCCTTCGGGGACCCCTCGACCGTAAGTAGTTCGGGTTTTTTTATTGAGAGCCTTGATCGACGACCAGTCGATCAAGGCTTTTTTATGATTTAGTCATAGTTCATCAGCGATTCCATGACAACACTACATGGTTGTATTCAATTTGTTCTCCTAGGAATTTACTGATGCGTGTTTACCTCACTCACGGTTTCCTCTTCCTCCTCACCTTCTTTAGCTCAACCCTTGCTGGAGTGATTTGGCTCAATAAAGATCCATTGGAACTCAGCAACTTCTATCTCGGCCTGCCCTTCTCACTGAGCATCCTCGCAATTCTTGCCACACACGAATTTGGTCACTACTTTGCTGCACGATATTATCGGGTCGAAGTGACCCTGCCGTACTTCATCCCCTTCCCGCCTTTTCCTCTCGTGGAGAGCATTCCGTTTCTATTCAACCCATTCGGCACAATGGGTGCGATCATCCGCATGCGCTCGCCACTAAGATCAAAGAAAGAGCTGTTCGACATCGGTATCGCAGGGCCTTTGGCAGGACTCGTGGTCACCTTGGGGATCCTGATTTACGGCTTTGTGACCCTTCCACCGGTCGACTATCTTTTTTCAATTCATCCTGAATATCTCACCCATCCCCCCGCCCCCGAGGGGGGCTTTGCCTTCGGCACCTCGATCATCTTTTACAGCCTCTCCCAACTTTTCAATCATCATGCCTTTATCCCTCCGATGACGGAGATCTATCATTACCCCCTTCTCTGTGCGGGCTGGTTTGGCCTTTTTGTTACTGCCCTGAACCTTATCCCTGTCGGCCAACTCGACGGCGGCCACATCATGTATGCGCTCGTAGGGCCAACAATGCAGGTTAGGATCGCATGGACCTTCTTCATTCTTCTGGTCATCAGCGGTCTTCTTGGTCTACTGCCTTTGCTCGTCCCAGGTGCAAATTGGGGAAGTATCGGATGGCTTGTTTGGGCGGCGATACTGTACTTTATCATCAAACTCCGTCATCCCGTCGTCTCAGATGATGTCCCTCTCAGTCCAAACAGGCGAATGTTGGGTTGGTTTACATTTGTACTCTTTATACTCATATTTCCACCGGTCCCATTCTATGACTGATCGGGCGAGTATCTTGACTTTCTCACCGGGATTTCTTAGTTTGATGGGTAGATAACCACAATCTGCTCAAAATCGGAAGCACTGCCCACTCGAACCTTGTGAACACTTTTTCGTAGCACTTGTTCAACAACTAAGATCTCTCATGGGGCAGCGTTGCACCGGGTTTGTCATCTGCTGTAGGGCCTTTGTCGAGATGACGACTCGGTTTTTTCTTTCTAGGTCAATGATCATCTTCCGATCTTCATCCAGCCTCCTGCTTGCGGCCTTTTTGGTCCTATTCTCGTCATGCGAGAGGACACGGGAAGGCACGATTGATATTGACCTATCCACCCCTCTTATAGTATCCTCGACGCTGAGCATTGAATCCGTGAACCTCGACACCACGTCAAGTGCTGCGGTGACAAGGCGTCCAGACGGGTCCTATCTCATTTCTGCGGCAATATCCGCGCAGGTTCGCAATGCGCCCGGGATCCAGAATGTGAAGGGCGTCTACTATCGCATATATCATCCAGGAGACCCACGACCCTTCAATTCCGGAAGCATGGCGCAGCAGGGGCCGGCGGCCTCGACGACCGCAGAATTCGCAGCAAACATTTCCTTTGTGATCCAGCGATCGGAAGCTGGCACCTATCGGATCGAACTCTTTGCCCAAAATCTGGCAAACGGCGTCAGCAACTACCTTCAGCTTCCTCTCCGGATCACGAGGAACAATAGTGTACCGACGATCCTCGCCGCACAAGTGCCCGACAGCATCTATCTCCCTCCCGGCGATTCTTTATTGATCAAAATGACGGTCGCCGTGCACGACTCGGACGGGCCCGGGGATATCGCCGGCGTCTTCTTCTACAGCCTGAACTCCTCGGACCCGACGAGACAGTTTTTTCTCTCGGATGACGGAAACGTGGGAGGGATCAGCGGAGATCAGCTTGCCGGCGACGGCACATATACGATCACGGTAAAGCTTCTTGATCAGGGAAATGTGCGCAGGACCTTTGAATTTGAATTCCATGCTCTCGACCTCCAGGGAAGCGACAGTGGCCCCATCCTCAAGCCGTTGACGGTGTATTAGGATGAACCGCCTCCACTCCAGCGCCATTGTCCTCGTCGTGCTCCTGGCACTCCCGGCTGCCGCATTCGGCCAGAAACAATTCATGGGCGAGTACCATCTCGATCGAGTCGTGACCGCGCCTTCCCTGCTCCCGCCGAGCAACAGCGTCTCGCATGTCGTGTACAACGGGTCGACGCTCTGGATCGGGACGAGCAAAGGACTCGGGAGAAGCAGCACCCTCGGGAGGGACTGGGGATCACTTCGCTCGAACCCCGCATTCGCGAGCGACGGGATCTTCGCGATCTCCGCATTGGACAGCAGCGTATGGGTTGCCACGGGATACGACAAACAGGTCGGGGATGGAACCGTGCAGACGGGAAGCGGATACGCCGTCTCCACGGACGGCGGATCATCGTGGAACCACCTTTCGCAAGCATTGGATCAGCGGGGGGACAGCACCCTGAGCTACGGCATCAATGACTCCATCTGGATCCTGCCTGTCGTGGTACCGGAGCAAAATGTCACGTTCGACATTGCACAGTCGCCCGGCGCTGTCTGGATCGCGAGCTGGGCGAGCGGCTTGCGAAAGTCGACCGATAACGGAGCATCATGGCAGCGCACGCTTCTGCCAACGGACGACCGAAGCAGCCTTCGACCCACGGATACGCTCTGGACGTACGCGCCCGGCGATACCCTCCACCTACGCCGGATCTTTCGACGCGTCGATCCCCGCCGAAACAACAACCTTCTCGCGTTCTCGGTCCTCACGGTGGGCCAGGATACCGTCTGGTGCGGCACCGCCGGCGGAGTGAACAGGTCCACCGACGGCGGAACAAGCTGGCTCAGGTTCACGCATACAAACCAGGCATCTCCCATCCTGGGCAATTGGGTCATCGCTGTCGACATACAGCGACTCGGCTCATCGCATAGGATCTGGACGACGAACTGGAAGGCGGAGGATCAGAGCGAGGATTTCGGCGTCAGCTTCACCGACGACGACGGGCGCATCTGGAAGAGCATGCTCCATGGCATTCGCGCGTATGATTTCGCGTTCAAGGATTCCATCGCATACATCGCCACGGATGATGGGCTTTACCGGACCGAGAACGGCGGAGACAATTTCGAAAAGATCAGCGAGTTCACCGACCCGGGGACGCACCAGGTCATCGCCTCCTCGAAGGTCTTTTCGGTCGAGGTTGTGGGCGACACGGTCCTCATCGGCACGGGAGACGGCATGGCAAGTACGATCGACGATGGCTCTCTCCCCTTCGGTTCATCCTGGAAGATCTACAGAGCATACGCACCGTCGGCTGGAACTGGCGGGACGTACGCATACCCGAATCCGTTCAGCCCGACGCAGGAGCCAGTCCGTATTCATTACGGCTGGGCAGGGCCGACCGAGCGGTCCGTGACCATCGATATCTTCGATTTCGGAATGAACCGCGTCCGGACCCTCGTCCAGCATGCGGTGCGAAGCGGCGCATCCGAGTTCGACGAGGTCTGGGACGGCAAGAATGATGCGGGACGCATTGCCGCGAACGGCGTCTACATCTACCGCGTTCAGCTTGACAGCGAAGACGCCATGTTCGGCAAGATCCTCGTGCTGCAATGACATGAGACGCCTCTTCGGACATATTCTTCTTACGCTGCTTCTCCCTTTCTGCGCTGCCGCGCAGATCGCTGGGACCGCCGGATCCTTTTCCCGCATCGGTTTCGGGGCGCGCGGGATGGGAATGGGCAATGCTTGCGTCGCGGTTAATACTGGCGATGTAAGCACCTACTACAACCCTGCGCTCTCCGCGTTTTCCGAGACGCCCACGGCGGCCGCGACGTTCAGCATCCTTGCCTTCGACCGGTATGAGAACTCGCTCAGTTACACCCGATCCCTCCAACCAATGGCCGGTTTGAGCATCGGGCTCATCAATGCCGGCGTGAGAAACATCGATGGGAGAGACGGCGACGGCCAGCATACGGAGGATTACTCGGTCAACGAGAACCAGTTCTTCCTCTCGTTCGCCAACAGGGTCGACGAAAGGGTCTCCATCGGCGTGACCGTGAAGCTCCTCTACAGCAAGCTCTTCGATAACGTCAAGTCGAGCACGGTGGGATTCGACCTGGGCCTGTGCGCACAGCTCACCGACCAGCTTTCGCTCGGGGCGGCAGTGATCGACCTGAACTCGAAGTACAAGTGGGATACAAAACAGATCTACTTCGAGAATGGCCGGACCACCGAGGACAAATTCCCGAGCCTTCGCCGCATCGGGCTCGCATATAAATTCCTCGAAGCAGGCGCACTGTTCTCCGCCGAATTCGAAAACTCCTCGCAGGGATCGAACCTCTTCCGCATCGGCGCGGAATACACGTTCATGACCGCCTTCACCCTTCGCGGAGGGATCGATCGGCTGGAACTCGGGGACAATGCGACGGGCGCAAAGCCGTCGCTCGGCTTCACCCTGACGCAGCCGATCAACGGCTGGACACCGTCGATCCACTACACTTACGTCGTGGAGTCGTTTGCTCCCCACGGGATGCACATTATTTCCATTTCTTCGGCGCTCTGATATGAAGAAGTTCATTGTTTCGCTCTGCTGCACCCTCCTGCTCTCCGCCCAGCTCATGTTCGCCCAGGCGGGACAGACAGGATTCTCCTTCTTGAAGATCGGGGTCGGTAGCCGCGCTCTCAGCATGGGGGACGCATCCGTGGCGGCAGCATCCGATCCATCTGCCGTCTATTACAACCCTGCGGCCCTCTCGCTCTCGGACGCTCCGAGCGTCCTTCTTATGCATCAGGAATGGATCCAGGGCGCCCATACGGACTTCCTGGGCGCCGCGACCTCGGCAGGGGCATTCCACTTCGGTTTGGGCATTGCCTCGGCCGCAGTCGACGATATCGAGGTCCGGACCACTCCCGGACCTGCGCTGAGCACATTCTCTTCGCGCAACGCCTCTATCGGGATCTCTGGCGCGTACGACGTCTCGCCCGAATTGAGTCTGGGCGCGACCGGGAAGCTCCTCTACGAGAAGATCTTTCTCGACGATGCTTCCGGGTTGGCGGTCGATCTCGGGGCGGTCTTCCGCGTTGATTCTTCGCTGTCACTCGGGACATCGCTGGCGAACCTTGGATCAGTGAGCCCATTGCGCGATGAGGCGTCCAAGCTTCCCACCATTCTCCGGATCGGCGGCGCCTACACGACGCCGCTCCCCGCACTTGAAAGCGCAGTAATGGTTTCCGCGGACTTCGTCTCCATGAGCGGTGAAGGGCGGTCGCACGTTCACGCCGGCGGAGAGGCGACATTTCGGGAAATGTTCTCGCTCAGAGCGGGCTATCAGAGCGGATATGAGGCGAGATCGGTCTCTTTCGGCATGGGGGTCCGACAGGGAATGTTCCGGTTCGACTATGCATTCCTCCCTTTTTCGCTCGACCTGGGGTCCACCCACACTCTCTCCCTCTTGGTCCGGTTCTGACTTGCAATTGTTTACGAAATCTGGTAGGTTACAGATAACCCTATGAAAGCAGCCCTCTCCACATTCCTGCTTGCACTCGTTCTTGCCACAGGCCTGTACGCCGGCGGCGATTCCGGCAAGCCCGCGCCCGTCTGGCTAAGCTTTGATGCGGGACTACGTGAGGCGAGGAAAAGCAATAAGAAGATCCTCATCGACGTGTACACCGATTGGTGCGGGTGGTGCAAGAAGATGGACAAGGAGGTCTTCGCGCATGCCAAGATCGCTCCGTTCCTCTCGGACCAGTACGTCCTCATCAAGCTCAACGCGGAATCGCCTGCAAAAGTCGAGTACAAGGACACAAAGTCGACCGAGATGGGTATCGCACGCGACTTCGGGGTCACAGGGTACCCCACGTTCATCTTTCTCGAGCCGAACGGCGACCTCATCACATCGCTTCCCGGCTTCGTCAAGGCGGAGGATTTTTATCCCGTCCTGAAGTATGTCGCCGAAAGCAAGTATAAGACGGTCGAATGGCAGGCCTTTTACGACCAGTACCAGAAAGAGCATCCTGGCGGTTCTTTGCAGTAGTTCACAACCTCCCTTTCAGAAACGCAAACTCCGGGACCATGTTCGTCCCGGAGTTTGTATTTCATGCCCAGCCTTCTCTTCGAAATGGTGTCACTCCAAGTTGTAGTGCGCCTCGATGCCGATATTGATATCCACGTCGTCCCCGAGGAGCATTCCGCCCTGGTCGGCCAACCTATTCCAGATGATGCCGAAGTCCTTCCGGTTGATCTTGAACGAGCTTGAAAACCCGGCCACCATCTTCCCGGGCTCTCCGCCGACGCCAAGCACCTCGAAGGGCACGACGATCGTCTTGGTGGTTCCGCGAATGGTCAGATTTCCTTCGATGAAGAGGCTGTTCTCCTTCCGGAACGCTTTCGTGCTCTTGAACGACATCGTCGGGAACGAATCTGCCATGAAGAAGTTCGCGCTTCGGAGATCTCCGTCCCTCCGCTCGTTGTCCGTGGTCACGCTCGCCATCTCGACGCTGAGATCGACTGTGATCTTTTCAGGGGCGGTCGGGTCGAACTGGATCATGCCTTTGAATCTCGTGAATCTGCCGTTGACCTTTGAATAGATATGCCGGATGCTGAATGAAACGTTGGAATGGCTTGCGTCGATCTTGTACGGGTCCGCGAGCGAACGGCCGGTCGATGCGAAGCAGAGAAGCGCGAAGCAGAGCGCGCGGAGAGTGTACTTCATGGGTAATTCCCTTTCATTGCATGACGATGAGGTATGATGCCGTCTGACACGGCTCGCGACGGGAACGGCGGCTTCCGGCTTTGACACTCACGAACCGAGCCCTTTGACCGGCGCGTTTTCCCGGAGGCGAAGAATCTCGCCGACGATCCTTCCGAGGTCGATCAGCTGAACGCATTCCAGTGCGTAGGGGCACTCGTGTTTCCAACAGGGGGAGCAGGCCAGGCCCTCGGGAACGAGTTTCATCCCGCGCCCGAACAGATCGATCTCTTGAGAACAGCTCACACCGAACCACACGATGACATGCTTCTTGAGTGCGATCGCGACATGCATACCAAAGGAATCCCCGCTGACGACGACATCGCAGAGGTCTTCAAAGCATATTCCGCGACGCACGCCTTCGGTCGAGGGCGTGTTCAGCACCGAAGGTCCTCCTTGACGGGCGATCTCCGCGTTACGCTGGGTGTCTTCCGGTCCTCCGAGTAGCAGGACCCTGATGTCGGGATGCTCGGCGAGCGCCTTGATGAGGACGACGTGCTGGTCGACCGACATCTTCTTATTCGGATAGAGGAGCGAGCAGCCCGTATTCAGCCCGACGACCAGCCGGGCGCCGTGAAGCTTGTGCTCCCTACGGTACTGGTCGCAATAGAACCGTTCTTCCTTCGACAGCGCGAGGATGTATTCCTCCCGGTCATACGGCAACCCGACGGCCTCCGCGAGGAGCTGCGTATTCGGCTTTTGGTTCACGCGGAATTTCAAATTGTCGTCCAGACCGAGACGGTAGTTGTATTCCGCCTCGCGATTGAGGGGCACGATCACGCCGCGCTCGTTCACGCCGTAACCGACCTTCTTCTTCGCCGACAGGAGCGACACGAACGACCCCGCCCGGACGGACTTGTCGACATTGATAAGGAGGTCGAACTGGAGGGCCTGCAAGATCATCCAGCTTTCCGCTTCCCATGCGTACGCCTTGTCGATGAACGGGTTTTCCTTCAGAAGCGGGAGCGCGTTCTTCAGGGTGATCCAATGTATCGTGCTCTTCGGATACTTTCGTTTCAGCGCCGGGAGCAGGGTCGTGGTCACAAGAATATTGCCCATCGCCTCGAGGTTGACGATGAGGATCTCCTTCCCGCGCGGACGAGGATCTGTGCATGCCTCAAGGCACGTCGTCCCCGGATGGCACGGCTTGTACCCGGTAAAATGGAGGCAATCCGGGATCGACAACCGGCGGGGTCGCCGGCGAGGCGCTTTCGTTCGTTTCATTTGATCTAGCCGTGTTCCTGAAGAAGATGATGACGGTCCACAAACTTCCTGCAAGCTTCCGCCACGTCGAGAGGCGAGAGTTCCGCCATGCAGGGATTTGCGATCGGACACGTCGTGAGATTGCAACCAAGGCAGAGCAGTCGCCGGTTTTGGACGATCGCGTGGAGCGTGTTGAACGGCCCTTGAAGCTCGGGCTGCGTCGGACCGAACAACGCCACGACGGGCGTTCCGACCGCCGCTCCGATGTGCATCGGCCCGGAATCATTCGTGACGAGAAGGGAACAGCGGCCGAGGATCGCGGCCAGCTCCTTCAGCGTCGACGGAGGTATGAGCGTACACGAGGACGTCATCGCCTCCCGAATCCGCTCGGCTTCCGGGCGTTCGCCCGGACCCCACAGGACGACGACCGCCGCATTCCATTCCCGGGCAAGCATTCCTCCGAGCGTTGCAAATTGATCCGTCCCCCACCGCTTCGACGGCCAGCCGCCGCCAGGGTTCAATGCGACGACGAAGCTTCCCTCGAGTCCGGCCTCCCGAAAGAACTTCTCTGCATGAGCGGTAGAGTCGGCGTCCATCGGGAACACGACCTTACGGGACACGATGGGGATCCCCAAAGCCCGGAGCGCATCGAGATTGAACTCCGTGTTGTGTTCGGCGCCGCCGCGGGGCTCCACGACCGTCGTGTAGCAGTGTTTTCTCCAGCCGAACCGGTAACCGACACGCTCAGGAGCGCCGCTGAAGAAGGCGATAAGCGCGCTGCGGGGATTGCCGAAGAGGTCAATGACCAGGTCATACTGCCTCTGCCGGACCCGCCGCAGGAGTTCAAGGGCGGTTTCACCTTTCGGGTCGAACACAACGACCGATGAGAGATCGGAGTTGCCCGTGAGGACATCGGCGCTCAGACGTTCGGTGAGCATGTCGATCTCGGCCGCCGGATAGGCTGCGCGAAGGTTCGAAAGAACGACCGTCGACAGGAGGACATCGCCGATCGCACGGAGCTTGATAACGAGAATTTTCTGGGCTTGCGGAGGTCGTTCCATGACACCGACAATTCAATCGTTCGCACAATGATATGCAATATAGAAAATCGGCGGCTCGCATTCAATCGTCGGCCCTGCCGTTCGGCGCTCCACAGGCTCACGAGCCCGAGACAAGAGGTTCGAAGATCGCGTCGTCGCAGGCCACCTCGAAGAATTCGCGGTGTATCGAACGCACCGTATCATCGACGGCCGACCCCGAGACGACAAAGCTGAGGTTGGATCGGGATGCGCCGAACGAGATCGTGGTGATCGGTACCGCCGCGACGGCGGTGAACAGCCTCCCGAGGACGTATGACGCGCCGCGGATATCCGTCCCGACGAGGCAGACGATCGCCTGATCGTAAAAGACGTTGATCGTCCCGATCTCGTCGAGGTCGAGCACGATAGCGTCGATGGGATTCTTCGCGTCAAGAACGAGAGAAGCGCTGTACTCTGATGTGGCTGTCATACCCGCGACTACACCGTGCTTCGTGAGGACGCTGTAGATGTGCTCCCAAAAAATATACTGGCTGTATCGTTTCAGCGGCGTGATCGTCACAACGACCATATCCCTCTTGTATGCGACAGACTTCACCGTCGCCGGCGGCGAGGAACGCGCCGCACTCACGCGGGAGCCGGTAGCGTGGGGCTTACGCGTGTTGAAAATGTGGATCGCGATGTCGTGCTCGAGCGCGGGCAGCATCGTGCTCGGGTGGAGCACCTTCGCGCCGAAGTACGAGAGCTCGAAGGCCTCCTCGAACGTCAACTCGCGGATCTTTCTGGGTGAGGCGACGAGTCGGGGATCGGCGGTAAGGACCCCGTCGACGTCCGTCCAGATCTGTATCTCTTCGACCCGAAGTGCAGCACCGATGATCGACGCCGAGAAGTCGGAACTTTCCCGCCCCATGGTCGCCCGGTGACCCGTCGGAGAGACCCCGATAAAGCCTTGCGTCACGGGGACCTTCCCCTCCGCCAACAGCGGGACAGCGAGCGCTTCGAGCCGCTCCCGCACGGACTGCATCATCGGGATGGCACGTCCATAATTGCCGTCGGTCAGCATGAAGTCCTTCGTGTCGAGCCAGACTGCGTCGATGCCGTGCTCCTGGAGCGCGGCGGCGACGACACGGGAGGAAAGGAGTTCGCCGTAGCAGTAGAATGCGTCGAGTGTACGCGGCGTAAGCTCGCGCAGGATGGCGACGCCTTTCACCAGGGCCCGCAGCTCCTCAAGAGATCCCTCTAGGATCCGACGGAGGTTCAGATGCCGTTGGCGATCCTTCACGAGCTCATCGATCATCCGGTAATGCCGATCGAACAGTCTCAGAAGCCCGTCGTACGCCTCTGTTTCTCTCCCTTCCGAGGCGGATCTCCCCGCCTGCTCGAGCACGTTGGTCGCTTGCGCGATCGCCGAGATGATGACGATCGGCCTTCGCGCCTTGTGGGCAGCGACGATGTCGACGACGCCCGCAACGGCGGGCGCATCCTGCACCGACGTCCCACCGAACTTCATTGTGATCATGGATCTCCTGTCAGCGCTAATCGTTCGTTGGAAAGTGGTTCAATATAGCAAGGGAACGAGAGAGTCGCAACAAGATTTTGGAGGAAGGGCGCCGCGAGCGCGGCCCAGGGGCGTTAGAAGATCGTTCATTCGCCGACGACGTGTCACTTCGGCTTCTTTTGATGAAGAAAATTATCCTTTCGCCGCTTATTGATCAGGACCACAAGGTAGATCAAGACAACGAGGACCACGATCCCTATGAGGATGATGTTCCAGCCTAGAAATTGCATCTCTTCCATAGCGCGCACCGTTTGTTGTCGAGAAACCTTTCTTCCTCTCTCATCCTACGAGCCCTCGGGGACGGAGTTACAGCGAACGGCCGAACGTTCATATCGCCTGGTCCGCTCTCGCGCAACGCACGCGAATCCGAGTTCACCTCATCGGCGGCGGCGTCTCCCGAGAAAGCCTTCTGCCGCCGGCGCGCAGTCCGTCCCTCTTCACCTGCGCCGAGCGGGACCCCGGAATGGAGGGTGGGCGAAGAACACGGCGCGTCTCCTCCGGCATGAGCTTCAGTTCGTGGTGGAGCTGAGCGTTCTCCAGCGCCACCGTCGCGGCGTCAGCGAAAGACCGGACGATGTTGGCCTCTTCCTCGATGAACTCCGGGTCACGGTTACGGGCGACAACCAGGATCCCGAAGATCGAATTCCGTCCCTTCAAAGGAACGGCGATGAAGTGTTCTTTCTCCGGCCGCATCCCCTTCGGGTAGCGCGACCTGGGATCAAGCTGCGCGTTATTGACCCAGACCATTTTCCCGGAGATGGCCGCCATGCCGAGGATGCCGACCCCGATCGGAAGCGGAAACTTCGCGAGCCGTCGGGAGAACGGGGTCTGTTTTGAAAGGGTATGGGCGAAGAACAATTCACGGTCGGGGTCGTAAAGGTAGATGCCCGCGAGATCGTGCCCGACGAGATTCTTGATGCCCGTCGTGATCGCCTTGAAGATGAGGTCGACATCGGCGTTGTTCAGCACGAACGCGTTGATCTCCTGCAGGGTCTGGAGGCGCTGCGCTTTCCTTTTGACCTCGAGCTGGAGACGGTAGAGCTGATCCGACGCGCGCCTGGCCTCTTGTGCGTACTGCACATCGGTCACGTCCCTCACGTTCATGACGATCTTCGACGTCGCCCTGCCGTTATTCCGGAACGGGGCCAGGCCGAGGCTGACGATCGCGGTCGACCCGTCCTTCCGCTGGACAGCGATGAGGTGGTTGCTCAGGGATCGTTCCTTGAGAAAGAGCCTGAGTGCGGTCCTCATCCTTTCGGCGTTGACAAGATCCGTCCAGGGGTACGGGAGCGTGGTCCCGACCACGTCACGCTTATCGTAGCCGAGCTTTCGCGCGTAGGCGTCATTGCACATGAGGACAGCGCCTTGTTGTGAGCAGACGGCGACACCATCTTCCATGGATTCGCAGATGGACAGGAGCCGGCCATACTCCTCCCATGGCCTCTGGGAGCGTTCATGCTGGACTCGTGCATCCTTT
The DNA here is from genome assembly GCA_025358305.1 of Ignavibacteriota bacterium. Classification (GTDB taxonomy): domain Bacteria; phylum Bacteroidota; class Ignavibacteria; order UBA10030; family SZUA-254; genus JANYJZ01. The sequence goes on from JANYJZ010000019.1 coordinate 30,511, forward strand.
CCGACGGAGAGAAGGCCTGCCGGTTCGCCGCGTGAATCATAAATCAGCTCGATAGACAGATCGACGTCGACCGGGCTGCCGTCCTTCGCACGCAATGCCAAGCTTCCATGCCATGGTCTCTTCGCCTTCGCCAATCGTTCGATGAGCCCTGCGTGCGATCTTGCCTGCTTCTCGCCGAAGAGGCGGCGTATGGGCGCGCCGAGGAGCTCATTTCGATCGAATCCCGCGATCCCCGCCGCGCCATCGTTCACGAAGATGATATTCTGTCGGAGATCCGTGAGAATGACGAGGTCCTGCGTTGACGACGCCAAAGCAAGAAATGGTCTCTCAAAACGAAGGCCGGTCAGAGAAGGGATTGGGCTCATGAGGTTCCTATGCTAGCGATCGTTCGAAATAGTCATTGAAGAGCACGGAGGACCCGTCTGCGACGGGAATACCAATGCGAGGGCCGCTTCTCTGGACATGCTGCGGACCAGATCGGCCTCAAGGAGTCCGTTACTTTCCGTTCAGTTCATCCATGAAGGCGACGCCTCGCCTGAGATGGGGGATGACGATCGATCCGCCGACCGTAAGGGCGACGCTGAAGATCTCGAACATTTCTTCTTCGGACACGCCGAGTTCGATGCACTTCTGGATGTGATACGAGATGCAGTCATCGCATCGCAGCACCATGGAACTCGCCAGGCCGAGCATTTCCTTCGTCCGGGCATCGAGCTTCCCAGCTTCGTAAGTGAGCGTATCGACGCCGAAAAAACGTTTGATCGCACGGTTCTCCGTGCCGAGGATGCGTTCGTTCATCTTCTGACGAAAGGATTGAAAGTCCTCTACGCGGCTCATCGTCGTTCGCAGTTGTGTCGTTGGGAATGAAAGGAAACTTGAGTCAATGTACCTGTTGGAGGAGAGAAAGTCAAGACCGGAACACGCGGCGCGCGGGACGCGGTGCGCGGGAGGACGCGCGCGCGGAAGAAGCCTTACGTCAGGTGTGGGAGGAGCCTAGGAGATTCGCTTGTAGATCCCGGTGTACACCCAGCCAGCGTAGCTGAAGTATGGGATGGAGATCCGCCGGAAGGCATTCTCCAAGAACAGCTCCAGGCTGAAGAGAAAGCTTTCGGGGATGAATTTCAGCCGGCGCAGGAGGCGAAATTCATATCCGTACGTCATCGCGTCCACTTTGCGGAAATTCGGATGCGCGATCATCGGTTCGTACTTCCAAAGATTGTACGACTTGAAGTGGAATTGACGGTTCTTGAGCATCCATGCGTTCGGCATGGCGTAGGCGGGACGCGTCTCATCCTTTGTCGCCCGCGATCCGGCGAAGAAATCCTTGATGCTCTTGCGCCACGCGTAGTCAAAATCCGACGAAGAATACATGTTCGTCAGGTTGACGAGGAGATATCCGCCCGGCTTTACGATCCGCTTCAGTTCGACAAGGGCCTTTTCATCGCGCAGGAGGTACCCGAGTACGCCGATGCAGATCACGAGGTCGAACTCATCATCCTTGAACGGCAGCTTCTCCACCTCGCCCTGGAAGAGGTGGATGCGGTCCGGATGCTGGTCCGCGTGAAGCAGCTTTTTGCACGTCTCCACCATCTCGCTGGAGATGTCGACGCCGTAACAGTCAAAGCCCCTCTTGAAGAACTCTTGAAGGTAGACGCCTGAACCGCAGCCGATATCGAGCGCTTTGCCGATCTTGAGGTCGGGAAGGCTGTCGATCATCTCGAGGGCGTACTGCTTCCTCCGGTTGATGACGCGGGAAAAGTAGGTATCCTCGCTATGATACAGATCCCCCTGCCAACCCTTGCTCTCGTCAAAATATGTCGTGACGCGTTTTTTTTGCTCGTCGATTTCCATCGTTATCGCTCGCGTTGAGAGTTCGGAATTCTTCCCGGGCTTGAGCCCGGTCCAGCGTGTGTGTCAGTGCGGAGGCGCCGCCCCTTCGTCGACCCCGCGTTCCAGCCGTCTCTTCACAATGAACCAGAGATCGGACAGGAGCGGCATCGGGTCGCGCAGTGATAAGATATGATGTACGCGCTTGCCGCGTAGTGACCTGAGCCACACCCAGAAGGTAATTTCCCCTTTTTTCCGATAATCCTTGTATCCCTTGATATCCTTCGCGATATCGAGCCACTTCACCCCTGTCTGATAGTTCTTTTTGAACGGGTAGGGCTCCCCGATCATGTCATAATAGGCAATTGCGGAGATATTGAGTCCCGCGCCCGTCGCCAGGTAGCACCAGAGACTGTTTCGGGTATGGATCTCCATGACCTTCAGCACCCCGGTATTGCTGTCGCGCTTGAATTGGATATTGAAGTGCCCCTGGATGTTGAGTCTTCGCGCCGAATCAAGGGCGAGGTCGCGCATCTCCGTGTTGTCGATGGTCTCCACCAAGGAAGCGACGCCCGCATGAACCGGGTAGATCCTGATCTTGTGCCCGATGAAATAGGCCAGCATTTCTTTCCGGGCGTTGAAGTACATATTGACGCTGAACAGATTGGAGTCGTCGCCGGCTATATACTCCTGGACGACGACCTTTTTGCTGACCTGGATGACCTTCTGATAGTACTGGAGCAATTCGGCCTTCGTATCGCATTGGATCGCCTTGCGGTACGGGCCGACAAGCCGGAGGAAATCCGGATGCCACCAGTCATCCTTGCTCGCAGGCTTCAGTATGCAGGGAAACGTGATCTCCTCGGCGATCTTCGTGACCTCCTCGAGAGATTCGGGCATGTACGTCATCGGGACGGGGACGCCGGCGCTGCGGGCGACCTTGCCGAACCGCCGCTTGTCGAGCATGTCCTCGACGACGGAATTATCGGGGAGGTTATAGTAGAAATATTCCGAGAGCCGGTCCCGGTAGCGCGAAAATGTGAGGACGGCCCGGTCGTCATCGCTGAAGAAGACCATCTTCCGGCCCTGCAGCTTCCCGAACTTCACCATCTCTTCGGCGAACGCCTCGGACGTGGTGTGGGGAAAGTGAAGCTGCTTTTTGCAGTAGCGAGAGTACAGGCTCACATTGTCGGGGTAGTAGGATCCCACATAGATGGGGATCCCAGCCTCCCCAATGCTGCGGACGAGGCCGATCTCTCCAACGATGAGGGCGGGGATCTTTGACTGATTCTTCATGAAAGGATGTCGCGAGATGATGGGGGCTCGTCTCCCGCTCGACGAGGGGTGCGGCCGGGGATACGGCGTGCCGTGAAGAAGCCTTTGAGGAGGGCCTCCTCCGGCCAGCCGAATGCGAGTGGCAGGATCCGCCGCCCTGGCAGGCGGTCTTCTTGGAGCATATGCATTGCAGTTTCGGTCATTTCATTCCAGTTCCCGACGACATACGTCAGTGACGAACCACGCCGGCCAATCGTCTTCCGGCCCTGCATCCCCGAAACCAACAACTGTGGAGCTGAGGGGGATCGAACCCCTGGCCTCGTGAATGCCATTCACGCGCTCTCCCAGCTGAGCTACAGCCCCAATGTGAACTTCTGATAGCATTTCTCCGAATGTTGTCCGACGCTCAACGTGCGCGGTCAAAAACCCGAGGGCTAAATATACGAAGTTTGCATGTGTGAATCAATGTCCCGTATCACGGGCGGGCCAACATTAATCTTTTTTCATGTTCGGCGGCCGTAAGCGGTCGTCTCATTGATTTTCATAGGTACAATCGCTATTTTGAAAGCAGTTCAGGAGCCGATGTTGCACATTGCAACACCTCCCCGAAGACCCAGTTTGACCCCGAATCAGCACGCTTGCATCCATGAAGAACCCCTTCATACTGCGCTCGCCCCGGCTCATCCGCATCGTGTTCACCGTCTGCACGCTGGCGGTGCTTCTCATGGCGGTCCTGAACTTCATGAGCGTCATGTTCTACAACGCCACGGGCAACGACCAATGCGCGTGGAACACCATCCAGAACGAGCCCAAAAAGCTTCTCATCACGAGTGTCGTGTCCGGCGGCGTGGCAGAGGCGGCCGGGATACGGGAACAAGACCTGCTCGTCAAGATCAACGGTGCGGGGTTCAACTCCGCCGCGGAAGCACAGCGGATCATCGACGCCGTCCCCAAGGGGGATTTTGCGACATACACGGTCGAACGGAACGGCTCTCCGCTCGAGCTCAGGGTCAAGATCCTCAAGCTGTTCAACGTCGCATTCCTCGGCTTCTTTTTCCTCGGCCTCGGATTTCTCATCGTCGGGTTCGTCGTCGTCGTTACGAAACCCGACGGCCTCCTCCAGCGGATGTTCGCCCGCTACAGCCTGCTCGCGATGCTCCTCTTCAGTTTTTTCGGATCGCCTCAGCAGATCCCGCAGTTCCCATGGATCATCCATCTCTTTCGGGCCTGCATCATCGCCGGGAGGGTCCTCGCCCCGCCGCTCTTCATCAGCTTCTTTTTTCACTTTCCCGTCCGACGCAAGGCCCTGGAGAGAAGATGGGTCCTGCCCGTCCTCTACGCGGTAAGCGTTCTCTTGGTCGGGCTGATCATAGCATCGCAGATGCTCGCATTGCCCGTCTCCGTCTTGACACTCCTGTTCATCGGACCGTACATTTTTTACATCTCCGGGCTTCTCATCTTCGCAGGCAGCTACTTCCGGCTCGTCGCGCCGGAGCGGCGCGGCCAGCTCAGACCGATCCTCATCGGGATCGCCATCGGGATCGCTTCCGCATTCTATATCATCGTCCTGCAGCTCCGGTACCCGTTCGCGGTCTTTCTCTACCCGAGCACGTTCATCCCCGGCATCTTCGTCGTCGCGGTGCCGATCTCGTTCGGGTACAGCATCTTCCGCTACCGCCTGATGGATATCGACCTCATCATCAAGCGCAGCCTCATCTACGCAACGATCACCGCCGCCATCGCCGCGCTCTACCTCCTCATCGTCTACGGCGTCGGAAGCATGATCGCGTACTTCCTCGGCACCGAGGAGAACAGACTGCTGAACATCTTCGCGTTCATCTTCATCGCCCTCGCCTTCGATCCGATCAAACGGAGGGTGCAGGAATGGATCGACCGGTTCTTCTACCAAGAGCGGTATAACTACCAGCGGGCCCTTCTCGAGTTCAGCCAGGAACTCCCGAGGCAAATGAACCTGGACCAGATCCTCCATTCGATCCTGAACCGGATCTCCGGCACGATGCACGTCGACAGGATCGCCGTCGTCCTGTGCGACGAAACCGAAGGCTGCCGCAGCGTGTCCATCAACATCGACGAGGCGTGCTGCCGGTTCGGCACAGCTCAGAACGGGCTCATCGCCCTTCTGCGGAACAGGAAACAGCCGCAGCCGCTTGCCTTCATCGGCGACGACCCCGAACTCGCGGCCCTCGACCCGGCGGACAAGGAGAACATCCGCCGGTCGGGGATCGTCCTCGCGGTTCCGATGTCGCTCCAGGACAGATTGATCGGCACGATCAACGTCGGGCCGAAGTTGTCGGGACGGTTCTACTCTCAGGAGGACATCGACCTCCTCTCGACCGTCGCGAGCCAGGCCGCGATCGCCATCGAGAACGCGAGGCTCCATCGTTCGGAGATCGAGAAGCAGAGGATCGAGGAGGAAATGAACATGGCCCGGCTCATCCAGCAGGGTCTCCTCCCCAAGTCCAACCCGGTCCTCGACAGGCTCGATATCTCCGGGACATCTCTCCCTGCGCTTTCCGTCGGGGGCGATTACTTCGATTTCATCGAACTCGCTCCGGACAAGCTTCTTGTCGTCGTCGCGGACGTCTCTGGCAAAGGGATGTCGGCCGCGCTGTACATGTCGAAGATCCAGGGAATGATCCAGCTCGCCGCCCATATGTACACGACACCGCGGGAGATGCTCATCCACGTCAACCGGCGGCTCTACGACGGCATCGAGCGCAAGTCGTTCATCACGATGATCCTTGCCCTATTCGACCTGCAGCGGCAGGAGGTCCTCTTCTGCCGCGCCGGCCACAATAAGGCGATCATCGGCACGAACGGGACCTTCGACCATCTCGATTCGACCGGGATCGGGCTCGGTCTGGAACGGGGACCCATCTTCGAACGAAGCCTGCAGGAGATCACGTATCCCCTCAGACCTGATTCCCTGTTCTTCCTCTACTCGGACGGCCTCACCGAGGCGATGGACGTGGCCGAGCGGGAGTTCGGGGAAGCATCGATCACGCGGATCATCGGTGAGCACAGAAAGGAGAGCGCCAGCGATATCCAAGCATCGGTCCTGCGCGCGGTGAGGGAATTTCAGGGAGAGGCGGAGCAGCACGACGATATCACGGTTGTCGTGGCGAAATACCGTTAGGACGTACGCATGGAGCGCATCCGTTCCGGCTCTGATCGCCCCTTCCACCTCCTTCCCAGTTGCGAATCCGCCGCGCAATCCGTATCATGCAGTATGCATCGCTTCGCACTTCTGATCCTCATCCTCTTCCAGCTCTCATGCGTCGGCACCCAGAATGTCTTGACGCGGCAGATCGCGCACTTGACCATCCTCCACTGGAACGACTTCCACGCCCAGAACATTCCATGGACCGTCCGCGGGGATGACGGCGCGGCTCCCTCTCCCCATCTCGTCGGCGGCGCGGCGGCGTTGCTCGGCATGATCAACCTCTACCGGGACGGCAGGAACGATGTCGCGGTGTTCAACGCGGGGGACGACTTTCAGGGCACTCCCATCTCCTCGTTCACGTCCGGGCGCTCGCAGGTCACCCTCATGAATCTCATCGCCCCGACGGCGGTCACGCTCGGCAACCACGAATTCGATTACGGCGCCGACAGCATCAAGTCGGTCTTCGCAACGACGACCTTTCCCGTCGTCGTCTCCAACCTTGTCAGGATCGACAATGAACGGCCGTTCGCCCTGCCCTACGAGGTGAAGGTGTGCGGGGGCGTGCGTCTGGGGATCGTCGGGGCCCTCCCGCCTGACCTCTCTCTCCTCACCTTCGCGAAGAACATCGCGGGGTACAGGATCCGGGACATCGACTCCTCGCTGAACCTGTATATTCCCATCCTCAAGCGCGACCAGCACGTCGATCTCATCATCCTCCTGAGCCACATGGGAGTGGATCAGGACACGGCGCTCGCCCTGCGGCGCGGAGACATCGACGTCATCGTGGGAGGACATACGCACACGGCGCTCTTCCATCCGATCCGGAAGAACCGGACCGTCATCGTGCAGGCCGGATCGAAGGGCCAGTACCTCGGAAAACTCGATCTCATGGTCGATCTCGCCGTCGACTCGATTGTCTCCTACAACGGGTCGCTCATCGAGACGTCGTCGGGGAGCGTCCGGCCGGATTCCGCGGCCGCGGCGCTGGTCGCCGGGTATGAAGCGGTGGTCGAATCGCGCCTCGGCGAGACCATCGGGACTCTCCGCACCGACTGGGAGAGGCAGACGGGGAAGCGCGTCGAAATGAACCTCGGGAACTTCGAGTGCGACGTCACGCGGGATGCGGCCGCGACGGACATCGCGTTCCAAAACGTCGGCGGAATGCGCAGGGACCTCCCGGCGGGACCGATCAGGGTGCGCGACATCTGGGAGATCAACCCGTTCGGCAATACGATCGTCACATTCAGCGTGCGCGGCGACTCGCTGCGAAAGATGCTCGAGTGGCAGGCCGGCATCTCGCCGCGGGAGTTCGCCCAGGTCTCCGGCGTCGCGTATGTGTACGACTCGTCCCTGCCGAAAGGTTCGACTCTCGTCAGCGCGTCCGTCAGCGGGAGGGCGATCGTTGATTCCGCATCGTACTCGGTCGCAACGAACAACTACATCGGCAGCCACCTGCACGATTTCTTCGGCATCAGCGCATCATCGATCATCCTTCATGAAACGGGCATGATCGACCGCGACGTGATCATTGCGTACGTGCGGAAGAAGGGGACCATCTCCTCGGCCGTGGAAGGAAGGATCGTCGACCGAGCGGCGGCGAAGTAGCTCCGCCGGAGCCATCAATGTCTCAGTGAGAACAGGACCGTATGACAACAACATATCTGAAAGCGCTCGGCTGGGCACTCTGCCTGACGTGCATCATCTGGACCTCCTGGACCTGCAAGGACGACGTCACGGGGGGCGGCCCGATCGACGTCGTGTTCCCGGACTCCAACATCAGCTTCGGGCTGCAGGTGCAGCCGCTCTTTACGCGCGGCTGCGCGTTCAGCGGCTGCCACGGAGCGGACCGGTATGCCGATGACGGATACGCCCTCGAAAGTTATGAACATCTCATGTTCGGAACGCGCGCAGTGGTGTTTCGGGGGGATCCGGACCACAGCCTGTTGATCCAGTCGGTCGAAGCGACGAACTCGGTGCCCAAGATGCCGCCGAACGGGTTCAAGCAGCTCAACGACAATCAGAAGCGGGGACTGCGGAAATGGGTAGCGGAGGGCGCCCAGAACAACTAGGCGCCCGTCGTCACGAGGTGCGGGGGCGGGATGTAGCTCGGCGATCTCGGCGTCGTGCGTGCGCGCTTCTCGAACTCATCGCGGAACTTGCGGATGAAGCTCTGGATCGGCCATGCTGCGGCGTCGCCGAGTGCGCAGATGGTGTTCCCTTCGACGTTGTTGGCCACGTCAAGCAGCAGGTCAACATCGGCCATCGTGCCGTCCCCGGCGACGAACCGGTTCAGGATCTTCTCCATCCAGCCGCATCCCTCGCGGCACGGCGTGCACTGGCCGCACGACTCATGGTGGTAGAAATGCGTGATCCGCGCGAGGACCTTCAGAACGTCGGTGTCCTCGTCCATGACGATCACTCCCGCCGTTCCGATGGACGAACCCGCCGCCTTGAGCGAATCCGCGTCCATCCTCACGCCGTCCAGCTCCTCGCCGCGCAGCCACATCGTCGATGAGCCGCCCGGGATGACGGCCTTGATCTTCTTGTTCCCCGGAACACCCCCCGCGTATCTATGAATGAGGTCGCTCAGGAGGACGCCGGTCGGAAGTTCGTAGACACCAGGCTTGTTGACGTGTCCGCTGATGCCGTAGAGGAGAGTGCCGGGCTGCTTCGGCGCGCCGATCTTCGAGAACCACTCCCACCCGCGGTTGAGGATCACCGGAACGTTCGCAATGGTCTCGATATTGTTGATCGTCGTCGGACAGCCCCATAACCCGTTCTGGGCCGGGAACGGAGGTTTCACGCGCGGATATCCGCGGTTGCCTTCAAGGGAGTTCATGAGCGCCGATTCCTCGCCGCAGATGTACGCCCCCGCTCCCTTATAGAGGTACAGATTGACGCTGAAGGGCGAGCCGAGCACGTTCTTGCCGATATAGTTCTTCGCGTACGCGTCGTCCACCGCCTTTTGCAGCATCTTCACCCACTTCGCATATTCGCCGCGGATGTAGACGTAGACGGTCTCGATGCCCATCGCGTAGGCGGCGATGACCGCGCCTTCGATGAAGAGGTGCGGATTCTGTTCGAAGATCTGTCGGTCCTTAAAGGTCCCGGGTTCGCTCTCGTCGCCGTTCGCGCAGAGGTACTTCGGCTTTGCGGACTGCTTCGGCATGAACGTCCACTTCAGACCCGTGGGAAAGCACGCGCCGCCCCTGCCGCGCAAGTTCGACTTCTTCACCTCGTCGGTGACCTCCTCCGGTTTCATCGCCAGGGCCTTGCGCAACGCCTGATAGCCGTTGTGCTGCTCATAGACCTCGATCGTATGGAGGCCGGCGATGTCGGGAAGGATCAGGCGTTCGTTGAATTCGGACATGCTTACTTCAGTTCTTTTGAGAGGAGCGCGTCGACTCTGTCGAGCGTGAGGTTTTCATAGTACTCGTCGCCCACCTGCATCATCGGGGCGGTGCCGCAGGACCCGAGACACTCCACCTCTGTGACGGTGTAGCGCTTATCGGGGGTGGTCTCGCCCATCTTGATGTGAAGGCGGTCGCAGATGTGCCCGGCGAGGCGCTCCGCGCCGCGGAGCTGGCAGGAGACGTTCGTGCAGACCTGCAGATGGTGCGTACCGACGGGCCGTGTGTTGAACATCGTGTAGAACGTCACGACCCCGTAAATGTGCGAGACGGGAAGCTCGAGAAGTTCCCCGACATACTTCATGGTATCGGGGGAGATCCAGCCGAACTGTTCCTGCGCCATCCAGAGCGCGGGCAGCGTCAGGGACTTCATGGTCGGATACTGCTTCTTCAGGACTTCGAGCTTATCGAGATTTTCTTTGGTGAACATCGCTCAATGGATGGAGATAGTGTTTCAATCGTGGCGCCGGGGCTGCGGCGGTGCGTCCTACTTGTCCGCCTCGCCCATGACGGGATCGATGCTGCCGATTATCGCAACGACATCGGAGATCATCCCCCCCTTCATCATGACGGGAAGGGGTTGGAGATTCACGAACGATGGCGAACGGATCTTCAGACGCCAGGGGTGGCCTTCCCCGTGGCTCACGATGTAGAATCCGAGCTCCCCCTTCGAGCCCTCGACGGCGTGGTAGATCTCGCCGATCGGGGGGTTGATCCCGAAGTTGATGATCATGAAATCGTGGATGAGTTCTTCCATCCTGCCGTAGGTGTGTTCCTTCTTCGGGAGCACCTTCTTCGGATCGCCGGCGTTCACGGGCCCTTCGGGAAGCTTCGCAAGCGCCTGCCGGAGGATCTTGACGCTCTCCTTCATCTCCTGCACGCGGACGTAGAACCGAGCAAGCACGTCGCAGTCGTGGTAGACCGGGACGTGAAAATCCAGCTCGGGATAGACGAGATACGGGGCATCCCTGCGGAGATCGTGCTCCACGCCGCAGGCGCGCAAGATCGGGCCGGTGATGCCGTACTGGAGTGCCTGGTCCTTCGTGATGACGCCGATCCCTTCGCAGCGCTCCACGAAGATCCTGTTCCGGACGAGGATCTTCTCGCACTCGTTGAGATTATCAGCGAACTGGTCGAGGAAACTCGTCACCATCGCACTGCATTCGGGCGTCAGGTCCTGCGCGAGGCCGCCGATACGGGTGAAGCTCGTGGTAAACCGGACGCCGGTGAGGACGTCCCATATGTCCTGGATCTTTTCCCGTTCGCGGAAGCCCCAGAGGAGCACGGTCACCGCACCGACATCCATCGCCATCGTTCCGAGCCAGACGAGATGCGAGGCGAGGCGGGCGAGTTCGGCGCAGATCACGCGGATGTACTGCGTCCGCCTCGTCGCCTCGATGCCGGCAAGCTTTTCCACGGCAAGGACATAGGCGACATTGTTCGCGAGCGGCGAAAGATAGTCGAGCCTGTCGGTGTGGGGAATGAACTCGTGGAACGTGCAGTTCTCCGCGATCTTCTCGTATCCGCGATGGAGATAGCCGAGGTCTGGGACGGCCGAAACGATCGTCTCGCCGTCGAGCCGGAGGAGCAAACGGAGCACGCCGTGGGTCGCCGGATGCTGCGGGCCCATGTTGAGCACCATGTCGTGTTCAAGGACGTCGTCGAACGAGACGTTCGTATCGGCATTCTCGAGCGCGCGGAGGATCTTCTGCTTGGCTGCTGTACCGTCGGAACCCATGTGGGAGGAGGCCGATTATTTTCGTGGAAGTGGGAGTGAGCCGGGGATCCCCATGAGGGGAAAATCCTTGCGGAGAGGAAAGTGTTCGAACTCTTCCGGCATGTAGATACGGCGGAGATCGGGATGGCCGTCGAAGAGGATGCCGTACATATCGTACGTCTCTCGCTCCATCCAGTTCGCCCCTGTCCAGACGCCGGTGATGGTCGGGACGTGCAGATCGGACTCGTCGACCCGGACCTTCAGGCGCAGGCGGACCTTCTGCGGGATCGAGTAGAGATTGTAGACCACTTCGAACCGGTCGTCGGGCCGGTAGTAGTCCGCTCCGCAGATGTCGCGGATCGAATCGAATTGCAGCGCCGGGTCGGTCCTCAAGACGCGGCAGACGGCGACGAGCTCGCTCTTCTTCACGACGACCGTCAGTTCCCCGCGGTATTCATTCGCGAGTTCGACGGCGCCGGGGCACTGCTCGTTCAGCTTTTCAAGAATGTGCGCGTTCATGCTCGCCTGGTTGTTCGCCGATGTAGATCTTCTCGCGCTGGCCCGGTTTTTCGCCCCGCGCGATCTTCGCCTGGATCTGGATGAGCCCGTTGAGGAGGTTGTCGGGCCTCGGGGGGCAGCCCGCCACGTACATGTCGACCGGTATGAACTGGTCGATGCCCTGGACGACGGAATAGGACCGATACATCCCGCCGCTCGAGGTGCACGCGCCCATCGCGATGACCCATTTCGGGTCGGGCATCTGGTCATAGATCTTCCGGACGACGTGAGACATCTTGTAGGTCACCGTTCCGGCGACGATCATGAGGTCGCTCTGGCGAGGCGAGAACCGGAAGGCCTCCGAACCGAACCGTGCGACGTCAAACCGCGGCCCGGCGAACGCCATCATCTCGATTGCGCAGCAGGAGATCCCCATCGGCATCGGCCAGAGGGAGTTCCGTCTCGCCCAGCTGACGAGATCGTCGATCTTGGTGGTGAGAAAGCTTTCGTCGGCGGCGCTTACTGCCATTTCAATGCACCCTTCTTCAGAAGATAGATGTACCCGAGCATGAGGACCACCGTGAAGACGAGCATCTCGACGAATCCGAAGAGGCCGAGGGAGCGGAAGTTCACCGCCCAGGGATAGAGGAACACGACTTCGATGTCGAAGAGGATGAAGAGCATGGCGACCATGTAGTACTTCACCGAGACGCGTTCCCGCGCGCTCAGGACGGGCTCCATGCCGCTTTCATACGTGGAAAGCTTCACGTCGTTGGGATTTTTTGGTCCAAGCCACTCGCTCAACTTCGACATGACGATGCCGAAAATGATGGCGACGATGAACATGAACCCTATGGGAATGTACTGCTCAAGCATGCGGAAAACTCAAGGTCGTTATTGCAAAATGTACCAAAAAAGAGGGTGAAATGCAAACAACGGAGAGGCCCGCGCGCTTGCAATGTTAGAACTCGATAGAAATGTCAGGTATCGGACTCGATAGAAATGTCAGGTTTTAGGCATCTTGTGATCCAACGATTTTTGGACAACCCAAAGGATCACCAAGAGCAATGCCAACGCAACCGGACACGAACGAGGCAAC
>JANYJZ010000015.1 GCA_025358305.1 Ignavibacteriota bacterium
CGTCATTGTGAACCTCGTCCTTCCGGGCGCGATGAACTCTGATGATGATGCAGCAGGTCTGCCGCTGTCCAACTGGACGTACGGCTGGAACTATGACAACGATCCGACGGCCAGCTTCTCGGCCTCCGGCGCGGTCACGGGCAATGCTGTCCACCTTTCGATCAACTCCAATGCAGCGACCGGTCTGTTCCTCGGCGCGACGGTCACCGTTCCCCCGACCGCGTTCCCCGGCACGTACACGGCGCAGATCATCGGCTCGGCAGTCTATACCGGCAACTAAGAGATCTGATACTCTGTATTTGATTATCATATCTTGATTTCTTGCAAAGAGGTACCTGTGCTCATCTCATCAATGATCCTGGTGCCTCTTTGCATGTTTATTTCTCCGGGATTCTTCGTATATTGATTCATCTCGATTCGTAAACACTTGATTTGCTGACGGTTCCGCAAACTCTCTCTTCGCTTGCGGGACAGACGTTTTTACAGAGAACATACACGCGAGTCTATGAAAACGACGTTCCTCCATACCTTCCGCTTTGTTCCTGCTCTTGTCCTCCTCCTGCTGTTCATGTCGGCCTCGCGGCTGACCGCAGGCGCAGAGGTGTATCCTACATCGCTGTTCATCAATGCGCCCAACCGGACCGCATCGATCAGCATCTCGAATCCGACCGACGCCCGGCAAGAGGTCTGGATCGAATATAAATTCGGCTATCCTGTCGCGAACGATAGCGGCAAATTTGAAATGCATTATGTCGATCCTCCGTATACCGGAGAGCTCTCCGCGGTCTCCTGGCTGAAGGCCTATCCGCAGCGCTTCGTCCTGAATCCGAAGGAATCGCAGCTCGTTCGGATCATGGTGACCGCCCCGGCGAACCTCACGCCCGCGGAATACTGGGCGAGGGTCGTTGTGTGCTCCACGACGCGGGAAGTGAAGAAGACTGTGGCCCCGGGCGGGGCGCCCGCCGCTCGCTTCCAGTACATCTCCCAAGTCGACATTCCCTTCCATTACCGGTACGGCTCCGTTACGGCAAACGTGTCGGTGAAGGACGTCGCATCGAGGGTCGACACGGGAAGCTTATTCCTGACCATCGACATGACCCATTCGGGCAACGCCTCGTACTGGGGCACGATGGTCGCGACGCTGAAGAACGCGTCGGGGAAGGTGTTCATGAGCCAGAACGATGTCATCGCGGTCTACAAGGACATGCACTATCCGGCATCGTACAGCATCAAATCGGTCCCACCCGGGTCGTACACGCTCGAGCTCGCGTTCACGACGAAGCGCCGCGGCCTCGCGACGCAGTTCACGCTGAGGTCGGAGCCGGTGAAGTACTCGACGACCGTCGTGTTACCGTAACGAGATGAATTCCCGAGAGGCCCTGCGCATGAAGAATCACCTCGTATCGCTTGTCGTTTCGTGTCTCCTGACGCTCGGCGCGCTCGGCCAGGCGCGGGCCCAGGCACCCGATTCGACGGAACTCATACCGGTGGCCCTCGTCCTGAGGGGCGTCGGCCAAACCGAGCTTACGGTGTTCACTTCAGGCAATACGGCCTACGTCCCGGTGACGGCGCTCTTCACGTTTCTTAAGATCAATACCACGTACATCCCGGGACAGCAGCGTGTCGAAGGGTATTACATCACCGCCGACAGCAAGTATGTCCTGGACGCGTCCAACCGGACCGCGACCGCCAGGGGCAAGGTCGTCGCCCTTGGCCCAGGCGACATCCGGGTCCAGGGGACGGACCTCTACATGCGCGCCGACCTCTATGACCAGCTCTTCGGGCTGCAGCTCGCCTATTCGGCCCGTCGGTTGGAGATCGTCCTCAAGACGAAGGAAGAGCTTCCCGTGTTCCTCGAGCGCGAGCGCGAACTTGCCCGGAAGCGCAAGCGCGGCCTCTACGAAGTCCCTCAGGCCGACTACGTCGCACCGCGCCGGCTTCTCCCGTTCAGCTTCGGACGCCTTGACTATCTCCTTTCATCCCAGATCTCGCGCAGCGGCACGCCGCGGCAGACCTATTCGTTCCACGTCGGCAACCAGCTCCTTGGCGGCGATTTTGACGGCCGCGTCAACGGCGCCGTTCGGACGAAGCTCACCGCCCGGGACGCGACGGCTCGGTTGCGCTACGCGTTCCTGACGAGCTCGATCGTCCGGCAGATCCTCATCGGCGACGTCTTCACCGGCGGGCTCGTTCCGTCGAGCGTCTGGGGGGCGGAGATCACGAACCGTCCTGCGCCCAGACGCTACCTGTTCGCCACGGAGGACATCGACGGCTCGATCCAGACCGGCGGCATCGCGGACTTCTACTTCCGCGGAACGCTCTCCGATTACCAGAAGGGGGATAACGACGGCTCCTACTCCTTCTCCACGCCGGTGACGTACGGCGTCTCGAACTATACGGTCAAGCAGTACGACCAATACGGGGTCGAGCGCGAGATCGAATACCGCATCATCGTCCCACCGACGATGCTGCCCCCGGGCCAGGTGGAATACAGCCTCGTCGGCGGCTCGCTCCGGTTCCTCGACGACAAGTTCTACGGCGACGGCACGGTCCAGTGGGGCGTCAACCCGTACCTCACCATGGGAGCGGGGTTCGACGTCTACAACGGCGATAACTTGTACAGCAGCCGAAGGGTCCATCCGTTCTTCACGACGACGGGGCGTCTCACCCAGCTCCTCACCGGCGACTTTGTCGTTTCACCGACGGCCTACTCCCGGGGGATCCTGACGGTCACCTATCCGTCCTCGGCCGGCGCCTCCATCGACTACACGTGGTACAACCGGAACCCCTTCTACAATCCCCGGAACATCCGGAACGATGTCAATGCGACTGTCTCCATTCCGATCCGGGAGAGCATCCACCGTCTCAATCTCGACCTTCTCGCGCGGCAGACCCTCTTTGAAACGGGCCGCGACCGCGTGCTCCAGGCCTCCATCGGCGGACAGTTCGGGATCTTCTCCCCGCGTCTGACCCACCGCCGGACCTACCGCGACCGCGAGATGTACTACGACCTCGAGGCCTATACGAGCGCGTCCTTGGGCGTGAGAGCCTCGGGCGGGTTCTTCTTCCGCGGCACGACCCGGTACTACCACAACGCAGGCGGGTTCCGCGACCTCCAGCTCGAGTTCAGCCGCAGGTTCACGAAGGAGTTCTGGATCCAGTTCTTCTACAACAAGAGCTTCATCACCCAGGGCGCGATCGCCGGCGTGCAGCTCGTGTATTATTTCCCGTTCGCGCTCCTCCGGTCCATCGTGAGCGGCGGCGGTTCAGGCCTCCGTACGACGGAGTCGGTGAGCGGTTCCTTGGGCTATTCGGCAGAGGCGGGCGACTTCTATCTCGATTATCTGGGGAACAGGGTCGGCTTCGGCGGCATCCTCATCAACCCGTTCGTGGACGCGAACAACAACGGCATCCGCGACCCCGGCGAGGAGGAGCTCGAAAAGGCGAAGATCCAGGCAAGCTCCATGTTCGGCAACCAGCCCCTGAAATACATCCCGGGGAGCGGGTTCGGCCTCAAGCATACGCTTCCGTATGAAGAGTATACAATGACGGTCGATCCGGAGTACTTCGACAATCCGCTCTGGATACCCAAGTACAACACGATCTCCGTCATCTCCGAGCCGAATCAATTCCGGCAGATCGACCTCCCGATCGTCTTCGGCGGCGTCATCCAGGGCAAGGTCCAGGGGACGGTGAACGGCAAGACGGTCCCGGTGGAAGGCATCACGATCACGCTCCAATCGGTGGCGGCGGAGGACGGAACGGTCGCCTACAAGAAGGTCGGCATCTCGTTCTCGACCGGCGAGTTCGAGTTCATCGGCGTCCCCCCGGGCAAGTACAAGCTTTCGATCGAGGATTCGCAGATCCAGATCCTCGGATACCGGACGGACCAGTCGTCGAAGAGCATCGAGGTCATCTCGAAGCCCGACGGCGACGAGATCAACGACATGAATTTTGAGCTGATCAAGTAAGATCGGCCTTTGCGCGCGGTACGGATCGTGCGGCACATGGAGAATATCTTTTTTTTGGAGGGGTGCATATGAAACGGACAGAGAATACCTGGAACCTCGCGGCGCTCGTGCGGCATTGGCAGAAGCTTGCGTGCGCGCTCGTCGTCGGCGCGGCGCTCGTCGTCTTCGGCTCTTCCCGCGCGCTTGCCCAAGAGGACTCGGTCTCGACCTCCGATGACATCATCGAAGCGCCGGCCGACTCGCTCGACGTCCTCGATGCGAACATCCCCCTCTACGACCAGGAGGTCTTCTTCGACACCGTCAATCCCGCATGGCAGTGGCAGAACCCCTTCCCGACGGGGAACGCCCTGTACAGCGTCGATGCCCTGTACACCGATTCACTCAACAACGATTCCATGATGGCGGTGGGTCAGAACGGAGCCTTCGTCCGGACGCGCACCGGCGGTGCCGACTGGAACGCCGAGGCGAACGCTGCGGGAGTGACTGGGGCGCTTTCGTCGATCGACCTGGTGAACCACGACCTCGCCTTCGCGGTGAGTTCCTCCGGGGCCATCATCCGGACGACCAACGGCGGCATCGACTGGCAGACGCTCCTGTCGAACACGACCAGAGGTTTGCGGAGCATCGTTTTTACGGACCTCGTCAGCGGCTGGGCCGTCGGGCGCCAAGGAACCATCCGCTACACGCTCGACCAAGGCAACACCTGGCTCACGAAGACGCTCTCGACCCTGCAGAACTTCAATGACATCGCCTTTGACCCGACGAACGCGAACAACGGCTGGATCGTCGGGGACAGCGGCACGGTCTATTCCACGACGAACGGCGGGAACACTTGGGGCTTGCAGACGACGGGCACACTGTCGCATTTGAGCGCGGCCTCGTTCGTCAACAGCCAGCGCGGATACGTGGTCGGCATCGGCGGGACGCTCTTGGCGACGACGAACGGCGGCACCTCCTGGATCGTCTTCTCGCCGCTGACCTCGGGCAACCTCTACGACGTGCAGTTCCTCACCCAGGATACGGGCTGGGTCGTCGGCGACTACGGCAAGATCTACCGCACGAACAACGCCGGCGGGACCTGGATCACGCAGAGTACGGGCACGACGAGGTCCATCACCAGCATCAAGATGCTCAACCGCAACAAGGGCTGGGCCGTCGGCACCAACGGCGTCGTCCTGAGGACATCGGACGGCGGCACCACCTGGACGACGTTATCGAGAGAGGTGGTCATCTCGTCGATTCTGAGCTCGGTCTGCTTCTCGGACATCAATAACGGCTGGGCCGTCGGGACAACCGGCGCGATCCTCCACACGACGAATTCCGGCCGGACCTGGACGACCCAGAGCTCCGGTCTGACGAAGTACCTCACGGACGTCACGTTCGTTACGAGCCAGCTGGGCTACATCTGCGGTCGGTCCGGCACCTTCCTCCGGACGACGAACGGCGGCACGAACTGGACGCCCATCTTCACGGGCAACCGACTGACGTACAACGCGCTCCACTTCGTCTCGGCGGACACGGGGTTCATGGTCGCCAACGGCGGGAAGATCCACCGGACGACGAACGGCGGCACGATCTGGTCGCCGATCCTCACCGGCATCGGCAAGAACCTTCACGACATCTTCTTCTTTGATTCGAACAACGGCTGGGCCGTGGGCGCCTCGGGACTCGTCCTCGGGACGACGAACGGCGGCTCGACCTGGTTCACGGAGACCTCCCCCGCGATCATACGCACGCTCCGGTCGGTCCACTTCCCGACGGCCACCGACGGCTGGGCGGTCGGCGACCGCGGCACGATCCTCCATACGTCGAACGGCGGCACGAGCTGGTCAAGCCAGAACTCCGGCACGAACGTCCCGCTCCTCTCCGTGATCGGCGTCGACGACCTGACGGCGTGGGCGTCCGGGGTCAGCGGCGTCGTCCTGTTGACGACGGACGGCGGCGCGACGTGGACCCATGAGATCTCCGGCACGTCCCGGAACCTCTACGGCATGCACGTCTTCGACGCAAACAACATCTGGGCGGTCGGGGCGAACGGCGGCATCATCAAGTACACCGCGGCAGGTCCGATCTCGTCGGCCCCGTCGTCGGCGCACGCGGTGATCCCCGCGTCGGCGAACTATCCGAACCCGTTCAATCCATCGACAACGATCTCGTTCACCCTGTCGAAACCCGGCAACGTCACGATCGCCATCCACAACATCCTGGGCCAGGAAGTGGCCAGGATCATCGAGAACGAGGACCTTGCGGCAGGGGAGCACCGGTACCGGTTCGACGCGCGCTCGTCGCGCGGATACGACCTCCCGTCCGGGGTCTACTTCTACCGGATCCAGGTGGACAACGGGCGCTTCCAGCGCACGGAGAAGATGCTCCTGATGAAATAAGGCGGGGGCGAGGAGCTAGACCGCTAATTCATGAACGTCCGGGGCTTGGGGGCGCTAGGGCACGCAAGCCAGCGCACACGTTCTCCCGGAGGCTGTGAACCTAAACGCAGAGCGATCAGCAGTGAATATCCGAAAACGATTCTTCCTTCTCGCGATCTCGTTGCTCATGACGGCTTCCGGGCTCGTCGCCCAGAACAGCTGGGATTGGCAGAACCCCCTGCCCCAAGGCAATAACCTCCAATCCATCGACCCCGTCAACGCAAATCTCATCTTCGCCGTCGGCGGCGCCGGGACACTCCTCCGGTCGACGAACAGCGGCAACACCTGGGAAGCCCGCCAGATCTACGCCAACAGCGCGGTGACGCTCGAGGCGGTGAACTTCCCGAGCGCCTCGGTCGGCTGGGTCGCCGGCCAATCCGGCGTCCTGTTGACGACGAGCGACGGCGGCGCGCACTGGTTCCAACGGACCACGCCCACACCGACGCGCACGTACCGCGCGGTCGCGAGCGCCGGCGTCAACTACGGTTTCGTCGTCGGCGACGGCGGCACCATCCTTCGGACGATCGACGCCGGGCAGCACTGGAGCACGGTCGCGAGCAACACGGCGTTCGATCTCTATGCGGTCTCGCTCCCGACGACCACGATCGGCTACGCGGTCGGCGACCACGGCACGATCCTCAAGACGAGCGACGGCGGGAACAACTGGATCAACATCCCCGACCCGACCTCGACGCGCGACTACAAGTCGGTCTACTTCCTGAACCAGGACGTGGGCTGGATCGCCGGGGTGGGCGGGACGCTCATGTCGACGACCGACGGCGGCGGGACCTGGGTTCGCAAGCTCTTCTCCGGCACATCGTCGAACCTCACGTCCATCACCTTCACGAACGCCAACAACGGGTACGCCGTGGGGGGTCGCGCACTCGTCCTGACGACGAACGGCGGATTCTCCTGGGCCCCGTATCCGACGCTCCTCGACTCGGTGAACAACATGACGGCGATCGCCTTCGCCGACTCCATGGTCGGGTGGTTCGTCGGCCAGAACGGCGAGATTCGGAAGACCCTCAACAAGGGCCAGGCGTGGCTGCGGTTCGCCGAGAACACGACGTTCGACCTCTTCGGCAGCAGTTTTCTCAACGAATCGCGCGGTTGGGTCGTGGGCGAGCAGGGAACGGCGATGCACACGAACGACGGCGGCGCCTCCTGGATCCGGGACAACACTCCGGTGAATGTCGCATTGCGCTCCGTCCAGTTCCGGCTCCCGAACGCGGGATGGGCGGTGGGGGACGCCGGGACGATCTTGCAGACCCTGGACGGCGTCACCTGGACAGAGGCCGTTGTGGACTCCCCCCAGGCGCTCTACAGCGTCCATTTCGCGAGCGACAACGACGGCTGGGCGGTCGGGGAGCGCGGCACGATGCTCCACACGACCAACGCCGGCGCGACGTGGAGCCATGCGGCCCGGCCCGGGACCGACACGCTCCTCACGATGAGTTCGGTCTACTTCATCAATCCCTCCACCGGCTGGGTGCTCGCGAACTACGGCATCAGCAATGATACGACCTTCATCCTGAAAACGACCGACGGCGGCGCCCTCTGGGACACGATCCGTACCGAGAACCGCACGCTCCTCGGCATGCAGTTCCTCAACCCCGACACCGGCTACGTCGTCGGGAAGTTCCACTACGTCGCCAAGACGACGAACGGAGGTGCCACCTGGCGGCCGCTCATCAATCCGATCAAGAGCATAAACCATTTTCTCGCTCTGTCCTTTCTCAGCGGCGATGTCGGCTGGGTCGTCGGGACCGGAGGCAACATCATCCGCACACTGACCGGCGGCGACTCCTGGTCCTTGGAAGCGTCCGGAACAAGCCGCACGCTGAACGCCGTCTCGTTTCCCTCCCGCGACAAGGGCTGGGTGGCGGGCGTGGGTGGCACGATCCTCAACACCATCGACGGTGGGGGAGTGGAACCTCCGCCGAACCCGCCCCCTCCCGGCAGCGTTTCGACGAACCATGTCCTTCAGGCCGAGCCCAATCCGTTCCTTCCGTCGGTCAACGGGGTCACCTATCTGCCATTTCGGCTTGCGGGCCAGTCAGAAGTGAGTATCAAGATCTTTGACGGCCTCGGTCGCTTGGTCCGAGTCATCGAAGCCGGGGTTTTTGGCCCCGGATTGCATGATATGGCAAGCGACGCCCCCACATGGAACGGCGTCGACGAACGCGGGTTCGCCGTTGCAAGCGGGGCCTACTACTTCATGGTCTTCACCTCGGAATACATCGAGACCCAGCGGATGATCCTCATCCGGTAGTCTCGGGGTACGTGCACCGCTTCCCGCGAGACAGGGCCTCTCAGACGACGCTATAGGGAGGTGAGGCGGAAGCGACGCTCCTCGTATGTTCTTATGTTCTCGATTTGTTCATGATTATTTCATTGGCATTTATCGGGAAAATCGAGTACATTCTTGAGTCGCGCCCGGAGTTCCTTGCGACGTATCCCTCACGCGAGGACGGGCCGATCGTATAACAAGTATCTCTCATAATCGCGCAGCGCGGAGAGCTCCCGCTCTCTCGCCTGCCGAACGATTCAATCATCAACCGCACACATAACACATCGTTCCATTGATAAACTTTTTTAAGGAAGGATCCGCCATGAAGACGTTCCTCTCATTTGCGAGGGCACTCTCGATCGCTCTCGTCCTCTTCGTCGTCCCGCTCCTCTCCCCCCTGGCTTCAGCACAGATCTCGACCACGGTCGTGATCAGCGAGGTCTACGGCGGTGGTGGAAA
Organism: Ignavibacteriota bacterium; assembly: GCA_025358305.1. Lineage (GTDB taxonomy): Bacteria > Bacteroidota > Ignavibacteria > UBA10030 > SZUA-254 > JANYJZ01. The sequence goes on from JANYJZ010000015.1 coordinate 9,144, forward strand.
TTCAGGTTCGACCTACACGAACGACTATGTCGAACTCTATAACCCGACCGGCTCCTCGATCGACCTGAGCACGTATAGCGTGCAGTACGCTTCGGCTGCCGGCACGACCTGGCAGGTAACGAACCTCTCGGGCTCGATTCCTTCGCACGGGTTCTTCCTCGTCGGTGAAGCGTTAGGCGTAGGCGGCACGGTAGCCCTTCCGACGCCCGACATCGCAGGAGCAATCCCGATGTCCGCAAACAACGGCAAGGTCTGCCTTGTGAACACGCAAACAGCGCTCTCCGGCTCGAACCCCACCGATGTGTCAATAGTTGATAAGGTTGGCTACGGCACAGCGAACGGGTTTGAAGGCGCCGCCGCGCCTGCACTTGTTAGCAGCACTAGCTTGGAACGCAAGGCGCAACCCTCTTCGACGCTCGCGAGCATGTCGTTCGGCGGCGCGGATACACTGGCCGGCAACGGCTGGGACACGCAGAACAACAGCGCCGACTTCGTCGTTCGTTCGATCCAGAACCCCCA
>JANYJZ010000017.1 GCA_025358305.1 Ignavibacteriota bacterium
CGTCATTGTGAACCTCGTCCTTCCGGGCGCGATGAACTCTGATGATGATGCAGCAGGTCTGCCGCTGTCCAACTGGACGTACGGCTGGAACTATGACAACGATCCGACGGCCAGCTTCTCGGCCTCCGGCGCGGTCACGGGAAATGCTGTGCACCTTTCGATCAACTCCAATGCAGCGACCGGTTTGTTCCTCGGTGCGACCGTTACCGTTCCGCCGACCGCGTTCCCCGGAACCTACACTGCCCAGATCATCGGCTCTGCAGTCTATACCGGCAACTAAGTTGTAACTCTTTCAAAAGTGACCGCCCAGCCGGGCGGTCACTTTTTTTATACCCCGGCCGACGTTCCCTCAAACCCTCCGTTCCGCGCCCCGGCGGTTGCAATTCCACTGCTCCCTTCGTATCTTCTTGCACGATGTCTCAGAAGAATTCACTCTCCACGCCGATCCAGTACCTCAAGGGAATCGGTCCCCGACGCTCCGAAGTCCTTGCGGAACTCGGAATCGTTACCGTTCGGGACCTCCTGTATTATTTTCCATACGGGTACGTCGATCTGAGCAGCGTCCAGACGATCGCAGGCCTGAAGTCCACCGCCATTGGTGCCTCCTGGGTCACCGTCATCGGCACCGTCCGGACGTTCGATCTGCTCGGCAGGCCGCCGAAGCAGCGCTTCGTTGTCGTCCTCGGCGACGCTACCGGCACGATCCAGCTCGTCTTTTTCCGCCAGGTGCACTACTTCAAGAAAGCCTTCCAGATCGGAGAGACCTTGGCCGTGTCAGGTAAAGTGACACTCTTCGGCCGCACCCCGCAGATCGTCCATCCATCGATCGACCGCTTGAACAGCGGCGGCGACGAGGAGGAGGGGGACCAAGAGGGCTTCCTGCACACCCGGGGATTCGTACCGAAATACGGCTCCACCGGAGAATTGAAGGAAGTGCACCTCCACGTGAAGGGTCTCCGAAAAGTAATGCGGACCGCCGTCGACGACTATGTCGACCTAGTGGAAGAGCCTCTCCCCGAGGAGCTTCGCGGCCGCCTCTCCCTGGCGCCGGTGCGAGAGGCGCTCCGGGGGATCCACTTCCCGGACTCCGTCGAGGCGCTCGAGCGCGCCCGGCACCGCCTGAAGTTCGACGAGCTCTTCTTCATGCAGCTCATGCTCGCCACCCGGCGCAACAGCCTCAAAACGGACCTCCCCGGCATACCGTTCAAGGTCGAGAGCTCGCTCGCCCGGGCCCTGAAAGAGCGTCTTCCCTTCACCCTCACCCAGGCCCAGATCAAGGTCATCCGGGAGATCACCGACGACATGCGATCGCCCAAGCCCATGAGCCGGCTCCTGCAGGGAGATGTGGGGAGCGGGAAGACGATCGTCGCCCTCTTCGCCATGCTCATTGCCGTCGAGAACGGCTATCAGGCCGCGTTCATGGCTCCGACGGAGATCCTCGCGGAACAGCATTTCCGGACGCTTTCCGGGCTCCTCGCCGGGGCTCCGGTGAACTTGCGCCTCCTGGTGGGGAGCCAGCGAACGAAGCTCCGGGAGGACGTCCTCGAGGACGTTCGGCGCGGGTCAGCGCAGATCGTCGTCGGCACGCACGCCCTGATCCAGGAATCGGTCCACTTCAACAAGCTGGGGCTCATTGTTATCGACGAACAGCACCGGTTCGGCGTCTCCCAACGCCTGGCGTTGAAGGAGAAAGCGGCCGTGGAGGGTAAAAACCTCCCTTTTCCCGACCTCCTCGTCATGACGGCGACGCCAATACCGCGCACGCTCTCCCTGACGCTCTATGGCGACCTGGACGTGTCCGTCATCAATGAACTGCCCGCCCACCGCAAGGAGATCCGGACCGCGTTGCGTCCCGAGTCGAAGACCGACGCGGTCTACGACTTCGTCCGGGAACAGGTGAAGGAGGGGCGGCAGGCCTATATCGTCTACCCGCTCATCGAGGAATCGGAAAAACTTGACCTGAGGGCAGCGACCGAGAGCTACGAGCTCTTGCGGAAGGAGGTCTTCGCGGACCTCCGGCTGGCCCTCCTCCACGGGAAGATGGCGTCCAACGAAAAGGAGGAGGTGATGGGCCGACTGAAACGGGGGGAGATCGACATCCTTGTCGCCACGACCGTCATCGAGGTGGGGATCGACGTCCCGAACGCGTCGGTCATGGTCATCGAGCATGCCGAACGGTTCGGTCTGTCGCAGCTCCACCAGCTCCGGGGGAGGGTGGGGAGGGGTTCGGCGCAGTCGTACTGCATCCTCATCGCACCCGATTGGCTCACGAAAGTGAGCCGCCGCGCTCCCGTCCTACCCGGGATCGACGGGGAGAACGACGACAAGCAGAAATCGGCGAAGCGGCTGCAGACGATGGTCGAGACGACCGACGGGTTCAAAATCGCTGAAATTGACCTAGAAATACGGGGTCCGGGGGAGTTCTTCGGGACGCGTCAGAGCGGCATCCCCCAACTCCAGCTTGCGAACCTGATGACCGACGGCTCGCTTCTCCTTGAGGCGCGCGAGGAAGCGTACCGCATCATCGCCGACGACCCGCACCTCCGACGCATCGATCATGGAACGTTGCGCACGTACTTCGACGAGCGTCTCGCCGACGCGATGACGATGGTCCAAGGAGGGTAGCGTCGCTTCGCCGCGAGATTTTTTCTCGCGGCGATCGAGTCGCGCTCACTCGCGCGATGCAAAATGTTTTCAGATCTTCCCGAAAAATGCACTTTTATCTTGACAAAGAATGTAAAATCATTATATTACACATGTGTTTGATGATGCAAGTGCGGCAGAGCATCACTTCACAGTTCATCTTGTCCAACTTTTTGAGAGGGTTTCACGAGTTACTTGCTAGATCTTCCTGTGAACACGACACCGTTGCGTATCGCGCTTGTCTACAATCAGAAAAAGGAAGACACCAACACACAATCTGTTTCCGGTGACCTCACCGAGCCTCCGAGTCTGAGCGGTTCCTCTGCTCATCCCGCTGTCCTCCTGACATCCACTCGCTCCAACACTCAACAGCAACACGATCTTTACGCAGAATGGGACACCTTCGCGACCATTGATGCGATGCGCGCGGCCTTGTCCGAGGTCCACGATGTGACGCTCATCGAAGCGGACGAGTTCGCGTATGAAAAACTCCGCGCGGAGCGCCCGCAGATCGTCTTCAACACGACCGAAGGGCTTTACGGCGTCTCCCGGGAAGCGCAAGTTCCGGCCATGCTCGAAATGCTCCAGATCCCCTACACGGGATCCGACCCGCTGACGCTCGCCGTCTGCCTCGATAAATCGCGCGCGAAGGAGATCCTCTCCTATTATAGTATACCGACCCCCCGGTTCCGGGTCGTCTCCGAGCCTTCTCAGCTCCGGGGGCTTGCGCTTTCGCTCCCCTGCATGGTGAAGCCCCTCCACGAGGGGTCGAGCAAGGGGATCTTCGACGCATCGCTCGTCACGAGCGCCGCGGAACTCGAACGGCAGGTCCTTGCGGTGCTCGCGCAGTACCATGAACCGGCGCTCGTGGAGGAATTCCTCCCCGGACGCGAGTTCACGGTCGCCATGCTCGGCAACGGCAAGAACCTCACCGTCCTGCCCATCGTCGAGATCAAGTTTGATTCCCTCCCGAACGGGGTGAATCCGATCTACTCCTATGAAGCGAAATGGATCTGGGACCGTTCGGACGCACCCTTGGACATCTTCGAGTGCCCGGCGAAGCTCACTCCGGACTTGCGCGCTGGGATCGAATCGATCTGCCGCGAGGCGTACACCGTGCTTCGGTGCCGGGATTGGTCGAGGATCGACGTGCGGCTCGACGCCGCCGGGAAGCCGCACATCATCGAGCTCAATCCGCTCCCGGGCATCCTGCCGAACCCGGAAGATAATTCGTGTTTTCCCAAAGCGGCCAGAGCGGCCGGTCTGAAGTACTCGCAGCTCATCCAAACCGTCCTGGCGATCGCCGCACAACGGTGCAACATCACGTCCGGGGAACCGGTCCTGCGTCCCATCGTCTAAGGAATGTCCATGAGAAAGAAGATCCACGTCGCGGTCGTCTATAACAAGCCTGTCGTCGAGCCCGAGACAGAACGGAAGTTCGTCTCGGAGGCGGGGCTGCTCGAGGCCGGCGCGACATCCTCACGCCTGGTGGCCGAGGTGGACATGTCTGAAGTGGGCGTCCTGGAAGAGCGGGAGGACATCTCTCGGGCCCTCGCCGCACGGGGATACAAGACCTCTATCTTCAGCGTCGAAGGCGACATCAGCCTGCTCATCAAATTTCTCAAGGAAGAAAAGCCCGATCTCGTCTTCAATCTCTGCGAAGGGATACTGAACGTGGCGGTCCACGAGGCGCACGCGGTCGGCATCTACGAGCTCCTCGGGATCCAGTATACCGGTTCCGATCCCTTGACCCTCGGCACGGCCCTCAATAAGGTCCGCGTGAAGGAGATCCTGTCATACTACGGCCTTCCGACGCCGCGGTTCCAGCTCGTGAAAAGCGCCGTTCGGGTGAACATCGACCCCGGTATGCGCTATCCCATGATCGTCAAGCCGTCTCGGGAGGACGCGAGCATCGGCATCGAAACGGCCTCTGTCGTCAATACCCTCGCTGAGCTTCGCAAGCGGGTGAAGCACGTCATCGAGCAGCATGACCAGCCGGCCCTTGTGGAGGAGTACATCGATGGACGCGAACTGAACGTCGGGATCCTCGGCAATCGCAAGCCGGTGGTATTCCCGATCTCCGAGATCGACATGTCGACCCTGCCGAAGCAGTACCACCGGATCATCACGTACAACGCGAAATGGATGAAAGGGACCGACGAGTACGAGCACACGAAGGGGATCTGCCCCGCGCCGTTGCCGCCCGCCCTCGAGGCATCGATCAAGGAGATGGCCCTCAAGGCCTACCAGATCCTCGGATGCAGGGACTATGCGCGCGTTGATTTTCGACTCAGCAAGGAGAACAAGCCCTATATCCTCGAAGTGAACCCGAACCCAGACATCAGCGACGACGCCGGGTTCGCGCGTTCGGCAAGAGCCTACGGGTACGACTTCGACGAGCTGGCGGGGAAGATCGTGGAGTGCGCGCTCGAGAGAGCGCCCTAAATGACGATCCGGCCCCTGGTCCGCGAGGACCGCGAGCCGCTTCGGCGGATCCTGTTTGAAACCGGCGTCTTCACCGAGGACGAGGTCGATGTCGCCTTGGAGCTCATCGACGTGGTTCTCGACCGGGAAGGGCAGAAGGATTACGTGATCTACACGGCGGTTGCGGACCGAGAGGAAGTGGCGGGTTACTTCTGCATCGGACCGACGCCGGTGACCAGTGGGACGTTCGACCTCTACTGGATCGCGGTCAAGCCGAGTATGCACGGCAAAGGGGTGGGAAAGCAGCTCCTGGCGGCGGCCGAAGGGTATATACGAACACGGGGCGGAAGACTGATCGTGGCGGAGACCTCCTCGCGCGAGACCTACGAGAGCACCCGTATGTTCTACGCCCGGACGGCGTTCGTCGAAGCGGCAAGGATCAAGGATTATTACCACGTGGGCGACGATCTTGTCGTCTACGCCAAATATCTCTCATAAACAGGAAGGAAGATTCATCGTCATGGAACTCTGGCAGGAAATGTTGCGTCAAAGCGTCGATAGCGGCAAGGACCTCGTGGAGCGTTTCGGATTTGATAAGGAGATCTCGGAAAAGCTCAATTCGCTGTTTCATACGCGGATCAACCCCTACTACCTCTCGCTCATCCGCACCCCCGGGGACCCCATCTGGCTCCAGTGCATCCCTGATGCCCGAGAGCTGGAGGAGGACGGTCTTCCAGAAGATCCCCTGGCGGAGGACTCCCACAGCCCCGTTCCGAGCATCGTCCACAGGTATCCTGACCGCGTCCTGTTCCTGACGACGAGCCAGTGCTCCATGTACTGCCGGTTCTGCACCCGCAAGCGGAAGGTCGGCGACTCGAGCAAGATCAATATGAAGTACATTCAGGACGGGATCGACTACATCGCGGCGAACCCGCAGATCCGGGACGTCATCCTTTCCGGCGGCGACCCCCTGATGCTCACGGATTTCCTCCTGGAGCGCGTCCTCAAGGGCTTGCGCGCCATTCCCCATGTGGAGATCATACGGCTCGGCACGAAGATGCCCTGCGTATTGCCGCAGCGCATCACGCCGAAGCTCTGCCGGATGATCAAGAAATATCACCCCATCTATGTCAATACGCACTTCAACCACCCGTGGGAGTGCACGCTGGAAGCGAAACGCGCCTGCGAGATGCTCGCCGACGCCGGCGTCCCTGTCGGGAACCAGGCCGTGCTCATGAAGGGCGTCAATGACGACGCCGCGGTCATGCTGGAACTCGTCCGGAAGCTTCTCACGATGCGCGTACGGCCGTACTACCTCTACCAGGCCGACATCACGAAGGGGACCAACTACTTCCGCACGCCGGTGAGCAAGGGGCTCGAGATCATGGACGCCTTGCGCGGCCATACCTCCGGGCTTGCCATTCCCGCGTACGTCATCGACGCACCCGGCGGCGGAGGGAAGATACCGATCCTGCCGCAGTATGTCATCGGCCGGGCCGGCCATCAGATCATCCTCAGGAACTACAAGAACGAGATCTTCACCTACCCGGACGTAGAGGAAAAGTCCGAAGCGACGTCTTCTCCGGTGGAGCAGCAGTTCATGCGGAAGCGCAAGAACGGCAAGAATCATCCGGAACCGGAGAAGGTCGAAGTCGAACTGTAAGCTCGGGGATCGCTCTGCCGAACTAGCCCCTTGGCACCCGCCGGGGGCGACCATGCCTTTGAAGGCCTTGCCACCTGGGCCGGAGGTCCGAACCCATTCTGACCTCCGGCATCCTTGCTTCGCTAATCGCTTTTTCTTACCTTGTCGGTGCAGGCACCCATTCTCCGAACATTGGCACATCCTTTAGTCCCTGGATTTCCGTGCGCATTCCGCCCGAAAAGATCGATGAAATACGCAATGCGGCCGACATCGTCGACACGATCGGCGCCGTCGTCAAGCTGAAGAAGCGCGGCAAGAACTTCATCGGGCTCTGCCCGTTCCACACCGAAAAGACCCCCTCGTTCAACGTGTCGCAGGACCGGCAGATGTACCACTGCTTCGGCTGCGGCGTCGGCGGCAACGTCATCACCTTCGTCATGGAGTATGAAAAGCTCACGTTCGTCGAAGCCGTCCGGTCCCTGGCCGAGCGGCTCGGGATTGCGCTTCCGGCTGCTACGGACCAGGACGCCGGGTTGGCGAGCGAACAGGAGCAGCTCTATCAGGTCATGCGGCTCGCCGGCAAGTACTTTTATACAGCGCTGACCGAAAGCGCCGAAGGGAAGCCCGCCCTCGACTACCTCAAGGACCGCGGCTTCACGCCGGAGACCATGAAGACGTTCGGACTCGGCTACGCGCCCAATTCGTGGGACGGCTTCGTCAAGCACGCCACCGAAAACGGCTTCGCGACAGCGCATCTTGAAAAAGCGGGCCTGGCTCGGAAGCGTCCGGACGGCACGTACTACGACTATTTCCGCGGGAGAGCGATGTTCCCGATCTTCTCCACCGCCGGAAAGGTCATCGGCTTCGGCGCGCGGAAACTCCGGGAGGACGATCCGCTGGCGAAGTACATCAACTCTCCCGAGACCCCCATTTATAATAAGAGCCGCGTCCTCTACGGGCTCTACCACGCGAAGGACGCCGTCCGGGAGGCCGACAGCGCGATCCTCGTCGAGGGGTACGCTGATCTCCTCGCCGTCTTCCAGGCGGGGATCAAGAATATCGTCGCCTCGAGCGGGACCGCGCTCACCGTTGACCAGATCCAGCTCATCAGCCGCTCCACGAAGAACATCACGATCGTCTACGACGCCGATTCCGCAGGTTCGAAGGCCGCCCTGAGAGGCGTCGACCTCATCCTCGCGAGCGATCTCGACGTCCGGGTCGCTTCGCTTCCGGAAGGGGATGACCCCGACTCCTTCGTGCGCAAAAATGGCGGCGCCGCGTTCCAGGCCCTTCTGGAAAGATCCGTCTCGTTCATCGACTTCATCTCCCAGGCGTACGAGAAGCAGGGGAAGCTCTCAACCCCCGAAGGCCAGGCCCTGGCGGTGCGCACGATCGTCCAGTCGATCGCGAGCATGAAGGACGAGCTGAAGCAAAATTTCTACATCAAGCAGGTTGCGGAGAAGTACAAGATCTACGAGTCGACGCTCTTTCGGGAGCTCGAACGCCTCCGGGGCGATACACGTAGGCGCGAGGGCGGAGCACCGAATGCCGCCCCGCCCCGCCAGAGCGCGCCAGTGCAGGCCCGAACATCCGAAGCACCCCTTCCGACCGACGAACGGAACCTCGTCCACGCGATGCTCGAAGGAGGCGCACCGGTCATCACGGAGATCTTCGCGCAGATCGTCCTCGAGGATTTCACGCACCCGGCGGCCCGGTCGCTCGCGGGCTTTCTTCAGGCGCGTGCGCTCAAGGAGGAGCCGCTTGACCCGTCGGCCCTCGTGAATGACCTCGACGATCCGGCGCAGAAAAAACTCGTCAGTGAGCTCCTCTTCTCGAAATACCAGGTCCGGCTCGACGACGGGACGGATTTTCCCCAGGCGGACCCCAGGAAGATCGCCAAGGACTCCATCGTCGTGCTTCGAAAGAACGCATTGACGCGCATGATGAAGGAGAACCAGCTGGAAATGAAGAGCGCCATCTCTCGCGGCGAGGACGGCATACCGTATTTGGAGCGGGACAGACAGATGTCGGCAGAATTGAAGCAGCTAGAGCAGGGAGCGCATCCGGCGGAGTCCGGACTGGCGTCATAAACCCTTCCCCTTACGTCAACACAATCTGACGATCGTATGAGAGAAGAGATCCAACAGCTTGAACGCATCGCGCGGATGCTCGAACCGCAGGCGGACGTGCGCGCCTCCCTGCGCGACGATGTGGTCGCCTACGCCGAAGAGTTCCTCTCCAAGATCGACGACCTCCCGGCATACGTCGTCACCGAGGACAAGGGGATCGGCATTGCCGATTCGCCGATCATCGAAGGTCCCGGGACGCTCGCCGAAGCGATCCAGCTTCTCCGATTTAACGTCGACCGCCCGGGACTCAATCCCGCGTCCGGCGGGCACCTCGGATACATTCCCGGCGGCGGGATCTACCCATCGGCCCTCGGCGATTACCTCGCCGACGTCATGAATCGCTACGCGGGCGTCCACTTTGGGAGCCCCGGCGCCGTCTACCTTGAGAACATGCTCATCGACTGGATGGCGGAGCTCGTCGGGTACCCGAAGGGGTGCGGAGGGAACCTTACCTCCGGCGGGAGTATCGCCAACCTCATCGGTATCGTCGCGGCGAGGGACGCGCACGGGCTTGCGTCCGCCGACATCCCCCGGAGTACCATCTATCTCACACGTCAGGTGCATCACAGCGTCGACAAGGCGATCCGCATCGCCGGGCTGAAGGAGTGCGTGCTCCGATTCGTGCCGATGGACCGGAACTTCCGCATGGATGCGGCGGCCCTCGACATGATGATCGGCGCCGACCTCGCCTCCGGACTGCGGCCGTGGCTCCTCATCGCGTCGGCCGGCACGACCGATACCGGCGCGGTCGATCCGCTCGCCGATCTGGGCGACATCGCCCGGGACCGGGGGCTCTGGTACCATATCGACGGCGCGTATGGCGCATTTTTCATCCTGTGCGACGAGGGCCGAAAGATACTTCGCGGCATGGAGCGATCGGACTCCCTCGTCATGGACCCGCACAAGGGGCTCTTCCTCCCGTACGGCACCGGCACGGTGCTCGTCAAGGACAACGCTAAACTTTACGATGCGTTCTGGTACCAGGCGGCGTACCTCCAGGACGCGCTCAACTCCGCCACGATCCATTCGCCCGCCGACCTCTCTCCGGAACTCACGAAGCACTTTCGGGGCCTCAGGATGTGGCTTCCACTGAAACTGTTCGGCGTAGCGCCGTTCCGGGCTGCCATCGAGGAGAAGTTGCTCCTCGCGCGGTATTTCTACGAGGAGATCCAGCGGCTTCCAGGGTTCGAGGTCGGGAACGCACCCGACCTCTCCATCGTGACCTACCGCTATGTGCCGGCGAAAGGGGATGCCAACGTCTTCAACGAGGCGCTCGTCAAGGAGGTCCACAAAGACGGAAGGGTGTTCCTCTCTTCAACGATGATCGACGGGAAGTTCACGCTGCGTCTCGCCGTCCTTTCGTTCCGGACCCATCTCCGAACGATCGATCTCACGCTCGAGATCCTCAAAGAAAAGGCGCATATGCTCGAAACGACGCTCTGAGCCTTGGATGCTGAACGTGGAAGTCATACCGTACGGGGGATGGGAGCGCTGCCTGCGGATCCGCAACCGGCGCATCGAAGCGGTAATCACCTCCGAGGTCGGCCCTCGCGTCATCCGTTTCGGGTTCATCGGCGGTCTGAACGAGTTCGTGGAGTACCCCGAGCAGATGGGACTATCGGGCGGGGAAGCCTACCGGAGCTATGGCGGCCACCGCCTCTGGGTCGCGCCCGAGGACCGGATCCGCACGTATGCCCCGGATAACGGGGCCGTCGAGTGGCGTGTCGAGGGTGAGGCGCTGCGGGTGACGGCTCCCACCGAGCGAATGACGGGGCTCAGAAAGGAGATCGAATTCTGGATCGATCCAGAGATCGATACGATGCACCTCATCCACCGAATCAGGAACTGCGGCAGCACCTCGGTCGAGATCGCCGCATGGGCCCTGAGCGTCATGGCCCCCGGCGGAAAAGTTCTCATACCCCAGGAGCCGTTCATTCCCCATCCCGACGCGCTTCTCCCGTCGCGGCCGATCGTGCTTTGGAGCTATACGGACATGACGGATCCGCGCTGGATCTGGGGGAAGGAGCTCATCCAGCTCTCCCAGGATCCCGCTTCGGCGCGCCCCCAGAAGATCGGCCTCTTGAACAAACGGGGCTGGCTGGCGTACGCGAACGGGGAACGGCTCTTCCTCAAGACGCACGCCACGAAGGTTGATGCGGCCTACCCTGATTACGGATCGAGTGCGGAAGTGTTCACCAATGCGCGGATGCTGGAACTCGAAACACTCAGCCCGTTGACGCTCCTGGTTCCGGGAGCCGTCCTCGAGCATGAGGAACACTGGTTCTTATACGGCGGTGTTCGGCTCGGCGGAGACGAGGCGGCCGTCATGCGCTCGCTCAGCGCGATACGATCATGACGCGTCCTCCGCTGTTCTTCAAAAGAACGCATAGTTCCACAACGACTGACCTGCCATGAACACGAGACTCCGAATGTGCTCCTCGCTGGTCGGGAGCGTCCTCTTCTCGATGATCCTCTGCATTCCTTTCACGGGAAATGTCCAGGGGGGAGAAGGATCGCTGCGCGAGAACCTGAAGAAGATCCGCCTTCCCCACGGTTTTTCCATCGAACTCTTTGCCGCCAATGTCCCTGGTGCGCGTTCCCTCACGATGGGGGACAGGGGCACGATCTTCGTCGGCACGCGCGGCGAGGGGAGGGTGTACGCGCTGTGCGACGACAACCACGACCACCGCGCGGATTCCGTGCGCCTGTTCGCCGAAGGTCTCGACGTTCCGAACGGCGTCGCCTTCCGGAATGGTGCCCTCTGCGTCGCCGAGCATAACCGCGTCCTCCGGTTCGATTCCGCCGAGACGCGCCGGCCGGGACATCCCGCCGTCGTCAACGACTCCTTTCCCTCCGACGCGCTCCATGGCTGGAAGTACATGAGGTTCGGCCCCGACGGGAAGCTCTACGTTCCGGTGGGCGCTCCGTGCAACGTCTGCGAGCGCGACGACAAGCGCTACGCCTCCATCATGCGGATGAACCCCGATGGGACCGGTCTCGAACTCTTCGCTTCCGGCGTCAGGAACACCGTCGGATTCGACTGGCATCCCGTCACCGGCAACCTCTGGTTCACCGACAACGGGAGGGACATGCTGGGCGACGACCTCCCACCGGATGAACTCAATACCGCGCCGAGGAAAGGAATGCATTTCGGATTCCCCTACTTTCACGGAAACGGCATCCCCGACCCCGAGTACGGCGCCGGAAAGGACGCTGCAGACTATGTGCCGCCTGCGATGGCGCTGGGGCCCCACGTCGCATCCCTCGGCATGCGCTTCTACACGGGGACGATGTTTCCACAGGAGTACCGAAACCAGATCTTCATCGCGGAGCATGGCTCCTGGAACCGCACCGACCCGATCGGCTACCGCGTCACGCTGGTCCGACTCGAGGGGAACCGCGCCGTCTCCTACCTACCGTTCGCCGAAGGGTGGCTCGAACTCGGCCGCCCCTGGGGCCGCCCCGTCGATCTCCTCGTCATGCCGGACGGCGCCCTGCTCGTCTCAGACGACTATGCGGGAGCCATCTACCGTATCAGCTATACCGGCAAATAGCGATCTCTCTCTCTCTTTTCTCTCGCGCGAGGTGTGTCGAGTGCAAGCCGCTTCCGCGCAATACCTGCAAGTCGTTGCAATTAAGGCACATTCAGCGTATATTAAAGAAAGATCTCAGGAGCCGTGAGCAACGTTGCACCAGCAGTATCGTCATATCTTGATCGTGCGGACCGACAGGATCGGGGATGTTCTCCTGACCCTCCCGATGGCGCAGGCCCTCAAACGCCTCTTCCCGGAAGCCCGTATCGCCATGCTCATCCGCAAGTACACAACGGAACTTGTGGACGATAACCCCTACGTCGATTCCCTGCTCCTCTACGACGACGGCGAAGCCCAAACCCCATTCTTCTTCCTCACTGCGGAACTCCGGGCGCAGAAATTCGACATCGTCTTCCACACCCATCCTCGTTTCAGAGCAGCCCTCATGACCCGCCTTGCGGGGATCCCCGAGCGCGTCGGGACGGGGTACCGGTGGTACTCATGGCTCTTCAACAAGAAGGTGTACGAGCACCGCAAGGACGCGAAACACCATGAATTGGAGTACAATCTGCATCTCTTGAAGGCCATCGGTGCCTCGGTGGACCCGGCAACGGTCACGCCGGAGATCCGCGTGACTGCCGGGTCCGCCGAGTTCGTGCGGGCGCTCCTGGCGTCCGTTGGCATCACCCCTGGAGAGCGTGTCGTCATCCTCCATCCGGGGAGCGGCAGCTCCGCCCGGGACTGGCACCGGACGCATTTCGGCACACTCGCCGCGAAACTCAAAGCCCTCCCGTCGCTCAGGGTGGTCGTGACCGGCGGGCGTGACGAACACGACATCGTCCGGACCGTCCGCGACATCGGGGGGGAAGGCGTCGTGGGGATCGTCGACCGACTGACGCTCCACCAGTTCGCCGCCCTCGCCCAGGCGGCGGCCCTCTTCATCGCCAACTCGACCGGGCCGCTGCACGTGGCCGCGGCCGTCGGCACGCCCGTCATCGGCTTCTATCCCCAGATCACCCCCTTGAGCGCGGCGCGCTGGGGTCCCTACACGACTCGCAAGACGATCTTCACCCCCGCTGGAATGCCAGCTGACTGCAAGGTGTGCCTCGCTCCCGGCGTCCAGGGCTGCGCGTGCATGGATTCCATCAGCGTGGACGAGGTGTTCCGGGCCGCCGTGGCGTCTCTCGAGCGGTATCATCCGGTCCAAGCGCATGCGTAAGCTGCTCCTCGCCCTCGTCTCGTGTTCGCTTTTGTCCTCCGGTGGCGCGTTGCAGGTTGCCGAACGCAGCCTGCCGCAGGCCGTGTCGGCCACTCCGGCGGTCCCGGATTTCGTCATCCCGGACACGATGCGCGCCATGGCGAACTTCGCCTTCACGGGTGGGGAATACCTTCAGTTCGACGTCCATTTCGGGTTCGTCACGGCCGGCGTGGCGACCATGACGGTCTCGGACACTCTCGTCTACGACCACCGGAAGGCCTACAAGGTCGATTTCATCATCGAGTCGAAGCCGTTCTTCGACTTCTTCTACAAGGTCCGCGACCACTATGAGACGATCATCGACTCCGCGGGGCTCTTCCCGTGGAGGTTCGAACAGCATATCCGGGAAGGCAACTTCTCGCGCGACTTCGTCGCGGAGTTCGACCAGGTGAACCACCGCGCGAAGACGACGGGGGGGACGTACGCGACGAGTCCGTACGTTCACGACATCATGTCGGCGTTCTACTTTTCCAGAACGGTCGACTACAAGAACTTCCGCCCCGGTCAGCGCGTCCACTTGCGGAACTTCTACAAGGACTCGACCTACACGCTCGACGTCAAGTACAAAGGAAGGCAGGAGATCGAGGTCGACGCGGGGAAGTTCAATTGCATCATCATCGAGCCCCTCGCCCAAGAAGGAGGTCTCTTCAAGGGGGACGGAAAGATCCTCATCTGGATCACGGATGACGATCGGAAGATGCCGGTGAAGGTCAGCACGCAGGTGCCCATCGGTTCGATCAACTCAGAACTCACCGCGTACCACGGGCTCAACGGCCCGCTTCACGGAAAAATCGAGGAATGACCATGAGAACAGGGTCCAGGTTCACGAAGATCGACCTTTCGGGGGTGAAGACCATCTCCATCAGGAAACGCAAGAGCAAGGTCCGGTTCCAGGAGTTCGCCCGCGTCTACGACCCGGGGAAGCAGTCCTTCCGGGCGTACGTCGACTCGCTCCCGCGGTTCCTCGTGGCGAACGACCTCGTGGCGTTCGCCTCGTGCATCGCTCGGGCGCGCCGCCGGTCCAAACCCGTCATTGCCATGATCGGTGCACACGTGGTGAAGGTGGGCCTTTCCCCGCTCCTCATCGATCTCCTCACACGAAAGATCGTCACATGCGTGGCGATGAACAGCGCAGCCGCCATCCACGACGTGGAGACCGCCAAATGGGGGACAACGTCGGAAGATGTCGAAACGAACCTCCAGGACGGCACCTTCGGCATGTCGATGGAGACCGGCGGGTTCATCAACACGACGCTCTCAAAGGCCATGGCGGAGAGTGGGGAGATCGGGTACGGCGAAGCTCTCGGGCGTGCACTGCAGAACGCCCCCTACCGCAACATGAGCATCCTCGCGACGTGCTACCGGCTCGGCGTTCCGGCGACCGTCCACGCCGCGATCGGGACCGACATCGTCCATCAGCAGCCGACGATGGACGGGGCCGCGACCGGCGAGCTCTCCTTCCGGGACTTCCGTCTGCTCTGCAACGAGGTGAAGGAGCTCCGCAAGGGCAGCGTCGTCATGAATATCGGCTCCGCGGTGATCCTTCCGGAGGTCTTTCTCAAGGCCCTCACGGTGGGCCGGAACCTGGGCCATCCTACCCGGGGGTTCACGACCGCGAATTTCGACATGATCCAGCAGTACCGGCCGCGCATGAACGTTGTCTCGCGTCCGACGAAGGGCTCCCCAGGCAAAGGGTACATGTTCACGGGGCACCACGAGATCATGATCCCGCTCCTCTGCGCGATGATCAAAGACCGGCTCCGGGCGCGATGACCGAGCTTTCTCCTGAGGATCTCCGCAGGGCCGCCGAGACCGGGGATCCGCCTTCGCCCGCCATACCGTTCATTGACCGGCACGGGATCACGCCCCTTGCGTTCGCGAGCATCTGCCTCGTCTTCCTGTTCCTGCTCTACCAGGTCGTCGGCGGGACGATATCGTTTCTCCTCTTCGGGCTCTCGCCCGGCCCGGAGGACATCTTCGGGCTGCGCGCCGTGACGGGCCTCGGCCAGCTCCTTCTTCTATTCCTGCCGACGCTCCTCCTCGTGCGGCTAGTGTCGTTCTCCCCCAGAGAGTACCTGCGGCTGCGAGCGCCGCGCCTCCAACCTGTGCTTCTCGCCCTCCTGGGCATCATTTCGCTCCAGCAGATCCTCCAGATCTACCTCGTCCTGCAGGACAAGATACCTCTGCCCGAGGAACTCGGGCATCAACTCGACCGATACCGCGAGATGGTAGAGGAGTCGATGAAGATGCTCGTGGGCGCGGGGTCCGTTCCGGAACTTCTCTGGGTCATTCTCGTCATTGCGCTCATCCCCGCCGTCGTTGAGGAGTTCCTTTTCCGCGGCCTCATCCAGCGGAGCATCGAGCGTGGATCGTCGCCGATCCACGGCGCGATCGTCACGGGGATCGTCTTCGGTGCGTACCATCTTCTTCCATCGTCGATCGTGCCGCTGTCGCTCCTCGGGATCTATCTCGGCTTTCTCGCCTACCGGTCGGATTGCCTTTGGGTCTCGGTCATCGCGCATTTCTTCAACAATGCTGTGGCCTGCGTCGCGACGTACCTGCGGATGGACGACAACGCCGTCCTCACGGGCAACCCCAAGGAGATGTCACTGGCGATGCTTCTCGGCACATTGTGGTTCTTTGGTATCCTGTTCCTCCTGACGACGTATTATTTCTTCCGGGTGACGGGCCGGATCGACGAGGATCCCTCTTCGCCAACGGGGTCTAACGCATGACGCGCCGACATACATTCCCATCACCGAGCAAAAGGAGTCCCTTGTGAGTAACCTTGCCCAGCGGGTACTGACCGCCCTCGTCGCCATTCCCATCATCCTCTGGATCTGCATGGCAGGGGGGATCTTCTTTTTCCTCTTCGTCGCCGTCATTTCGGCTATGGCCCTGAAGGAGCTCTACGCGCTCGCCGAAGGGAAGGGGGCGAAACCGCTCGTTCCCTTAGGCATCGCGGCCGGATTCTGCGTCAACGCGTCGTTCTATTACCCGGCCCTCCGGACGTTCGTCGTGGGGCTCTTCCACGACCGCGGCGTCGAGATCCCGTTCCCGGCGCAGTCCCAGCTCCTCCTCATGACCCTCCTGGTGACGGTCGTCGTCCTGAGCATCGTCGAGCTCTTCCGCAACAAGGGGTCCGCGATCCTCAATCTGGGCACGACGTTCCTCGGCATTCTCTACGTCTCCCTCTTCTTTGGGACGTTCATCGGGCTTCGCGAGCTCTTCGTCCCCGGGGACTTCCCCATCCTGCGGTTCCTTCCCGACCAGGCGACCTACCTGTCGAGCGCGGCCGTTGAGAAGGTCTACCGGTGGGGCGGGTACACCGTCATCTCCGTCTTCGCGATGATCTGGATCTGCGACAGCGCCGCGTTCCACGCGGGCACGGCGATCGGGAAGCACAAGATGTCCCCCCGCGTCAGCCCGAACAAGAGCTGGGAGGGGGCACTGTTCGGGTTCCTCTTCGCCATCGGGACGGCGGTCGCGGCGAAGTACCTCGTCCTGGACTACCTGAGCCTCGGACAGGCTGCCGTCCTCGGGGTGATCGTCGGGACGGTGGGTCAGACCGGCGACCTCATCGAGTCGCTCATGAAGCGCGACGCGGGCGTCAAGGACTCCTCGGCGCTCATCCCGGGTCACGGCGGGGTGTTCGACCGTTTTGACAGCTTGCTATTGGTGTCACCTCTTGTGTATCTTTATATAGATTTTATCCTCCTCAGCTGAGCACATGCCCGAAAAGAAAGAGATCATCAACGTGATCACGCTGGGCTGTTCCAAGAACATCGTGGATTCCGAGGTCCTCATGGGGCAGCTCGCCAGAAACAAATTCGGCCTTTCGGCGGATTCGGAAGGGGCGGACGTTGCCGTGATCAACACGTGCGGCTTCATCGAAGCGGCGAAGCAGGAATCGATCGACACGATCCTCCAGGCGGTCGCCCTGAAGAAGGAGGGCCGATTGAAGAAGGTCATCGTCATGGGGTGCCTCTCCGAGCGGTACGCGGCCGAACTCCGGAAGGAGATCCCTGAGGTGGACGCGTACATCGGGGCGAATAAAATGGACAAGGTCGTCCTCGAACTGGGGGGCGATCTGAAGCAGGAGCTCCTCGGCGAACGCCTCCTCACCACGCCCACGCATTACGCGTATCTCAAGATCTCCGAAGGATGCGACCGCCCCTGCGCGTTCTGTTCGATACCCATCATGCGCGGCGGACACATCTCCAAACCCATGGAACGCATCGTGCTCGAAGCGACGCGTTTGGCGGCCCTCGGGGTCCGGGAACTCATCCTCATCGCCCAGGACAGCACATACTACGGGCTCGATCTGTACGGGAAGCGCGTCCTCGCGTCACTCCTCGACAAGCTCGGCACGGTGGAGGGGATCGAGTGGATTCGGCTCATGTATGCCTTCCCGGCCGGGTTTCCGACGGATATCCTCCGGCAGATCGCCGACAATCCAAAGGTCTGCCGGTACCTCGATATGCCCGTGCAGCACGTCTCCGATCCGGTGCTCGCCTCGATGCGCCGCGGGATCACCTCGAGCCAGCTTCGGACGCTCATCGCGCAGATCCGGGAGACCGTCCCGGGGATCGCCCTGCGCTCGACGCTTATCGTCGGGTATCCCGGGGAAGGGGAGAAGGAGTTCCAGGAGCTCCTCGCGTTCGTGAAGGAGACGGAATTCGACAGGCTGGGCGTCTTCCTCTATTCCCAGGAGGACGGCACGACGGCGTTTCCGCTGGGCGACCCGGTCCCGCAGGCAGTGAAAGAGGAACGGCACGCGGCGATCATGGAGGCGCAGCAGGAGATCGCGTTCCGGAAGAACCAGCGCCTCGTCGGCACGACGATGACGGTCCTCGTCGATTCGACGGAAAACGGCTCGGCGGTCGGCCGGACCTCCCACGACGCCCCGGAGGTGGACAACGAGGTCACGATCCATTCCGCCGCGGGCCTCACCGTCGGCAACTTCTATCCCGTGACGATCGTCGAAGCGGAAGAGTACGATCTGTTTGGCATACCGGCGTCATCCGCCGGGACATGATGTCTCCTCTATCCCCGAGGTGCTGAAATGAGAACCTGGTCCGCCGCGCAGCCGTTTTCCCGTGTGTTCCGAACGATCGCCGCCTGTTGCCTCATCGCTTCGGCCTCCGTGCAGGCCCAGGACGAGGGACCCACGCTCCAGCTCCCCGAATTCTCCCGCTTCTTCGTCGACGCCATGAGCTTCGCCTCGGACTCCGCCGGGGCGAGCCGCCTCGACGTCTACGTCGAGGTCCCCCACCACAGCCTCCAGTTCACGAAAGAGGGAGATCTCTTCCACGCGGGATTCGAGGTCAACTTGACGCTCTACGACACGACAGAGCACCAGGTCGCCGACCGCTTCTGGCGGGATGCGATTGACACGAAGGACTATGAGGTCACGACCTCCCTGAAGATGGCGAAGCTCAGCCTGAAGAGCTTCCTCCTCGCCCCCGGGACGTATACGGTCCTGGTCCAGCTGACCGACACGGAGACGAAGAAGACGAGCCGCGTCAAGCGCGTCGCCGTCGTTCGTCCATACAACGCGGATGCGCTCTCCATTTCGGATCTGATGCTCATCCTTCGGCTCTCCCAGAAGGGGGACGAGAAGGTGATCTCCCCAAATATCGAAGGAAATGTGGGAGAGACGAGCGACAGCTTCTACGTGTTCTTCGAGGCGTACAACCACCGCGCCCCAGATACCGCCGAGGTCCGCGTGGCGGTCAGGAACATGCGCGGAGAGGTCGTGAGCGCTGACTCATCCCGGCAGTTCCTCCCGACGGGGAGAAAGGCGTGTTTCGCGAAAGTGACGAGTTCCGGGCTCATCGCCGGGGACTATTCGATCGAGATCCGGGCGACGCTCGCCGCGAGCGTCGCGCCGCCGGGGACGCCTGTGCAGACCGCGTTTGCCGCGCGCCCGTGCATCGTCCGTTGGCACGGCGTGCCGGTGTCGATCGTCGACCTTGACGTCGCCCTCGACGAGCTCCAGTACCTCGCCGACGGGGACAAGATCGACGACATGAAGAAGCTCCCTCCGGACGAAAAGCGGAACGCCTTCCAGGAGTTTTGGAAGAAGCGCGATCCGTCCCCCAACAGCGAGCGCAACGAACTTATGGAGGAGTACTACTCCCGCGTCGCCTACGCGAACAAGAACTTCGGCCACTATATGGACGGCTGGAAGACTGACCGCGGTATGGTATATATCATCTTCGGGTCCCCGAGCAACATCGAGCGCCACCCGTTCGATACCGACGCCAAACCGTACGAGATCTGGACCTATTACCAGCTTGACCGGGAATTCATCTTCATTGACGCGACGGGATTCGGCGACTATCGGCTGCAGTCTCCGATCTGGGACGTCTGGCGAACGCGGCCGCGCTAGGGGGAACTCTTCCGCAATGGTCCGATCCGTCCTTCTCCTCGTCTGCTGCGCCTCCCAGCTGTCGCTCAGCGCTCCCGCCATCCGTTCCATCCGCTTGAACGGCTGCGCCGCGCGGTCCGAACACGAACTCCTCGGAGCGATCTCTTCGCGTCCCGGCCATCCCTATTCCCCCGCAGCGCTCCGGGCCGATCTCGCCTCGATCGAGGAGATCTATCACGCGGACGGCTACGCGTTCGCCTCTGCCGGCGTCGACACGCTCCTGTTCACCGGCGACAGCGCCGCGGTGGACGTGGTACTCGGCATTCGGGAGGGGGACCGGTACCTCGTCGGTGCGATCACGATCGCGGGCCGGCAGGGTCTCCCGGAGGAGCCCGTCCGCAATGCCATAGCCACTCACGCGGGCTCGATCCTCGCTCCGGAGGCGCTGGAGGCCGATATCGCGAAGATCCTCACGCTCTACGAACGGGCAGGGTACCCGTTCGCGTCCGTTCGGGTGGCGGCGATCGAGGCGCACGCGGAGACGGCCACGCTCGACGTCCGGCTCCAGATCGACGAAGGCGCCCGTGTGGAGATCACGGAGATCCGCGTCGAGGGGAACGCCTCGACCCAGGACGAGGTGATCCTCCGGGAAGCGCGGATGCACCTCCCGGAACTCTACGACGAGGAAAAACTCGCGCGGATCAGCAATCGGCTCAGGAGGCTCAATTTGTTCACCGGCGTGAGCGAGCCGAAGCTTCTCATGTCCGACCGCGGCGGCATCCTCGTCCTCCGGGTCGAGGAGGGGAGGACGAGCACGTTCGACGGAATCGTCGGTTACGCGCCGGCGCCTCAGGCCGGCGGAAGCGGGGTCGTCGCGGGATCGGTGAATATCGGCCTTCGGAACCTCTTTGGCACGGCGAGGATCCTCAACGTCCGATGGCAGAAGGACGACCAGGTCTCCCAAGATATACGCCTCCAGTACGTCGAACCGTGGCTGTTCCATCTGCCGATCAATCTCGGCGGTGCGTTCCAGCAGCGCCAACAGGACACCTCATATCTTCGGCGCGTCGAGGAGCTGCAGTCGAGCATCCTTCTGTCGGAGTCCTTCTCCCTCGGCGGGTCCGTGGGCCATGAGGAGACGATCCCGTCCGCGGGTGCGGGTCCCCGTCCCGTCGCGAACAGCAGGACGCTCACCGCCGGCGTCGAGATCCTCTTCGACTCCCGGAATGACAACATCAGTCCCACCTCCGGGATCTATTATCACAATGCCTACGCCATCGGGAACAAGAAGATCCTCGGGTCGACGCCGCCCGGCGCCTCCGCCGAGGCGTCCGCGCTCCAGCGCGTGAGCCTGGACCTCCAGTGGTACACCTCCCCGGTCGTTCGGAACGTCATTCTCGTCGGCCTCCACGGGAGGCAGGTGACGAACGACCGCCTCGAAGCGAGCGATCTTTATCGATTCGGCGGCACCAACACGCTCCGGGGCTACCGCGAGCTGCAGTTCTCCGGCTCGAGGATCGCCTGGACGAACCTCGAATACCGGGTCCTTCTTGCGCCGCGCTCCTTCGCCTTCGGTTTCTTTGACTCGGGCTACTATTTTCTGCCGGAGGATCCGGCCCTCAGTGCCCCCTCCTCACAGAGCGTCAAGTACGGCTACGGCGTAGGGATCAGGCTCGAGACCGCGCTCGGCAACGTCGGCGTGAGCTTCGCGCTGGGAGGAGGCGACGGCCTGTCCCAGGGAAAGATCCACTTCGGTCTCATCAATGAGTTCTAAGCCGTGGTAAACTACGCGTACGAGCGGACCTGCTGGAAACTGGGGGCCGAGACCGTCGCCGGCGTGGACGAGGCGGGCCGAGGACCGCTTGCCGGCCCCGTCGTTGCGGCTGCCGTGATCTTCCCGGCGGAGGTCTGGATCCACGGCGTCGATGATTCGAAGAAACTGTCTTCGGGCCGCAGGGAGGAACTCAGCGCCCTCATTCGGCAATGCGCCTTGAGCGTCGGCGTCGGCATCGTTCCGAGCGAGGTCATCGACGAGGTCAACATCTATCAGGCGACGCTTCGGGCGATGGCCGAAGCCGTCGGGCGACTCTCCCCGCAGCCCCGGCATCTCCTCATCGACGGGCCGCGCTACCAGAAGAGCGCCATCCCCTACAACGCGATCGTCGGAGGTGACGCACTCTGCTTCTCGATCGCTGCCGCGTCGATCATCGCGAAGGTGGAACGAGACGCGATCATGCGGGCCTACGATGCGGAATTTCCACAATACGGATTTGCGAAGCACAAGGGGTACGGCACGCAGGCACATCGCGACGCGATACGCGCGCACGGGCCGTGCCCCATCCACCGCAGGAGCTTCCGGATGCCCGCCTCCGGCGCGTGATGCGCCGGAAGCTCTTTCGTCATTGACTCTGTCGTAAAAAAACGGTATCGTGTCACCGGCGTGGTTGCGGACGTTCCTCTCCGGTCGAGTGACGGGAGGCGCGGTGCGGCGGCCGCGGAGTCGATCACTCATCCGGAACAGACTATGAGCCTCCCTCTCCTTGCGGTCTCCTTTCTCGTCCTCCTCGTCGCGGCCTACCACCTGTACGGCCGATGGGTCGCGCGCCAGTTCGCCATCAACGACGAGACCCCGACCCCGGCGCACACGATGAGCGACGGGGTCGACTATGTCCCGACCTCGAAGTTCTACCTCTTCGCGCAGCACTTTTCGGCGATCGCGGCCGCCGGTCCGATCGCCGGTCCGATCCTCGCCTGCCAGTCGTGGGGGTGGCTGCCGTGTCTCTTCTGGATCAGCCTCGGCGTGGTCTTCATCGGGGCCGTCCACGACTTCAGTACGCTTACTGCGTCGGTGCGGCACGGTGCGCTTTCCATCGCGGAGATCACGAAGGAGCACCTCGGTCCGAAAGCGGGCCTCGCAATGATGCTCTTCATCTGGATAGCCCTCATCTACGTCATCGTGGCGTTCGCGGACATCACTGCCTCGAGCTTCACCGGAGTGACGGAGGAGCTCGCCGGCTCGCAGCTCTCCTTCAATCCCGGCGGTGCCGTCGCGGCGGCCTCGATCATGTACCTCCTCCTCGCCGTGGTCCTCGGCGTCGTCCAGCGGCTCTTCAACCCGCCGCTCTGGCTCGTCACCATCACCTTTGTCCCGATGACCCTCGCGCTGTCCTGGTTTGGGACGCAGATCTCTCAGTTCTTCCTCCTCGACGGACGCACCTGGGGCATCCTCATCCTCCTCTACTGCGGCGTGGCGTCGGTCATCCCCGTCTGGGCGCTGCTCCAGCCGAGGGGTTACCTCGGGGGGTTCGTGCTCTACCTCGCTCTCGGCCTCGGCGTCATCGGGGTCTTCTTCGGCGGCTACGAGATCAAGGCGGCGGCATTCACGACGTGGGATTTTGGGGGGATGACGGGGTCTTTGTTCCCGTTCCTCTTCGTGACGATCGCCTGCGGGGCCTGCTCCGGGTTTCACGGGCTGGTCTGTTCCGGGACGACGTCGAAGCAGGTCGACCGGGAGTCGCACATGCAAAGCGTCGGGTACGGCGGGATGCTCGCAGAGGCGTTCGTCGCGCTCATCGCGCTCGTCACGATCATGATCGTGACCCCCGAGGAGATCAAGGGCCTGAAACCGGGGACGATCTACGGGAACGGGATCGGCGGCTTCATGACGATCCTTATCGGGAAGAAGAACCTCCAGTTCGCCATCACATTCGGTGCGATGGCGTTCTCGACGTTCGTATTCGACACGCTCGACGTCTGCACGCGGCTCGGCCGCTACATCCTGCAGGAACTTTTTCGCTGGAAATCGCGCGCGGGGGCCCTCGGCGCGACGGCGATTACAGTGGCGCTGCCGGCGTATTTTCTCCTCTTCTCAAAGGAGGGGGCCTGGGTGAAGTTCTGGACGCTCTTCGGGGCGTCGAACCAGCTCCTGGCGGCGCTCTCGCTGCTTGCCGTCACGATCTGGCTCTACCGTTCGCGCAGGAGGATATGGTTCACCATCCTGCCGATGCTGTTCGTGCTCGTGATAACGCTCTGGTCACTCGGGAGTATCGTGCTGGCGAATCTTCAGGCGGCGGACGGGGCGGGCATGGAGACGATCATCGCGGCGACGGCGTGCGCGTTCATCCTGCTCGCGCTCTACCTCGCCGTGACGGCGCTCGTGGCCGTACGCGAGGAACGCGTGCGGCGGGCCCGCGCCTAGAACCCGGAGACGAGGGAATTACTGTTTACTCTGGAGGTGCGCCCGCTTCATCCGGCGGACGACGATGCTCCGGCCGACGAAGCCCCCAAAATAGCTGGCGGAAAGCGCCAAGGCTGGGAGGAAGACGAGGAACGACGCAGCGAGAGAGGTGTCCTCCGGGCGCTTCCCAAAAAGCCAGAGCCACCCAAGATAGAGGATGCTTGGCATGACCGCGATGAAGCCGATCCGTGACGCATTCAGGGGCCAGCGAAGGCTTGCAAACAATCCCACGAGCGCGTACGAGATGCACGTGCCCGCCATGAGTCCAAACTGGCCGCCGTAGAGGTTCGCGGCCACAGAGACGATGAGCGCAACGACGGCGCCAAAGAGCACGAAGGGTATTGCCTGGTTCGTCTTGGTCATGTGAGTCCTTTCAGATGTAGAGAATGACGTCTGCGGTCTTCATTGGTCACACCTATCCATTATGTTCGTTCTACGATGGTCGCGATTCCTTGGCCGACGCCGATGCACATCGTGGCGATGCCGTACCGCACCTTCCGCCGGCGCATCTCGTGGAGAAGGGTCGTCATGATCCGGGCGCCGCTGCACCCGAGGGGGTGCCCGAGCGCGATCGCCCCTCCGTTGACATTGACGATGGTCGGGTCCATGCCGAGGTCGCGGATGACGGCGAGCGACTGCGCCGCGAACGCTTCATTGAGTTCAATCAGACCGATATCTCCGATCGCGAGCCCTGCTTTTTTCAGAGCCTGCGTGACCGCGGGAACGGGGCCGAGCCCCATGTACCGGGGGTCCACGCCCGCCGTGCCCGTGGCAACGATGCGGCCGAGCGGGCCATGCCGGTGATTCCGGGCCGCCTCTTCGCTCGTGATAAGGACTGCTGCTGCGCCGTCATTGAGCGACGAGGAGTTCCCGGCAGTGACCGTGCCGTTCTTTCGGAACGCGGGGGAGAGTTTCGAGAGTTTTTCGACGGATGTGTCCGGCCTCGGGCCTTCGTCGGAGAGAAGGAGAGCCGGGGCTGCGCCTTTCGCGGCGGGGAGCTCGACGCCGGTGATTTCGTCAGCAAACGTGCCCTTCGATTGCGCGGCGGCGGCCTTCATGTGGCTTTGCCAGGCGAAGGCATCTTGGTCTGCGCGCGTGATCGCGTATTTCTCGGCGACGTTCTCCGCCGTTTCCCCCATTGATTCGAGGGGAAAGAGCGATTCGAGCCGCGGATTGGGATAGCGCCATCCTAGGGCGGTGTCGTAGGCGGTCACGTTGCCGAAGGAGCCCGACTGGTTCTTGGGGACGGAATACGGCGCGCGAGTCATGCTCTCCGCACCGCCGGCGATCAGGCATGTCAGGTCTCCGCTCCAGACGGCGCGGGCGGCCTGATTGATCGATTCGAGGCTCGAGCCGCACAGCCTATTGACCGTGGCTGCGGGAACGCTGTACGGGAGTCCGGCGAGGAGTGCCGCCATCCGTCCGACGTTGCGGTTGTCCTCTCCCGCCTGGTTCGCGCATCCCCAGAGGACGTCGTCGATGGAGGCCGGCGGGACGCCGGTCCGGCCGATGAGCGCTCTGATGGCCGTGGCGCTGAGATCATCCGGCCGTACGGAGCGCAACATTCCACCGTACTTTCCTACGGGGGTTCGGACCGCATCGACGATGAATGCTTCAGTGCGCGACATTGCCTCTCTTGTACCTAGTTTGACTGCCCCAAAATACGATAATCCCCAAAATAATCCAATCAGGGATGTGATTCCTGTCGTGGGGGTACTTGCGTCGGTAGGAAGGGGCGGGAGAGGCCTCAATGACCGAAAAAGGGAGGGTTTTCCTGATGCCGCCGGTTACTTGTTACCGCCGGAGGCGGGAGAGGGCTCTGCGTCCTTGACGAGCGCGAAATACCTCAGGGAAATGACCGGGACGTTCGGATCGTCCGTCGTGAATGTGATATTGCCTTTTTGCGCCCCGCTGTGGTCCGGCGTGAAGACGCATTGCACGGTCACAGGCTGGGACGGCTCCAAGGTCTTGTCGAACGGCCCGATGACGAGGAGGGGGGAACTGCTCTTCGCGGAGAGGATCGCGACGGGCTTTGCCGTGGCGTTGGAGAACCCGAGTACGGCCGTGTCGGGCCGGCCGACCGTCGTGTGAAACATGAGATATTCGGGCTCGACCTCAATGACTTTCGCGATAGTCGCCGTGAAGACCATGTGCGGCTTCGGGTTCGCGGGGTCGTTCGTCTTCATCGAGACCCCCTTTTCGACCGCTCCGGTGAATCGCCGGGGATCGAAGGCGATCTCAAGCGTCGTGCTGTCATGCGGCGGAACCGCCGGCTGCGACAACAGGGCCGCGGTGCAGCCGCAGGACGTGCTCACGTCGGTGATATTGAGGGTGTCCGAGCCGTCGTTCCGGATGGTGATGAGCTTCTTCACCTTCAGCGTACTGTAGAGCGTGCCGAAGTCGAAGGTGAGACCTCCGACGATGTTGGCTTTCGGCTGGCTGAGGAGGAATGCGGGGCAGAGCACGGCCAGCGTGCAGAGAAGCGCGACGCTTCTCCGCACGCCGGGTGCGACATCCTTACTTGCGGTTGACAAACGCGACGACCCTGATCTCATATTTGGGCTGGTTCGGATTGTCGGTCATGATCTCGATCGACCCGTTCAGCGTGCCCGACTTCAGGGGCTTGAGGACGGCCTGAAGCTGGGTCTGTTCGCCGGGCATGAGCTGGTTCTTCATGAGCGTGACCTCGAGCTGTTCGAACTTCGAGGTGACCGAGAGGATCTTCACGGCATCCTTCGCAGACGGGTTGCTCACCGTGATGATCTTCGTGTAGGCTGAATCCACTTTTGCCGCGTCGAACGCGAGCATCTTCGGCGTCACGTCGAGGACGTTCAGCACGTTCGCGGAGAAGCGGATGGTCACTTTCGGACTCGCGGGGTCATTCGAGGAGACGTACACTTCCTTCGACGCCTTGCCGTTGACGCCGTTCGTATTGAAGGAGATCGAGAGCTTTCCCGAATCCTTCGGCGCAAGCCTCTTCTCGGTCATGAATGTCGCGGTGCATCCGCACTGGGCTTTCACCTCCGTGATGAGAAGCGTGTCGGTGCCGGTGTTCTTGACGAACGTGATGCGCTCGGCCTTTTGGCCGCTGTACACATCGCCCATGTCAAGCGTCGGGCCCGTGGTGATCTCGATCTTCGGCTGTGCGAGGAGGCCCGCCGCGCAGAAGAACAGGCCAATGGTGCAAAAAAGCATGAAACGACTCATAAAAGGGACTCCGTTGAAGTGAGGGTATACCTTAAAATATACAAGAAATCTACTGATTATCAAGTTTCCCACCAGCGGTTCCCCCCGGCAAAGTGCCGCAGGAGAGGCGCGATCCGATACCGCTCCTCCCCCAGGTCCCGGTAGAGCGCCTCCAGGACGGCCGTTACCTGATGAAAACCGATGGCATTCGCCCATTCGATGGGCCCCGAGGGATAGTTCGTCCCGAGT
Source organism: Ignavibacteriota bacterium (assembly GCA_025358305.1). GTDB lineage: Bacteria > Bacteroidota > Ignavibacteria > UBA10030 > SZUA-254 > JANYJZ01. Next base: position 27,675 of record JANYJZ010000017.1, read on the forward strand.
TTCATCGCCGTGTCGATGTCGGCCGGCGTGGCGACGTTCTCCCCTGCGGCGAAGCAGGCCTCGTTGATGACCATGCAGACCATCCTCGGGAGGACCATGCCGACCCTGTCCTGAATGACGGCGACCTCCTTGTTCAGTCGCGTGAAGAAGGCCTGTGAGCGCGCGAGTGCGTCCTTGCCCGTCTGGGGAGCCGGCGCCATTTCGATGAGCTTTCGGCCGCCGAAGGTCGGCAGCGCAGCGATCCCGATGAGGCGTTCAGGGTGCGCGATCCAGGAGGCTTGCTCGTGCGCCGCGACGGTGACCGACGAACTCAACAGGAGGGCTCCCTTGGGAAGCGCTCCGTCGAGGAACTTCAGGTTCTTGCGCTTGAGGTCGGTGCGGACGTTCGTCAGTTCCATCGCCACGGTCGCAGAGCGCGGGACGAGCGTGCTCTTCCGGAAGAACACGGGGAGCTTTCGCCGGACGGGGCCAGGGTGCGCTGTTCCGGTGACGCGGTAGCCCGCCTGGTAACAGAGGAGGCCGAACTCTTCAACAAGCTCGTGGTCTCCGGTCAGGTACACCGATTGCTCGTATGCCATGGTTGGTCGGTCCTTTTTACTGTTGGAGGTCGAAAAAAAGCCGGTGTTCCTTGTCGAGGACGACCCGGTCCGGTTTCAACGGGACGGTCCATCGGAAGGTCTGACGGTCAAGGCTGTCCACAACGGGAAAGACCCGGTCCTGGCCGCCTCCGGCGAGCGTGACATTGAACGGAAGCCGGTAGAGGAGCTCGGCCGCATACTTTTGTATCACCGTCACCGTGACATCGTAGGAAGATCCGGACGGCACGGCAGACCAGTCGAGTTTCAGCGTGGGGCGGTCGATCGACGCTGGGGAGGCGAAGATCCATTGATCGAAGAACCACCCCAGGTCCTTGCCGTACGCCGCCTCGCACTCGCGGATGAAGTCCTGTGTCGTCGCGTTGCCATAGCGGGTCAAGGGGTTCTGGAGGTGCGTCCGCATGACCTGAAAGAACATGCTGTCCCCCATCATCGCGCGAAGCATATGGAGGACGATCGCCCCTTTGAAGTAGACCCTCGCGCCGAACGAATCCCAGAACGCTGTGTCGGATCTGCCGATCACCGAGCCCTTGAATGCGCCCACGGGAGCACGCATAAGTGTGTCCATGTACGCGGCGTACGCCGGGGCGCCGCTCTCATGTTCACGGTAGAGCGCCTCGGCGTACGTCCCGAACCCCTCGTTGAGCCAGGTGTGGTTCCACGTAGTCGGCGTGACCAGGTCGCCCCACCAGTGGTGCGAGAGCTCGTGCACGAAGGTCATCTCGTGCTCGCCCGTCCCCGTGATGAGTGTCCCCTGGACGCTCACGAGCGTCTGATTCTCCATCGTCAGGTCGCCGTCGACCTCCGCGTAGCCGAACTTTTCGTTGAGAAACGGGTACTCTCCGAAGCGTTCCGCGAAGAACCGGAGGATGGCAGGAGTGTCCGAGAAGTCGCGCCGGGCCTTCTCAAGGTCCTTCTTGTAGACATAGTACTGAATCGGCATCGTCGTGCCGTCGAGGGCTGTGTAGGTCTGTGAGAACGTCTCGTAGGGGGCGGCGGCGACGGAGACAAGATACGTCGCGATCGGGTAGCGGGTCTCCCAGCGAAACGAGCGTTCGCCTTTACCGTCGGTGACCGAGGTGAGGAGCCCGTTCGAGACCGCTGTGAGCGGCAGGGGAACAGTGGCGGTGACGGTTGCGGTCGCCTTGTCCGAAGGAACATCCTTACAGGGCCACCAGCGCCGCGCGAAGCTCGGCTCTCCCATCGTGGCGATATGCGCGTTCCCAAGGTCGTCGCGGGAGAAGTACACGCCGCCGTTGTCGTATTCTCCGTGAAAGGTCGAGGAGCCCCGATAATAGACCCTGACGCGCACCGTATCTCCCCGCTTCCCCAAGGACGCGAGCCGGATGGTGAGGGTGTCGCCGGAACGCGAGAACGGGAGTTTGAGCGCGCCGTGCATGACCGAATCGATCGTCAGGAGAGGCTGATACGCGTGAAGGAGCATCTCATTGCCAGGTGCGCGCCGGAGAGCGGTCACGCCGACCGAACCGCCGAACGTTTCCCGGGCGGCGTCGAAGTGCACCGCGAGATCGTAATGAAGGACGTCGAACCGGTCCCACGGACCGGAGGGTCTCGCCGACGCGAAAAGGGAGAGGAAGAGGATCCCTGAAAGGCAGACCGCAGATCGAAGGAGCGTCATGGAGGATAGCTGTAGAACCCCCGTTTTGTCTTTCGGCCGAGGAGCCCTGCGTGCACCATCTGCTGCTGGATGATGTGTGGGCGGTACCGGGGCTCGCCGAAGGTCTGCTCGTACATCGATTTTGTCACCGCAAAATTGATGTCGATGCCGATGAGGTCCATGAGTTCGAACGGACCCATCTTGAAATTGCCTTCCAGGCGGGCGATCCGGTCGATCTCCTCGGCCGTCGTCACTCCTTCCCCCAGGAGGCGCAGTGCCTCGCCGTAGAACGGACGCGCGACGCGGTTGACGATGAACCCGGGCGTGTCCTTCGCCATGACGGGTTTCTTGCCCATGGCCTCGGCGAGTCCACGCGCCGCTGCGAGGGCGTCCGGGGATGTCTGGTGGCCCTCGACGATCTCGACGAGTTTCATGATATGCGCGGGATTGAAGAAGTGCATCCCCACGACCCGCTCCGGGGACGATACGCCACTGGCGATCGCGGTGACGGAGAGGGAGGACGTATTGGTCGCCAAGATCGCATCCGAGGCGCAGATCCCGGAAAGAGTCCGGAACAGCTCTTGTTTCACCGCGAGGTCCTCGACGATCGCTTCGATGACCGCGCCGCAGGGGGCCAGGTCGGCGAGCGCCCCCGTCGTCCGGATACGCGAAAGGATCTCTTCCGAGCGTTCCGGAGAAAGCTTTCCCTTCTCGACGCTCTGCCGGATGTCCGCGCGGAGCTTGCCAAATCCGCGCTCGAGCGCCTCGGCGGTGACGTCATAGAGGAGGGCGTCCATGGAGGCAAGGGCGGCCGCGTAGGCGATCCCGGTCCCCATGGTCCCTGCCCCGACAACTCCGACTGTGGTCATATGCATCTATTGGCAAGTGGTAGAAGGATAGGAGCGGCGTCAACCGACGCCGCTAGAATTGAGGGTAACGTACAGAAATCCGGGCGGATAATCAACGTCATTTCCCTGTGAACCGAGCCGGGCGCTTCTCGAGGAATGCCTGTAGTCCTTCCTGGTGGTCGTGGGTCTCCGATGCGACCTGCTGGATGACCGCCTCGTAATCGAGGGCGGCGTCGAGGTCGCAGGCGAGCGACTTGTTGAGCGTCCGTTTGATGAGCCCGATCGATCTGGTGGGAGCTTGGGCGAACCGGGAGGCAAGCGCCATCGTTTCGACTTCCAGTTGGTCCGGAGGGAGCACCCTGTTCACGAGTCCCGTCCGTTCGGCCTCCTCTGCGGTAATGTCGCGTCCGGTGGCCGCATATTCGAACGCGCGCGCCATGCCGACGAGGCGCGGGAGGATCCAGTGCGACCCTGAATCCGGCACGAGCCCGATCCGGATGAAGACCTCGATGAGTTTCGCGTTCGACGCCATGATGCGCATGTCGCACGCAAGGGCGAGGCTGCAGCCCGCCCCGGCAGCAACCCCGTTGATCATCGCGATAATGGGCTTCTCCATGGCGCGCATCCGCCGTACCATGGGATTGTAGCTCCTTTCCAGCGATTCCTTCAGCGAGCGCTTGGACCCTTGGTGTTCCTTCAGATCCTGGCCGGAGCAAAACGCCTTGTCGCCCGCGCCGCGGATGACGAGACATCGGACGGCAGAGTCCTTCTCGGCCTCCTTCAGCGCGTCGTTGATCTCCTTCTTCATCTGTTCGTTGAACGCGTTGTAGACCTCCGGACGGTTCAGCGTGATGACGCAGACGCCGTCGTGGAGCTGGTAGAGAAGGGTGGTGAATGTCGGCATACGGAGTCTTGGCCTGTGGATGTGTGTGAACGTCTATTTCATCAGGAGCATCTTGAGCGTCGAGGTGAACCGTCCCGACGTGAGTCTCGCGAGATAGACCCCGGACGGCAGGTCCCCGGCATTCCACCGTACCGTGTAGGAACCCGCGCTTTTCCGGCCGTCGATAAGCTGGGCGACCTCTTCACCGAGAAGCGAGTAGACCGATAGCCGTACGTCCGCGTCGGAGGGCAGCTCGTACCGAATGATCGTCGCAGGATTGAACGGGTTCGGATAATTCTGATGGAGGGCGAACTCCTCCGGGAGTCCTGGCGCTGACGGCCCACCCGACGAGAGCGTGAGGGCTCTAGGCTGTGCGAGCACGACCGATCCGCTTCCCTCGAGAGCGATCCGTTCCATTCCGGCATGCAGGTCGGCATGCAGGTCGGCCGATGGCGAACCCGGCGTGCAGTTCCAGGCGACCGTCACTGGAAATATGCAAGACGTCAGCAAAATGGGGACCTCCTTCGAAACGGACGCGGTAAAGAGCTCAGCAAGGCGGTTCGAGGCGAAGCGCACGTCGAAGCCTCCCGAAGGCGGCAACGGAGGGGCCTCGAACGTTTCGGGAGTCATGCCACTGACCGGCGACCCGAAGTAGAGCGTCTGGCTGCGGGAGTCCGCGCCGGTAACGGTGATCGAGCTCATCTGTCCGAGCAGGGCGAGAGGGCCCGGTGCGCCTGATTTCGCCGCGACGACCGACGAACGCACGAGTTCTCCGGATCCGGTGCATTTCACCCAGTAGCCGGCGCCAGGCCGGAGCGAGTCGGCGGCGGCGTAACTTCCGTTATAACCGTAATACAACGTGGACACAAGCCCTGGAGGGTCCTGTTCGATGTTCGCGATGGCGCAGGGGGTGGTGAGGGAACCGACGAGATTCCAGCCGCCGTGCACCGCTATGGTGTCAGAGGCAACCGTGTCCCCGGAGAGCGCAACGAGCCCGTCCGCGCCGAACTTGATCCAGTACCCGGAGCCTTCTTTGAGCGAATCGACGGATGTATACGTCGTCCCGAAGGTGAACGCCTTCGAGGTGGCGCCCGGGAAATTTGCCGCAAGACCGTGGTCGGAAACCGCGACCGGGAGCGAGAGCAAATTCCACAACGTATGATACTCCACGATGTTGCCGTCGAGGTAGATGACGAACGGATGCACGCTTTGCGCCGCGATCGTCGTGTCCGTGGTGGAGACCACACGCACGCGCGCACTAAGGGTTAGCGATGTCGGGATGGTCCAGACGTACTGCGAAACGGTGTTCGGCACATTGTCGGCGATGAGGTTCCAGGTCGTTCCGTTGTTCGTCGAGTATTGAAGCCGTACCGTTGACAGGAGGGCATGTTCCCAGCTGATGGTCTCGATGGTCCCCGCCTTCCAGTGCTCGCCGCCCGCGGGCGCTACGACAGAGATCCAGGGGAAGTTCCCCGGCATCCGTCTCTCGAACGCGCCGTTGCCGTGCGTGGCGATCCGAAGCGTCCTGTTGGACGGCGTCATCGTGAGGTCGGAGACGAGCACCGCTTCCGGCAAGCCGTCGTTGAAGACGTTCCAGGAAGTCCCGCTGTTCGTCGAGACGTAGACCCCGAGGTCCGTCCCGACATACACATTGCCCGGATTCCGGGGGTCGACGAGAAGCGCCGTCGCGGGGATGTCGGGAAGCGAGCCGCTGACGTCGGTCCATGAGACCCCCGCATTCGATGATCGGAAGACGTGCCCGGTGCCGTAGCCTCCGTAGGCGGCATAGACATTCCGGGAATTGCTTGGATCGACGGCGAGATCGAGGGGATACCGGTCGGGGAGAGATCCCGTGACGTTCGTCCAGGCCGAGCCGCCGTTCGTCGTGCGGAAGACATGCGGCGACGTTGCGATGGGCGCGGTCCCGACGTAGAGCGTGTCGGGGCTCGTGGCGGAAATGGCGATGGAGATCGCAGGATTGCCGTCGAGTTCGAGGTTGCCGTTCGTCGCGGAAAAGTTTGCGCCGGAGTTGACCGATTTATAGATCCGAGTTTGACCGGCGTAGATCGTCGAGCGGTTCGACGGCGAGACGATGATGGGGGAGTTCCAGGCGCCCGTCGAGCCCAGCCCTACGCTGAAATTGAACGTCACGCCCCGATCCGTCGATCGATAGAAGTTCCCACCGTACCGGTCGACGGCGTACATGAGCGAATCATTCACGGGGTCGATCGCGGTCCAGCCGGACTCGTCGACGACGCTGAATGCCCACGTCGACGAACCGTCGAAGCGGTACCCGGGGATGTGGTCCTGGGACTGTGTGATGGCGAGAAGCGAATCGGTGGAAGAATTGGCGAATCCGTTGTAGAGCTGACCCGTGCCGAGGCCGACGCTGACGTGCGTGAAGTTCGAGCCGAAATCCGTGGATCGATAGATGCCGTCGTCGTTCGCCGAATAGAGGATGTTGGGGTTTGTCGGATCGTACGCGAAGTCGTGGTTGTCGGAGTAGAGGCCGTTCGTCTGGGAGAAGGTGACACCCCCGTTCGTCGAGCGGTCCGCATTCACAGAGGCATGGAAAACGATGCTCGGATTCGTCGGGTAGACGGCGACGTAGTGCGAGTACCATCCTTGGACGCCGAAGATGCCGTTCGTGTTGCTGTTGCTCACCTGAATCCACGAACTTCCGAAGTTGGTTGACTTCCAAAGCCCACCGATGCCCGTCGTGTCGTCAGCGATGCTCGCAAACACGATGTCCGGAAAGGACGGAGGGGAATCGAGAAGCGCCTTCCCCGTGAAGTCAATCGGCGACACTTGGTCCCAGGTCGTGCCGCCGTCGGTCGTCCGAAAGATGCTCGGCGTGAGATGGAGGTTTCCCGAGGTGATCATGACGCGGTTCGTGTCCGTGGCATGGATGACGATATCCTCGCACATAAAGAGAATGAGCAACTGCGTCCAGCTTCCTCCGGCATCCGTCGACTTGTACACGCCTTCGGTCGTGGCGGCCCAGACCGTGTTCGGGTTGAGCGGATTGATCTTAACGGACTGAACCCCGCGCTCTTCATTGTAGCTCCAGTCGAGGCTCTTCGTCCAGGAGGTTCCGCCGTCGGTGGTCTTGAGGATCCCCATGCCATAGCTTCCCCTCGTCGTCCGGACGGCGAGGCCGCCCGCGGCACCCTGATAGCGGTAGACCTCGCCCGTCCCGATGTACATGACGTTCGAGTCCGCGGGTGAGATCGCGATCGCGCCAACCCCAAGGACAGGGTACCCCGTCGCGACGCGCTTCCAGTCGCCGGCGACGCCGCCGGTATACGAGCGCCAGAGCCCGCCGCTCGCCGAACCTGCGTAGATCGTGGACGGATTGAGCGGATTGAGGGCGACGCTGATCGTCCGGCCCGCAAGGTTGTCGGGGCCGATGTAGCGCCACCCGGGGCCTCCGCCGGAAAGTGTCCTCGGCTCGGATTTGAACCGGCGCTTACTGAGTTGAAACGCTGCGTTGTACTTGTCGGGAGGGATGTCCTTGAAGGGATATGCTCGGGAATCAGACCAGAATTCGAGCGCGGCCATCGCACCGGAGCGTGCTTCTCGGGAATCTTCGCTGTGCCGGGGTGTCTTGGCGGAGTAGACGGCCGCCATCGTCGCGCAGAAGACAAGAGGGACAAGAAGGAAACGGTAGTATCTCTTCATACGATGTCCTTTTGAGGGTGAAGGCGATCCTTCGATTCTAACAAACTACTCAATACCGAACTTGAAATCAAATCACACCATCGGTTAGGCTGTCCTCATTCGATGGGCTTTGACCTCCTTTGGAGGTTATGAAGGAGAACTTCCGCCGCCGGCAGTGCGGGATGATATATAAAATGATCGGTGGGAGAACACGATCACCACGAACGCCAGATAGATCGCGAAGGCTTTGAACGACCACTTCATAACATCTAACGTGTGCAGGTTATAGATATTGATGTCGTTGATCTGATAGTAAGAAAGTGTGGCGATATCCGTGTCCCGAGTAATGGTGTGGTCCGGCCTCTGGAGAGGAGACGTATACATGCGCATCGTCCATAAGAAAGCAATCGTCGCCAAGACCAAGAGTGCAAAGTGAATGTGTTTTTTCATGCTTCCTCCGTTTGTGTGTGTTGGATTTGGACTAACGTATCCCGCCTTTGCTCCCCCGATCATAGTTCAGCAGATCCTTCTGCCTCCAAATGTGTGTCGTCAGGCCCGCTTCCATTGCCGGAGTACAGCGCAAGGCCTCATTGACCCGTAGATCGTCAGGAGGAGGGGGGAAGCGGTTGCAGCCGGTAGTACGCTACAAGGTCCGTTGCAACCGCCTTCGCGCCATGCTGCCGCAGCATCGTCACGATCTGCCCCCGGTGGTACGTCGAGTGGTTGACGAGGTGCTGCATCAGCTGCCAGAGGGCCTGAGAATACGGATTTCCCTTGAGGTCCTTGTACGCGATAACGGCGTGGAGCGCTTCGTCCGTGGTCAGGGAGCGGGAGAACGCCACAAGCGAACGGTCGATCTCCGACAAGCGCTCCGATACGGCCGCGAACGTCGGAAAGTCCTCCGGAGCGTAGAAGCGCGAAGGGCTCTCCCCGTTCCAGCGCTTCAACCAGATCTCGTCCGCACCCATGGTGTGGACGAGCGTTCCGTGGACGCCCCCGTGGCTCGAATGGAGGTCGTTTGTATATTGCTCTGGGGTCAGCGCGCGGACTGCTTCAAGGATGCGCGCGTTAGCCCACGAGTTGAACTCGTAGAATGAATGGATGTCACTTGTCTGCATTGGATTCGCGCCTGTTCGAAGTTAGAAGATCTGTTCCAGGCTCGGTGCCTGCGGGAGGAGGAGCTTCGCGCCGTCCGGCGTGATGAGCATCTCGTCTTCGAGCCTGATCCCGAATTCGCCCGGGATGTAGATGCCCGGTTCGTTGCTGTGGGTCTCCCCGGCGAGCTCGGGACGCGTATTACCCCGAACGAGATAGTACCACTCGTGGCCTTCCAGGCCGATGCCGTGGCCGAGCCGGTGCGTGAAGTACTTGTAGTCGGGGCCGTAGCCCGCGTCGACGATGACCTTCCGGGCAGCGGCATCGATCTGTTCGGCCGGGACGCCCGGCTTCGCGGCCGCGAGGCCCGCACTCTGGGCATTCCGGACGATGCGCCAGACCTCCTTCATCTTGTCGGTCGGTGTTCCGAAGACGGTCGTTCTGGTGATGTCCGACGAATACCCGCCCACGGAACACCCTCCGTCGATGAGGACGATGTCCCCTTCCTTCAGTGTGTGCACCTTCTCGGAACCGTGCGGGTAGGCTGAGGCTTCCCCGAAGAGGACGAGCGCCCCGCCGGAGACCCCGAACTCCGCGAAGAGTTTCGTAATGGTGGCGCCGAATTCCTTTTCCGTCAGCCCCTCATGTAGGCTCGAGAGCGAACTCTTGAATACCTCGGCGGTGATATCATCGGCGATCTGCATGAGCTCAATCTCTTCGGCCGTCTTCACGGCGCGGCAGCCGGCCGTGACAGGGGTGCCGCTGGTCAGCGTGACTCCCGGGATCTCCTTGCGCAAGCGTTCCGTCACGAAGCTCCGCGTCGACTCTTCGATGCCAAGCGTCCCGGAGGCTGCGCCGGTGTCCTGGAGAAGCGTCCGGATGCGGTCGTACGGGCTCTGGTCCTCCTCCCAGGTGAGGAGCCGTGCGGTGCCGACTTGCTCGCGCGCGCGGGCTTCCTCGAACTTCGGGGCGATGTACGCAGGTTCTCCGACGCGGGGGAGGAGCATCGCGAAGAGCCGCTCGCTCCGGCCCCAGGATGCGCCCGTATAGTATCCGAGCGTCACGCCCCCTTCGCACAATAGGGCGTCCATCCCCGCCTCGCTCATGAGCCGCTGTGCTTTCTCGATGCGCGCGCGGCGATGTTCGGCCGTCACGGGGCGGATCCGCCCCGTGAGCTCCTTGATGCGGGGGTTCGGCGCGTGATCCTGCTGGGCGAAGGAGGAGGAGAGAACGATGGGGGCTGCGGCGCCGGCCGCTGCGGTCTTCAGAAATTGTCTTCGCTGCATATGATCCTTTCCGAGGTGAGAAAGCTAGACCTGCTTCTTGAGTTCTGAAAGTTTCTGGAGCGCTTCGAGGGGCGTCATGTGTTCGATGTCCATCGCGCGCAGCGTCTCCCGGAGTGCGTCGTCGCGCATCTCGAAGAGAGTCATCTGGGGGTCGGGGGGGCCGATCCTCCGACTGGAGGTCCCGGACGCGGGCTCCCCATGGACGCTGAGGTCGGATCCCTCGAGATTCTTGAGAATGCCCTTCGCCCGGGACGTGAGCTCGTCGGGGAGGCCCGCCATCTGCGCGACCTGTATGCCGTACGAATGGTCCGCCGAGCCCGGGGTCACCTTGTGCAGGAAGATCACCTTGTCGCCGTACTCCCGGACGTCCACTTTGTAGTTGACGATCCGGGGGAGGAGATCCGCGAGCTCGTTGAGCTCATGGTAGTGCGTCGCGAAGAGCGTCTTCGCGCCGATGCGGTTGTGGATGTATTCCGTGAGAGCCCAGGCGATGCTGATGCCGTCGAACGTGCTCGTCCCGCGGCCGATCTCGTCGAGGAGGATGAGGCTCCGGGACGTCGCGGTATTGACGATGTTCGCCGCCTCGTGCATCTCGACGAGGAACGTGCTTTCCCCGGAGGCAATGTTGTCGCTCGCGCCGACCCTCGTGTAGATCCTGTCGACGATCCCGATCGTGGCCCGAGAGGCCGGCACGAAGCTGCCGATCTGGGCGAGAAGCGTGATAAGGCCGACCTGGCGGAGATAGCTCGACTTGCCGCTCATGTTCGGCCCGGTGATGATGATGATCTGGTTTGAGCGCGTATCGAGCTGGGTGTGGTTTGCCGTATATCCCTCGCCCGGGAGCAGAAGCTGCTCGATCACCGGGTGGCGTCCGTCCTGGATCTCGATCGCATCGCCCTCGTTGATCTCGGGTCGGACGTAGCGGTTCTCGACGGCGGCCTCGGCCAGCGACGCGAGGCAGTCGAGTTCCGCCGCCGATTGTGCGTTGTCCTGGATCATGGCGGCATGCTCCGCGATCCGCATCCGAAGCTCCGTGAAGAGCGCAGTCTCGAGGGCGAGGATCTTCTCCTGTGCGTGAAGGATCTTTTCCTCGTAGTCCTTCAGTTCCGGCGTCACGAACCGCTCGGCGTTGGCGAGGGTCTGCTTGCGGATATAGCGATCCGGCACCTTGTCCTTGTGCGTGTGCGTTATCTCGAGGTAGTACCCGAAGACGTTGTTGAAGCCGACCTTCAGGGAGGAGATCCCCGTCCGTTCGCGCTCGGTCCTCTGAAGCTCTGCGATCCAGCCTTTGCCGTTCACGGTGACGGCGCGGAGATCGTCGAGATCGGCATTGTACCCGCGGCGGATGACCCCGCCGTCGGCAAGAGCGAGCGGTGGCGCGTCGGCGATCGCGGCTGAGATCGCCGCGACAAGATCTTCGAGCGGCGCGATCCGGTCCCGGAGCACCCCGAGCGCACTCGATCGCACGGTCGCGAGCGCTGAACGGAGACGGCCCGATCCGACAAGCATCGACCCGAGTGCAGCGAGTTCGCGGGGATTCGCCCGGTTCGTGCAGATCTTCGCGATGAGCCGTTCCATATCGCCGATGCCGGAGAGAATGCCGGCGACGGCGCCGCGCAGGTCTCGCTCTCCGTGGAGTTCGGCGACGGCATCGAGCCGCGCGTCGATCGGGGCCGCGGAGCGCAAAGGAAGATGGATCCAACGCTTCAAAAGGCGCCCGCCCATCGGCGTCTTGGTCTTGTCGAGGACCCAAAAGAGCGTCCCATCGGAAGTGTCATTGATCGAGCGGGTGATCTCCAGGTTGCGCTTCGTCGAATCATCGAGATGGATGTATTCGCTGACGGCGTACGGGACAATCTTGTTGAGATGGAGGAGGTTCGCCTTTTGCGTTTCCTGAAGGTAGTTGAGGACCGCGCCTGCGGCGACAACGCCGACCGAGAGCTCCTCGATGCCGAATCCCTTGAGGGACTGCGTCTTGAAGTGGCCGGTGAGGAGTTCGTAGGCGTACTCGCGGTGGAAGATCCAGTCGTCGAGCGCCGTGAAGGGGCCGCTGTAGGCCCGGTCGAGGAGCCGCTGAACGGTCTCCTTGTCCCGCTTCTGCACGAGGATCTCCGCAGGAGAGAGCGAGCCGATCTGCTCGATGAGCTGCCTGAGGGGGAGCTCTGCCGCCCGGAACTCGGCCGTGGTGACGTCGATGAACGCGAGACCAGCCGTATCGTCCCCCGTAGCGAGAGAGTGGGGGAGCACGACGGCGCAGAGATAGTTGTTCTGCTTTTGGTCGAGGAGCTTGTCGGAGAACGCCACGCCGGGAGTGACCACCTCTATGACATCCCTCCTGACGATGCCCTTGGCGAGCTTCGGGTCCTCCATCTGCTCACAGATCGCGACGCGGTATCCCGCCTTGAGGAGCTTCGGCATGTAGGCGTCGAGCGCGTGGTACGGGAAACCGGCGAGCGGCGTCTCGTTGGCGGAGCCGTTCCCCCGCTTCGTCAGCGTGATCCCGAGGACCTTCGAGGCAATCCGCGCGTCGTCCTCGAACGTTTCATAGAAATCTCCGAGACGGAAGAGAAGTACGGTGTCGGGGTACTTCGCCTTCATGGAGGAATATTGCCTCATGAGCGGGGTGGACATGACCCTATCGGCGTGTGGAATATTCTTGAGTGAACGGTGTCGGGTTACGGACGATGGACGAGCAAAAACCGAATAAATGTGGGGAAAAAACGGCTGAAATGCAACAGTCCGAGAAGCGACACAGGCCGGTCGCGTGAGCGGCCGGCCTGCGGAAACATGGGGGGAGAGACCCCCTAGTATAAGAACATCGGTTTGCCCAGGAGGTGCGTGATCTTCGGGCGGTACTTCTCGATGTCGTAGAGCTCGTTCACGTCGACCCGTTTCTTGCCTTCGGTGATACTGCTCGCGGAGACCGTCGTATACTTGCCGTCCCGGAGCGCCACCATCCTTCCGCTCTGCTTCTTCAGGAGCAGGTCGGTCGCCAGATAGCCGTAGCTCGTCGAGACCATGAGGTCGAGCGCGTCCGGCGCACCGCTCCGCATGAGATACGCGAGCTGCTGGTAGACGGTGCGGATGCCGGAGCGTCGTTCGATCTCGCGGGCGACGAAATCGCCGACTCCTCCGAGCTTCTTGTGGCCGTACGCATCCTCTTCGCCGCTCAGGTGCATGTCGCCGCCGATCGGCTTGGCGCCTTCGGAGATCGTCATGATGGCGTACCCGCTCGGGTTGGACGCACGGTCCTCGACGAGGAACGAGACGAGCTTCTCCGTGTCGAAGTCCACCTCGGAGATGACCGCCCGGTCGACGCCTGCGAGGTACGCCGAGATGAGTGACGTCTCGCCGGAATAGCGCCCGAAGAGCTCCACGACAGCGATGCGCTCGTGGGACCCGGTGGGCGTGCGCAGCGCGTGGATGAATTCGACGCTCCGCGTGACGGCCGTGGAGAACCCGATGCAGTAATCGGTCCCGTAGACGTCATTGTCCATCGTCTTCGGTATGCAGACCATGGGAAAGTTCTCTTTGTGGAGCCGGACGGCATAACTCAGCGTGTCATCGCCGCCGATGGCGATGAGGGCGTTGACCTTGAGATGCTCGAGGACGCGCAAGACATGCTTTGTGCAGTCGACCGGCTTCTCCTTATCCGAGGTCTCGAACTCGGCCTGGAGGAACCCCGGGATCTCTTTCTGTTTGACGCGGCCTGGGTTCGTCCGCGAGGTATGGAGGTATGTGCCGCCGGTGCGGTCGATCGTGCGGGTGTTCACTCTCGTCAGGGGCACGACATGATCCGCCTGGGAGGAGGGGTCCTCCGGGTTGAAGTTCAGGAGCCCGCCCCATCCGCGGCGGAAGCCGATCACCTCATGGCCCTCCTCGCTTGCGCGATAGACGGCCGCTTTGATGCAGGGATTGAGTCCGGGGACGTCGCCGCCGCCGGTGAGTATTCCTATTTTCATTGGTACTTTCTCTCTCAGAAGTTGGTTTCAGACGTCGTACGAGCACAAAATACGCAAAAAAGCATCATGAATCAATTTCGGGGACGGTTTGCGAAGAGACGCCAAGATTGCATTTGGGCGAAAGTCTGCCTATTTTTGCGGGTTCACTGGTCCATCTTTCGTTCATAGCACGCGTTACGGATCCATGGCGACAAACCCGCATAAAGCATCACGGCTCGCAGACCACCCGCGTCAGGCAGAGGAGGATTGCACATTTCTTCTCGGCGTCTCCGCCGGCCAGGAGGAGGCGCTTACGGAGCTCTACGACGCGTACGCTCCCATGCTCCTCGCCCTCGCCTTGAAAATGCTGCGCTCCGTCTCCGACGCGGAAGAGATCGTCCAGGAGCTCTTTCAGGACATATGGAGGAACGTCTTTTCCGCGATGGAAGGGACGGTGCATACCTGGATGGTGACGAGCACGCGCGACCGGGCGCTCTCGCGGCTCCGGGCTCGCGGCCAGCGGAGGCAGCCTCAGGCGTTCGATCCGCAAAGCGCTTGGGTCATTCCGGGACTCATCCCAGCCTCCGCCGATGGAATGGCCCGCGAGGAGATCGTCGCCGCCCTGAAAACGACCAGCCGTGAGGAGCAACAAGTGCTCGCCCTCGCCTACTATGAAGGATTCACCGAGACCGAGATCGCCGACGTCCTCAGCCGTCCCGTGGCCACGGTCCGGACCCAGCTGAACACGTCGATCATGGCCTTGCACCACGCGACGCCGTGGCATGGTACCACCGCGCCGTCCCACGAGGGATTCACTCCGGAGAGTTATGCGAGCCGCGCGCTCATGGTGCTTGACGGGGACGATGCCAGGCGGTTCGATGCACATCTCGCCTTGCCGTGCGAAGCCTGCCTCTCCTATCTGCGCGGAGTGAAGCAGACCGTCGCACTCCTCCCGATCGTCCTTGCCCCGGTCCCCCCCTCGCCCGACATCAAAGAGCGGATCCTGTTCTCGATACGGCTCTCCCGCGTCGCGGAGGCCGATCTCGGTATCCGCGACATGAGGCCCGATCCGCTTCCGTCGGCGGCCCCCCCCGATCTCCCGGAGTCGCCCTCCAAAGGCAAGCGCATCCCTTGGCTGATGATAGGCGGCATGTTTCTCGTCCTGTTCATACTCGTCGGTCTGGCTGCGTACGTCGACACGCTCATCGACAAGGTCGGCGGCCAGTACGAGTTCATCCAGGGTCAGGCGCACGAGCTCTCTGCACTAAAGACCGAACTGAGCGGAACGAGAGAGATCCTCTCGGTATTGGATTCGCCCATGCTCGAGATCGTCCGGCTGAGCGGGTTGTCCCCCAGTCCGGAAAGCCACGGCAATCTCTTCTGGGATGCGGAGAGCAAGATGGCGGTCCTCGAGGTGACAGAGCTGCCGTATGCGTCAGACGGGACCGAGTACCAGCTCTGGATCATCCTGAAGGACAAATCGATACTGCGGTCAACTTTGGCGGCCGTTGCGGGTCCCGATTCGGCGAAGATGTATCTCACGGCGGTCCGGCTGCCGGCGGAATTCCAGGACCATGTCGATGTTGTCGCGGTCGTACGCGTGAGGAAGGACGCTGGGGCTGAGGCGCCGGGAGAGATGTACCTCCAGGGGAGCGCCGGGCCCGGAGGCGCGGATCAGCGGACGAAGTAGTTGATCATCTTGGAAGCGAGTTTCGCGGCTGTGAGGTCCGGATGGTGGAGTCCCTGTATCGGCGCGAATTCGACGATGTCGCAACCGACGACGGTCTTGCGCTTTCCGAGCTTCTGGAGAAGTCTCATCGTCTCATCCCAATAGAGGCCGCCGGGCTCCGGCGTCCCGGTCGCGGGCATGACCGACGGATCGAGGCCGTCGACGTCGAAACTCACGTAGACGTGTTCCGTCAGCTGATCGATCGCATGGTCGTCCCACCCCTTTGATCCCCGAGTGTATGTGCCGTTCCGGAGTTCATGAGCGTAATGCGTATGGACGCCGTGCTTGCGGATGAACGCGGCTTCCTCGATGCACTGCGCGCGGATCCCGACCTGGACGAGCCTCCGAGGGTCGATGATCTCGCAGACGCGCGCCATGATCGAGGCGTGGCTGTACGGCGAGCCCTGATACTCGGCCCTCAGGTCGGAATGGGCGTCGATCTGAAGCACGGAAAGGTTCTTATAGACCGCGGCGTACGCCCCGATCGGGGCCTGAGAGATCGTATGCTCCCCGCCGAGTGTGAGAACGAACTTCTTCTTGCGAAGGAGAGCGGCGGTCGTCCGGCGTAGCGCCTCGAGGTACGCCCGGTCCTTCTTCGCGCCGGCGCTGAAGGGGGGAAGCGTGGCGATTCCCACCTCGCGGAAGACCTCGCGCCGGGTCTCTTCGTCGTAGAATTCGACGTAATGCGACGCCTTCAGGATCGCACCGGGACCCTTCTTGGTGCCCCCGCCGTAGCTTACGGTCCGTTCGTAGGGGACAGGCAGGATCACGACACGCGAGGAATCGAAGCGGGAGAACCGTGATTCCGTCGCGAGAAAATTGGACCGGATGCCGAGCGTCTTCATGGAGAGGCCGCAGTGAGATGGTGATCGTTCAGAATTCTGAGTCGAATATAGCAGATTCCCCGCTGAAATACAACGGTCGCGCGTTCCACACTGGTTGCTTCTCACGGTTTTTTCACCTACCTTTTTTCAACCCCGCATGAACGAGACCAGACGCGCATACCAGATCCTCCTTACCGCAGCGACGCTGTGGTGTGCGCTCGTCGTGTCGCCCTGTGTCGTACGCGCACTCGCCCCCGGCGCCGCATTCCCGGATATCGTCTATGCGTTCTTCTCGCGCATCTGCCATCAGTGGGATTCCCACTCGCTGCACCTCTTCGGCGTCAAGTTCGCCGTCTGCGAACGCTGCTCTGCCATCTATGCCGGCACGCTCGCCGGGATACTCCTCGTCCCTGTCGTCCGCGCGTCCCGCCCGATGAAGGAGCGCTGGCTCTGGCTTCTCGCGGTGGCGCCGATGGCGGCCGACGTCCTCCTGAACGCGACTCCCTGGTACGCCACGTCGCTCGCAAGCCGCGTGGCGACCGGCGGGTTCTTCGGCGTCGTCGCGGGCCTTCTCATCGCACCGACATTTTTGAACGCATGCGCATCGCTCCTCCACCTCCACGACCCATTACAATCGTGAACGTATGAATCAGCAACCCGATAAGTTCATTCCTGCGCTGTACGGCGGGATCATCATGGGGCTCCTCAGTGCCATCCCGTTCGTCAATCTCATCAACTGTTTCTGCTGCGCCGGGGTCATCCTCGGCGGCGTCGCGGCGGTCTACTTCTACAGGAGCAGCTTCACGCCCGACATGCCGCCCTTCACCTCCGGGGACTGCCTCCTCGTCGGATTGCTCGCGGGATTCATCGGGGCGTTCGTCGGAACGGCGTTGTCGCTCCTGGTGAGTGCGATCCTCGGAGATCTCATGCGCGAGTTCGCGCAGAACGTCCTCCTTCATTCCAATCTGCCGCTCCCGGACGACATCCGGGCGAAGCTCGAGGAGGCGTTCCAGGAGAAGAGCAAGCCGGGCGCGATGATCATCGTGACCTACGTCTTCGCGCTCATCATCGACATGATCTTCGGCCTTATCGGTGGGCTCATCGGATACGGGATCTTTAAGCCAAAAGTTGACGCAATGCCGCCGATGCCGAAGCCCTTCTGATGACTATCGTGCCACGGCGCAGGGAGGCGCTCCTGCGCCTCTGTGTCTTCGTGTTGGCGCTCGCGCCGAGTCTCCTCCGGGCCCAGGACGACTCCACGTACGAGATAATCTCCCACCGGTATCATCTCGATCTCTTTCCCACGGAGCAGGCGCTACGGTGTACCGATACGCTCGGACTCCGGGCGCGCACCGGCGGCGGCCGGTTCGCGCTGCGGCTCTTTCCGGTCTACCGCGTATCCGACGTCCGTGCAGGAGGCCGAAAGGTGGAATTCACCGTCTCGGACGATCGCCTTCTCCTGTCCGGGCTCCCCCGGGACTCCGTCGTGGACGTTGCCGTCGAGTATGCGGGCCGGCTTCCGGTCGCCACCGAGTTCACGCAGATCTCAGCGGACCGGGCGGTCTTTCATGAGGACGGCGTCCTGCCGCACGGCTTGTCCGCGGTCCGCTTCGTCCGGGGAGCCATCACGGTGCCGCGCCCCTGGGAGGCGATCGCAGTCGGCGCGCTCATCGAAAAGCAGGAGTCAAAGGACTCCACGACCTACGTTTGGGAGTTCGATCAGCCCGTTCCCAGCCTCGGCTGGATCTGTGCGGGCGCCTTCGACCGACGCGACCTCGCCTTCGGAAGCACGGCCCTCAGCACGTATCTTCTCCCGGAGGACTCCGCATCATCCGGCCCGCTCCTCGAAAAAATGAAGGACGTCCTCACGCAATACAACGGCTGGTTCACCCCATACCGATTCCCGAAGCTCGCCCTCGTCGAAGTGGACAACGCGGTTGCGGGCCGCAATGTCCTCGCCGTGGCCGCGCCGTCCTTCATCCTGGTGAAGAAGATCGCGTTCGAGACGAAGGACGCCTTCAACCGGGCAGAGGCCATCCTTCCGCATGAGATCGCGCACCAGTGGTGGCCCGCAACGGTCTTCATCGACGACGCCGATGCGGCGTTTCTCTCCGAGGGCCTCTGCGAATACTCCGCACTCCTCTACGCGGAGGCGTCGGGGACGCGCACATCGCGCGATTCCCTCGGGCATCACCCGCTTCTTCGATCGCTGCTTGCGCGGGTCGCCCGGGGGGAGGACCAGCCGCTCCAGCAGAAGGCCGACCTTCGCGCGATCCCGACGCAGTACCTCAAGGCCTCCTATGTGCACAACATGCTTCGCAGCATCATGGGCGACTCACTCTTCCGCCGGCTGTATCCCGAGTACGCACGCCGGTACGCGCTCGGCAAGGCAACCCTCGCAAACTTTCAATCGACCGCGGAAGCGCTTTACGGAAGACCGCTTGGATGGTTCTTCCGGCAGTGGGTAGAGCGGAGCGGGATACCGCGGCTGAAGATCTATCGCGTCGCGGCCGAACCGTCCGGCACAGGATGGATCACGCGCGGGAGGGTCCGGATGGTCGGATACGAGAAGTACACGGTTTACCTCAGGGTCGGCGTGGAGACGGCCGGAGCAAGCGCCGGGACGGCGCTCTGGATCGGGACCGATTCGGCCGGAACGTACCGCAACGATGTGCCGTTCGAAATCCGTTCGGCGGAGAAGCCGCTTCGCGCTCTCCTCGATCCCGGGGGGGACCTTCTCAAGGTCCAGAAGATCGCGGTGAAGTTCGGCGAGCTCCGAGACCCGGCCGACGGCGTGATGATCGTCGGGACGGTGCAAAACAGGGGTCATCTCCTGGCGCTGGCGCGCCACGATTCCGCGGCGATGGAGGAAAGCGGCTGGTCCATCTCGGTGAAGACGGACTCCGCCGTCACGCTCGCCGATTTGCAGCGTGAGCGGGTGTTCCTCTACGGCACGTCAGCGGAGAACAGCGTTGCGGCGGGACTCGCTGCGAAGTTCCCGATGAAATGCGACGGGGATTCGGCGGTCGTGGAAGGGGAGACGGTCCGCGACAGCACGCTCGCGCTCCTTCAGGCGGTTGAGAATCCATACCGCTCCTCCGGCATGCTCTGCTGGATCGCGCCGTTGAGCGCCGCGGCGCGGCCGGAACTCCTGCCGTACGACTTTTCATGGGTGCTTGCGCGGGGGACCGATCTTGTGGCGCACGGTTCGTGGGAAACGACGGATGAGGATATCGTGGTCGATCTGAGCGGAAGTCCGAAGAGGTAGTCCGACCGGTTTCCGCGGCGCCCAAGCGTGGGGGAGGGGAGAACAACACGTGTGCAAAGAGAAGGAGGGTCTACTTCACCAGTCTGATGCGGAACGTCGTGCCTTTTCCGATGCGGCTTTCCTTGACGAAGATCTTCCCTTTGTGATACGTTTCGATGATCCTGCGGGAGAGGCTCAGGCCGAGGCCCCAGCCGCGCTGCTTCGTGCTGTACCCGGGCCGAAAGATATCCTGCTTCGCCTTCACGTCGATGCCCTTGCCCGTATCCTTCACATCGATGAAGAGGGCATCACCTTTTTCCTCGAAGGTGAACGTGATAGTCCCGTTGCCGTCCTCCATCGCATCGACGGCGTTCTTGATGAGGTTCTCGATCACCCAGCTGAAGAGGTCCCGATTGATCATCGCCACGGGCCGGGTATCGGCGTCGATGCTGATGGTGATGTTCTTCCGGTCCGGCGTCCTCGCCGGGAGCCGCCGCTGGAAGTAGACGATGACACCCTCGATGACCTCGTACACGTTCTCTTCCCGGAGACTCGGTTTCGAACCGATCTTTGAAAATCTCTCCGTGACGATCTGGAGCCGCTTGATGTCGTTCTCCATCTCCGCGATGGTGACGAGTTGCTTCGGGTTCTCCTCCGCGTAGCCCTTCATGATCTCGATCCAGCCCATGAGGCTCGACAATGGCGTGCCGAGTTGGTGCGCCGTTTCCTTCGACATCCCCACCCAGATGCTGCTCTGCTCGCTCCGCTTGATGTAGCTGAACCCGACATACCCGAGGAGGATGAACATGCCGGCGACGGCGAACTCGATGTACGGAAGCCACCGAAGCCGCGTGATGAACGCGGATTCGCCGTAATGGACGTAGCTGAGGACGATCGTGTCCTGGACCGAGATCTTGATCGGCGGGTTCTGCGCATCCAGTTCGGCGATGACCCGGCGGAAGAGCGCCGCCTGCGCCGATTCCGAGAGCGTCGAATCGATTTCAATGTTGCGGGCGCTCGTTTTGTACGGGAAGATGGGCTGCTGGTGCGCGTCCGTGAGGACCATGGGGAAGTCGATCGTCCGGATCACCTCATCGAAGATGAAGCTGTAGTCCGTCATATCGACGCCGAGCTCGCTGGGAGGGTTGGCGATGAACTGGAGCGACTTCGCGTAGAGCGCCGCCCCCTGCCGCTCTTTCTCCAGGAGTTCGTTGACGATGCGCTGGGTATAGAAGAGCGTCCCCACGACGATGAGCACCGCCACGAGAACGAGGGCGGCCTTGATATTTGCCGATCGAGGGGTCGCCATGCGTGTCAGTGTACGAAGATCGTCTGGTCCCGACGGGCGCCGACTGAGATCATGTGGACCTCCGTCCCCGTGAGCGCATTCATCGCGTCGATGTACCGGCGCGCGTTCGGCGGGAGCGCGGGGTACGACGTAATCGCCGACGTGGGGCTTTTCCATCCTTCGAACGTTTCATACAAGGGCACGATCGCGTTGAGCGACGGGATGTCGGTCGGGAACGTCTTCAGGAGCTTGCCGCCGTACTGATATCCGATGCAGACCTTGACCTCGTCGAAGTCGTCGAGGACGTCGAGCTTCGTGACGGCGATCTGACGGATGCCGTTGATCATCGCGGAATACCGGAGGCTCACCGCATCGAGCCATCCGCAACGGCGCGGCCGTCCGGTTGTTGCGCCGTACTCGCCGCCCGTCTCCCGGAGCCGAGCCCCGGTCTCGTTCTCGAGTTCGGTCGGGAACGGACCGTTCCCGACGCGCGTGGAGTAGGCCTTCACGACGCCGAGGACGGAGGTGATGGCCGTCGGGGGGATGCCGAGTCCCGTGCAGGCGCCGCCGCTCGTCGGGTTCGAGGAGGTTACGAACGGATAGGTCCCGTGGTCGACGTCGAGGAGGGCACCCTGGGCGCCTTCGGCGAGGATGCGTCTCCCGTCTCGGAGGGCCCGGTTGAGATAGAGTGCACTGTCCGTGACGTACTCGTCGATCTTCTTGTCGAACTCCTCGTATTCCGTCACGATCGCGTCGACGTCGAGCTCCGTCTTGCCGTAGATCTTGCTCAGGATCTGATTCTTCTCCTCGATGTTCCGCTTGAGCTTTGCGGCGAAGACATCCCTGTTGAGGAGATCGACGATCCGGATCCCGACGCGCATGCACTTGTCGATGTATGCCGGACCGATGCCGCGGCCCGTCGTTCCGATCTTCTCCGTCGTCTGTTCCCGGATAGAGTCGAGGAACTTGTGGTACGGCATGATGAGGTGTGCGTTGTGGCTGATGAGGAGCCTGCCCGTGATGTCGATGTTGAGCTCGCGGAGCTGGCGGATCTCGTCGAGGAGCGCGATGGGGTCGATGACCACACCATTGCCGATGACGCAGGTGACGTTCTCGTGGAAGATGCCGGAGGGGATGAGGTGGAGGACGTATTCCTTGTCGCCAATGACGACCGTATGACCGGCGTTGGCGCCGCCCTGATACCGGGCGACGATGTCGACGTGTTCGCTCAAGTGGTCGACGATCTTTCCTTTTCCCTCGTCGCCCCACTGGGCGCCGACAATGATCTGTACTGGCATGGGTGGTCCTTAGAAAGCAAAAACTCCGATGGAGTGAAGGATCACATCGGAGTCGTGAGGCATGGGAAATAGCACGTTACTCTTGAAAGCTGGCGACGGCCTTTTTCACGGAAGGAAACAGGGTAAAGACGGTCGAAAGCTTCGTGATGACCAAGAGGCTCTCGATCTTCTTCGAGGCGGCCGCGATCGCAAGATGGCCGCCGGCATTCCTGACGGTCGTCAGTGCGCCGATGAGCATCGTGAGCCCGGAACTGTTCATCGTGTGCACCTCGGCGAGATCGAGGACGAGCTTCTTCTTCTTTTTCTCCACGAGCTTGTGGAGAAGATCGTTGAGCGCGGTCGCGTCAGGACCTCCAAGGACGCTGCCTTCGAGCGCGACCACGGTGATGCCGTCCGAATCACTTGTGGAGAGCTTCATAGCTAGGCCTTTTGTATGGCGACCGTAGCGCCCTTCGACTTGAGCTTGCGGTTCGTATAGTCGAGAGCAATGGCGCTGGCGATGTAGATCGAGGAATATGTGCCGGTCGTGATGCCGATCGTCAGGGCGAACGCGAAGCCTCGGTTCACCTCACCGCCGAAGAAGAAGAGGATGAGGGTGATGACGAAGATCGTGCCGGACGTGATGATCGTGCGGCCCAGGGCCTCATTGATGCTCTTGTTGATGAGATCCACCAGGCTGATCGACCGGTGGACCTTCTTATTCTCCCGGATACGGTCGAAGATCACGACAGTGTCGTTCATCGAAAGGCCGACGATCGTGAGAAAGGCCGCGATCATGTTCTGATCGATCTCGAAGTTCGTGTACGGCGTGAGGCCGTCAAAGATCGAGACGCATCCCAAGGCCACTGCGACGTCGTGAAAGAGCGCCACCACCGCGCCGAGGCCGTAGATGAACTCGAACCGGAAGGCGACGTAGACACCCATGGCGATGAGGGAGAAGATGACCGCGAACAGGGCGTTTCGGCGCAGTTCACTGCCGACCTTGGGGCCGATCTTCTGCTCCTGGAGGACCTTCGGGTGGAGTTCAGGAAAGCTCTTCTCGAAGGAGGTCCGGATCTTCTCGCCGATTGAGGTCCCTTCACCTTGCTGCTCGGTGCGCACAAGGACTCTGGTGGGAAGACCGTACCCTTTGATCTCCGCCTTCTGGAAGCCCGCATCATCCATGACGCTGCGGATCTTGCTGATGTCCGGCGGCTGGGAGAACTCGACGATGAGCTCCGTGCCGCCGAGGAAGTCGATCCCGAAATGGAGCCCCTTCACCGCGACGGAAAGAAAGCCCACCATGATCACGATAGCCGAGATCATGTACCACATCTTCCGCTTTCCCATGAAATCTATATGTGTAGCCTTAAAAAATCGCATTCAATTCTCCAAGAGTTAAGGTACGGTCTTAATCGAACTTGACGTGGACGCCGCGCGCGATGAGGATCTCAATGATGGCGCGGCTGACGACGACGGCGCTGAACACGCTGGCGACGATGCCGATCATCAGTGTGAGCGCGAAGCCCTGCACCGGCCCGCTTCCGAACTGGAAGAGGATGACGCCGGTGATGAACGCCGTGAGGTTGGAATCGAAGATCGCCGAGAACGCCTTGCTGTAGCCGGCGTCGATCGCGGCGGAGAGCGTCTTTCCTGTCACCGATTCCTCGCGGATGCGCTCGTAGATGAGCACGTTGGCGTCGACCGCGACGGCAACCGTTAGGATGAGCCCCGCGATGCCGGGAAGGGTGAGCGTTCCATGGAACGCCGCTAAGACGCCCATGACGAACAGGATGTTGAGCATGAGTGCGATGTCCGCCATCATTCCGCCCGTGCTGTAGTAGACCACCATGAAGACGGCAGTAAGCGCAAGGGCCAGGGCGGTCGCCCAGATGCCCTGCTGGATGGAGTCCTCGCCGAGCGACGGTCCGACCGTCGCCTGCTGGATGATGTCGACCGGTGCGGGAAGTGCGCCAGCCTTTAGGACGATCTCAAGAAGCTTCGCCTCTTCCACGTTGTCCATCCCCTCGATCTGGGAATGTCCGCCCGTGATCTTCGACCGGACGACCGGGGCGGAGAACACTGCGTTATCCATGACGATCGCGATCCGCTTGTTGACGTTCGCGCCGGTGATGCGGGCCCACTCGCGCGATCCGTCGCTGTTCATTTCCATCGTCACGACGGCCTTGTTGTACGTCGGGTCGATGGTGGCCTGGGCCTTGACGACGACCCCGCCGTTGATCTCCGCTCTTGCCTTGAGGCCGTAGAGCGCGAAATACTTCTTGCCTTCGGCTATGAAGGCGGGCTTCGCCGACCACGCAAAGCTCATGTCATGCGGGAGGAGTTGCTTGATCTCTGGCTGTTCGAGGACGCGCATCACTTTTCCGCGGTCACCCTCGGCGCTGAACAGTTCGCCGTTCCATGCCTGGCCCTGCTGCTGGTTGGGCCGTGCGAGGAAGAAGAACGGATGGTCCTTCTTTTCCTTGTCGGACGCCTTGAGTTGGTCTTCGGGGAGCGGGATGGATGATGTGTCGGTCTTGGACGTGTCAGCGTCGGCGATCGCCTTGGAACTGTCGGTCGCAGTGGAATCGTTGACCGGCTTCCCGGCAAGGGTCCGGTCGACGGACTCATAGACCTTCAAGGCGATGTCGGGATCGATCAGGAGTTTGAACTCGAGAAGGGCCGTGCCCTGGAGCAGCTGGCGGACCTCCGCCTCCTTGGTCACGCCGGGGAGTTCGACGATGATCCTGCGGCTGCCCTGTTTCTGGATGGAGGGTTCCGACACGCCGTACTGATCGACGCGGTTCCGAACGATCTCCATGCCGCGGTCGACGGCGTTCGTCGATTCATCGCGCAGACGCTTCATGATGTCGTCGTCGGAGTCGCGGATGTTGCCGAAGTAGCGGCTCATCCTCACCTGTTTCTCCTGGAACTTCCGCTGGAAGATGTCGATGATGTCTACGTCGGACGTCTTGGCGGCCTCGCGGATCTCCGCAATGATGGCGTTGAACGCATCATCCTTGTTCTTGGCGAGATCCTCAAGGAGCTTCAGCGTGTTCACTTCAAGAACGACGCGCATGCCGCCCTGGAGATCGAGGCCGAGCTTGATGCGTTTCGCGCGGGCGTCACGGATATCGTTATCGTGCGTCTCGAAGTACTTCAGGCTATCATCGCCCGTCAGTCCGCGACCATCCTTTGTCAACTTGTAGTCTTGGTAGGTCGGGTACAGGAAATAGAACGAGAGGAGGACGCAGGCGATGATAAAAATCAGCTTACCACGATTTTTCTTCACGGGCGGTTTGGAACTCCTAATTCGAGAAATTAGTGAAAAAAGGTCAGTTTCTAAAACTCTGGAATGAAAATATAACGTAATTCTTTTTGAAAGTCAATCGAATTCCCCGATTTCTGT
>JANYJZ010000031.1 GCA_025358305.1 Ignavibacteriota bacterium
TCAGCATCCGCGAACTCCACGCCCGGATCAAGGCGCTCTTGCGCAGACACGGGGAACTCACGAAAGAGCTCGAGGAGTACGCATTCGGGGAGGTCTATCTTGATTTTCGGAAGCAGCTCGCGACGAAGAAGCGCCGTCCCATCGAGATGACCGTGAAGGAGTTCGAGATCCTGAAGTTCATGATCCTCAGAGAAGGGGAGGTCATCACCCGCGACATGCTCCTCGACAACGTCTGGGGGTACGAGAGCATTCCGACGACCAGGACGGTGGACAACTACATCCTTTCCCTGCGGAAGAAGATCGAACCCGACCCGGCGAAACCGAAGCACCTCCTCACGATCCACACGAAAGGATATCGGTTCGTGAAGTAGCGTCCCCCCGAGGACTGCGCCGCCCCTGTTCATAGGAACCTCGGCTTCGATTTGCACCAAAGAAACGACGCCCCGCCTTTTGAGCGGGGCTTTGCGCGTGTACGGTGCCGCGGGATCACATCAGGGGGTTCAGTCCTTGAACCATTTGGCAAAATCGTCCCGGATGAACTCCTTCGTGCCTTCCCTGCCAGTGAGCTGTACAAGGAGCGGACCGCCGTCTCTGCCGAGATGCATGCCGATCTCGAAGAACGGGCAGCAGAGACGCTCCTGATTCGCCCACTCGGAGACGAGTTCGAACGTCGTGGGGTCCGGCGGGAACTGGAACTCGTATCCGTCCTTGAGCTCCCGCATACCGGTCTTGAGCTCGCGCAGGATCGGGCCGAGTTCCCCCAGTCGTTTCCTCTCGCCCGGCGACAGCGCCGAGAGATCGCAGGCGATGGGAGATTCCTTGTGCGCCGCCGGCGTCACCGTGGCCCCTTTGGCCGCGGAATGCTTGTGCGGAGTGCCCGTCTGCGCCGCCCCGGTGAGAGGGCACAGGAGCACCATGGAAAGAGGGATCATTGATAGGTTCTTCATGACAACGTTCCTTTCAGTAGGAAGTGAATACGATGATTGGGATGGGATTCCCATGGGAATCCCATCTTTGGCGACGGCAAGAGGGCGGCCTCGTTCGACCCACAAACCTGAGAGGCCGCACTGCCGTTCGTACACTACCGAGTGAGAGAAGAACGGGTGTGGTCTAAATGCGCAGATTGAGGATGAGGATCTCCTTGCCCACGTCAGTGGGAGGAGGAACCTCTCTCCACGTAGCGGCGAGGGACGGGTGGAACGGAAAGCGGATCTCGGGAACGACCGTCACACACTGTACGGGATCCCGAACAACGATCCGGTGATGCTCAGAAACCGACGTATTCGGAATGACCGAGCCGCAGCAGGGAAGCTCTTTATGGGCGTTCATCGACGCCCCGACAAACGGTTCGTGCCGGGGAGCGGGACTTTTCTCATCCGCGCAGCAGAGGTCTTTCGGTGCTTCGGGCGCCGCGGCGTTGGAACGCCAGACCGTGCAGGCGAGAAAATTGGGAGATGGCTGCGCGCTGCTGACGAGGAGGAAGAAGAGGATCAAGAGACGCGCGTATTTCGTCGGTTGCAGCATACTAAATGGAACGTACGCGCCAATACGATGTTTCAATTCCTGCCGGCGACGAGGGTGTATCCGGTCAAATAGCACCAGATGGGGACCAAACGCAGAACTGAGATATAATACAAAGCGGAGGGAAAGTGTTGACCACTTCCCCTCCGCCTGTTGCTTCGCCTCACCACTTGTGTTTCCATGCCGCCCGGATCGGGTCGGCTACAGCCCCAGCTCCAATGATTTATCACAGATCGGCGGACAGAGCGGCCCCTCCTCGATCAACATTCCCATGAGGAGACATCCGTTTCGATCTTCTCCCACCAGGACGATCGTGGGCTGCTTCTTTGCGTTGACCGCATGGAAATACCGCAATCCGGCACAGTTCCGCTGGCTGAGGATCTTCAGCACCGTCTGCTTTCCGTAGAATCCGCCGTGCGTGCCGGGTGATCCGGCAGAAGCGCGCACCGCCTTTTTCTTTCGATGCCCGCCGATCATCGTGCGAGCCTTCCCTATCGAGATCTTCTTGCCTTCTGTTCCTTTGAACGGCATGACATGCTCCTAGGTTGAAAGTGAGGGAAACATTCGCTCAGACACGCGGGACAGATCCGGCAGCCCCCTGCCGTATATAATACTACAAATGCCTGCGCGCAGAGTCAATACGCTCAAGTACGTAAAGAGGGGTTCGCAAATGTGAAGGGGGGGTTCGCCCTGCCGAATCTACTCGGATTTGGAGGGTATCGTGAGTGTGATCGTCGTACCCTTCCCGGGGACGGATTGAATTTCAAGGACCGCGGACATGAGGATCGCGCGCTCCCGCATCGTGGTGAGTCCCAGTCCCGATCTGCGATTGCCGCTCCGGTCTGCGTCCGCGGGGTCGAAGCCGGCGCCGTCATCCTTGATCGAGAGGCACAGGGAAGAAGCGATGCGGCGCACCTCGACGCTCACGGAACGGGCGGCCGCATGCTTCTCGATGTTGTGAAGCGACTCCTGTATGATGCGGAAGACGCCGAGCTCGATGTCATGCGGCAGATGTGCAGGCAGGTCATCGAAGTTCTCCTCGATCCGGAGCCCGCTCCGCAGCCGGCATTCTTCCAGGAGGTTCCTCACGGCCGAGAGAAAACCGAGGTCATCGAGGACCTTGGGGTGCAACGCGTGGGAGATCCGCTTTACCTCGTCGATCGTCTTGTCCAGGTCGGCGGAGATCGCGTCCGCGGACCGGCCGATCCCCTGGGCGTCCGGCGGTGTCAGCGACCGAAGGGCATGGATCCTATATTTGGTCGCAGCGAGCATCTGATTGATGCCATCGTGCAGCTCCTTGGAGACCCTCTTGCGCTCCTCTTCCTGGGCCTCCACCATCTTCTGCGGGATGAGACGCAGCGCGTCTTCCAGCTTCTTGCTCTCGGCAAGCTTTTCCTTCTGCACGCCGATGAACCGGCGCTGATTGAGGAGGATCGTCGCGATGAATACCCCGATGATGAGGAGAAATATCCCCGTGACGACGAAGACGTAATAGAGGATGTCTACCGGCGGCATTAGGTCCGATACCCCCCGACGTACATGAGATGGGCGATGAGATTCAGGGCCGGTTGTATCATGAAGGCCGCGAACAGGCCGTCCTGGGAGTTCCTCAGGAGCGATTCGCTCGCGAGGTTGATCGCGATCATCCCGCCGTAATACAAGAGTATCCCGGCGCTGATCCAAAATTGCGGCTGGTCCAGGAGCGTGCGCTCCGTGTCCTTGTTCCCCTGGTAGAGCGCGCGGCACGATGCGGCGATGAAGAGGGCGCCCAAGAGCGGCCGGGCGTAGGTGGTGAACTCGAACATGACCCCCGTGAGCACGATCTCGAGGCCCCATACTGCCGCGAAGACCGGTATGGCGAACCACATCGCCCGCCGTATGGTCACGTTCTTCTCCCAGAGCGAGAACATCGACAGGAGCCAGAACGCGTAGAGGGGGAGCGAGAGGTTCATGAGCCAGACCGTATTGTGCCCGTGCTTCGCCAGGTACGTCATGATGATCGTCAGGATAATGGAGGTCAAAAGGTACCCGCGGAAAAAGAGACGGGGCCTGTCAAGCTTCGTCGCATGACGGAACGCAAAATAGAGCGGGATGAGCGGACTGAATTGGAAGAGGTAGTAGTAGAGGTTCCAAAGGCGCATGTTCTCAGCCGGAGATCGTAAGGAATAGGACGATGGTACGTACTGGTTGCGGTCAATGACATCGCGCCGCGCCGGACGAATAACCCCGGGAGCCTCCCTGTTCCCGGTGGTCCTCCCATCCTTACGAAACCGGGCCGACATGAACACCCGCCCCCGAGGGGGAAGTCCACGCGGACCGGTACTTTCAAGGAACGAAAGACGCAGCCGGAAATCAATACGCTATCATACGTAAAATGGCCTTCGCAAATGTGAAGGGTGCCCAAAAAACAGCCGGAATCAGTGCTTGTCCAACGGAATAAGCTTGTGGGAGATCGCGTAGCGCGTCAAATCCGCGACCGTGTGCAGCCCGAGCTTGGCCATGATATTCTCCCGATACTTCTGGATCGTCCTGGAGCTCAGGCAGAGTTTTGCGGCGATCTCCCTCGAGAGCATGCCCTCGGCGAGGAGCGTCAGCACCTCGCGTTCCCGATCGTTCAGGACCGGGAGGGCTTCCTTCAGCTGGCCTTGGCGCTCCTTGAGGAGCTTCCCGGAGATGGACGGACTGAAATAGGCCTGGCCCTTCTCCACGGCATCGAGCGCGACCAAGAGCTCTTGGGGGGAATTGTTCTTCAGGACGTACGCGGAAGCCCCCGAACGGATGAACGACATGACGTACTCGTGCTCCTCGTACATCGAGAGGATGACCACCTTCACGCTCGGCATGTCGCGCCGGAGGAGGCCGGCCGCCTCAAGCCCGTTCATGCCGGGAAGACTGATGTCCATCACCACGATATTTGGCGCGAGACGCTTCGCCATCGCGATGGCGTCCTCCGCGTTCGTCGCCTCGCCCACGATCTCGTAGCGCGGCTCGGTGGAGAGGAGGGCGCGCACACCCATGAGCATCATCGGGTGGTCGTCAGCGATCACGATACTTACTTTTTGCGGCGCGGCATTCATATTTGCTCTCTTAGGGTCCTGTTGTTCGCCCGAATATAGCGATTGGCCCACGGCTTGTCAAACGGGGCTGGCCGACATGCCAGGGAGGCGGGAGACACACGTACGCTCAATACGCCATTCCGCAAAGACTCAAGCAGACGGAGAACGACATCTACACCTGTACGACAACGAACCGGAGGGCGTTCTTCGTCGGCACCGACCCCACGGATCCCGGCAACACAGTGACCGTCACGCTCCGCCGGAACGGCACGAGCGCCGAGGACCTCCTCACCAATTGGAGCTACACAGGAAAATTTCAGTAGTGGAGGGCCGTGTCCGCGGAGGCTCAGGGAAAGAGGTTCTCGATCAGGACGAGTTTTCCCGCAAGTTTTCCTGCGATATAGACAATTTCTTCGTCGTCAGCGCTCAGTTTCACCTGCGAGTTGCCCTGCAGCCCCGGGAACGAGACGCTCACACGATCGCGTTTCTCGGTCAGATAGTGATACTTCCACCACACATGCTGTTTGTCTTCGTAGAGAAAAGAGGTGAATCCCTCGTACCCGCCAAAATAGTCATCGTTCTTTGCAATGCTCTTTGGCTTCTTATGTAAAGGATTCTGCAGATAGTCCGACGGGATGACCCACTCGCCTTCCATTGCCTTTCGAAGATCGTAAAAGCTCAACAACTTCCCCGACGCGACGGGGAACGCGTACGTGGAATCCTCATAGATCATCTGGGGCACGGGGTGCTCGAGCGACACCGAATCGATATGCGTCTTGCCGGGCTGAATGATCGCGAGGGACGAATTCGAGATCCATGCGATGTTGATTCCCGATGCGAAGACCTTCGCCGATCCCGGCTGATCAGGATCGACGACCATCACTTTCGTCGACTCCTGCGGCTGCGAAAATATTTGAGAACTATAGGAGATCCGCTTCCCGTCGGGAGACCAGGCAATGTTGAACTTCAGCGCTTCGTCGCTGGTGATCGTCCGTCGATTGCTGCCGTCCCGGTCGAGGACATAGATCTGGACGGAGTTCTTTAGGGGGTCGGGATCTCCCATGATGATCGCGATCCGTTTCTTGTCGGGCGACAAACAGACGTCGCGGATGTCCCGGTCATCGAAGGTCACCTGCTGGGCGTTCGGATGCTCGGTGCTGGCGATCCAGACATAGCCGACGGGCTGCTGCTGCAGATAGAGGACCTTCCTGGCATCGGCCGAAGCTGTGATCCCCATGTCCGGGCCGCTGCCTTTGGTCACCTGCTGGGCGGCGCCGCCGAGGACCGGGACGGCCCAGAGGTTCGTGTTGCCGCTCCGATTCGAGGAAAAGAGGATCATGCCGTTTCTCAGCCAGCAGACGTCGTCGACGTGCTTCTTGTCGAATGTGAGCTGGAGCTCCTTTCCGGTGGCGAGCTCATGGGTGAAGACCTCCTCGTACCGGCCTGGATAGGAACGGATCCACACGACCGACTTGCCGTCCGGGGACCAGGCGAAGGAATAGCGGCCGGACGTTCCGAGGGTATCATTGAACTCCAAGCGGCGGTCGGATCCGTCCGGCGCGGAGGTCCAGAGTTCGTAATGCGGGTTCGGGGGCCGGATGATGCGCTCGTATCCGATCCGCTGCGCGTCGGGACGCCACCGAACGTTCCCAACGGTGTCGACGATCCGGCGGCTTGCGCCTCCCAAGGAGGAGGCGACATAGAGGCCGAAGCGCGAGCCGGTATACGCGACCTGGCTTCCGTCCGGCGATATATCCGCGACCTGCTGGTTGTAGAACATCGAGTCATTCGTGATCCGCTTCGGTTCTGTGCTCGAGATATGCATATAGTAGATGTCCCACTTCCCTTCCCGGTCCCCGCCGGGGAACGACACCCAGTTCCCATCGGCAGAAAGCCCGGGATAGGAGACCTGCGAGAGGGGGATCTGGAGCACGCGAAGCGTCATGTTGGGATTGAGCGTTGCGGCCGACGACACGGTGGCGCCCTGCTGGGACAGGCGCATCAGAAAGAAGTATGCACCGCCGGCGATGACAAGCACAAGAACGGCGAGGCCGATCCAGAGCCCGTTCCGCGAAGGGGTTCGCTGAAGAGGAGCCGGGGTGTCGTGGGAAACGAACGAGGGCTGCGCGCCCGCCGCCGACGGCTGGACCGGGATCGCGCGTGAGACGCGGGTGGATTCTTTCTTCAGGCGCCTGAGGTCGATCACCATGTCGTGCACCGACTGGTAGCGCTCCTCCGGGTTCTTTTCGAGTGCGCGCCCGAGGATATGGAGAAGCTCCGACGACGCTCCGGGAACATATTTCGTGAGCGGCTCGGGCTCCTCGTTGATGATGGAATACATCATCGCCGCCTCGTGTTCGCCCCGGAACGGCGTGTGGCCCGTGAGCATCTCGAACAGGACGACGCCGAAGGAGAAGATGTCGGACCGTCCGTCCACCTCGGCCCCTTGGATCTGCTCGGGCGCCATATAGGCGAGCGTGCCGACGGTGCTCGACGTTTTCGTCAGTTTGAGAGACCCCTTGAGCTTCGCCAGTCCGAAGTCCATGACCTTGATCATGTTCTTCGCGTTGATCATGATGTTCTCGCACTTCACGTCCCGGTGGACGATGCCTTTGGCGTGTGCGTCTTCCAAGGCCTCGCCGATCTGGATGGCGTAGGGGATGGCGATCTCGACGGGAAGGCCGCCCGCGGCGAGGCGTTTCCGCAAGGTCACGCCGTCGACGAATTCCATGTCGATGAACTGCTGCCCTTCGTGCTCGCCGACGGCGTGGATGCCGCAGACGTTCGGATGGTTCAGCGCGGATGCCGCCCGCGCCTCCTGGAGGAAGCGCGCCTGCTCTGCTTCGTTCGCCGTGAGGTGGTGTGGAAGAAACTTCAGCGCCACGGGTCGGTCAAGCGTGGTGTCGAGCGCCTTATAGACGATCCCCATGCCGCCCTGGCCGAGCTTCTCGAGTATCTTATAATGCGAAATCGTCTGTCCGATCACGTTTGGGACGCCAAGTGATGTGGAAAAAATGTGTTGGCTAAAGTAATGAAATTATTCCGAGGTATCAACTGCAGATACCCAATCCAGCAAAAAGTGGACCATTTGAAGCGGTTCTTCTCGTCGCAGGGGGCCGGGCGAGGGGGGTTCGCGCGCGTCCGATTCATCGTTACGTCGAGCCAGGGCGGATGAGGCTCGCCGATCCGAACCTCTTCCCCTCGGCCCCCCTGAAACCTTTACGCGTTCGAGCGCGTACCTACACTCGGGCCGCATGGTTGTCGCGATCGGCCACCATAAGCACCATACTCGAAACTCTACGAAAGTGACAGGCTATGAAGATCGCGAAGAGGTCGTCGTTGACAGGCTCCTACGTTCTCGGTGCAATGTTACTCCTCTGCGGACGCATCTCTGCCCAGGTCCCGCAGTTCACCGAAACGGCAGTCGTGTTCCGCAATGACACCGTTCAACTCTCCGGCACATTCATCGCTCCGCGACAGAGTGAGCGCTCTCCAGCGGTGATCTTCCTTCACGGTTCCGGACCTGCGACGCGCGCAGGCGCGCGTCCCTATGCGGAGGAGTTCGCCAAGCTGGGGATCGCCAGTCTGATCTTCGACAAGAGAGGCACCGGCTCTTCCGGCGGCTCCTGGCTCACCTCATCACTCTCCGATCTCTCGAATGACGCGATCGCCGCCGTCCGGTTTCTTAAGACCCTCGATAGTGTCGACTCGACCCGGATCGGCGTGTGGGGCGTGAGTCAAGCCGGCTGGGTCGCCACGCTCGCCGCTTCCCGGTCGACCGACATCGCGTTCATGGTCCTCATCTCCGGCGGCGGTGCAACGCCACACGAGTCCGAATTATACGCGTACCGATCGGCCATGGAAAACGCGAAGCTCCCGAAGAGCGAGATCGACGATGCGGAGCGTGTGATCAACATGTATTTCGGCTATCTCGCCACCGGAAAGGATCGCCCGGCGCTTGTTGCGGAACTCGGGAAAGATACAGGCAAGCCGTGGTACCAATATGCCACGCTCGACCGCATCCTTCCTTCCGAAGCGAACAGAACGAACTGGAGCTGGGTCGCGACGTGGGACCCCGCCCCCTCGATCGAGAAGATCACGTGCCCGGTGCTCTTAATGTTCGGCGACAGGGACATGGATATCCCGACAGAGATCGCGGTGCGGAAATGGCGCGAAGGACTGAAGAAGGCTGGAAATTCAGACAAGGCCATCGTGGTGTTTCCGGGGGCCGGACACGGCATCAGAATGCGGGAGGGCTTTACGGGAACCGGAAGGCCGCCCTTTGCGGACGGCTATGCCGAAGTGATGCTCGGCTGGCTCTGGCAGCATGTGGTGAAGAAGAAGTGATCGAAGCATGGTGGTGCGGTCCCTCTCCCCCTCCCCTGCCGAGCGTTACTTCCATCCTCGTTTTTTCTTTTCGATCAGTACCTGGGCATCGACGGGCGCCGCGCAGATCGGGCAGGCGTAGCGGCGCGTCGTTTCGTTGAAGTCGGGCTCCCGAACCTGTTTGCAGTTCGGGCAACGGATCGTAATGGGCTGTTCCTCTTTCGGCTTGGGCATCATCTCTCTAGCTATGTGTGAAACTGATCTTGGGTGAACACAACCGCCGCGCACCGGGCCAGAGTCAGCCCGGAAATCAGGGGAAGGTCAGGGATTCCAGCGTTCAAAGTACTGAAAATCCGCCCATGGTTCAAATATCCGAAGCTGTCGCTCTGCCTTTTTGCGCGGTAACTTATTTTCCCTACATTAGAGCGCAGCTCCCTGAGCAATAATCGCATTCACAACCCCCTGACTCCCATGAACAGATACGCTCTCGTCGCGATTGCCTTCTTCCTCCCCCTTCTCGTCGTCGGGAGAACCGCCCCTGCGGCCAAAGAGGGATTCGTCAAGGTCAACGGCACGGAACTTTACTATCACGTCATCGGAGAGGGGGCCCCGATCCTCGTCCTCCACGGCGGACCGGGTCTGAACCACACCTACTTCCTGCCACAGATGGAAGGGCTTGCGAAACACTGCAAACTCATTTTCTTCGACCAGCGCGCGACGGGACGCTCCTCGATGGACGTCGACACGGGCTCGGTGAACCTCGCGAACGCCGTCGAGGACATCGAGGGAATGCGCAAGGCATTCGACCTCGGCGAGATGAACCTCCTCGGGCACTCGACCGGCGGCCTCCTTGCGATGGAGTATGCCATCAAGCATCCGGATCACCTGCGCTCGCTCATCCTCGTCACCACGACGGCCGCCAGTTCGGAGCTGCGGATGAAGGCGTTCTACAACATGCAGGAGCGAACAACACGCGAAGACAGCATCGGCCAGGAGGAGATGCAGCAGTCAGAAGGGTTCAAGAAGCGTGAGCCCGCAGCAATGTCGAAGTTCTTCCGGTATCTCTTCGGCTCAAATTTCTACGATCACAAGTTCGCCGACAGCCTCACGCTCCAGTTCGACACGAACTACGCCAGGAGCGCCAAGCTCTCACGGGGATTGAACCGGGACCTGAACCATTACGACATCCACGACTCACTGAAGAACATCACCTGTCCGACCTTGATCGTGGAGACGGACTACGACCGCAATCTGCCCGAATCGATGGACAAGATCCACGCGCACATCGCGAACTCGAAGATCGCACTGATCAAGCACAGCGGGCACTTTCCGTTCATCGAAGCGCCGGCGGAGTTCTTCAAGATCGTGACGGATTTTGTGGAGCACCCCTCGACGAAGTAGGTCAGCTGCGCTGACCTGCGGCCTTGCTGATCTGCCGGTCATGGATGTGCGACAAGAGAATCACCATGACACTCGCGCCGATGATCGCACAGAGCATGTCCGACTGCGTGTCCCAGACATCCCCCTGCGTCCCGAGGAACGCCTCCGCCGACTGGCCCGACGTGACCGCGACGAACCATTCAAGGAGCTCGTAGAGCACGGAGATCGTCGCGCAGACGGTGACCGTGAGGAACGCGAGCCACGCTCCCCGCTTCACGACCTCCAGTCGAATGAAGAGCTCCCGCGCGATCATCGCGGGCACGAACCCCTGCACGAAATGCCCCACCTTGTCGTAGTTGTTGCGCGACTGATGGAAGGTGTCCCTCACCCAGTTGAAGAGCGGCACCTGCGCGTAGGTGTAGTGCCCTCCGACGAACAGGATGTAACAGTGGAGAAGAATGAAGACGTACGTCATGTCGGAGAACCGGAACCGCCGGTAGGTGACGGTGAGCGCGATGAGGCCGAGCATTGCCGGAAAGGTCTCGAGGATCCAGGTGAAGTAATCGTGCGGGTTGATCCCGGACCAGGCGAGGCCGAGGAAGAAGAGGCCGACGAGAACGAGATGCTTTTTCATGGGCCGAAGAGCTCCCCCTGTGCGCGTCACGATCCCCCTCCGTCAAGAAGTTTCCTGATGCCGGCCCCGGCATATGCTCCCGCCATTCCCGCCGCCAGTGCGATGAGCGTCGCGGGCTCGCGCCTGAGGATGAGCCCGAAGAGTGGGACCCAGCCGCCCACGGCGAGTCCCCACACCCAGGGACGGCGCGGCACGGCGGTCCCAAGCATCGCGGAGAATGTGAAAATAAGCCCCGCCGTGATCCCGGTGTCGTCCCAGTTGGGCCGCGAGTCGATCCAGGTGATGAAGAGGCCCGCTCCAATGGCGACCGCCAAGAGGACGAGCGATACACTCGTCCACCCTTTCACTGGTGTCATGAGTGTTCTCCGAGGTAGAAGTTCGTTTCGAGCTGGTGCTTCACAGGATGGTCGAGGAATTCCGACGCATACGGGCGGCACTTTTCCAAGAGCAGAAATATCCCCCAGGCCATATTCGGGAGGAGCGCGCTCAACGGCCGTGCGACCAAGGGCGGAAAGGGATAGAAGTTGCTCCCGCTGAATTTCCGGAGTCCGTACCCGCCGGGGAACGGTCCGTCCACCAAGGCGAGGAGATCGCTCTTCGTATATCCCCGGACATGTGCGGACTGATTCTGGAGGCAGGTCGGCTGTTTCCCGAGCGCGAGGAGGCACCGGTTGTGAAAGGCGGCGAGGTTCGGAACGCCGATGATGAGCGACCCGTCGACGCGCAGGATACGGCTCGCTTCGTGGAGGACCCAGAAGATCTCCTTCACATGCTCGAGGATCTGGTTTGCCATGACGACGTCCACGGAGCCGTCAGCGAACGGGAAACGGTCGCGTTCGATGTTGAGCGCATGGACCTCGATCCCGCGGGCCCGGAGTTCCTTCTGGTAGGGAGGGTAGACCTCGATCGCGTGAAGGGCCGCTTTCGGGTTCGCGTCGAGAGCCAAGAGCAGGTCATCCCCTCTTCCCGCGCCGATATCGAGGACGACGTCCATTTTCCCGGCCGACGCAAGGCGAAGGTATTTCCCCATGTTCCGCCGGCCGTAATTCAAAGAGCGGTCGATCACCCCTTTCAAGGGCTCGTTCCGGATCATGTTCGTACCCTCAGGCCTGTGCTGCCAATTCTCTTCATCGTGTGATGAATATACCGGTCATGCCTCACAGAAGCAAGGAACGCCTCTGACAATGCGGGATCATCACTTGAACGGAAACCGCTTTCTTCGTATC
This sequence comes from Ignavibacteriota bacterium, assembly GCA_025358305.1. Classification (GTDB taxonomy): domain Bacteria; phylum Bacteroidota; class Ignavibacteria; order UBA10030; family SZUA-254; genus JANYJZ01. The sequence continues at coordinate 12,144 of JANYJZ010000031.1, forward strand.
GTGATGGATGAGCGTGGTCGACACGACCTTTTCTGGGTGCCTCCCTTACACGATGAGTGTGTTTGCCCCTTCGGTCGATCTTGCTGGAGATGATCATAACGCACAGAGAACCTATGAGCACACGCATCGGCATCCTCGATATCCCGCAATACGACCGGGTGCACGCACGGAAAGCCCTCCGGCCGTGAGCAACCCAACGGCACCCATCCTCTTCACGCCCCTTGCGTTCGGACCGCGGATGCTCCGCAATCGCCTCGTCATGGCGCCGATGACGCGGAACCGCGCGCCGGGAAACGTGCCGAACTCCCTCATGGCCCGCTACTACCGCCAGCGCGCCTCGGCCGGTCTCATCATCACTGAAGGGACCTCCCCCTCGCCGAACGGCCTCGGCTATGTGCGTATCCCGGGGATCTTCTCCCGGGAACAGGTCGAGGGCTGGAAGGAGATCGCGCGCGCGGTCCATGACGAGGGAGGGACGATCTTCCTCCAGCTCATGCACACCGGCCGGATCGGCCATCAGAACAACCTCCCTCCTGGAGCCCGGGTCCTCGCCCCTTCTGCTGTCGCCGCCAAGGGAACGATCCACGCCGCAGGCGAAGGCCGCGTTCCCTTTCCGGTACCGTCAGCGATGAGCGTCGAGGAGATCGCGGCCGCGACGGCCGAATACGCCGCGGCCGCCCGGAACGCGGTCGAAGCGGGCTTCGACGGCGTAGAACTCCACGGCGCGAACGGTTACCTCATCGAAGAGTTCATCCGGCCGACCACGAACGTCAGAGCCGACGGGTACGGCGGTTCGGTCGAGGGCCGGGCGCGATTCGCCCTCGAGGTCGCCGCAGCTGCCGCCGACGCGATCGGGAAGGACCGCGTTGGCATCCGGCTCTCGCCGTTCGGCATCACGAACGACATGCACGACCACGGGGGCATGGAAGAGGACTATCGGTTCATTGTGGAGGAACTCGGCAGGATCGGGCTCCTCTATGTGCACCTTGTCGATCCCGGAGCGATGGGAGGTTCTCCTCTCGCCGACGAAGTGAAGCGGACGATGCGCGAGGCGTTTCCGGGACTGCTAATGTTGTGCGGGGGATACGACGCGGTGCGTGCCGAGGAGGATCTCGCGGCGGGCCGCGCCGACCTCATCGCGGTGGGACGGCCGTTCCTTGCCAATCCCGACCTCCCGGAGCGCTGGAGGCGCGCTCTCCCCCTCAATACGCCCGACAGGGCGACCTTCTACACCGACGGCGAACAGGGATACATCGACTATCCCGCCGCGACGTAGCGCGCAATGCGTGCGATCACTCCTCTTCTTCGAGGAGCGACTGGAAGTGGTCCCGAAGCCTTTCCGGGAGGAACTCCGCCCCGGCCGCCCGGGCGATGAGCGCCGCGTCGTCCGATCCTTCCAAGAGCATCCGTCCGACGTCGCGGATGGAGATCCTGTTGTCGGTCTCCCCCGTCTTCACGAACGGACCGTCCGGAGTCACCAACCCCTCCTTCACCACTCGGAAATAGACACCGTAGCGTCTGGCGACGGCGAACTTCTTGATGATCCGCTGTGTGCCGAAGCGTATCCCGAGTTTGTAGCACGGGAGCCGCGGCTGAACGGCGACGAGTTCCGCTGTCCCGGCCGAGAACCGGTCGCCGACGCAGACATCGTCCTCGAAGAGCCCACCCTCGATCGTCAGGTTCTCGCCGAACATGCCGAACGGAAGATCGTCGCGGAAGAGTTCCTCCTTCCAGAGGGCGTAGTATTCCGCGGCATAGGCGTAGACCGCCTTGTCGGGACCTCCGTGGACGCTGAGGTCGGCCTGCGCGTCCCCTTCGAGATTGAGCATGCCGAGCCGGAGGGGCCGGACGGCCGGCTCCTTATAGATTCCTGTGGAAACAGATTCCCCCCGCCACCGGATGGTGCGGGGAAGGCTGACGTTGAGCGAAACGATCTTCATTTTGGGTGATGGCTGGTTGCGCGGGCAAAATATAGGGAGAATTCACCGGAGTGTCAATATTGGACGAAAAGCGATATGCCGGGCTCTGAAATCAAGACTCCCATAAATCGAGCCGTTTTGTCAGCGAATTCGCCGCCGGCGAAGGCATGATGTGAACGGGTAAAATGCGCATCCGCGTTGAATTTCACGGCTTCCGCCTTGACTTTGAAGCGATTTCTTAGTAAAATTTTACTGACCATTTCGTGGCCTTCCGGTCACGTCTCAGTTTCGAACGGTTCTGCGGGTGGAACTGCGCGCTGGGAGGATGCACGAAGCGCATTGCCATCTATTTCCAGAGTGGTGCTGGCTACTTCCGGTACGTCGCACCAGGGCGGCGGCGTCACTCTCACCTTACACTTTCTGCGGGAATTCAGACCATGACTCCGCGATCAGCGTTCGGCGTCCTCTGCGCTCTCCTTCTTGGCGTCGGTTCGATCGCCGCGCAGGCGCCGGCGACAAAACTCGGTCCGCGTCCCATCGTTCCTCCCCCCTCTGCCCTTGCGTCGCGGATCGGGCTGCAGGAACTCACGAGACAGTCCGACGTCATCGCGATCGGCAAGATCACCGAGTTCCGTTCCGACTGGAACTCCACCAGGACGCGCGTCTTCCCGCGCGCGATCCTGACGACGAGCGAGTACCTCAAGGCAGCCCAGACCTCGCCGACGATCGGGATCATCGTGCAGGAATCGGGTCCGGACGCCGTTCGCTTCCAGAAGGATGAAGAAGTGTTCGTGTTCCTCCGGAAGGACCTTGACGGCAACCTTGAGGTCTTGGGCGGGATCCAGGGAAAGTTCGCCATCACCAAGGACATCCGGACGGCGAAGAAGATGGTCTCGACCTACACGACGCTCGATGATATGAAAACGCAGGTCACGGGCTACCTCCGGACCGGCACTGCGAAGTAACGCCGTTCCCCGCGACCCCCGGACGTCTCAGGCGAGTCGTGAGGGGTCATTACCGCTTGTTTGGCTTTTCAACGCTTCCGAACCTGAGGTACGGGGAGGAAAACGAGAAAGCCAGAGTTCGAAATCTTGACTTTTATACGATTTCTTGGTAGTTTTGGCCGTAGGTTTTCCCACGGAGCGCAACGGCCGCGCAAGCGGTCACGACCCAAACTGATGCACCGATTTTTCTATCCCCCGGATATTTCGTTGTCCCTCGATCCGCGGGGAACATCACGGAGGCGACATCAGAATGTCGGAAAATAAGACTCTTTAGTGCGAGATCTCCGATCGGAGACGAACTCTCGACGCGCAAATTTCTTTTTCATCATACACAAGGAACACCACCATGTCAATCGCTTCCCGACCTTCCGCACGCCGCCCGCAAGGGATGGCGGGAGTGCTTCGCCTCTGCGCAGCCCTCCTCCTCATCGCCGCGTTCGCTCTCGGCACGCTCGATGCGCAGACGAGCGCTGCAAAGAAGTTGCCCGGCAGCTCGAAGCCGGCACCCGCGATCATGATCGACCAGCTTGCCCAGCAATCAGACGTCGTTGCGGTCGGCAGGGTCGACCACATGGTGTCGGAATGGAACGCCGACAGGTCCCGCATCCAGACGCGGGTGACGCTTGCAGTCGAACAGACGATCAAAGGCGAAACGCCCGACGCGTCCATGACCGTCATCATCCCCGGCGGCGAGGTGGACGGTGTCGGCGAGCTCTACACCCACATGGTCACCTTCCAACAGAACGAGGACGTCCTTCTCTTCGCGAGCAAGGACACGAAGGGCAACCTTCGCGTCACCTCCGGGACGGACGGGAAGTACCTCATTCAAAAGGACGCCAAGACAGGCTTCCGGCATATCCCGAACCTCGGAAGCGTCGACGAATTGAGCGCCAGGATCAAGAGCAATATCAAGGCGCAGCAGACCGGATCCAAGAGCAACTAAACAGCGACCATCACACGTAGCGTATCACAAAGGATCTCCCCATGAAGAAGCTGACCTCGTTGTTTATCCTCCTGTTCTCGCTGGCCACATCCACTCTTTTCGGCCAGCCGGGACAGACGCTCCTCCCCTTCAAGTCGTCGGGGTATCTCTACAAGTTCGTCGGTACGACAGCCACGGAGTACACGACGCTGAGTTTCAAGAACCCGGCCTCATCCGAGAGCGGATATTCCTCGGGGAGCGCGGCGTTCGGCACGCTAAACCCTCCTTCCGGGCCCAATTGCGCGCTGAACACCACGACGAACGTAAAGACGACCTGGAGCTCCTCTCAGGCGGTCCTGGTTCGGAAGCATCTTTCGCTCCCCTACGGCGCGAAGAATCTCAAGATCACCCTTTCGCTCGACAATTCGGCGCGGGTATTCCTCAACGGCACAGAGGTCACCGCCGGACTCCAGTCGCACACGACCTGCGCGACGTCCACGGGGGATATTACGCTGAGCGTCCCGGACGCCCTGGTCAACAAGGGGGACAATCTTCTGGCGATCCTCGGCAACTGGAACAGCGCGAACAACTATCTCGACGCGATGGTGAAGGGCGATCTTGCCTACACGATCACGTCGAGACTGACCGGCAACGGTTCGATCACACCCTCAGGAGCCGTCACGGTGAATGCCGGAGGAAACCAATCGGTGAACCTGACGCCTGCGGCGGGATACGAGGCCGACAGCCTGATCGTTGACGGAGTGAACAAGCCCACTGCGACAAGCTACACATTCTCCGGCGTGGACCGGGACCATGACATACGCTACACCTGCAGACCCACAACGTACACCATCACCGCATCGTCGGGCCTCAACGGATCGATCTCGCCGAGCGGAGCTGTCAAGGTGAATAAGAACTCGACGCCCACGTTCACGTTCACACCCGCGGCGGGATACCATCTGGTGACCCTTACTGTCGACGGTACGAGCAAGCCCGTTGCAGCGAGCTACACATTCCCTTCCGTCACGGCGAACCATACCATCAGCGTCACCTGGGCGATCAACTCCTATACCATCACCGCCAGCTCCGGCCTCAACGGTTCGATCTCGCCGAGCGGATCGGTGAGCGCCAACTACGGCACGACCCCGATGTTCACCTTCACGCCCTCGACCGGCTACCACCTGTCGACGCTCACCGTTGACGGAGTGAGCCAGAGCTCGGCCGGAAGCTACACGTTCCCGGCCATCGCGGCGAACCATTCCATCAGCGTCACCTGGGCGATCAACTCCTACACCATCACCGCCAGCTCCGGCCTCAACGGTTCGATCTCGCCGAGCGGGAATGTCTCCGCGGACTACGGCACGACCCCGATGTTCACCTTCACGCCGGCCACCGGCTACCACCTTGCGACATTCACCGTCGACGGCGTGAGCCAGACCTTGGCCGCGAGTTACACGTTCCCGGCCGTGTCGGCCGACCATGCGATCAGCGTCACGTGGGCGATCAACACCTACAACATCGCGGCCTCCTCCGGCCCCAACGGATCGATCTCCCCGAGCGGATCGGTGAGCGCCGACTACGGCACGACCCCGATGTTCACCTTCACCCCGGCCACCGGCTACCACCTGGCGACACTCACCGTCGACGGCGCGAGCCAGACCCTGGCCGCGAGTTACACGTTCCCGGCCGTGTCGGCCGACCATGCGATCAGCGTCACATGGGCCATCAACACCTATGTTATCACCGCTTCGTCCGGCCTGAACGGCTCGATCGCCCCATCCGGCGCCGACACCACGAATTACGGCACCACTCCCACCTTCGGCTTTACACCGGCGACCGGATACCACATCGACAGCCTCTTCGTTGACGGGGCGAGCCAGCCCGTCGACACGGCGTACACGTTCGTGGCCGTCACCGCCGATCACACGATCCGCGTGACCTTCGCCATCAACACCTACATCATCGCCGCATCCGCGGGCCCGAACGGCTCCATCGCCCCCAGCGGAAATGTCTCCGCCAACTACGGCAGCACGCCAGCCTTCACCGCGCAGGCGAACGCGGATTACCACGTCGATTCGCTGCAGATCGACGGGGGCGGGCCGGGTTCCGTCGCGACGTCCGTCACCGCGCCGTCCCAGAAGGTGTATACGTTCGCTGCCGTGACCCAAGGCCACACCATTAATGCGACCTTCGCGCAGAACAGCTACGCGCTCCACGCCGCGTCGGATACCGACCCAGCGACCGGCGACACGACGGTCGGCTCCGCACTGGTCCAACCGGCCAAGCCGAAGTACACTCCCGGAGATGTCGTGACGCTCACGGCGTTCGCAGCTCCCGGATACCACTTCGTCGCCTGGATCATGCCGGACGGCTCGCGGCCGTTCATCAACCCGATCACCATCGCGATGCACAGCGATACGGCGGTGACGGCGGCCTTCATGCCGAACGTTTCCCAAACGATCATCGTCAATACGATCAACGACGTCGTTGACTCGACCGACGGCCTCACTTCGCTGCGGGAAGCGATCACGGCGTCCAATACGAACCCCGGCGGCGACTCGGTCGCGTTCGATATCATCACCGGATCGACCCCCGGATCCAAGATCATCGTCCTCAACCAGCCGCTCCCGATCTTCACCAATCCGATCGTGATCGATTTCAGCAATCTCACCGACGGCACCGGAGCGCCGCTCATCACGCTCCAACCGGGCTACGACACCTCCGCGCATCCCCAGAGCGATGGCATCGAACTGGGCGGGGATTTCCTGCCGTGGGGTTATACGCCCCAGGGCAGCATCATCCGCGGATTGAATATCACCGGCTTCCCCGGTTCGGGGATCTGCATCCACAGCAACAATAACGTCATCCAGAAGAACGTCATTTTCGGCAACGGCGCGAACGGCGTTTGCATCCATGACGGCAACGGCAATACGGTCGGCAATGCCCTCGCTACCCCGAACGCGGGGAAGGGCAACACCATCCGAAACAACGGGTTCGATGGCATCTCCGTCGCGGAGATGAGCACCATCGATCTGATCCCGCCGCCCGCCGGCAACACGTTCCTCGGCAACTCGATCTTCACGAACGGGAAACTCGGCATCGACCTCGGCGGGGACGGCAAGGTTACGCCGAACAAGTATCCCGGAGGCCCGACGACGCCGCTCATTCGGCCGCCTGTCGCCGACGCGGTGAACTTCCGGGTGAACTTCCCGACGATCAACATTGCCACCACCGCGGATGCCGGCCCGTCCGTCATCCAGGGGTATCTCCTGAGCTGGAGGAGCACGAGTTTTCGGATCGAGGTCTACCGCAATGACGTCGGCGATGCATCAGGCTTCGGCGAGGGGAAGACGCTTCTCGGATCCACCACTGTCATGACCGATGACGACTCCGCGTATGCCTGGTTCGTCATTCCGTCGAGCCTCCCGCTCGCCGCGGGCGACCTCATCTGCGCGACCGCGACAGACCAATACGGCAATACGTCGGAGTTCTCCGACGATTTCCCGGCCGGCCTCGACACGCGCATTTTCCAGAGCAGCCAATACGTCATCAACAAGACCCTTTCCGGCATCCCGCTCCACTGGCCCGACGGCAAGGGTTTATACAACTTTGCGGGAAGCGTCGGATCGAGCGGCTTCGCCGCGGCGGTCGAAAGCTCCTTCTCAGCGTGGAATCAGCAGGCCGTCAAGACCGATCTGAGCCCGAACCTGTTCTACAAGAAGGTCCTCCCTGGCAATCCCACGGAACAGTGGGGCGGCTACCCCGACGGCATCAACAACGTCATCTGGGTGAGCAGCAACTGGTCCGGAATAACCGGCGGCGCTCCTGCGGCTGCGATCGCCGTCACGAGGGTCCGCTACAACGCCTATAACGGGGAGATGACCGACGTCGACGTCGCTTTCGATGCGGAGAACTTCACCTTCGGCGACGCCACCGCTCCGGGTGCGCCCACGGGCATCAAGGATATCGGCGATGTCGCGGTCCACGAAGCGGGTCACTTCGGCGGGCTCGGCGACATTTATAACCCCGGGTACCCGGGCTGGGATATCCGGATGGGGTCGAACAATGAGCATGTCACGATGTACGGCATCGTGAAGGACGACGAGACAGAGAAGCGCACGCTCGACGCCGGCGACATCAACGCCATCAATTTCATGTACTCTCACGTCCAGAAGAGCGCGCTCGACATCGTCCTGCTCTTTGACGGCTCCAACCCGTACAACGCGTTCTCACCGTCGAAGACGAGCGCGACGGAGCTCATCCGAAGGATGCGCCCCGATGACCGCGTCGCGGTCATCAAGCTCCCCGACACCCTCGTCGTGCCGCTCACGAAGATCGATTCGACCAACCTGACGAGCGTGACGAACGCCATCGACGGCATGACTGTCGGCGGCTCCAGCAGCATCGGCAGCGGCCTCCTGAAGGGGCTCGACGTCCTCTCGGTCGCGGTGCCGAACCGCAGGGCGATGATCCTCTACAGTTCCGGCGAAGAGACCGGCGCCCCCGGCGCGCTCACCGCGATCCCGAACCTCATTACGGCGCAGACGAGTGTCTACACCATGGGCTTTTCGGGCAGCACGGGACAGGCGCTCAACAGCACGCTCGCCGACACGACCGGCGGAAACTATTTCCTCGCCGCCGATACGACCGTCAGCCTCGTCGTCCACGAGATCTGGGACGAGCTTACCGGCTTCCAGCTCGTTTCCGACACCGGCGTGTTCGCCGGAACGGCGACCGCCCTGAAGTACCAAGGCGCGCTCAAGTACCAGGGAGCCCTGAAGTACCAGGGAGCGCTCAAGTACCAGGGCGCGCTTGACTGGGACAACGGCGTCAACTTTGAAGGGAACGTCGATCCCGGCGCGACCGAGATCTCCCCGGGCCTCAACTGGCAGGGAAGCGTGTTCACGCTGTTCCTCATTCCCCCGGGCTATCCCATCCCGACGGGCTTCACCGATTCGGCGCATATTCCGAGCTACGTCATCCGGCCGGAGAATCCGCCGCCCGGAATCACCTACGTCCAGGGTCCGACCTTCGCGTTCTATAAGATCAAGAACCCGGCCCCAGGGACCTGGACCCTGCACCCCGAGGGAGCGAACTTCGGCGACCCGATACCACCGAAGCCGGAACCGGTGAACATCAATCTCATCTCCACGACCGACGTTATCCTCAAGACCGTGTTCGCCCACGACACCTACAAGCCGAACCAGTCGATCGAGTTCGATGTCGCCCTCTCTGAGGGAGGGTCACTCGTCGGCGGCGAGCATCTCTCGGGCGGCAGGCCGATCGACGACGCTACCGTCGTCGCGCATGTGACAACACCCGGCAGCGCCCTTGCGCTCCTGTTGACGCTCGCGAACACCGGCAACGGCAATTATCACGGCAGCTTCGGCTCGACGGCCCTCAATGGCACGTACACGTTCGAGATCAATGCGAGTGGCACGACGCCGACGATCCCCGAAGGGTTCCTCCGTCAGAGCAAGCAGTCGGTCTTCGTCACGCCCACACTCCTCAATGCGGTCATCTTCGCCGCGGACAGCGTGATCATGGGAAACAATGCGCGCATCTCATCGGGGAGCGTCCTGGTGAACCGCAACGGACTTCCTACCGATCCCGGCGCGGAAATGAAGATCGGCACCGGCGTCCGCACTGCGGCCGGCTACGATCTCAAGGCTGCGAGGATCAAGATCGGCTCGGGATCGGTCATCCCGAGCGGTGTGTACTACAATCAGCTCACGAACGCGGGGACGATCACCGGCACTCTCCACACGCCGCTCTCGCTCCCGGTCGGCACATTCCCCGCCTTTCTCACAGCGAACGCCTCGGCGGAGACCGCCCCCGCGTACACGCTCAAGAGCGGCAAGACCGCGACACTCGCTCCGGGCACGTATGGCGATGTCACAGTGCAGGGCGCAGCAATCCTCACGCTCACGCCCGGGGTCTACCATATGAGGACCCTCCAGGTGAAGTCTGCGGGATTCGTCGTGTTCTCTGGGACCGGCCAGATCCAGATCCGCGTCCGGCGCGGCGTCCTGGGTGAATCCGCAACGTACATTGGTCCGAAGCTCGGAAGCTCCATCCGGCCCCAGGACGTGAAGATGTACATCGGCGGCACGGATGCGAACTGCCTGACGACGTACGCGCTCAACGTGGGACCGCTCTCGGCGATCCTTGCGAATGCGTACGCGCCGAACGGAACGATCTCGCTCAATGACTACACGCTTGCCTCCGGCGCATTCTACGCGAGGGTGGTCCGGCTCGGTCAGTCGGCGAACATCTGTATGGCATCGGCGTTCGAGGGCGCGCCCTCTATTGCCAAACCCACCGCGGAGATCCCTGCAGAAGACCTGTCGGCCGACCTGCCGACGAAGTACGCGCTCATGCAGAACTTCCCGAACCCGTTCAATCCGACGACGATGATCCGGTTCTCTCTCCCGAAGGACAGCCGCGTCACGCTCTCCGTCTTCAACATCCTCGGCCAGGAAGTGACCCGTCTCGTCGATGAGATGAGGTCGCAGGGGAACTACGAGGTGGAATGGAACGGCCGCAACGCAAGCGGGATGGAACTCGGCACCGGCGTCTACTTCTACCGCATCAGCGCGGGAGAATTTGTGGACATCAAGAAGATGCTCTTCATCAAGTAACGCCGCGGGGGGGGGGATTCCGCCGCGCTCCAACGAAAAAAGCCATCACGGGCGCCTCCGTGATGGCTTTTTTTCGTTTCCCCGGACGGCCGCGCTATGACAGAAATCAAAAAAAATGTACATTGTGCCATGAGATCCCACCCGCACGCCTCGGCCACCTCGGCGCCCCGGACGTTGTTCCTCCTGGCGCTCCTCCTTTTCGCATCCTGCCTCCCCGCGGCGGCGCAGCAGGACATCTTCTTCCAGCACCTCACCGTCAAAGAGGGGCTTTCCCAGGGGAGCGTCATGTGCATGCTCCAGGACAGCAAAGGGTTCATGTGGTTCGGCACCCAGGACGGTCTCAACCGCTATGACGGATATGAATTCCGGGTGTACAAGCACGACCCGGCCGATCCCGCCTCGATCAACGACAACTTCATTCTCTTCATCGCGGAAGACAAGGCCGGCGCGCTCTGGTTCGGTACGCTCGCGGACCCTGACATCCTCAACCGGTTCGATCCAAAGACCGAGACGTTCACACCCGTGTCGCGCAAGGACGTCGACCTCAAGGGTGCGAAGATCGGCCAGTCAAAGAACACCTGCACCGACCCGTCGGGCGTCGAGTGGTCGCCGAACCCCGGCGGAGGCCTCGCGAGCGTGGACACGAAGACGGGGGCCAAGAAGGTCTTTATGCACGACCCGAAGGACCCCGGCAGCCTTACCGACAACAAGGTCTACTCGATCGTGAGCGACCACACCGGAAAACTCTGGATCACGACAAAGGGAGGCCTCGACCGGTTCGATCAGCGGACCGGGACTTTCATCCACTACCGTCACGACGACAAGAACCCACGGAGCCTCTCGGACAACTTCGTCTGGCCGCTCCTCGAGGACCGTTCCGGCGCCCTCTGGGTGGGGTCGTTCATCGGCGGCCTTGACCGGTACGACCGCGAGAGCGACAGCTTCACTCGGTACCGCCACGACGAATCGAACCCGCGGAGCCTTTCCAGCGACGCCCTGTACTCCCTCGCCCAGGACGCCTCCGGCATCATCTGGGTCGGCACCGGAGACCACGGAGTCGACCGGTTCCATCCGGAGCTCTCGAGCTTCACCCATTACATGAAGGCCGCATCGGGAACGAATACGCTCTCGGACAACGTTATTCTCTCCATGCACGTCGATCATACCGGAACGGTCTGGCTCGGAACGAACAGCGGCCTGAACCGTTTCGACCGGAAGACAGGGACCTTTACCATCTACCGGCACAACCCGGCCGACGCCCGGAGCATCGCCGAGGACGGAGTGCAGACGATCCTCGAGGACCGCTCCGGCGCCCTCTGGGTCGGCACTCTCACGAGCGGTCTCGACCGCTTTGACCGGTCGACCGGCGTGTTCACGCACTTTAAGAACTCCCTTGCGGATCCGAAGAGCCTCAGCGACAATCGCGTCTATTCACTCTGCGAGGACCGCCGCGGTGACCTCTGGGTCGGCACGATCGGAGGCGGGCTCTGCCGGCTTGACAAGACGTCGGGGACGTTCACGACGTATCGGCACAGCGACGCGGATCCGAAGAGCCTCGGCGCGGATGACGTCTGGTCGCTCCTCGAGGACAAGAACGGCGCCCTGTGGGCCGGGACGTTCGGTGGCGGGCTCGACCGCTTCGAACGCGCCTCCCGGACGTTCACCCATTTTGTGCACAGCGACTCCGTGGCATCGAGCTTGAGCGACAATGTGGTCCTCACGCTTTGTGAGGACCGTTCCGGCACCCTCTGGGTCGGAACGAACAATGGCTTGAGCAAGTTCCTCCCGGAGTCCGGCACCTTTGCGCATTACCGCGAGAAGGAGGGCCTCCCGAACGTCGTTATCGTCGGCATCGTAGAGGACGACGCGAGCAACCTCTGGATCAGCACGAACAAGGGGATCTCGCGATTCACGCCGGGCGAAGGAAAGTTCCGGAACTACACCTACAGCGACGGCCTCCAGGCCGACGAGTTCAACCCGGCATCTGCGAAGGACCTCGTCACTGGAGAGATCTTCTTCGGCGGTCCGAACGGCTTCAACGTCTTCCATCCCGATCGGATGAAGGACAACCCGTACGTCCCCCCGGTCGTCTTCAGCTCGTTCGTGCGGTACAACTCCGACGACGCCGAAGGCAAGCCGATCGAAGACCCGGGCATCGACACGAAGCCGGAGATCACGCTCTCCTACAAGGACAACGTCGCGAACTTCCGTTTTGCGGCGCTCAACTACTATAATACGAGCCACAACCGGTATGCCTACCGGCTGGAAGGGTACAGCGAGAACTGGATCCAGCTCGGGACGGACCGCCTCGCGACGTTCACGAACCTCGACGCGGGCACCTACACGCTCCGGGTGAGAGGCTCGAACAACAACAACGTGTGGAACAACGAGGGCGCCTCCTTGCAGATCGTCGTCACTCCGCCCTGGTGGCGGACGACATGGGCGTACGGAGCGTACGCCGTCATGATCCTCGCGTTCCTCTACACCGCACGCCGTATCGAGATCAACCGCAGGGACCAGAAGGCGAAGATCCGGGAATCGCAGCTCCACGCGAAGGCGATCGAGGCCGAAAAGCGCGCCCTCGAGGCGGAGAACGAGCGGCAGACGAAGGAACTCGACGACGCGCGCAACCTGCAGCTCTCGATGCTCCCGAAGGAGGTCCCGAAACTCCCCGAATACGACATCTCTGTCTTCATGAAGACCGCGACCGAGGTCGGCGGCGACTATTACGACTTCCGCATGACCCCCGAAGGGGTCTTGAGCATCGCATTCGGCGACGCGACAGGCCACGGGATGCAGGCCGGCACGATCGTGACGCTCATGAAGGGGCTCTTCATCTCCGACGGCTCCAGGACCGACATCCAGAGCTTTTTCAACCACTGCAGCCGCGCCATCAAGGAGATCAAACTCGGCCGATTATACATGGCCCTCACACTTGCGCGGATCAACGGAAAAGCCGTATCTTTATCAAGCGCGGGGATGCCGCCGGCGTACATCTTTCGGGACGCGGACGGAGCGGTCGAGGAGATCCTCCTCAAGGCCGTTCCCCTGGGCTCCATGAAGAACTTCCCCTATTCGCTTTACGAGACGACGATGGAGAAGGGGGACACTCTCCTTCTCCTCACCGACGGCCTTCCGGAGCAGAAGAATGCGAGCGAGGAGATGTTCGACTACGCGAGGATCATCGACTCGTTTAAGGAGAGCGCCCGGAGCGCCCCCGCGGACGTCATCGCGCGGCTCGTGAAGGACGGCGACGAGTGGATGCAAGAGGCGGTCCAAGACGACGACATCACGCTCATGGTCATCAAAAAGACATCATAATGCAGGAACCCCCGATGCAGAAAGTGGTAACAATGAAGATCGAACTTCCGAGGATCCCCGACATCGAGCTCGTGGCCCTCGAGGGGCTTGACCGCCTCTCCCGGCACATGGGCATTTCCGAGGAGAAGGTGGGGGAAGCACGGCTCATCGTGACGGAGGCGATCATCAACGGCCTGGAGCATGGGGGGGACGTCAGCCCAAAGGTCGACGTCGAGTTCACCATGACGAAGAAGGAACTCACGATCTTCGTCCGGGACTACGGCAAGGGGTTCGAACCCTCGACCGTCGAACGGCCCGACATCAACAAGAAGTTCGGCACCGGCCACAAGCGGGGCTGGGGCCTCCAGATCATGAAGTCAATGTCGGACGATTTCCGGATCGACTCGAACCACGGCGGGACGAGGATCACCATCAAAAAGCTCTTGAGTTAAGGGGGGACCATGGAACAGTCATTTTCACTCACGTCGGAACTGCGGCAGAACCGCCTCGTCATCGTCACGTCGGGCTACATCAACAACATCGGCGGGGAAGCGATCGCGAAGGAGTTCGACAAGCACTTCGCCAACAACGTCAAGGAGATCGTCATTAACCTCGAGCAGTCGAAGGTCGTGAACTCCATCGGCATGTCGTTCCTCCTGGAGATCATCGAGCAGCTTCATGACGTGCAGGGGAAGGTCGTCTTCACGAATATGGACCCCGCGGTCGAAAAGATGCTCACCATCATGGGGCTCTTCGAGTTCGCCGGCAAGGCCGCGAACGTCGACGACGCCATGAGATCATTCTCCTGAACCGCCCCGGACCCGTGGCAGGCACGTCGCAGATATCGCGCGAGGCGCTCCTCGACCGGCTCTCCGTCCAGAGCGCCGCCGTCCAGGAAAGCCTGCGGAAGCTCCCGAAGACCCCCACCCTTAAGGACCTTGCCGGCCAGTTCGCCGCAGGATTCCGACCGCTCTTCCCCGGGGCGGGCGTGGACATCGCCCACCGCCTTTCCGGCGCGCCCACCTGGGAGTTCATCGTCAAGAGCGGCGCACCGGACGCCGAACGGCGGTTCTCGTTCGGCGAGACGGAAGCGTCGCACGGCTCGCATGAGACCCCGGGCTGCCTCGCGTTCGTCCACCCGCTCTCTGACGGCTCGCGCGTCGGCCTCGCGCTTTTGATGAACGCCCCCGCGGGAGGCTACACGGAGTTCGATCTCGCCTCGTTCCGACTCTTTCTCCATCTCTATGATCAGGCTTATCAAGAGATGCTCTCGCGGAAGAACGAGAAAGGACTCGTCTTCTCGATGAACCACCGAATATTGCAGCTCAACAGCCTCATCGATACGGGCATCGAGGTGGCGAGCCTCGACTTCGGAGATTCCCCGCACAAGCTCGCGCTCGTCCGGGCCGCATCGCTCGCGAACGCCTCGCGCGGCATCGTCCGCCTCACCAGCGGCGGCGAGGTCCGGGAAACCCACACGTTCCCCGAAGGCGCCGCGGTCACCGTCTCGGCGAACAGGATCACGAGCAGCTTCTCGTTCTCGGGCGACACCTATGCCTTCGAGCTCTTCGACAAGGAGAGCCGTTCGGGGCCCGGGCCGTTCGAAGAGACGGACCAGCTCCTCCTCGACGCCCTCGCGCGCCAGGTCCACGCGGCCATCGAGAACCGGCACCTCCATCAGCAGGCCCTCCAGAACGAGCTCCTCGAGCAGGAGATGAACGTCGCCGCGGCGATCCAGAAGAAGATCATCCCGGTGTCGCTCCCGAAGATCGCCGGATACGACATCGCGGGCGTGAACATCCCCTCGAAGTCGATCGGCGGGGATTACTACGACTGCATTCCCCTGCGCGACGGCAGGTATGCGCTCGTCGTCGCCGACGTCACGGGCAAGGGCATCCCGGCGGCGCTCCTCGTCAGCAGCCTTCACGCCTATCTTTCCGCCTATCTCGAGGGCGAGCAGCTGCTTGCCGATCTCGTCTCGCGGCTCAACAAGGTGCTCTTTCGCGCCTCCACGCCGGACAAGTTCGTCACCGCGTTCATCGCACTCCTCGACCCCGCGACGGGGGAACTCGAATGCGTCAATGCCGGCCACAACCCGAGCTACGTCCTCGCCACTGACAGGACCATCCGCGAGCTCCGCTTCGGCGGCCTTCCTCTCGCCTCGTTCGACCTCGACATCCCCTATACGAGCGAGCAGGCCAGGCTCGCGAAGGGGGAGCGGCTCTTCCTCTACACGGACGGCGTCACCGAGGCGGAGAACGAACGACACAAGCTCTACGAGGAGGAGGTCTCCATCACCGAGTTTCTCGCGAAGCACGCGACGGGCACCGGGGAGGAGTTCATCGCTCGCCTGATCGCCGACGTCCGCCGGTTCACCGGATCCGCGCCTCAAAGCGACGACATCACCGCCCTCTATCTCCACCGGCTGCCGTAGACAGCCCAAGCGGGCGCATTTCGCGGGCGGAAGGGGCGAAAACCATAGTTGACATTTGTTCCCCATATTCATACACTATTTTGTTCGGAATGATCCTCTGGGGAGGCGTTCATCCGCATTCCGGGCGCACAGGGACGCCGCCAAACGATCCGACACGAGCGTCCTTCCCACACGAGCGGGAACACACGACCAAGAACCATCACGATCCTCTTGACGACCGATGGAGAGACGCTTTTCACGGAGCATTCACGCGCTCGGCGAGATCTTTGAGTTCGCCGACGAATACTCCATCGCACACGGCATCCGCCCTCCGGTGCTCTTTGCGATGAAGTTCGTCATTGAGGAGCTCTTCACGAACATGGTGAAGTACAGCGTCAGCGACACCGGCAGCGACATCGGCATCGATCTGGAGAAGGACGATCACCGGGTCACGGTGCGGCTCATCGATTCGGGCGTCGACGCGTTCGACGTGACGCGCGCCGACGACGCCGACGTGACCTTGAGTCTGGAGGACCGGAAGGTGGGCGGACTGGGCCTCCATCTCGTCAAGCGCATGGTGGATTCGATTGAGTATGAATACGGCGGGAGGAAAAGCGTCATCACGTTCTCAAAGAAACTGGAGTAACCCCTATGTTCGACACGAAGTCAGCAGAAAACGGCGACATCCAGCTCATCGGACGCCTCGATGCGTCGCAGACGGAAAAGGCGAATGTCGTCCTCAACCAGATCATGACCTCCCGGACGCTCGACTGCAAGGACCTGGAGTACATCTCCAGCGCCGGGCTGGGGGTCCTCCTGGCGACCCAGCAGCGCCTCAAAGCCGCCGGACACGGCCTCCGTTTGACGAATTTGAACAAACATATACGCGATATCTTCATGTTTACCGGTTTTGAGAAGATATTTACGATAGATTAGCCTCCCCTTACCACCAACTTTTGGGACGTTGCATTGTACTTATGAAAGAGGGCAACGACACGCAACTTGTCAGCGAGTGCCTGAACGGCGACCGAAAGGCGTTCGAAGCGGTTGTGGACAAATACCAAAAACCCCTATTTAATGCGGCATTTCGGATCCTCGGAAGCGCCGCCGATGCCGAAGAGGTCACGCAGATCGCATTCATCAAGGCATTCGAGGGTTTGCGGAGCTTCAATCGGGGAAGCAAGTTCTTCAGCTGGCTCTACCGGATCGCAGTGAATGAATCGTTGAATTTCCGCCAAGCGCGGCGCAGACACGAACCGGTCGACGAGCAGACCCCCTCGAAACACGATATGCCCGACACGGTCTACGGGCACCAAGAGCTTCAGGCGACCATCGAAGAAGCCCTCGGCAGAATGAAGGACGAATACCGGGTCGTCATCGTGTTGAGACACTTCCAGGACTGCTCGTACGATGAGATGAGCGAGATCCTCGGCATACCGGCGAACAGGGTAAAATCACGTTTGTTTTCCGCCCGGCAGCAGCTCCGGGAACTTCTACCAGAACATGGAATCGTATGACACACGAACAGATCACTGAACTCATGCACCGCGACATCGACGGCGAGAATTCTCCTGTGGAGAGCGCATCGCTTCGCCAGCACCTTGCGGCGCACCCGGACGAGCAGAAGCAGTTCGCCGAGCTTCAGGAGCTTTCCCGGATGCTCGCGTCGGTCCCGGCGCTGGAACCCTCGCAGAATCTAAAGAAGCACGTCATGAACAGCGACGCGGTCCGATCGTACCAGCCCGGACGCAAGGGCGCCCGCAGCTTTCTCTCGATATTCCAAACCACACCACACACTTCATTTCATCACAATCCACAAGAGGGTCACATGAAACAACAGCACAAACTCATCTTCGGCGGCATCGCAGCCGTTGTTGCCGTGGTTGTCTACGCTTCGCTCATCTATCCCTGGCCCGCGACTCCCGATGCGGTCGGAACGATCGGCGGCGTGAAGAAGTACCACGCTGACCAGATCACGGACAATGACGTAAAGGTCAACAACGGACAGAATGCAACGATCGAACCCGGCACCGCGAACGACAATTCCGTCGTCGAGCACCAGGCGTCCCTGTTCCGGAACGCTCCGGTCGACCGGCAGATCCAGTTTTTCCGGGCCGCTCCGATCGACATGCAGGCGTCGCTCCTGAAGTCCGCTCCGCTCGACATGCAGGCACGGTATTTCCGTCTCGCGTCGATCGACATGCAGGCGAAATTCTATCAGTCCGCTCCTCTGGACATGCAGGCGTCGCTTCTGAAGTCCGCTCCTCTGGACATGCAGGCGCGCTTCTACCGGTCGGCCCCCATCGACATGCAGGCATCGCTCCTGAGGTCCGCTCCGCTTGACATGCAGGCGAAGTTCCTCAAGGCGGCGTCGCTCAATATGTCGGCCGCGGCTTTCAAATCCGCACCGATCGCGAAGCAGGCAGAGCTCTTCCGTTCCGCTCCGCTGGACATGCAGGCATCGCTCCTGAAGTCGGCCCCACTCGACATGCAGGCGTCGCTCTACCGCTCCGCACCGCTCGATATGCAGCAGCAGCTCGAGCGCACGGTGAGCCTGGACGCAAAGCAGCGTTAAGCGTCTGAACGACCGGCGGCGCGCCGCCATCAGAGTGAGTGTAGAAGGCAAGAGGGGACAAAATTTGTTCCCTCTTGCTTTTTTTATGTCGTTCTTTTACGTATACTGTGAAACATGTTCTCACCCAGCGAACATCGGCATCCCCCCCACACGCGCCACCGGAGGCCCCACGTACGCCGCCCGGCAACGCTCGTTCTCGCGCTCCTCTGGCTTGCCGCAGCGGGCAGCGCACAGCTCTCCACATACCAAACAAAGGACATGCGCCTCGTATGGTTCGGGAGCGAGAGTGCGTACCTCATGCCGCACGTCGGCCGATGCTTCGAGAACTCCCTGCGGTTCCACCGGAAGCTCTTCGACTACACGCCGAGCGAAGAGATCACCGTATTCCTCCACGACATGAACGACTACGGCTCCGGCGGCACGAACTCCATCCCCTGGAACTACCTCAACGTCGGCATCGAGCCGTTCGATTACGTCTACGAGACCTGTCCGACGAACGAGCGGATGAACTGGATGATGAACCACGAGCTCGCGCACGTCGTCGACCTCGACAAGGCCGCCCCGAGCGACCGCTTCTTCCGCTCCATCTTTTTCGGGAAGGTCGCCCCCACGTCGGAGAATCCTGTCTCCATGATGTACAGCTACCTCACGAGCCCCCGCTACTACTCCTCGCGTTGGTTCCACGAGGGCATCGCGGTATTTCTCGAGACGTGGATGGCGGGCGGCATCGGCCGGACTCTCGGCGGCTATGATGAGATGGTCTTCCGCGCCATGGTTCGTGACAGCACGTACTTCTATGACTTTGTCGGACTGGAGTCCGAGGGAAAGACCATTGATTTTCAGGTGGGGGCAAACTCCTACCTCTACGGCACGCGCTTCGTGAGCTACCTTGCCATCCACGACGGCCCCGAGAAGATCCTCCAGTGGTTCAACCGTTCCGATTCGAGCAGCGCCTACTTCGCGACGCAGTTCGAGCGCCTTTACGGCCTCCCCCTCGACGAGGCCTGGACGCGCTGGATCGCGTCGGAGCACGAGTGGCAGCGTGCGAACCTCGATTCGATACGGAAATATCCGCTCACGCCCGAGCGCCCGATCGTCGACCGGGCACTCGGCTCGGTGTCACGCGCATTCTACGACTCTTCGGCCGGGAAGGTCTTCCTCGCAGTCAACTACCCGGGTGCGATCGCGCACGCCACCGCCATTGACCTCCGGACGGGGGCCGCGAACGACCTCTGCGACATCCCGACCCCCACGCTCTACTACGTCGCGTCGCTCGCGTACGACGATTCCGCGAAGTCGCTCTTCTACACGACGCACAACAGCAACCTCTGGCGGGATCTCAATGTCGTGGACGTCCGGACTGGAGAATCGAAGCTCCTCATCAAGTATGCCAGGGCGGGCGACCTCGCCTTCAACAAGGCCGACCATTCCCTCTGGGGCGTCCGCCACCACAACGGATACTCATCTCTCGTCCGGATACCGCCGCCGTACGCGAACGTCTACGAGATCCAGCAGCTCGAGTATGGCAAGGACATCTACGACCTGGACATTTCGCCGGACGGCACGACGATGATCGCCTCGTACATCCAGATCAACGGCCGGCAGCAGCTCGTCACGATCGACCTGACGAAGCTCCTCCAGGGCGCGCCGAACGTGGCGGTCCTCTACGAGTTCGAGAACAACGCGCCGGAGAACTTCACCTTTTCGCCCGACGGCCGGTATCTCTACGGCACGTCGTACTTTACCGGCGTGTCGAACGTCTTCCGGTGGGATTTCGCAACGAAGAAGATGGAGGCGGTGTCGAACTGCGAGACCGGGTATTTTCGTCCGCTGTGCGTCGGCCGCGATTCGCTCCTCGTCTTTCGGTACACCGGCAGCGGGTTCCGTCCGGTCGTCATCCCCGTGGCGGTCCGTGAGGACCTGAGCGCCATCAAGTACCTCGGCCAGGAGATCGTCGAACGGTACCCGGTCGTCAAGTCGTGGAACGTCGGCTCCCCCCTCTCGGTGAACATTGATTCGCTCAAGACCTACGCGGGGGACTACCAGGGGTTCGGGGCGGTCGGCCTCGCGTCGATCTACCCAGTCGTTCAGGGATATAAGAATGTCGCCTCGTACGGCTTCCACATGAGCCTCGCCGACCGGATCGGGCTCCACGGCATCGACGCGACGGCGACCTACTCGCCGAACCGGGACCTATCCCAGGACGAGCGCGTCCATCTCGCGCTCGAATACCGCTACTGGAACTGGAAGTTCGGCGCCACATACAATGCCTCCGATTTTTACGACCTCTTCGGTCCCACCAAGACGAGCCGCAAGGGATATTCCCTCTCGTCGAGCTATACGAACTCTCTCCTCAACGACAAGCCCGCAACGCTCGACTACACGGTCTCAGCGACGGGCTATGGCGGGCTCGAAGTGCTCCCCGATTTTCAGAACGTGAGCGCAAGCTACGACAAATTCGGCATCGTGAGCGGCGCCCTCCGGTACAAGTATCTCCTCCGGACGATCGGTGCCGTGGATTACGAACGGGGGTTCCAGTGGAGCCTCGACGAGACGAACACGCTCGTCCGGTCGACGCTCTACGCGCGCGCGCGCGCGTCCTTCGACGTCGGCGTGCCGCTCCCCGTCGACCACGCCACGCTCTGGCTCCGGAGCTCCGCCGGCTATTCGCCCGGGGACCGGAATAATTCGTTCGCGAACTTCTATTTCGGCGGATTCGGCAACAACTGGGTGGACTACCAGGAGGTAAAGCGGTACCGGTCGTACTACAGCTTCCCCGGGACCGATCTCAACGAGGTCGGTGGAACGAACTTCGGCAAGCTCATGCTCGAGCTCTCGCTGCCGCCGGCGCGGTTCAAGCGCTTCGGCATCCCGAACTTCTACTGCACCTGGTCGCAGCTCACGCTCTTCACCGCGGGCCTCGCGGTGAACGTGGACGACGAGGCGCTCCGCCAGAAGCTCCTGAGCGTCGGGGCCCAGGCGGACTTCCGGTTCGTTCTCTTCACGAGCCTCGAGTCGACGCTCTCCCTCGGGTGCGCCGCCGCGTTCGAGCGGGGCATCCCGGCGAGGAACGAACTCATGATCTCTCTCAAGATCCTCTGACGAAGGCCCCGCCCCCATGACGATCCAGATCCTCATCAGCGTCCTGCCGGTTCTCCTCTTCCTCGGGGCGCTCATCATCCTCGACAGCTTCAAGCTCCTCGCGCTCCGGTCCGTCATCATCATGATCCTCGCTGGCTGCGCCGCCGCGTGGACAAGCCTCGCCATCACGACAGCGATCCTTTCTCGGACCTCCGCGAATGAGGTGCTCTACTCGCACTACGCCGCCCCGGCCATCGAAGAGACGCTCAAGGCCGCATTCGTCGTCTACCTCATCCGATCGAAACGGGTCGGCTTCATGGTGGACGCCGCGATCTGCGGGTTCGCGGTCGGCGCTGGGTTCTCGCTCATCGAGAACGTCTACTACCTCCAGGCGGTGGTGGGATCAAGCATCCTTCTCTGGGTCGTTCGGGGGTTCGGGACGGCGGTCATGCACGGAGGCACGACCGCGATGTTCGGGATCCTCGCGAAGAACCTCTCGGACCGCTACCCCGACCACGCCGCGGCCGTCCTCGTTCCGCCGCTTCTCATGGGCATCGTCATCCACGCCCTCTTCAACCACTTTTTTCTGCCGCCGATCCTCGAGACGGTCCTCCTCGTCACGGTCCTTCCCGCGCTCCTGTTCGTCATCTTCCGGCAGAGTGAGGAGTCGACGCGGACATGGCTCGGCATCGGGCTCGACGCCGACATGGAACTTCTCGGGCTCATTACCACCGGCGGGCTCTCGGAGTCGCCCATCGGGTCGTACCTCCACTCCTTGCGAGAACGGTTCCCGGTAGAGATTATCGTCGACATGCTCTGCCTCCTGCGCCTCCACACGGAGCTCGCCATCCGCGCGAAGGGGATCCTCATGATGCGCGAACTCGGGTTCAAGACCGAATCCGGGCCGGAGGTCATGGAGAAGTTCACCGAGCTCCGGTTCCTCGAGAAGAGCATCGGCCCGACCGGTAAACTCGCCATCGCACCGTTCCTCAGAACGACGAGCAGGGACCTCTGGCAGATTTACATGCTTCAAACATGAACGTATCATCGGACTGAACACCACCACAACTCAACTATCAGCGTTCACATCACTTTACAGGAGGTACGACGTATGGATAATCTGAAGAGCACCACGCATCGACGGGGTTTCTTGGGAACGGTCGCAGCAGGAGCCGCGGCGATCGGACTGTCGGCACTCGCAAGCCCCCTTAGCCTCACGGCTGCGATGAAGAACCCTCCCTACCGGGACGACCTCAGCGGGTTCGAGGGCTGGCTCGGCAAGATCAAGGGCAACCACAAGCAGCTGTTCGATTCCCCCAATCCCCACGGCGGGCTCACACTCGCCTGGACGCGCGTCTTCCTCATGACGAACCCTCCGAACGACGCCTGCGCCGTCCTCGTGCTCCGTCACGAGTCGATCCCGCTTGCGTTCCCGGACAGCATCTGGGCGAAATACTCTTTTGGAGAGATGTTCAAGGTCACCGATGATGCGACGAAGGCTGCCGCCGTGCGGAACCCCTATTTCAACGCGAAGCCGGGCGAGCTCATGCTGCCCGACATGGGGATCGACGGATTATTGAAGAGCGGCGTACTCATCGGCGTCTGCGACATGGCCATAACCGTCTACAGCGGCCAGGCGGCGAAGAAGATGAACCTTGATCCGGCGGTGGTGAAGAAAGAGTGGGAGGACGCGGTCCTTCCGGGCATCCAGCTCGTCCCGTCAGGGGTCATGGCGGTCAACCGGGTCCAGGAACACGGCTGCAGCTACTGCTTCGCTGGGTAGACGGCAAGAAAGAGTGGTCCCAAAGGACAAGCCATCCGGCTTGTCCTTTGTCATTTACGGCGGTGGCTCGTGTAATAGATAGCGTCGGCCGGGATCGCTTCCGTCGCGAAATCCTTCGCCTTGTATGGGAACACAGGGCGCGGCATCGTGTTGATGAAGAAGGAGATCTGCTGCGCTTCCTCGTCGGAGAGGCTTCCCGGGTCGATGTACGGCATGTCGTGCCGGATCATGCCCGCGAGCGTGTACACCCGGGCGGCTCCTGCCCCGTCGTTCCAGGAACGCGGCCCCCACAAGGGGCCGGCCTTCTTGTCTCCGATAGCGACACCCTGCCCGTCCTCGCCGTGGCAGTTGGCGCAGCGGTCAAGATAGAGCGCTTTCCCCGTGCCGGCGTCGAGCGATGCGACCGGGAGGAGCTTGCCGCGGGGGATGACGTTCCGCCCCCGCCACTCTACATCCCTGCCGAGAGGATATCCGGCTGAAAGCCACGTGATGTACGCGGAGAGGGCGAGGACCTCGGACGACGCGGGAGTGGGGAGCTGCGCGCCGCCACGGCGGCGCGTCCCCGTTGCGTTGAGGCTCCGGAGAAAGCAACCCACGATGCGATCCTCCAGGCTGAGGATGCGCCCCTGGCGCTTATTGTACTCCGGGAACGCCGTGGCCGCGGCGACGAGGGGGAGCCCGCGTTCTCGCTGGCCGGCGTTGAGGTGGCAGTTCCCGCATGTAAGGGCGTTGCCGGTGTACCGCGGGGCCTTTCCCGCCGGATCGATGAAGATCTCAAAGCCCCTGCGAATCTCCGCGGCAAGCGGAGACGAACCGAGTGTCGTGTCGGTGAGGGGGTTCCTCGGGATGTCCCACGCGGTCTCCATCGTCGTCGTCGCCGGTATGAGGCCGCCGGGCGCGAGCGTGTCGGGTTCCTGCGCCGTGAGCGCCGTCGGAACCATGATCGCCGCAAAGACCGCGGCGGTAAAGAAACTCCTCTGTCTCATTGCATCCCCTCCATCGTTAACGATAGACCCGTTCAATGTATTGGCGCGCGGCTTTTTCCCAGGTGAACCGGGCGGCGCCGGCCGCGGCTTGGACCTCGTTCCATCTCTCAGGCGCGTCGAAGAAGAGTGCGAGCGCACGGCCCACCGCCGCAGCGAAGGCGTCCGCCTGGCGGGGGAGCGTTTCGCCCGCGAATGTGAACCCGTTGACACCGTCGAGGACGGTGTCCTTGAGTCCCCCGACGGCGTGCACGACGCAGGGCTGGTGCTCGCGCATGGCGACCATCTGGCCAATGCCGCACGGCTCGAAGGAACTCGGCATGAGGAACAGGTTGCCGCTCCGGAAGAGTTGCCGAGCCAGCCGCTCGGAGTACCCTTTGAGAAAGAGGATCCGTCCGGTCTTCCGGACGAGCGCCTCGAGGACCGACTCGTACTCGGGCGTGCCGGAGCCCTGGATGACATAGAGACCGTCGCGCGCTTCCAGGAGACCGGCGATCTCCTCGATGGCCGCCGTCCCTCCGGTTCCGCGCTCGAAGAGCAGCATCATCTTCTGTTCCACGATCCGTGTGATGCTCGCTAGGACGATGCGCGGCGGACGCGAACGGAGTGCTCCGATGCGTTCCAGGGCGAGCGCATGCACCGGATCGGTGCGCCGTGCGTTCCAGGCGGCGGCCTCTTCCACCATCAAGGTGCAGAGGCCGTCGAATGAAAGAGGCGCTTCCCCTGGGGGCGGGGGATATTCCGTCCCGTTGAGGATCCCCGAAAGCCGGTCGGCGCTCTGCGCCGCCCGGAGCAGGCTTTCGAGCCCCTCGCCGCCGTAAAATCCCTTGGCGTGATCGCTCGGCAGGAGTATCTCCGCGGCGTACCCCGGCGACACGGTGTTCACCTGGTCGGCGCAGCGGATGCCTGCGGCCATCGGCGTGAAACAGATCTCATCGTAGCGCGGGTCTTTCCATGACGACATCCAGGCCATCCCGGGAAAGAGTTCGGGGAACCACTGTTCCACCGACGAGCCTGGGCCTGTGAGCGGCCGTGTCCCTTGGATCGCGAGATTGTGGATCGTGAACGCCGTTCTCACGCGTTTGAGGTGCGCGAACCTCGGGTGAAGCTCCCGGAGGAGGAAGAGAATGCCCGTATGCCAGTCGTGGAGATGGAGCCGGTACTCCCCGGCGATCCCGCGGCAGTACTCCCCGGCGGCGGAACAGAAGAGCGCGTACTTCGCGGCGTCGCGGGAGAACGCTTCTTTCGGCGGGTCGTTGAAATAGATCGGTTCTCCGCTGATGGCGGCGTGGTGAAGGGCGAGGATCGTCACCCCCTGCTGCTCATTCCGGGGGGTCACATCCCAGGTCTCCGCCAGTTCCTCCTTCCCCGCGAACGGAAACGACACCGTGCCGGTCAGTTTTCCCGCATTCTCTCTGTGGAGAAACCCGTACGACGGGACGATGACCGTCGTGCGCCAGCCGTGCCGGGCAAGCGCGCGCGGGAGGTCCCGGAGGACGTCCCCGACCCCGCCGACCTTGCCTCCCCGGAGCGCGTCGTTTTCCGAGGCGAGCATGACGATATGTGGCTGCGGACCGCTCACCGGCCGGTCAGATGATGGTATTGTTCGGTATGACGGCGCCCTTCATGACGATGACGATGCCGTTCCGGATCCAGTACCCTTCGGTCTCGCGCTCTACGTTCACGATGTTGTCCTTGTTCACGATCTGCACGTTGCGTCCGATCCGGACGTTCTTGTCGATGATGGCGTTGCGGATCGTCGTGTTCGCGCCGATCCCGATCGGAGGCACCCCCTGCAAGAGGTCCGACGCACGTTCCGACTCCGATTGGTTGAAGTCCGCCCCCATGACGAGCGTGTTCTCGATCGAGGACTCGTCCTCCATCCTCGAGCGGATGCCGACGAGGGAGTTGATGATCCGGGAGCCTCTGAGGATGCAGCCGTCGCAGACCATCGACTCCTTCATGACGGAATCAAGGATCTTGCTCGGCGGCAGAAAGCGAGGACGGGAGTAGATCGGAAAATCAGAGTCGTAGAAGCTGAAGTCCGGCCGCGGCTGCTTCACGAGGTCGAGGTTCGCCTTGTAGAACGTCTCGATCGTGCCGATGTCCTCCCAATACCCCCGGAACGGGTAAGCCTGGACGTTCAGATCGGTGATCGCCGAAGGAATGATGTGCCGGCCGAAGTCCGTGTGCTTCGGGTGTTCCAGGAGGAGCTTGATGAGCGCCTTGCGGTTGAAGAGATAGATGCCCATAGAGGCGAGGTACGGCGTCCGGGCGGCGGTGGCGGCGTCGATGCCGAACTGCGCCATGTCCACCTTCATGCCATGGAGGGTGTCTCCTGTCGGCTTTTCCTTGAACTCGACGACCCTTCCGTGCGCATCGGTCTTCATGAGCCCGAACCCGGCCGCCTTCTCTTCCGCGACCGGAAGGACGGCGATGGAAATATCGGCATTCGTCTTGACGTGGTGCTGGATGAACTCCCGGTAATCCATACGGTAGAGATGGTCACCGGCGAGCACGAGGTAGTGTTCCGCCTTCCACGGCTCCATGACCCAGAGCGTCTTGCGCACGGCGTCGGCGGTCCCTTGGAACCAGTCGGGGCTTTCCGGGGTCTGCTGCGCAGCAAGCACGTCGACGAACCCCCGCATGAACGGGGAGAACCGGTAGGTGTTCGAGATGTGCTGGTTGAGCGACGCGGAGTTGAACTGCGTCAGGATGTAGATCTTGAGCACGTCGGAATTGATGCAGTTGCTCACCGGAATGTCGATGAGCCGGTACTTTCCGGCGAGCGGGAGCGCGGGCTTTGCCCGGTGCTTCGTCAGCGGGTAGAGCCTCTCCCCCCTGCCGCCTCCGAGAATGATCGCAACGACATTTTCCATGGACTTCCTCCTGTCAAACCGGGTTATGCCTCAGAGCCGGGACGACGCTCCCAAGAGCCGCAGAAGCTGATCAAAGTTGTATTCCGCCTCCTCCGAGAGCGCGTCGAGATCGAGCGCGCATCGGGCGAGCCGGCGGCAGTCGTCGGCCAGACGCTGCTCCGTGAATGGACCGGCACTCACTGCTGCAACGACACTCATAGTATAGAACCATTTCAGCACTTTTTCAAACCCTTCCTTGCGGTAATATCGGACCCCCTGGAACTCATTCACGCCGATGAGCGCCTTCCCCGCCTCTCCCTGTAGAAACCGGACGAATGCGGCCGTGAATGCCTTCGCATCGGCAACGTCCGAAGGTCCGGCCGCCAGAGCGAAGAGGCTCGACATGTGCAAGATCTCGTCCTCTCGGACGCCGGCGTGCCGGAAGCCTTCGGCAAAGGTCTGTTCGAGTCTCAGCCTGCGCCTGACGACGTCGAGCGTATCGTCACCGAGCGCCGCGGAGGCGTGGAGCCCGCGCCAGGCGGCCCACGCGAAGAGGAGCATCTCACGGTGATCGCGGCTGATGGCCGGAGACGGACGTTCGGGCGCCGCCTCGATCGTGCGGAGTGCGATGTCCGCAGCGCGGAGGTCCGACGCGAACGCCAGCGCCGCGGCCTCATCCGGTCCGACATTCCCGGAGATCTTCCGCGCTTCCGCCGCGGCCGCGGCGAACAATTTCTCCGCACGCGCGGTGAGGCCGGTCTTCCCTGCGGCCCGGAGGACTTCCGCGGGCATCCCGGCATCCGTGAGCAATGCGGCGGCGGCGGCGTGAAGCGGGATGAGGGCCATGTCGCGCAGCGCATCATGGACGCTCGGGACGCCGCGGCCGCCGAGCATCCTCGCGAGCGTCTCGTACGCGCCGGTCGCATCCTGCTCCTCGCGGAAATCGAGGAACACCTGGTACTGGAACGCCCGAAGCTCGACGTACATGCCGTCGGCGCAGAGTTCGCGGCCCGGCCGGAGGTACTCGAGCCCGCTGACATGCTCGCGGAAGATATACCAAACGCCGTCGCCGCCGGAGAGTCCGAGAGCCTCCCCGAGCGTGCGTGTTCTGATCGCCCCGCCCTCGACGCCCGCGGAGACCGTCTTGCCGGCGGAGCGTCTGACCCATCCCCGGCACTCCTGGAACGTGTTATGGAAGAAGACGAGGGCGCGTTCGTTTCCCGAACGGTTGCTGTAGGCGAAGACGTTCTCGTTGCACGCGCCGGAGCCGTCGAGGAGGTCGTAGAGTTCGAACTCCGCCACCTGGCTGAAGAGATGCCGCTTGCGCATGAGGGGAAACACTTCGCGTTCGTGCCGCGCGACGAGATGCTCGTCCGGCCACTCGTCGTAGTAGGCCCGCTGGTATTCCATGCCGTACTTCTCCACCAGGCCTTCCACCTGGCCGTGCGCGAACATCGGAAGTCCGGGAAGCGTCACCATCATGACCGCGACGCCGAAATACTTGTCGTCCTTGCCGAACTGCCCGATCGCGGTTTGCTCGTCGGGATTGCTCATGAAGTTCACGTACCGTTTCAGGATCTCGGGGTTGTAGTGAAGGGTGTTCCGGATCGCCTCGCGGTAGTGGGCGTTGTCCTCCTTCATGAGCATGTGCATGAAAGCGCTGTTGTAGACCCGGTGCATGCCGAGCGTCCGGACGAAGTACCCCTCAAGGAGCCAGAAGGCTTCCGCGAGGAGGAGCGTCTCCGGCATCTCGCGGTTGATGCGGTCGACCACTTCGCGCCAGAACTCCGCGGGGAAGACGCCGTCGAACGCATCCCGGGACATCGCGTGGTCGGCGCGGGACGGGATGTCCCCGCCCGTGCCCGGCTGGGGGAACCAGAGCCGCTGGAAGTGTTTCTTCGTCAGCGTCATGGCGGCGTCGAATCGGATGATGGGGCATTGCCGGGCGACATGGAGGATCGTCTGCATCACCGCTTCGCGCACTTCGGGTATGAGGTAGTTGAGCTGGGCCGTGTCGTTCCACGGCATGTTCGTCCCGTCGTTGCCGTGGTAGACGTAGGCCACCGCGCCCGTGCGGTTGTCGATCCGCTGGAACACCACGGCCGCGTCCGTCTTCGACCAGTATCCATCCTCGATCCGGAGCTGCACGCCCGGGTCCTCCGAGAGGTTCGGTCCGGTGAACCGGTAGTTCGGGAAGGGGCTGTGGGCCGACTGTATAAAGTACTCCGGGTGCTCGATGACCCACTTGGAGAAGATCCCCATGTGGTTCGGGACCATGTCCCCCGCAAGCCGGATCCCCCGGTGCCAGGCCCGCTGCTTGAGGTTGGCGAACGCCTCGTCTCCGCCGAGATCGTAGGCGATCGCGTAGTCGTAGAGCGAGTACGCCGAGGAGACCGCGTCGGGGTTGCCGGTGAGCTGCTTGATGCGCCGGGAGGCATGGCTCCGTTCCCAGATGCCGATGAGCCAGAGGCCCGTGTAGTTCCACCGTGCGAGCGCGTCAAGTTCCTCGTCGGGGACCTGGTCGAGGCGCGTGATCGGGCGGTGATACCGCTTCGAGAGCTGGTCGAGCCAAACGAACGCGTTCTTCGCGAACAGGACGACGTTCGGCATCCAGTCGATGTCCTGCGTGAAACGTTCGACGTCGGGGACGAGGTTCTTTCCCGCGTCCGCGCCGCCCGGCGGAGGGTAAGTCGGCACGGCGGGCGGGGCCGGGGCGCCGCTCCCGAGGACGATCTTCGTATCCTCGCGGATGAGGTCCCCGGCGCCGACGATCCGGTCAAGGAAGATCTGCGAGAGCATGAGGCCCCACCGCTCCTTCATGAACGCGAGCTGTCCCTCGAGGCTGTGGGGGGACGCCAGGATCGGCGCGCGGAGGAGGTCGAACAGGGGCTGGTTCTCCGGTCCGAAGGTCTTCTCATTCCAGAAGAAATCTTCGAGCCCGGCGAGCGCTTCCACGTAGGGCGAGCCGTTCTTCAGCTCGGTGTCGTCAAAGAGGTCCCTGAAGAGGTGGAGGGCGGGGTTGATGTTGGCAAGCGAGAGAAGGATGAGCTCCTCGACGGCGACCTCGGTGTGCGGTTTGCCGGCCGTCGTCCCCTCCAGGAACGCGTCGGGCGAGAGGGCTCCGCGGAACACGCCCGTGGGCGGCACGAGTTGCGTGAACCGGACAAGCGTCGCATCCGTGCGCTGGGCCCGCATGGCGGAGAGCGCCCGAGCGAAAACGCCGGGGTTCACACTTTCCTCGTACATGCGGATGACATAGTGGTTGATCTCATCGAGGAGACCCATGGCGTTCACCTGGCCGGCGCGGACGGCGAGTTCGGGTGCGCGGCGCACGTCCCTCCCGTCGTTGAGCTTCTTTGCGAACCTGCGCGCGGCGCCGAAGTCGGCGATGATAAGGTTGCCGGTGAACGTGAAGAGCGCATCCTCCACGTCGTATTTCGTGCGGGCTGATGCGAGCATGTGGAACTCGAACGGCAATACGCGTTCAGCGCGCGAGGAAAGTCCGGACGGGAACATGCGCAGGCGGGGAAGGATCGCACAGATTCGGGTCATGCCCGCGCTCCCGCCTGCTCGCTGCGGACCACGTTCGCCGCTTCCTGGGCGATGAGTTCCTCGATGCGTCGGACGACGTCGTCCGGGGCCCCATTGCCGTACTTCGACTGGAGGCGCATGTCGCACACCTCATTGACGTAGTCGACAACGATGAATGCCCGCTCCTTCGTCATGGCGATCTCCGACGAGAAGAAGTCGAGCCGGCAGGCGCGCTGTATCGTCTCCATGATCGGCCGGAGGCGGGCGAGGCCGTGAAGCGACTCATCCCCGTCGTGCAGCTCGCTGTAGCGGTGCGTCTGGTCGTCCCACCAGCAGAGGAGCACATGTCCGAGGATCCAGTAGGCGCGGAACCAGGCCCGCTTCCCCTCGAGCATCCTGGGGTGGACCGTCTCCTGGAGAAGGTACGTGTCGGCCGGGTGTTCCTTCCGGGCATGAAGGATGTCGTGGAGGGTCCGGGCGTTCATGACAACGCCCGTTCCTCCGCCGGTCGTATTCGCCGGCTTGATGACGAAGGGGATCCCGATCCGCTCCAGGTCTTCCTCTGTAAGGTTGACCTGTTCGTTCGAGGAGTACGGCGCGACGATGATCGAGTTCGGCACATAGATGCCGTGCGAGATGAGGACGTAATGCATGATAGACTTGTCGATCGCGGCAAGGACGAGCTCGTGGGGGTTGATGAAGCGGCGGCACTTCGTCCGGAGCTCCGCGACGAGGGGAAAGAAGCGCGGGTCGGCGTCGGACGCCCTGTCGAAGAAGACGTCGAACCCGAGCCCTCCGGATGTGAGGTCTCCCATGACGCGGTCCAGATTGTGAGGGTCGATACGGAATGTCGACACGCCGCGGCGGGCGCAGGCGTGTTCGATTCCGGCGACGAAATCCGCATCGAACTCCCAGTTCCATGCAATGGCTAGTCCGTATTTCGTCATCGTACCCAGCGTTGCAATAAGTGGAAGAGGTGAGCCGCAGGCGATCTGCCGCTGTCAATATACGTCTTTGATGAGGAAAACTCAATACTGCGGGAGGGGGGGGGGGAAACGAAGGGTACCGCGGTGAAGCGGTACCCTGTTCGTATCGTACCGTGATGAACGAGGCTTACGACGAGAGTTCTTCGAGCATGGTGTCGTGATACTCCTGCGTCATGTGCTTCGGCACGGCGTGGACCTTGCTGCCTCGCTGGGTGATCCCGAGTCCGATCCTGTAGAGGAGCGGCACCTTGAACTCGAGGCTCGCATCGACCGTGCGGCCCATTGGCGTGATAAGCCCGGCATCGTAGATCGATCGGATGGCCTCGTCGCCGTTGGGTGTAAGACGTTCGAAGAGCGCATTGAGCTCGTCGCGGGTGAAGGTCGCCTTCTGGCTGCCGCGGAAGTGGTCGAAGTGCTTCGCGAGATGCGGGAACTCCGAATAGAGGTACGTGTCGCACCGGTAGACCGAGACGGATGCGAACGCCTCCTTCAGGGCTCGCGCGCTGATGAGACGAGCCGAGCCGTGCTTGCCCTCGAGCCGGTCCAGTTCCTTCTGCTTCTCCACCGCCATGTTCCCGAGATGGATGACTTCGCGGGGGTAGATGTTGCCCGCGCCGTCCGTGAGATGGCGCATGACCCAGACGTGGGTGAACGGCACGGCATCCTCGGTGACCGTCCCCCCCGTGCTGAGGGTCGGCTCAAAGATCGCGTAGAAGACCTTCTGGACGTAGGCGTCGGTGCCGGCGATGACGTCAGCAACCTCGACCGGCTCACCCGTCATCTGCGCGCAGTATTCTTTCACCTGCGGGTCCGCAATGGCGCGCGAAACGAGAAGCTTCAGGAGGAGGCCCTCACGCCACTTCATTTCGCTCGTGTAGCTGATGAGATGGGACTTGTTGACGATGCGCAGCTGACGGTAGATGTCGTTCCGGAGAAAGATCTTGAAATGGATGTTCTGGAACCGGTTGCTGTGTTCCACGAGGATCAGCACGAGGCCGGTGATCGCCGCCTTGAGCTTTTCGAAGTCGTCGATGAACAGGAGATCGAGCTTATCGAGCATGACCCAGGCGAGACAGTTCGTTTCAGTGAGGATCGTATCGACGTTGTCGAGCATCGCCTTGACGCTCATCCCCGTGCGGTGCCGAAAGTCGGCGGAGAGGAGCCGGTTCACTTCGTCAGTCTGGACGAGGTCCGTCCTCACTGCCGGCCGGACGACCTGCCGCAGCCGAAGCTTGAACTTTGAGAATGTGCTCGGCTCCGAGGAGAGCCCGAGCTCGTCCATGACACCGAGGATGGTCTTATACGCCGCCTTGAGTTTCGGATTCTTGCTCGCCTCGACGAGCGCGCTGATCTTCTCGTCCTGGGCCAGCGTGGAGACGGTCTTCAGGCCGATGTAGAGCATCCAGAAGTATCGGAAATCGTCGACGGTGCTGATCTTGAGCTCGTTGAATTCAAGGCCGGGGAGGTACTCCTCGTTCTGCAGCCCGTACGCCGGGACGGCGAGGATCGCCTCGTACCCCTTCGGCATGAGCCCCTTGATCTTGTCCCGGTCATCGCAGAGAAGCCGGAATGCCGCGCTCTTGCCCGATCCTTTGCTCCCGAGGATAAGCGAATGCTGCGGTTGAAGCACCTGTCGGAGCATCTCCGTGCCGATGAAGCAGGAATCGAACTTGGAGTCCGTTTCTGCGTCGACGCGGCCGAAGTTCAGCCCCTGCAATACCTCCTGCTGTTCCATGGTACGCCATCCTTCCTATCTCAATGTGTCGAACGGCGACGGAGACCGGACCCCTTCCGGCCATTCCGCGCCTGCGTCAAAAGTATAGCGAATCAGCCAGGGAACTCAAATCCTCATGTGGCTGAAATCACACGCCTGGGCACCCAAGGCGACGCAGAAACGCCGATTCGGGCGGAAGCGCGGATGGAGTTCCGCGCTGAATTTGCTATATTACCGCATACGGTCCTCCAACGCGAACAACATCCGATGACACCACTCGACACTTGCGATGAGCGCTCCCTCGATCCCGACCCGATTCGGCAGTTCTCCGCGTGGTACGCGGCGGCTGAACGCTCCGGCATCGACAAACCAATGGCCATGACCCTCGCTACTGCGACCAGGGACGGCGCCCCCTCGGCGCGCATCGTCCTGATGAAGCAGGCGGACGAGCGGGGGTTCATCTTCTTTACGAACTACCGGAGCAGGAAGGCGAAGGAACTCACGGACAACCCGCACGCGGCGATCCTGTTCCATTGGGACGCGCTCGACCGTCAGGTCCGGGCGGAAGGAACGATCACCCGGATCTCCGCCGAAGAATCCGACCTGTACTTCGCGACCCGGCCCAGGGAAAGCCAGATCGGAGCGCACGCCTCAGCGCAAAGCGAGCCGATCGCGGGACGCTCCGCCCTGGAAGAGTCCGCACGCCGCATCGAGGCTGCCTTTGCGGGAAAGGAGATCCCGCGTCCCGACCACTGGGGGGGATTTTGTCTCCGACCGTCGATGGTGGAATTCTGGCAGGGCAGAGAGGGGCGCCTCCATGACCGCATCGTCTACAGCCGCAGCGCTGGGGCCGTCTGGACGATGAGACGCCTCGCGCCGTAGGTTCACGAGAGGATTCGACAGGAACCCCTGGAAAAACACGCGAGCCCGGCCGCACACGCGACCGGGCTCGTTCATGTTCACCATGCCGGAGCGAGTGTCGTTACGCGACGCTCACCGGACGCCGTTCAAGCGTCTTCGCGATCCGTTTCAGTGCCGTTTCGATGTTCGGAATGGAGTTCGCGTACGAGAAGCGCAGGTATCCCTCGCCGAACTTGCCGAATGCCGTCCCGGAGAGGCAGGCAACGCCCCCGTCGTTCAGGAGGAGCTCGGCGAGCTCACGGGACCGCATGCCGGTGCCGGTGATGTTCGGGAATGCGTAGAAGGCCCCGCGAGGACGAAGGCAGCGGATGCCGGGAATGGCGTTCAGGCCGTCGACGATGATGTCGCGCCGGCGCTTGAACTCCGTGACCATGCGCTCGACGTCGTCCTGCGGCCCGGTAAGCGCCTCCACGCCCGCCATCTGCGTGAAGCTCGAGGTGCACGACGTGACGTTGACCTGGAGCTTACCGACGAGCTTCGCAAGTTCCGCCGGCATGACTCCGTATCCGAGGCGCCAGCCGGTCATCGCATAGGTCTTCGAGTATCCGTCGAGGATCACGGTGCGCTCCTTCATGCCGGGAATCGACGCGATGCTGAAATGCTTGCAGCCGTCATACATGATCCGGCCGTAGATCTCGTCCGAGAGGACGATGAGATCGTGCGCGCGGGCGATCTCCGCGATCTTGCGGATGTCGGATTCCGGCAGGACCCCGCCGGTGGGGTTCTGCGGCGTATTGAGGATGAGCATCCTCGTCCTTGGCGTGATGAGGCGTTCGAGATCGGCGATGTCGAAGCCGAACTCCTTCTCCTCCTTCAACTCGAGAGGAACGGCCTTCCCGCCGACGAATTCGATCGCGGATTCATAGATCGGAAATCCCGGGTTCGGATAGATCACCTCGTCCCCTTCGTCGACGCAGGCGGTGATGACGAAATACATGATCGGTTTCCCGCCGGGCGTGATGACGACCTCGTCGGGAGAGACCTCGATCCCGCGCGTGCGGGAGACGTAGCTTGCGATCGCGCTGCGCGCCGACGGTAGTCCCGCGGCGGGGCCATAATGCGTGTACCCGTCATCGAGCGCCTTTTTGGCGGCCTGGCGGATGTTCGCCGGAGTGTCGAAATCCGGTTCGCCGATCTCAAGGTGGATGATGTTCTTGCCCTGCGCCTCCAGGGCGCGGGCTTTGGCGAGGACCTCAAATGCCGTTTCGGTACCGAGGCGGCTCATGCGTTGAGCGATGTGCATCATGGAGACTCCGGGGATGTCAATGGGAATAGAGGACAGCTGGAATATACGAGAACCGGGCGAGAATCACAAGAACGTCCCTCCCTCATTTACCTACTTCAGCGCCTCTTCGATCAGCGGCTGGAGCGCCTCCTCCCTCGTTAATCCGACGAACCGCTTGATCAGACCGCCCTGCGCATTGAAGAGGAAATT
This sequence comes from Ignavibacteriota bacterium, assembly GCA_025358305.1. GTDB lineage: Bacteria > Bacteroidota > Ignavibacteria > UBA10030 > SZUA-254 > JANYJZ01. The sequence goes on from JANYJZ010000031.1 coordinate 48,210, forward strand.
GTCCGGTAATCCGTACGTCCCGTAGACCCGGGCGACGCTGTCGGCGATCGCGACCGGCCAGGGGAGCGCGTATTTCTGGATGAAGCTCCGGACATCGGACTCGTTGGTCTGCACGGCCACGCCGATCACCTCGAACCCCCGCTTATGGTACCGCTGATAGAGGGAGACGAACCCGGGAGCCTCGGTCTTGCACGGACCGCACCATGGGGCCCAGATGTTCACGAGCACGACCTTCCCTGCGTAGTCCGAGAGCTGCATGCTCTTGCCGTCGAGGGCCCGCACGCCGAAATTGTACTTCCCGTAGTTCGCGGAGACCTTCGGGCGTTCGGACTTCTTCGCAGAAGCGGAGGCATGCTGCCGCTTCTTCGGCTTGACTGCGTGCTTCTTCGTGGCGTTGTCCTGCTCTGCCGCGGGCTTCTTCTTCTGGCTCGCATCGGCCGAAGACACGAGGAAGAGGCAGAAGCCGAGAAGAACGCACAAGGAGAGAATCTGTTTCATCATCGCAGCTCCGTAAGAGTATGAGAATGAACGGCGCGCAGCATCTTGCGGCCTCAAAGCGAGAACACTTTCGAGCAGGAGAGACCGGCGCTCCACGATTCGCTCGCGGCGAACGCCGTCCCGAAGTCCTTGTTCGTACCGGCCGCGCGCACGCCGCCGTAGAGGTCGACATGCCAGGAGTCGAACTGCGAAAGGACGCCGGAGCGCAGGAGGAGCTTGTCATCGTCCGGTTTATAGCCGGTCATGCCGTACCCCTCGAGGAAGATCTTAACGCGCTCCCCCGCCGGAATGAGAAGCGCGGCGCTCGCGAAGTAGATGTCATCCTGCGAACCGAGTTCGCGGGGATTGCCGACGATGTCGAGCCCGAGGTCGAGAAGCATCTCGGCGCAGCCGGCATGCCGCGATCCGACGAGCGCGAAACCGAAGTCCGTCTGGTCGCTCCCCAGATAGTAAGGAAGGAACGAGGTACTCGGAAGCTTCACGAAGGTCCGCAGGCCGAGCGCTGGGACGCCGTCGTGCTCGTCGATCGCCCGGAAGACCGCGCCGACGACCGGATCGCCCCAATCGGAGCCGCGCGAACCGTCCGCATAGCTTCCGAGAAGCTTCCCCGACCATGCGAATTCGAAGTCGACGTTCGAGGCCGCGCCCCAACGCGCGATGAATGACGGGACCTTCCAGAGGGAGGTCGGGGCTCCCGGGAACGGCTCCCCCGATTTGGAGGCGTACTCCGTGCCGACGGCGATCTCCAGGAGACCGCTCCCGAGCGTACCGGGGCCGTAGGTCCTGAGCGCAGGATGCTGCGCGTACGACGCCGCGGAACAGAGAACGAGCAGAACGATCGAAGCACGGCTCACGCGGCTACCAATCCCCGAATGCCTTCGAGACCGCCAGGTGCGCGACTGTTGTCATGCGGCAAGCGAGATGTCATATGGGATACGATTGTGTAATGGAAAAATAGATAAAAAGGGGGGAATATCAAAGAGCCGCCGGCCGCCGGAAGAGGCCCGCGACGATCATCCCCGAAAGGAACGTCATGGCCGCGACGATGATCACCGACGCGTGAATGCCCGCCATGTCGGCGACAAAACCGGCGAGGACGGCGCCGGCCGCGTAGCCCAGGTCGCGCCAAAAGCGGTAGACGCCGACCGCGGTGGCGCGCCAGTCCGGGTGCGCTCCGTCCCCCACCGCGGCAAGAAGCGTCGGATAGACCATCGCCGTTCCGATCCCGAGGAGGACCGCTGCCGCGATCTCGGTTCTCAGATCCGCCGTGAGGACCGCGAGCCAGAGTGCTCCTGCCTGGACCGCCATGCCGAGGACGATCATCGGCTTGCGTCCGACCCTGTCGCTCAGCGGCCCGGTGACGAGCTGCGTGACGCCCCACGCCGCGGGATAGATGCCCGCGACGAGTCCGATCTGTTCGAGCGAGTAGCCGAACGATGCGAACAGGAGCGGGAAGAGGCCCCAGACGAGCGCGTCATTGAGGTTATTGACGAACCCCGCCTGGCAGCAGGAGAAGAGCGAGCGGTCCTTCCAGGAGACCTGTGGGAAGATCTGTTCGATCGTCCGCAAGGGGGACCGAAGGACGCCGCTCAGTGCGGCCTCGTGGCGCGCGAGGCCCAGCGTCTCCTTCACGAAGAAGTACGAGAGCAGGAGCCCCGCGACGGCGCAGACACATCCTAGAAGGAATGGATAGGGCTGAAGCCCGTAGGCGGAGGCGATCGCCGCGCTGGCGTACGCCACCGCTGCGACCGCAAGATAGCCGGAGAACTCGTTGAGTCCCATCGCCAACCCGCGTCGGCGAGGCCCAGCGAGGTCGATCTTCATGATGACCGCCGCCGACCAGCAGAGACCCTGGTTGGCGCCGAGAAACAGGTTCGCCGCGATGACCCAACCCCAGGAGGGGGCCCACATAAGCATGAGGGGGACCGGCAGGCCGAAGAGCCATCCGGCGACGAGGAGCTTCTTCCTCCCGATCTCCTCCGAGAGGCTTCCCGTGGCAAGATTGCAGAAGGCCTTGACGACCCCGAAACTGATGAGAAAGGCGACGACCGCGGAGTGGTAGGTGATGCCGAACTGCGATTCCGCCATGAGAGGCAATATGGAGCGCTCCATGCCCACCATGGCTCCGACGAACGCGTTGATGACGAGGAGGAGCGCGAACTGCGGCAGATTGGCCCGGAGGCCGAGTACGGGACCTGTACCTTCGCGCGCGCGCGTCACCAGATCACCGGACGATCCGCTTTCCGTCCTTGAGGATCGCGAGCACACGCTTACGGCTCGGCGCCTCCGAGTAGATCCGTACGAGCGGTTCGGTCCCGGAGAACCGGATGAGGAGCCAGCTGCCGTCGGCGAGCGTGAACTTGAATCCGTCCGTGAGGTTCGTCCGGACCACCTTGAGACCGGCGACGCTCTTCGGGAGGTTCGCCTTGAGCTGCTTCAGGATCCGATTCTTCTGGCTCGCTTCGATGACGGTGTCGATCCGGTCGTAGAAGTGGGGGCCGACCTTCGCGAAGAGCTTCGCAAGGAGCTGGGACGGCTTGAGCCCCGTCTTGCACATAAAGTCGAGGAAAAAGAGGTTCGCGAGTATCCCGTCGCGCTCCGGCACATGATGACGGAAGGCGTACCCGCCGCTCTCCTCGCCGCCGATGATCGCGTCGGTCTCCATCATCTTCGGGGCGACATACTTGAATCCGACGCCCGTCTCATAGACGGGGACCTTGTAGATCTTTCCGAGCGCGTCGAGCATGGAGGTCGTCGAGAGCGTCTTCACGATCGGACCCCGCTGGCGCCGGATCTCGAGGAGGTACATCGCGAGGAGTGCGTAGACCCGAAGCTGGTCGAGGAACACGCCGTTCTCGTCGGCGATCCCGCAGCGGTCGGCGTCGCCGTCGGTGATGAGAATGACGTCCGCGCCGATCTCCTTCCCCTTCTTGAGCCCCGCGTCGATGTTCGGATGGATCGGTTCGGGTCGGCTCATCTCCGGGAACGACGGGTTGCGCACCGCGTGGATCTCGGTGATCGTCGTGCGGCCACCGCCGATGAGGCGCGTGAACCATCCCGCGCCGTTGCCCCACATCGGGTCGACGAGAATCCGAAACCCCGCACGGCGGATCGGCTCCAGATCGACAAGCTTCTTGATCTGGGCGATGTACTCCTTGTCCGCGTTGAAGTTCCTGATCATGCCGGACGAGATGCCTTCGGCGAACTTCACCCTCTTGACAGCGGCGAGGGAATCGGGGATGAGCTTTTCGATTTTCACGAGCCCGTCGGGATCGATCGCCCCGCCGTTCTCGTCGCGCACCTTGAATCCGTTGTCGGTCGGGGGGTTGTGGCTCGCGGTGATGTTGATGGCGGCGAGCGCCTTGCGGGCCTTCACGCTGAAGGAGATCACGGGGGTTGGGACCCCTCCCCCGCAGAAATGGACGGGGATGCCGTTGCCGGCAAGCACCTCGGCGGCGGCGGACGCAAAATGTTCGGAATTGAACCGGAGGTCGCCGCCGACGACAACGCCGCGCTTAAGTTCACTCTTCCGGTAGACTGACTTGAGATACTCGGCGAAGCCCTGCGTGCAGCGCCGGACGTTGTCGAACGTGTACTCCTCGGCGATCTTCCCTCTCCAGCCGTCGGTGCCGAACCGGATCGACGCGAGGGCCGCCGGCGCCTTTGGTCTCCGAACGGACGTTTTCTTCGTTGCCGCCTTCCCCATCAGAACGCACCGATCCCGGGGAAGATCCCGTTCGTGTCGAGCTGTTCCTCAATGCGGATGAGCTGGTTGTACTTCGCGACGCGGTCCGTGCGGCTCGCGGAACCGGTCTTGATCTGACCCGCGTTCGTCGCGACCGCGATGTCCGCGATGATCGTATCCTCGGTCTCGCCGGAGCGGTGGCTGATGACGGTCGTGTACCCCGAACGCTTTGCCATTTCGATGCAGTCGAACGTTTCGGTGAGCGTGCCGATCTGGTTCACCTTGATGAGGATGGAGTTCGCGATCCCCTTTTCGATTCCCCGGGAGAAGATCTCCGTGTTCGTGACGAAGACGTCATCGCCGACGAGCTGGATCTTGTCGCCGAGGGCGTCGGTGAGGAGCTTCCACCCCTCCCAGTCGTTCTCGGCCATGCCGTCCTCGAGGGAGAGGATCGGGTATTCCTTGACCCACTTCTCATAGAACTTCACCATTTGTTCGGCGCTTTTCGAAGCCTTGTCCGATTTGCTGAACACATATTTCCCCTTCTGCCACATCTCGCTCGCCGCAACGTCGAGAGCGATGTAGATGTCCTTGCCCGGCTTAAGGCCCGCCTTCACGATGGCCTCCATGATGACCTCCACCGCCTCGACGTTCGACTTGAGGCTCGGCGCGAAGCCGCCTTCGTCGCCGACCGCCGTATTATAGCCCTTCTTCTTCAGCACTCCCTTGAGCGCGTGAAACACCTCTGTCCCCATCCGCAGCGCCTCGGCGAAATTCTCGGCGTCAACCGGCACGATCATGAACTCCTGGAAATCGACGTTGTTGTCGGCGTGCCTGCCGCCGTTAAGGATGTTCATCATCGGTACGGGAAGCACCTTCGCGTTCGGGCCCCCGAGATACCGGAAGAGCGGCAGGTCAAGCTCGAGCGCGGCAGCTCTTGCTACCGCCATTGACACCCCGAGGATGGCGTTCGCGCCGAGCCGTCCTTTGTTTGGCGTCCCGTCGAGTTCGATCATGAGGTGGTCGATCCCCACCTGGTCGAGCGCGTCGAACCCGATGACGTCGCCGGCGATCTCCGTATTGACATTCTCGACGGCGTTTAAGACCCCTTTGCCGTCATAGCGCATCTTGTCCCCGTCGCGCAGCTCGACGGCCTCATGCTCTCCGGTGGATGCTCCGCTCGGGACCGCCGCGCGGCCCAAGGCACCGGATTCAAGTTCTACGTCGACTTCGACGGTGGGATTGCCCCGGGAGTCGAGGATTTCGCGGGCTCTGACGTCTACTATGGTGCTCATATTCTCTCCATGTGTGGGGTGGAACGATCGGAAAAAGTGTAAGAATATCGCCAAAAGCGGATAGAAATGCAAAATGGAGGATGGAGCTGCGCACGGAAGGGCAAAAAAAAGTGCGCCTGATCGCTCAGGCGCACTTCTCTCTAAACCCCACGTCGACGAGAGTTTTTGGAACATCGGCCTTCATTGGCTCGTTTGCGGATCGCAGCTGGTGCGGGGCCGGGGGCAGCTTCCAGCACCAGCACGACCGCGACAATGACCTTCACCCGACGCCCTTATTCGGCGTGGATGCTATCCGTTGTCAGTTGACCATTTGAATCGCCCCCCCCACTCGGGGAGGTCCATGAAGGACTGGTCGTAATGTAGAAAGAGGAAGGGCTGGGTTCAATCGAACAAATGTTCGATATTTGGCAGGCACGGGCAGGGATGCGTGCTCCGCAGTGGGAGAGAACAACCCCTAGATCGAAGAAATCACGGGATTTTTGAGGTACGGGGAGCCTTCAGCAGGTTCACCTTCGAAGGACCTTCAGTATCGCTTCGCTCTTGGAGCGGACATGGAGTTTTTCGTACACCTTATGGATGTGCGTCCGCACGGTTGAGGCGGAGATGAACAGCTTCTCCGCGATCTCCTTGTACCGAAGGCCTTTGGCGAGGTATCCGAGAATCTCGCGCTCCCGTTTCGTGAGCGTTTCCGTCTCTTGGGCAGACACCGCCTGCTGGTCGTGGAACGTCTGGACGATCTTCCGCGCGATCTCCGCCGACATCGGGGAGCCGCCCTCCCGCAGCTCGGTGATCGCGGCGAGGAGCTTGTCCGGTGTTGTCCGTTTGACGAGGTATCCCGTCGCTCCCGCCTTCAAGGCGGAGAAGACATGTTCATCATTCTCGTAGACCGTCAGCATCATGATCTGTACATGCGGAAGCAGGCTTTTCATCCGCCTCGTGCACTCGATCCCCGACATCCCGGGCATGTTGATGTCCATCAGGATGACGTCCGGACGCTTCCCGGCGATCTCCGCAAGTGCCGCTTCGGCGGAACGGTACGCTCCAATGCACGAATAGCCGTCCGAGGCGTTGATGAGTTCCACCAATCCCTCCCGGATGGTATCGTTGTCGTCGACGATGGCGATGTGCACGTTTCCGGCGGCTTCCGTCAATTGATCCTTCTCCAACATAGATACTCTTCCTGATGCGAACAATGAAACAAATGGTCTATTCTCTCGCGGTCCCCGCGCTACCGGCGGACGTCCGCCCGTACCGTGACGACCGTTCCGCCCCCCGTGGAGGCCCCGATCTCGCACGTCCCGCCGATATTTCCCATCCGACGGCGCATGTTCTCGAGTCCGTTGCCGAACGCGGAACGCTGCTCCTCGCTCATCCCTTTGCCGTTATCCTCGATCCTGAGTTCGACGGCACCCGCGTCGACCCGCACCCGGACATGCACCGACGTGGCCCCGGCATGCTTGACGACGTTCGTCGCGGCTTCCTTGACAGCCAT
>JANYJZ010000003.1 GCA_025358305.1 Ignavibacteriota bacterium
CCTTTAGTTATCAAGCGGGATATACGTCAAGAGAAACATTGCAACTCGGTATGGGATACTGGCTGAAATTCCCATCCGACACTTCCATTGTGATGGCCGGATCGGTCGACAGCACCGATACGATAATGGTCACTGCAAATTGGAACATGATAGGCGCTATATCATCATCGGTCCCAATATCGTCAATTATATCTGTGCCGCCCTTGATCGTGACATCGGGGACGTTCTATGGGTACTCAAGTAATACGGGGTATTATTCAGAAGACACGCTTCAGCCTGGCAAAGCGTATTGGGTAAAGGTGAGTTCGGCTGGGAAGCTTATTGTCACTTCCGGAGGACTGACGAAATCGGCAACATCAATAGCGATGACGGGTGCCAAAGGGAGTCCGCCGGACGTGCCCCCGTTCTTGAGCCAGGCCAACGTCATTACGGTAACTGATGCGATCGGACGCAGCAAAGCTCTCTCATACGGAACTGCAGGGCAGGTAGCGGACATGGATCAATTTGAACTCCCCCCCTCACCTCCAGCCGGCATCTTTGATGTTCGCTACGGTTCAAATCGCTGGTATGAATTCTCGCAAATGGGCGAGCCAAAAGAAATACCGGTTATAATCACCGGTGCAAGATTTCCTTTGTCAATTTCGTGGAAAGGTCATGCATCGGCCACACTCATTGTTGATGGCATAAAGTATTCGTTGGTACATGCGAACGAAGTACGCATCGCGAATCCCGCATCGCGAATCATTCTACACCTTTCTCGGACAACCCCATTAAGCATGGCCACGGATTTTTCCCTTTCACAAAACTATCCCAATCCATTCAATCCAGTAACGGTTATTCGGTATTCCCTGCCGGTAAGCCGTCACGTTTCGCTGAAGATATATAATGTCCTTGGTCAGTTAGTTTCGGTGCTCGTTGATGAGCTTCAAGATGTGGGATCCAAGACCGTAGAATGGAACGCGGGCAACATGCCAAGTGGGATTTACTACTATCAGCTGACCTCGGGTCCTTTCACTCAGGCCAAGAAACTGATGTTGCTAAAATGAGTGCCAAGTTAAGCTGATCCTGATCTTGTTGGGTGCGGAGTGAAGGTGCTCCACTCCAAGTCCCAACCGTGACGAACTCTGACGTCACGATAGCGAGGAGTCGGTGTGGGGCTGGCAACGGCCCCATACTAAGCGACTCGACAACGTAACCTGAAAGGGTGCAACGCAAACAGCCAGGTCGTAACGTAAGTGAACGCAATGGTAGCCTCGTAAATATCAGACATGAGATGAGCGAGCCCCTATTCTATGGGCGAAGCTAATACTCGGCAGGGAGCAGACAGGGAAAACAACCTGCTGGAGCATCTCCGGGGTGTGAGCGACGACATGGATGGAAAGAGCAGGAACGGAACTTGGGAAGCCTCCCTTGGCCGAGAACCGAGAGGTTTAGGAGAAGAGCCCTCTTCATAATGGAACAAAAGAGAGGGAAGTCAGGTGGAGGTGGCGGATGAGGCCTTAGTACCGATGAAGTCGTGGAAACACGACGGAGGGAAGGGCTTTTGGTGAAGGTCAAGCTTTCAGCGAAAAGAAGGGGCGTGTATTGCGCAAGCTAACAAGCACAGAATGGCTTCGGGACTTTCAAAGAAAGCTGCATGAGAAGGCGAAAGCCGAGCCGGGGTTCCGGTTCTACGTACTATACGACAAGATGAGTCGTATGGAAGTGTTGGAGGAGGCCTATCGCTCAGTGGCTTGGATCGTCACGAGTCGAACTAGCAATGAACACCAGGTGGAATCTTATTTCGTTGCCGCTTAACGTGAGCAACGATTCCGCGGCCGTTCTCTTCCCGCAGGCAATAAGCAGTGCATTTGCATATACCGCCGGCACAGGGTATCAAGCACAATCGTCGTTACGCAGGGGAGAAGGATACTGGCTCAAGTATGGGGCACAATCTTCTCTCATGATCTCAGGGGATGGTATGCCGACCGACAGCATTCCGGTCGGAGATGGGTGGAATCTGGTGGGTGCATTGAGCACGCCCATCATTACCTCCATGATTCACTCCGCTCCGCCAGGTATGATCACATCTCAGTTCTTCAGTTACAAGGGAAGCTATGTTGCGTCCGATACGATCGAACCAGGGAAGGGCTATTGGGTGAAGGTCAACGGGAACGGAACGCTCATTCTGTCCTCTGCGGGGAACGCGAACGTGTCGGCCGCATCGAGGATCAGGATCGTTGCAAGCAGTGAGCTCCCGCCGTCCCCTCCGGACGGTGATGCCTCGCTCCCCGCGACTCAGGTCCCGCACCAGTTTGCCTTGGATCAGAATTATCCAAACCCATTCAATCCATCGACGCTGATCCATTATCAGCTGCCCGTTGCGAGCCACGTCACGATGAAGATCTATAACATCTTAGGTCAGGAAGTGAGAACTCTTGTGAACGACGTCCAGAATGCCGGATATTTGTCGGTGACGTTTGACGCGAGCGGACTTCCAAGCGGGATGTATTTTTACCGATTGCAGGCGATCGCGACGTCGGAGGCGACCGCCGCATTCAGTGATGTGAAGAAGTTATTGTTGATCAAGTAACTGATACCGGCCGCAGCCCATGAACAATTCGCTCGCGCCGACCAGCTCTATTTGCGGCATTTCAGCCGTCCGGCGCGAAAGCGATCAAAATGGCGACAAGTGTGTCTCTTTCCACAACGGGGTGGCGCACATTTTGCACATACCATTGTTTGGAGGATTTCATCGATGAGAACTCTTGGTCAGATAGTGCGCATCAGCGCTGTCGTGTTGACGATCGCTCAGCCTCTCCGCGCGCAGGTGACGAGCTGGCAATGGCTCAACCCGTTGCCGCAAGGGAACTCCCTCTCCAAGGTCCAGATGCTGGACGCAAGTAACATCGTCGCCGTAGGACTGGGCGGTGCGGTCATCCGCAGTACCGACGGAGGCGCCGACTGGCTTGTCGCCGACAATGTCAATGGGGTAAAGGCCTTCGAGAATCTCTCCTTCACCGATGCCAATACCGGAACGGTCGTAGGGACCGACGGCAGTATTCTCCGGACGACCGACGGCGGCATTACATGGACGAGCCAACTCAGCGGGACGAACGAGATTCTTCATGGGGTTTCCTTCCCCAATGCGACGACAGGAACGGCGGTCGGGTTCAACGGCACGATCCTCCACACGACGAATGGCGGCACAACCTGGTCACCGCAGAGCAGCGGTACCGGCGCATGGCTCACAGCGGTTTCCTTTACGGATGCCAACACGGGGACGGTCGTGGCGCGCGGCGGCACGATCCTTCGCACGACGAACGGGGGCGGCACGTGGACTCCGCAGGTCAGCGGAACGGGTCAGCATCTGCTCGATGTCTTCTTCATCAATGCGAACACGGGTACGACGGTCGGTTCCAACGGCACAATACTCCATACGACGGATGGGGGTGCAACGTGGGTTCCTCAAACAAGCGGTACGGGGAGCTGGCTCTGGGGAGTGACGATGAGTGACGCGAATACCGCAGTGGCAACCGGAGATGATGGGACGATCCTGCGAACGACCGATGGCGGCGCTTCGTGGGTGCCACAGACCAGCGGATCGGCGCAGTTTCTCCTTGGGGTTTCATATACGGATGCCAATACGGGCACGGTGGTCGGCGGCGGCGGCACGATCTTTCGTACGACGAACGGCGGCGCGGCATGGAGCAGCCAGACCAGCGGGCCGACAAATTGGCTCTTCGACATATCGTTCGCCAGCGCCGATATAGGGACAGCGGTCGGAGAACGGGGGACCATCCTTCGATCCACGACCGGAGGGGCCACGTGGATCAGCCAGGCAAGCGGTATCCTTGATGACCTGCTCGGCGTTTCATTTCTTGATGTGAACACGGGTACCGCTGTGGGGGCCGGCGGCGCGATCGTGCGGACGACCAACGGGGGAACGACGTGGACGCCGCAAACGAGCGGCACCTCGAACGACCTTCTCGGTGTCTCGTTCACTGATGCGAACACAGGAACGACCGTGGGGACCGGCGGCACCATCCTCCGCACCACCGACGCCGGAACGACGTGGAACTCACAGACAAGCGGAACATTGAACGATCTTGTGAAGGTCTCCTTCACCGACGCGAGCACGGGAACGGTCGTAGGGATCGGCGGCACGATTCTCCGGACAACTGACGGTGGCGCAACGTGGGCGTCTCAGACGAGCGGTACATTCAATGATCTGTATGCCGTCTCTTTCACGAGCACCAGTACGGGAACTGCAGTCGGCCTTGCCGGAACGGTCCTCCGGACGACCGACAGCGGCACGACCTGGACAAGCCAAACGAGCGGAGTATCCGAGGATCTGTACGGCGTCACATTCGCGAGTTTCAACACCGGCGTTGCCGTGGGATTTTCGGGGTCGACCGCAGCGATCATCCGGACGACCAATGGCGGGGCAACCTGGACAAAATGGACGATCCCGACGGGCAACCCTCTTTCGGGCATCTCGCTGACGCCAACAAATGCCACCGGCTTTCGTTCGATCGCGGTCGGCTTCGGAGGCACGATCATCTGCAGCGCATTTTCCCCGCTGAATTTGAAGACCTGGACCGGAACGGTGGATTCCTCCTGGAATGTGGCCGGCAACTGGTCGCCTGCGGGCGTCCCTACGCCGGGGGACAGCGTCGTCATCCCATCGGTCGCCACTCCCCCTGTTGTCATCGCAACGCAACAGCAGATTACCGTCGCCTCCCTCAACATCGTGTCAGGGGCGAAACTGACGATCACCGACGCCCTCCGGAGATTCGTCGTGAAAAGCGATGTACGGATTGACGGCACCCTGGAGGTCCGTCCTCCGGCGACAACGAGCATCGTCGTTGGAGGCAATTGGATCATCGGCGGCGGGCCCGCACTGCGCAAATCAATGTTGGTGTCCGATGACGGGTTCCTTCCGGCGAAGTCGACCGTCTACTTCAAGGGCGAGGGTACGTTCGAAAAGAACTTCTATAATCTCGTGCTCGATACGGCGTCGGCGATGTCTACCTCGGGAAATGTGAACGTGGCGAATCAATGCGCGGTCCTCCAGACCGTCGTCCTTCGCCCCGTGGACACGCTTTCCCTCTCAAGTGCCGATCCGCAGGCGTTGACGGGGAAAGGAGTGGTTTCCGACGGAACGGTGAAGCGCGCCATCCTGCCCGCTTCAACAGATCGGTATCGATTCGATAGCGACAGCACGTATCTACGCTTCAACGGCGCCGGCACCTATCCGTCGGTCGTCTCGGTCACGTCGTTTCCTGGCGCGCAGGCCTCATCCTCTCCGTCGGGATGGACTGCCGTTCCAAGTCATATTGATTCGTCGTCGAATACCATTGTTGCGGATTCCATCGCACATTTGACAAAATGGGCGATCGGCATTCCCCACCTGACCTCCCTCGGAGGGCCGATGCCAAGCATAGAACGATTCTATGAGATAACTCAGATCGGAGGCAGCGATTGGCAGGCGCGGCTCTCAATGCACTACGACCAGTCCGAGGTGCCAGCAGGTCTTGATGAAGATTCGCTGGTCATTCTCACGAACGATCTGGCCTACGGCATCGTCGATCTCGTTTCTCAAAAGAGTGGCGGATGGGAGCTGGTGTCGGTGCCCGTGATCGTGGGTGACTATCGGAAATCATCGGTCTATCCGACGGCGGTCTCACCCGCGTTTTCGTATGTCGGTTCATACCAGCTTCGCGATACCTTGAAGAACGGAACGGGATACTGGGTCCGACTCCCGGGGTCAAGCACGATTCACTCCGTCGGAAATCTCTTGTATCGGGATACCATCGCCGTGCAGTCAGGTTGGAACATCATCGGATCTGTCAGCGTTCCCATCCCGGTGAGTTCCATCACTTCGATTCCTCCCGGTCTCGTGACGACGCAGTTCTTCGGATACGAAGGAGCATACCAAAATGCGGATACGATCCGACCGGGCGATGCGTATTGGGTGAAGGTCTCCGCATCGGGACGCATCATCCTGTCCCTGCCGGTTCTTGGCGAATCCGTCAGCAGGATTACCATACGGCCGACCATAGAGACGCCGCCGCCGCCGCCGCCGCCTGACGGCGCCGGATCCTCTCTTGACCAAACACCGAATGCATTCGCGCTTGACCAAAACTATCCCAATCCGTTCAATCCGTCGACGACGATACGCTATCAATTGCCGGTCGCGAGCCAAGTCTCGTTAAAGGTCTACAACGCGCTCGGGCAGGTCGTCGGCGTGCTGGTGGACGAAGTTCAGGACGCAGGCTACAAGTCGGTGGAGTGGAACACGAGAAGCGTCGCGAGCGGTGTGTATCTCTGCCGCCTCGTTGCAGGAGGATTCGTGGAAACGAGGAAGTTAGTTCTGCTGAGATAATACTCTATGGTTTCTGCACCGCTGCTTCCAGGAATCTCCTGAGCGCGCCACACATCATCGCTGGTTGCTCAAGCGGCAGCGCATGTCCACATTCGGCCAATATCTCTGTCGTCGAACGGCTGATCATCTTTCCATACGCCGCGGCGTATCGCGCCGGAATCACCCGGTCCTCTCTTCCCCACAGAATGAGCGTGGGCACGCGGATCTCTGAAAGCCGTTCACGGAAGCCTTCCGCCGGCACCGCGCCGTTGATCACACACTCGAACCAATTCCGCCTTCTCTCAGGATCCCTCACCATCTGAAGATATTCCATCACGATCTCCGGCGGCTGGTTCGCAGGATCGACGTAGAGCCTGCCGTTGAGGCGCCGGAGCATCTTCTCGTTTCGCAAGAAGATATTCGTCGCGACCATCTTGACGACACGAGAGAGCCATTTCCATCGTAGGATCCGGTATCGGGTCATCAGCCCGGCGGGGCAGATCAGGACGAGGGCTGTCACGCTTGCGGGGTTCATCGCCGCGAGCGTCGCGGCGATCTGCCCCCCGTACGATGTTCCCATCAGAGCCGCATCCTGCAGCCCGAGATGTTCGATCACTCCCTTGACAAGGAGTGCGTGATCCCGGACGGACAGGGAGGTCGTTGAAGGCGCGGACGAACCGAACCCGGGAAGGTGGACGTTCAAGAGATCGTACGACGCGGAGAGCGGCCCCCACACCTTGTTCCAAACGGATGTCGTACCGAGTCCGTGTATGAGAACGATCGGGCGGCCTGTTCCTTCGCGCTTGACGAAGAGATTGTGACCGCGAACAGGAATGATCATTGCCGCCTACCGACGCTTGATCCAGGCTTCTGCCATCGCAGTGAGCGCTTCGGGAGAAAGGGCTGATCCGGGGTCCTTCGGAGCGCCAAGACGCTGCCGAAACGTCTCGTAGAGCGTGACGGCGCAGGCCACCGAGACGTTGAGGCTTTGGATCATCCCGGTCATCGGAATGAGAAAGTTCCCGTCGGCGAGCTTCGCCGCCTCGTCCGATACTCCGGCGTGCTCGTTCCCAAAAACGAGGGCGATCTTCTTGGTAAGATCGAGATCATAGAGGGCGGTCGACGAAGACCCCATGTGCGTCGCGTAGATCAAAAACCCTTCTTCGTGCAGCCTGCCGTAGCACTCTTTAATAGAGGGGAACTTCCTGCGCTGGACCCATTTCGTCGCGCTCGCGGAGCTTTTCTTCCCCAGCTTGGGGAACTTCTCCGTTACGTAGACGAGCTGCACCTCCATGACGCCGACCGCGTCGGCGGACCGGAGCATGGCGCTCACGTTGTGCGGGTCGTGGATGTTCTCCATGACGATCGTGAGGTTCGGCTGGCGGTGATTGAGAACAGAGAGGATCTTTTCTTTTCGGCGTTCGGTCATTTTCGATAGTTCAATTGGAAAGAGCCTCCGGTTTCAAGACCTGCGAAGCGTCCTGTTTCAATTGAAGCAGCGCGATCGCCGCGATGACGAGCGCCGCTCCGACGAGTTGGATCGGGGAAAGGGCTTCCTGGAGGATGAAGTAGGCGGACGTGATGGCGACGATCGGTTCGAACGTCGCCGTAATGATCCCCCGGGATGCGGTGAGATAGCGCATGCCGGAGAAGTAGAGCGAGTGGGGTATCAATATTGAGATCATCGCGAAGAGGAAAAATGTCCCCCACGTGGACGAGGAATAATGCGCCGTGATGAGGTTCCAGGGGGGATTGACGAAGAGCCAGAAAACGGTGGCGGAGAGAAATGCGTAGATAAGCGCGGTCCAGACCTTGTAATCTTTGAGAATATGTCGGAGCCAAATGTTCGTAAAACCCCAGCAGCATGCCGATGCGAATCCCGACATGAGCCCGATGTTGCTGATCTGGAGGATCGAGAGGTCCTTTCCCGCGATCGCGAGGAAGCATCCGGCTAACGACACGACGCCTGCCGCGATCTTGAGGAAGGTCAGTTCCTCTTCGCGCGTGACGGCGGCATAGAGGAGGACGAACACCGGTGCGAGGTACTGCAGGAGAATGGCGGTCGCGACGTTCGTCTCGCGGATGGTAAAATAGTAGAAGAAATTCGACCCGGCGATGCCGACAAGGCCGAGGAGGACGAACCGGTAGAGGTCCTTGATCCGAATCCTCAGAAGATCCCGCCGGAAGATCAGAAAGTAGAGCAACAGAAGAACGCAGGAGATGGTGATGCGGGTCTGGACCAGAACGAGCATCTCCACCTGCTGCGTGAAGAGGAGCTTCGCGACGGTCGCCGAAACACCCCAGAAGAGGGTGGCGCCGAGAATGGAAAGGTAGCCGCGTGCCGACATCAGGGTTCCGGGGACGGCGCGTCCTGCGGGGGAATCGACCCTTCCTCTGCTTTGCGGCGGCAGTACGCCGACATTTCGTCGTTGCCGACAAGTTCGTAGAGATGACCGAGACGCTGGTAGAGCATGGTTGGGAGGACCACTTTCTGGACCCCTTCCTTTAAAAAATTGATCAAAACGGAGGCCGGCGGAATGTTGAGGTCCGGCTCGAAGCAGTCCGCGGCGTCGAGGTACGGCTCCGGCTGTCCCGGGTTCACATGGGCGGCCTTGCGGTAGTACACAAGCGTGAGCTCGTAATTATCCTTCATCGACGTCGTGGCCTCGAACACGCTCGCGAGCCACATGTAGACGTCGTACGCAATATGCGAAAATTCTTGGGAAAGTTTCTCGCCGAACAGCCTGAGCTCGTCGGGCGTCAGCGAATGATTCCAGAAGAGGAGACGGTAGAGCTCGATGTCGTCGATGCGCTGCCGGAGCGCATGTTCGAAGGCCTCAAAGATCTCGTTAAAGTCCGTCGACGACTCAAAGCGCTTACGTATGTCGTGAATCGTAAGTCCAGACATGCATCCCTCCCGGGACGTGAGTAACCGAACATGTTCATGCATAGTGCCGGCACTGCGAGCCCCCCCCAGCCGGAGATGGTCGATCCGAGCGAGACGTTGAAGACGATGAGAATGCCCCTGCAGCGTCAAAATAGCAAAGGTGATGCATAAAATCAATAGGGAGGGGAACAATAGTTGACACTCGCAGGGAATTTCCATATTATGGTGCCAAAATAAGGAGGTCCACCATGGAACAGACGTCAGTCCCAACACAGCCCACCGTTGAAGTATCCTCATTCATGTCCCGCGCCGCGAATGCGTTCATGTCGCCCGGAGAACTCTACACAGAGATTGCGGCGACACCGGTCCAGTCGACGAGTTGGGTGATACCGTATATCATCGCGATGATCGTCGGCATCCTCATGACGGTTGCCATCTTCTCCAACGATTCGTTGAAGGAACAGGCGCTCCGGCCGCAGCAGGAAGAGATGCAAAAGCAGGTAGAATCAGGGAAGATGACCCAGCAGCAGGCCGATCAGGCATCGGCCGTCATGTCGGGAAAGACCGTCATGGTGTTCGGCATCGCCGGGGTCGTGGTCATCGTCAGCGCGGCGATGTTCCTCATACCGCTCGTCCTCATGGTGGTCGGTAAGCTCGCCTTCAAGTGTTCGGCATCCTACCAGAAATTCCTGGAAATGTACGGCATTGCCACGCTTATCGCCGCCCTGGGAGCGATCATATCGCTGCTCATGATGTACTCCATGGATTCCATGTACGCGCAACCGGGCGGGGCGTTCTTCCTGAGGGATTCCTTCGACCGGCATAACTTCGTCCACGGCGTGCTCGCCTCAATGAACATCTTCACCATCTGGCAGACAGCGGTGGTGGGCATCGGTCTTTCGAAGCTTGCGGGAAAGTCGACGGGAAGCGGCATGGCGGTCACGTTCGGCCTGTGGCTGGCCTGGGTTCTTGTCGCCTCCTCCATGGGCTGGGGCGGTCGGTAAAAAATTTCACGCAGGGCTGAGTGAACCTCAGCCCTGCTTTACATACGATTCCCACGCGAACGCATTCCCCAGCGAACAGGCGGCTGCGGGCACCAGCGCCCCCCGTCCGTCGATCTCCTTCAATCCAAGGAACGGCGTAAGATCGCCGAGGTCCGCGAGCCGGGCCGTCGGTTCCGAGTGCGTGTCGACCTGATAAGTGACCCCCAGATCCGCCGTCGTCGTCTTCCCTTCCCCGTGATCGACCCGGATATTCCTGATGATGATGTCGTACGCCCTCTTGCCGTTAAAGGGGAGCTGTTCATACGCTGACGGATCGGTGGAGCCGTAGGTTCCCGCAGCGACCGCCTCGCAGCAGTGGAGGATGCCCAGGGCATTGAGCTTCCGGATCGAATCCTTCTCCGGGTCGTTCATCGCGTGGCCCGATTCCACCAGCACGGTGCTCGTTCCCCAGAGCTGCATGTTATCCCCGAATGCACGTGGTTCGAAACTGTCGTCGTATCGGGCGACCCGCTCTGGTATGCGGTCCCGAAGCATCGCCGCGAAGAGCGATGCAAGGCGCTTTGCGCGCATCCGGACGTCGTTATCCGATTTCGCGGCGTCGAAGGCGGGCGCGAGGAGCGCCACAGCCGTGAGCTCCTTCGTCGGGGCGACGGTGCTTAGTTCCTGGTCGTGGAGGTTGAACCCGAACTCCGGCTTCAGTTTGGCCTGCAGTCCTTTGAGAAGCCGCGCTTCCGGCGTCACGAGCGCAAGAGCGTCGCGGTTCATGTCGATCCCCTGCGCGGTGCGCCGCTGGAACCGTTCGGCCCCGTCGGGATTGAGCATCGGCACGAAATAAAGCGACACGGACCGGAGGAGCGACTCGACCTCGGGCCGCGCGCGGTGGCGCAGGCCGAAGCTCAGCATGTCGACGATCGCCATTGTCGCGGTCGATTCGTCGCCGTGCATCTGCGACCAGAGGAGGATGCGTGTCTTGCCGGAGCCCATCCGGACGAGCGAGATCGGCCGTCCTTCGAACGATGTCCCTGCTTTTTCTATGGTGAGAAGTCCGCTCGAGCCTACGGCAAGCACGTGAAGAAGGGCATGGAGCGCGGCCGGCGTGAAGCGCCGGCTCTGAAACACCGGTGCCCTGTATTCGCCGTAGGTCGTTTCGGCGAGCTGGAGGATCGTGCTCATGCAATTCCCTTGTAATGTCGCGCGGCCATTCGGGGAATAATATACGAAAAAACCAGTTCTCTCTCGCGCAGTGGGCGGTTCTGTTGCTTCCCTCTAGGGTTCTTTGTATATTTTTCAGCAGTATATCGTCTACGCCGCACCGTTTCCCCGATTACTGCATTCCTCAGCCACTACGAAGCCCGTATGAAACACAAACTCTCTCATTCCGGGAAAGAACAGGCCGTTCCCCCGGACGACACGATCCCCGCGGTTCTTCCCGTCCTTCCCTTGCGGGACGTCGTCATGTTCCCCACGACCCAGTACCCCGTGATGGTGGGGAGGGTCTCATCCTTGCGCGCCGCCACCTACGCGATGGACCGTCACCGCATGGTCTTCCTCTGTGCGCAGAAGAGCTCTCTCACCGAAGAACCGGGAAAAGAGGATGTCTACTGGGAGGGGACCGTCGGACGGATCTCGCAGATCCAGAAGCTCCCGAACGGGCTCATGAAGATCCTCGTCGAAGGGATCGCCCAGGGGACGGTGACGTCGTTCCTCCCGAACGCCGAGTTCCTCGAGGCCGAGGTCTCTGTCCTCGACGTGCCGGTGGAACACACGCACGAACTCGACGCGCTCCTCCACCGCGTCACGACACTATTCACGGAGTACGCGGAGCTCAACGGCAACCTCCCGGAGGACGCGCTTGTGGGCTACGAACGCCTCACCGAGGTGAAGCCGCGCATCTATTACGTCGCCTCCCAGATCGTCCAGAGCGTCGAGGTGAAGCAGAACATTCTCCGCCAGCAGACGCTGAAAGAGCAGCTCTACGAACTTGCGCGCATCCTCGCGTCCGAGCTCGAGGTCATGAAGATCGAAAAGGACATCGACCTCAAGGTCCACGAAGGGATCCACCGCGCGCAGAAGAAGTTCCTCCTCCAGGAACAGATCCGGGTCCTTCAGGATGAACTCGGCTCGGACGAGGTCGTACCGCCGGAGCTCGCGAAACTGAAGCAGCAGATCGACGACGCGAAGCTGCCCCCCGAGGTGATGGAGAAGGCGATGGAGGAGTTCTCGAAACTCCGGAAGACCCCTCCCCAGTCCCCCGAGTTCGGCGTGAGCAGGAACTACCTCGACTGGATGGTCGCCGTTCCCTGGGACAAACGCACGGAGGACAACCTCAACATCGACCATGTGAAGCGCATCCTCGACGAAGACCATTTCGGGCTCGAGAAGCCGAAGGACAGGATCCTGGAGCACATCGCCGTGCTCAACCTCGTGAAAGAGATCCGAGGTCAGATCCTCTGCTTCGTCGGCCCTCCGGGGGTGGGAAAAACCTCCCTCGGCAAGTCGATCGCGCGCGCCCTCGGGCGGAAGTTCGTCCGTATCTCCTTGGGCGGCGTCCGGGATGAGGCGGAGATCCACGGCCACCGCCGCACGTACATCGGCTCGATGCCGGGGAAGGTCATCCAATCGATGCGCCGGGCCGGCGTCGTGAACCCAGTCATCCTCATGGACGAAGTCGACAAGATGGCGATGGACTTCCGGGGCGACCCGGCGTCGGCGCTCCTCGAGGTCCTCGATCCCGAACAGAATTCATCGTTCAACGATCATTACCTTGACGTGGACTACGACCTCTCCCGCGTCATGTTCATCACGACGGCGAACGTGCGGTACAACATACCGCTCCCCTTGCAGGACCGGATGGAGATGATCGAGCTTCCGGGCTACCTCGAATACGACAAGGTAGAGATCGCCAAGCGGCACATCATCCCGAAGCAGATCAAAGAGCACGGGCTCACGGACGAGATGATTTCCTTCGAAACGAAGGCCTTGCAGAAGATCATCCAGCAGTACACGCGCGAGGCGGGCGTGAGGAACCTCGAGCGTGAGATCGCTTCGGTCTGCCGCAAGGTGGCGAAGGACATCGTTTTCAGCCGGCAGAAGAACGGCAAGAAGCAGAAGCACGCGTCGGTCGCCGTCGACGAGAAAAGAGTAGAAGCGTACCTCGGCGTTCCGAAGTTCCGCGAGAAGCGCGCGGACCGGAGAGACCGCGTCGGCTCGGTCATCGGTCTCGCCTGGACGAGCGTCGGCGGCGACATCCTCAACGTCGACGTCACGATCATGGACGGCGCGGAGAAACTCACGCTCACCGGACAGCTCGGCGACGTCATGAAGGAGTCCGCCCAAGCCGCGCTGAGCTACATTCGGTCGAACGCCAAGCGTCTGAAAGTGCCGCCAGCGTTCTACAGCAAGAAGGAGATCCACATCCATCTCCCGGAAGGCGCGATCCCGAAGGACGGCCCGTCGGCGGGTGTCACGATGGCGATGGCGATGATATCGGCGGCGTCTGGCCGGCCCGCGCACAATGACGTCGCCATGACCGGCGAGATCACCTTGCGCGGGAACATCCTCCCCATCGGCGGCCTCAACGAGAAGCTCCTCGCGGCCCAGCGCAACGGCATCAGGACGGTCCTCATCCCGAAGGAGAACGAGAAGGACCTTGCCGAGATCCAGGCGAAGGTGATGGAGGGGCTCACCATCGTCCCCGTCGCAACAATCATGGACGCCCTGCCGTATGTCTTTGGGCCGGAACGCGGGTCAAAATCCTCCCGGCGCTGACAATTCACGCGGATTTGCACACTATCACATTGAAGCCAACTCTATGAGATCGTTCCACTCCTCGCGCGCGGCCTTTGCCGTGCTCCTCTTCGCCGCCTTCGGCCTGAGCTCAACTGCCCGACAGTCCGGCGTCCTCTCCATGGAGAGGATTTTCCAGAAGCCGTACATTGCCGGCGCCCGGCCATCGGGTCCGATGATCTCGCCTGACGGCAAGATGATCCTCTTCCACTGGGACAGTACGGCGCGGGGACACTCGCGGCTCTGGGCCACCGACTTTGCGGCGAGCGACCGGCATCTGATTGCCGACACGCTCATCGGCGAGATCGCCTGGTCCCCCGACGGCCGGAAGGTCGCCTGCACGAGGAAAGGCGACCTCTTCTTCGCCGATTCCACGCTGACGACGTTCGAACAGATTACGAAGACCGACACCTGGGAAGGGGGCCTCACCTGGTCCCCGGACGGATCGAAGCTCGCGTACTCCGCGGGCGACAACGTCCTCATGGTGACCCCGGGGAAGCCGGGGTACGCGGACCTGCTCCACCCGTCGTCCAAGGAGTGGTCGGTCAACCTCGTCGACTTCTTTCCCAACGGCAAGAGGGTGCTCTTCACGGAATCGAATCGCGAGGGGCTGCCGGAATTCATCACGCCGCGGTTCACCGGCAAGGAGGTCACGACGTCATCGTTCAAGGGCGGCGTCTCCCGCGTGAAGGTCGGCATCGCGCCGGTCGACACGGGGAAGACCATCTGGATCACCCTTCCCGGCGACGACCGGTACTATCTCGGGGCCTCCGCCGTCTCGCCGAACGGGAAACAGGTCCTTCTCGAGCGCTTCAGCGCGAACCGGAAAGGGCGCGAGATCTTCGTGGCAGACACCGACAGCGGCAAGGCGCAGCGGATCTACGACGAGACCGATAAGGCATGGATCGAAGGAGGGTTGGTGACCACACGGTGGACCCCCGACGGCAGCGCGATCCTTACTACGAGCGAGAAGAGCGGCTGGAACCACGTCTACAGCATGACCCCCGCGGGACGCAACCTCCATCAGATCACCGAAGGGGAGTGGGAGGTCGGCTGGTACGACGTCCTCCCGTCGGGGAACGAGATCGTCTTCATCGCGAACAAAGAAGAACACGCACAGTGGCAGCTCTACACGGCCGACATGAAGACGAAGAAGACCGTCCGGCTTTCCAAAAAGGAGGGAACGTACGAGAACGCCGTCATGTCGAAGGACGGGTCGTTCGTCGTCGCGACGTATTCGGACTTCGGCAAGCCGGGCGAACTCGTCCGGATCTCCACGGCCTCCACCAAGGCGCCCGCCGACGGGACGACGAACGGCATCTTCACGGCGATGGACCGCGAGCGGCAGCTCACGAACACCATCCCTGCGGAATTCTCCGCGATCCCCTGGGTGAAGCCGGAGATCGTGCACTTTCAAAGCAGGGACAAGCGGTCGATCCCGGCGATGATCTACAAGCCCGCCGACTTCGACTCGACGAAGAAGTACCCGGTCGTCGTTTTCGTCCACGGCGCCGGATACCTCCAGAACGTCTACCGCGGCTGGAGCTACTACTACCGGGAGTACATGTTCCACCACCGCCTGACCCAACGCGGGTACGTCGTCTTCGAGGTGGAATACCGCGGGAGCGCCGGCCTCGGACGTAATTTCCGGACGGATGTCTACATGCATCTCGGGGGCAAGGATCTCGACGACGAGCTCGATGGTCTTGAATATCTGAAAAGATTGGGGTATATTGATGCTGGCCGCGTCGGGATCTACGGCGGAAGCTACGGCGGGTTCATGGCGCTCATGGGGCTCTTCCGTTCCGACGCCTACGCGTGCGGAGCGGCCTTGAGGGCCGTGACGAGCTGGGAGAACTACTACCGCCATAACATGTGGTACACCGAAGCCCGGCTCGGCAAACCGGAGGACCACCCGGAAGAATACAAGATCAGCTCGCCCATCACCTATGCCGACAGTCTCAAAAAACCGCTCCTCATCCTCCACGGCATGGTCGACGACAACGTGTTCTTCCAGGACGCCGCACAGCTCATCGCGAAGCTCCAGAAATCAGGGAAGCCCTTTGAGCTCATGGTCTATCCCGACGAATCGCACTCATTCAATGCGCCGGAGAGCTGGTACGACGAGTACTCACGCATCGAAGAATTCTTTGACCGGCATCTGAAGAAGGATCAACGGTAATCGCCAAGAAGAAGACCATAGGATCAGAAGAGCCCCAGGAGACGGCCGCCTATCAGGTGACCGCCCGGAAGTGGCGGCCGCAGCTGTTCGAGGACATCGTCGGGCAATCGCACGTCACGACGACCTTGCGGAACGCGATCGCGACGAACCGGCTCTCCCACGCCTACATCTTCAGCGGCCCACGAGGCGTCGGCAAGACGACGACCGCGAGGATCCTCGCCAAGGCCATCAACTGCCTCCATCCGAAGGAGAACAATCCCGACAACACCTGCGAACTCTGCCGGGAGATCTCTGAGGGACGCAGCGTCAACGTCTTCGAGATCGACGGCGCGTCCAACAGGGGTGTCGACGAGATCCGCAACCTGCGCGAGTCCGTCCGCTACGCACCGGCGAAGGGCGCGTACAAGGTCTACATCATCGATGAAGTCCACATGCTCACGAAGGAGGCGTTCAACGCCCTCCTGAAGACGCTCGAGGAGCCGCCGGCGTACATCGTCTTCATCTTCGCAACGACGGAGATGCACAAGGTGCCGCTCACGATCCTCTCCCGGTGCCAGCGGTTCGATTTTCGGAGGATCGCGATCGAGGAGATCCAGTCCTCGCTCCGGCACATTGCGGACGAAGAGCGCATCACGATCGAAGATGAGGCGCTTCTCCTCATCGCGAAGCGGGGGGACGGTTCCCTCAGGGATGCGCAAAGCCTCTTCGACCAGGTCGTCTCGTTCTGCGGCACGTCGATCACGGCTGCCCAGATCATCGGCATGTTCAACCTTGTCGACAGCGAGTTCTATTTCCGCGTCACCGACGCGATAGCCGCGAAGGACACGAAGCAGGGGTTCCAGATCGTCGAGGAGATCGTCAGCCGCGGATTCGACATTCGGGAGTTCCTCAACGGCCTCATCGAACACCTCCGAAACATGCTCGTTGTCCGGTCGATGCGGTCCGCAAAGCTCGTGGAGGCCTCCGACGCCACGAGGAAACGTTATGAGAGCGCGTCGGCCGCGTTCCAGGATGCCGACCTCCTTCGGCTGATGAAGATCGGGAGCGACGCCGAAGCCGCCGTCCGGTGGAGCGCGCAGCCGCGGTTCAAGCTCGAGCTCACCATGCTCCAGATGATCAAGATGGATTCGAGCATCCAGATCAACGACCTCCTCGAACAGATCAGCGAGCTAAAAAAAAAGCTGAACGGCAACCTCCGCATTGAACTCGCGGACGCGGACGATGAGCCCCTTCCGGTCCCCGTCGTCCGGGGGAACGTGAAGGCGACGCAGCCGACATTGCGTCCTGACCAGATCGTTCACCCAAGCCCGCCCGACATCATTCCACCGAAGCCCGCCGTGCGAAAGGTCGAGGCCGCCGTAGTGACGCCCCCGCCGGAGCCCGTCGTACACATTTCGTCGGAAGACGCGTTCAGCAAATGGACCCAGTTCGTCGATCAGGCGCGCATGCAGAAGATCTCCGTCGGCACCATGCTCAGCGAATCGCACCTCGTCGACGTCCGGGAGAACAGCCTCAGGATCGGGTGCCCGGATGATTTCCACGTAAACACGCTCCAGCGCCACCGGCAGTTCCTCTCCGACCTCGCCCAGCAGATCTACGGCGCGAAACTGCGCCTTGAAACGATCCTCGCGGACGCACCCCCCGCACGGACCAAGCCGATATCCGTCCCCGGCCCTGCGGCGGCACCCGCCACCGCGTGCGAGTCCGCGGCAGACGAACAGGGAATGAGCGATCTCCATGCGCATCCCGTCGTCCAAGCGCTCATCCGGGATTTCGGCGCACAGGAAGTCCTCTGATCTCCCATCCAAGTGAAAGGATCATTATTCTCCATCATTGATACAGAAGACAAGCGCGTCACCGGTCACTTGATTTTGTGTTCTGTTTTCTAAATATTGATGAAGGTAATGATCATGCACACCACACACCGGCTCTTTTACCCCATTCTCGCAGCCTTTCTGGCAGCAGTGCCGCTCTTGCCATCGTCGGGCATGGCCGCCTCGCGCGCAAAGTACGGGGGCGAGTTCCTTGCGATCGGCGTCGGAGGGCGCGCGCTCGGTCTCGGCGGCGCCTACGCAGCGCTCGCGAGCGACGTGACGGCGGGATACTGGAACCCGGCGGGCCTTTCGCGGATGAGTTATCCGCAGATCACCTTCATGCACGATGAACGCTTCGGCGGGCTCGTGAACTACGATTACTCCGCCGCCGCGATGCCCCTGGGCGCGTCGCAAACCCTCGGGTTCAGCGTCATCCGGCTCGGCGTCGACGACATCGCCAACACGACGGCGGCGTGGACCGACCTGAACAACAACGGCCTCATCGAGAGCAACGAGCTCGACAACAGCAAGATCACGTATTTCAACGTCGCCGACTGGGCGTTCCTCCTCTCGTACGCGAAGAAGGCCACGAACGAATTCTCCTACGGCGTCAATCTCAAGGTCATCCGCCGCGAGAACGGCGAAGCCTCCGCGACGGGGATCGGGTTCGACGTCGGGGCGCAGTACCGCGTGACGGAACACCTCATGCTTGGCGCGAACGCCCAGGACATCACGACGACGCTCGTCGCCTGGAGCAACGGAACGAACGAGCTCATCACGCCGACGCTCAAGCTCGGCGGAGCCTATGCGATCGACGCTCTCGGCGGACGGTTCTCGCCGGCGTTCGATGTCGACATGCGCTTCGAACACCGCGCGGCGGCTGCGAACGCGCACCTCGGCGCTGTGAGCTTCGATTTCCATAGCGGCCTCGAGTACGAGTTCCAAGACCTCATCGCGCTCCGGACGGGCTACAGCGATATCGGGTCGCTCAATATCGGGACCGGCATCCACCTGCCGAAGTTCGACATCGATTACACGTTCGCCAAGTTCAACGGTACCGACCAGCTCGACAACACGCACCGGATCTCCCTCACCTTCACCCTCCAGGCCGAACAGTTCCTTCGTGGCGCAGAATAGACTGAAGATCCTCGCGGTGCCGGCGCTCGTGATGAGCGCGGCGCTCATCGCTTTTTCGTGCGCGTCCCGGCCTCCCGCGGCGAGCACGTATCCGCTTCTTGCAACGTCCGTCCAGACCGCCGACGGCGCGATCACTGGGCGCATCCCGATGGGATGGAACTCCGCGTTTTCCGATTCGCTTCCGTTGGGCGTCGATGCATGGCTCGTGAGCGACGACCGTGCTGCGTTCATAGCGCTCCGGGAGATCAATCTCGACAGGCCGACGGGTCAGCGCGTGCGTCAGGAGGGGCTCGAACTCCTCGCGCGGCTGAGCATCGCGTTTCGGTCCGACAGCGCGCATGCGGCAGCCTCGGTCCCCGTCCGAGAGTCCGTCCTGAACGATCTTAAGGTTTGCTCGTACGAACTCTCCGTCGGCGGTGAATGGAAGAGCGTCATCGTGATGACGCTGAAGGGGAGGTTCTATGAATGCGAGGCGAATGTCGCGGGAGGTACGGCGGGGGTAACGGCCCGCGTTGCGGAGGCGCAGAAGGCGTTCTGTTCTTCCCTTGCTACTTCGTCTCGAGAGTGAAGACGCCGTCCCAGTCCGCCGGAGGCGGCGAGGCGATGTACCGGAGCGAGCGCTGAATGTAGAGCTTCGACGGGTAGTCAGACGGGACGCGCTGGAGCGCCTTCTCGAACTCGCTGATCGCGGCCGTGAAGTTCCGTTTCCGGTAGAGGAGGAGCCCGGCGGTGAAGAATTCCGTCATGTCGAGCGTTGAGCGCGGGATCGTTTCCTCCCCCAGGATGTCCATGAGTTCGTAGACCCGGATCGGTTCCGTCTTTCCCACCACGCGCAATAGGTCCAATTCCCTCCCGAAGACGCTTCCGGCGACCCTCTTATAGAGGCTTTCGCTCACAAGGATTCCGGTCTTATACAGTTTGTTCGCGCTCTCGAGCCGGGCGCCGAGGTTCACGCTGTCGCCGATGACGGTGTAGTCGAAGCGTCCCATGCCCCCCATGTTGCCGACGATCATCTCCCCCGTGTTGAGGCCGATCCGAACATTGAGCATGGGCTTGCCTTCGCGCTGCCACCGATCGCGCAGGACCTGAAGGATCTTCTGCATCTCGACCGCCGCACAGCAGGCGCGCAGAGCGTGGTCATCCTGCGCGATCGGCGCGCCCCAGAACGCGACGATCGCGTCTCCCTCGTACTTGTCGAGCGTCCCGGCATGCGTGAAGATGATCGTCGTCATGACGCTGAGGTACTCGTTGAGGATCGAGACGAGCTCCTCCGGAGGCATCTGCTCGGAGATCGACGTGAAGCTCTCGATGTCGCTGAAGAAGACGGTGAGCTCCTTCCGCTCCCCGCCGAGGCGGAGCTTCTCGGGGTTCGCGATGAGTTCGTCGACGACCGACGGATTCACGTACTGGGTGAACATGCTCTTGATGAGAAGCCGCTGCTTCCGTTCGGTCACGTAATTGTAGATCGTGCTCCCCACGTAGCATCCCGCGACGGTGAGGAACGGGCTCATCATGTCCGTGAGGTAGTTGAGCTCAGTAAAGAGCTTGATGGAGACCCAGTAGAGGATCACCATTTCGGCGATGATGACGGCGAGTCCGAGGAACTCCATTTGTGCGCTGTAGCGCGTCCGAATCGACTTGATCCCGGCGGTGAGGGCAAAGGTGAACATGCTGAGGCCCAAGGCGACGAGCGCGGTCAGCCACGTCGGCTCATGGAGGATGAAGTCCTTGTTGAGGATGTTCTGGATGATGTTCGCGTGGATCTCGACGCCGTACATCTCGTTATCGCCTTCCCGGCGCCCCTGCGCGAACGAGACAGGAAAGAGGTCCTTTTCCTCCGGCATGACCGAGCCGACGATGACGATCTTTCCCCGAAACGTGCCGTCGGTGAGGTAGCCCGTGTCGGGATCGTCGAACGTATTGACGTCCTCGCCGGGGTGCTCGAGCTCGTCCACGGTCTTGAAATCCTTGTCGTCGAGGACGTCGGCAACGTTGATCCGCCGGAACATCCCGGAGGGTCCGTAGTAGTTGATGAGGAACGTCGTCGAATCGTACCGCGGGATCTCCCTCCCGACATAGTGGAAGTATTCGCCCGAGATCTCGGCCGTGTAGGAGGGCTTCTGCCCGTAGTAGACGTTGAGGAGCGCCGTGGAGAACGTCGGGATACGCCGCTGTCGCTGCGATTCGTAGCCGAAGGGCATGTAGCGCCGGAGGACGCCGTCGGCGTCGGCGGGGACGTTTACCAGTCCGATGAGCGACGTGGAGTCGGCGATGATGTTCCCGAAATTCTCGAACCCCTTCCGCAATGAGTAGTACTGCGCGTCCGGCTCGAGCTTCCCGGCGAGGACGACGTTGCCCGCCTCTCGGATCGCATCGCGGAGGTCCTGTTCCTCGGCGTGCGCGCCCGTGTCGCTCGCACTAAAGATGACGTCGAGGCCGATCGCCTTGGCGCCGGCGCGGTGGAGGTTCCGCACGAGCCGCGCATAGTACGATTTCGGCCAGGGCCATTTCGCGGGGAGCGCGTTGTACGAGTCCTGCGAGATGCCGACGATGATGACGGCGGAGGAGTCCAACAGCAAACTGCGGGAGCCCCGCTTCTCGAACCGGAGGTCGATGAGCGAGAGCTCTGCCCGGCGGAACGGGGGAAGATTGAGGATCATGTCCTGCGTGAGGACCAGGACCAGCACCGCCACCGCGAGGCTGATGCCGAAGTTGACGAGCAGCGACCAAACGGGTTTCGAGGGCTTCCGGATCATGGACGGTTACACATCCAGGCGGAGAATGAGGCTCCAGATGATGTCGTTGTTGGCGCCCTTGTTGAAATACAGGCTCATCTGGCCCTGCAGGCTCAGGTTCGGGCGGAAGAAGTACCGTGCGCTCGCGTCGGCAAGCGTCCGGGCGATGTCGCCGAAGGTCGGGCTAAGGGTCCCGGAGAGCTGCAGCCGCTCCTCCATGAGCCGGTAGAGCGCGTTCGCCGAAAGGGTCGTGTAGTGGAACGTGCTCTTCCTTGTCCCAAGCGCCGTGTCCGCGACGGAATACTCCGTGCTGTTCACCGACAGGTTGACGTTCGTCTCGAGCGGGATCGTGTAGCGGGCTGCGTCGCCGAGGGTGAACGAGATCGTCTTCGTGTCGAGGTTCGAGCGCGTCTGGTCGTCGCGGGTCGACGTGCTGAATCCGAGGGAGGCCAAGTGCTGCCCGCTGAGTATGAACCGTCGGTTGAGCTGGATGAGGAACCGGTTCGTCTGGTCGTCGACCGCGAACGCCGAATCTGACCTGATGGGGTTCTTGTTCTCCGCAAGGAGGTACCCCACGGTGACGCTCGGGAAATCGCTCTGGGAGAGATACGAGACGCCGAAGTTGCCCGTCGTGCTCGTCGTCGTGGCCGGCTTGGTCTTCGCGGTATTGTCGTCGAAGCGCTCCAGGCCGGCGGTGAGGAGAAGGCGGTTGTTCACGAGCCGCTGGCGGTCGGTGACGGCGAACCCCTTGATGTCCGCGCGGTAGAACGACTGGCCGAACGACTGGAAGCTCTCGCCATGGCGGAAGTACGTGAACCGCACGGTGTTGTCGAAATAGTTGATCTTCATCCCCGCATCGTATGCGAGCGTCGAGGTGTTCTTCAGCGAGAGGGGGACGAGGTATTGGTTGACGGTGATGTAGTTCGAGAGGTACTTCCGGAGGTCGAGGACATCCTTGGCGCTGATGTCGCTTGAATTTCCGCCGAAGATCGAATCGATCTGCGCTTCGGAGAGCGTCCCGCTGGTGATGTCCTTGTTGATGAAGCCGACGGCCGCCTGGCCTGTGAGTTCGACGTTGTGCCGGTCGAACGAGATGAGGAAATCGCTGCCGACGACCATGTTCTCCTGCGGCTGGATACCGTACCGGATCGACTCGATGTCATCCTTCGCCTTGAGATAGCTGAAGGAGATCCTGCTATCATCCTTGCCGAACGTCGGCCGAATGACGAAGAGATTGCGGTCGAACGTTCCGTACCGGACCTTTGCCCAGCGCTGGACCGCTGCGAGGGAATCGTAGAGCGTGAATGCAGCGCCGGGGTCCCGCTGCTGTTCGGCGACGAGGCTGTCCGACGGGAAGACGGAGAGGACGGTCGTCGCGATGTGGCGCGTGACCGATCCGCTCACGACGTCGAGCTGGACCGGCCCGAGCATGAGGGAGCCGTTGAACCCGCGAATGCGCTTGCCGCTCATGATGAACTCGGAGAGTTCCGGATACGTGTCGCCGTAGCCGAGCTTCAGCCAGGGCGATTCGCCCCCGATGAAGAACCGGTTCTGCGGCTGGCGGTCGGACTTCTCTTCGTTCGTGATATGAGCGCGGCCCGTGAAGGAGTACGGACCGGAGGAGGCTGACGCGGAGACCGTCGCGCGGTTATACGGCGTGACGGCGTCGTTCACGGTCTCGTTGCGTGTCTCCAGGATGGCGGAGCCGCGGTATTTCCAGGCGGCGTAGTCGGGCGCGCCTCTGAGGGCGGACTGTTCCGATGTCGCACGGACGATGAACGACCAGCCGCCGGTCGACACCCGGTTGCTGTCGCGGTCGTAGAGCTCGACGCGGACGGAGTGTTCGCCGGAAGAGACCTGGTCGGGATGAACGACGACGAGCTCGTCGTCGATGATGGCCCCGGACGTGAGGTTCGCGTCATCGAGGAATACCTTTGTCCGATGCCGGTCCACCGAAGAGTCGGCGTGGAGCAGGGAGAACGAAATGATGACATCCTCGGCGTTCAAACGTTCGTGTGCCTCGGGGCTCAGGACGATGATGCTCGACGGCACCACCGGCTCGTCCCGAAGCTGGAACTGATTCGGATGGTTCTCCGGGTCAGCCGGGGGGTAGGTCTCCAGGAGGGCCCCGCTTGTCCCGTAGATCGCGACGAAATAATCGATGAGCGGCGGGGCAATGTCCGCCGCGGGAAGATCGACCGTCGCGGTGTTCCCGATGAGCGCGAGTTCCCTGCGGGCGTAGAGCCGCTGGCCGAACAGGCGGTAAGCGATCTCGATCTTCTCGATGCCCGCCGTGTTCGACAGGTCGACGCTCACCCGCAGGGGGGCGCCGGCCTGATAGGGTTCGCTCCGGACCGTCGTGATCCGTTCGCTGATCTGGGCCGCAGCCGCGGCTCCAAAGAGGAACAGCGCGATGGCGAGAAGCCATGCGCGCTGTCCGAATCCGTTTGCCTGTCGTGCGAAAAATGTCATGGGTCCGTAACCAGTGTGTGTGGAGAACCGGCGAACCGAGACTGATCGCAGCACCAGTACCGACGCCGGGTCTATTTCTTGAACTTGAGCTTCAGTTCCTTCTTGCCGCCCTGCGGGTCGCGCAGTTCGAGCTTGAGTTCGTTGTCCGTCCCGCCCGCAGCCGCGCTCGAGGCGTCCGCGATCTCCGCGGGCGTCGCCTTGCGCGAGGAGATCGTGCCGTCCTCGTTCGAGATGCCGATCTCGCCTTCCGCGACATCCACGTCCTTGCCGGACGCGTTGTTATGGAGGCTCACGAGCCCTTCGGTCACGATGAGCGTGTCGCTCCCCTGCCCGCCGGAGAACTTCCCCTTCGTGCCCCGAATGGACGCGACGGAGGTCGGCGTCGTGAGCCGAAACTGGTCGTTCTGCTGCTTCCTCACCTCGAAGCCGTAGGCGCCCTTCGAGAGGCCGACGTTCCGCAGGATGCCGGTGCCGGAGTTCTCCGTCACGAGCGTAAGCTCGGAGAGTTCGCGGACCCGAACGATGCTATTATCGATGAACTTCACGACCGCGAACGAGCGCTGGCCGGTCTTCACCCGGTCGCCGGAAACGAGCGACGCACCCTTGGCGGCCTTCGTCCACTCGGCTTCGCCGGACTGCTTTTTCACGTCCTGGATCGTCTTCGTTATGAGCGCCACGTTCGAACCGAACGCCGCCGCGGAGGCGACGAGGCACGCTGCGAGAAGGAGACTTGAGATCCGATAGAGTATTGTCGTTTTCATGGTCATTGTCCTCATTCAATCATTCGTTATTCGAGAGTCAGGTCGACGGAGTCGCTGATGTCGCGCAGCTGCAAGAGGAGATCCAAGAGCTGCGACTCCGTGAGTGGCGATTGATTGAGAGAAAATGTGCCGTCGAGCGACAGGTGTCCGTTCTTGATCGACTGGAACAGGGACGGGTACCGGCCGCCGAAGAGTTCTTCGAGCTGACGCAGGATGGCGTCCTCCGTGCTCGCTTCGCCTTCGCCGGGCGTCGAGGCGACGGTGAAGAGTCCGACGGTGCTGACAACGTCGTGCGCGGATCCGCCGCTCCCGATCGTGGAGGTCTTGACGCGCCACGCGTACGACTTCCCGCGTTCGAGCGGCCTGCCGCCCGCATAGAGGAACGCGTTCTGCGCCTGGATCTCGGTTTCGAGCATCGGGGGCTGCTGCTGGATCGCATCCTCGCGTGACTGGCCCGGTCCGATCTCGGTCACCGTCAGCGTGACGGGATAATGATCGGTGTAGAACTCGAAGAAGGGGAACTCGCTCGTCACCTCGCCGTCGCGCGGCGACCGGAGCTCGATGCGTGACGGGTTCGTTAGGTCGAATTCGATCTGCTTCGTACCGACGACGGTGTCGCCGGTCGCGGTGCAGCCGGTCTCGTCGAGGAGAATGTTCAGGGTATAGATGCCGGCGGGGAACTTCCCCGTCGCCAGGGCGACATCCTGGACCTTGTCCTTCGCTTCCGAGGCGAAGTCGAGATGATCCATCTTGATCTCGGCGTTGTAGCCGAGGTTGAGGTTCGTAAACTGTTTTCCGGCGCCTGGCACGGGGAACTGCACCGTCTCGAAGTCGACCGCATCGCCGTTATAGGTGCCGTCGGAGAGGCTGACGTGGAGGATGCCGTGGAGCTTCGCCGTCGCGGGTGTCCCGGTGTTGGAGATGATGACGGTGAACAGGAGGTTCCTGCTCTCGAAATGCTCAAAATCGATGTCGGAGAGAGAAAGGTTCTGAATAGGTGCGTATGACACATTCAGGCCTAATTGGCACGGTTGAGCACTAGCGCTGGGAGCGGAGACGAACGTCCCGATCGCGAGGACGATCAGGACAGGGATGAGGTGGACGATCTTTGACTGCATGTATTTCTCCCTCTAATAAACTGCGCAAAAGGCAAAAAAGTATAACGAATTTCAGCGATTAAATCAACCACTGAAAGTTCTACTTTCGCGGGAGAATTCCTACGGGGTGTGTGGGTGAAATCACGCTTTACGTTCAAAAACGCGTGAAATCGTTATAGATGACAAAGGCCATAAAGGCCACGAGAAGGACGAATCCGGCCTGTTGGATGGCGATTTTGACGCGGAAGGGGATCTCGCGACGGGCGGCCTTCTCAATGAGCACCATCATGATGTGGCCCCCGTCAAGCGCCGGGATGGGGAGGATGTTCATGATCGCGAGCGTGATGCTCAACTGCGCCATGAACCAGAGGAAGACCTGGAGGCCGAGTCTCGCGCTTTCGGTGGCGAACTGCGCGATGGCCACAGGCCCGCCGAACGAATCTTTCACAGACGTCTTGCCCGCAAAGAGGTTGGCGATCGTCAGGTAGAAGAGGCGAACGGCCTTGCCGACCTCCTTTACGCCTTCGACGAGAGCCTGGAAGATGCCGTAGCTGACGTGCTTCATCGGGCCGACGTACACGCTGCCCATGCTGATGCCGATGCGGCCCTCCTTCGTGACGGTCGTCGATCCGGAGAGCGTCTCCGCCCCGCGCTTCCACGCGAGCGTCAGGGACCTGCCTGCGTGCCCCTTGATGTACGAGATCACCTGCTGGCTGCTCTTGATCGGGACCTGATCGATCGAAACGAGCGTGTCGGCGGACTTCAGGCCGAGTGACGCGGCGGGCATGCTCGATTCGACGCCCGTCACGATGGGAATGCTCTGTCCCGGGGTGATACCGAGAAGCCCAGCGGCGATGCCGGGCATGTCTTTCGCACTGATGGAGACCGTCTTCTGTTCACCGGTCCGGTCGAGGGTGATCGTGATGTCGCTGCCGAGGTTTTCGATATACAGTTCGTTCTGGAGCTCCTCCCATTGCGTCACGGCGCTGCCGTTAACAGAGAGGATGCGGTCGCCGGCGACGAGTCCGGCCTTTTCCGCGGCGCTTCCTTCGGCGACGTAGCCGATCTGCGTCGTCGCCATGACATCCTTGCCGCTGATAAAGTGAATGTTCCAGAAGATGACGACGGCGAGGATGAGGTTCATGATGACGCCCGCCGAAAGCACGATAAGACGCTGCCAGGCCGGTTTCGCGCGGAACTCCCAGGGTTCCGGATCATGGTTGGCGAACTCCGTGTCCATGCTCTCATCCACCATGCCGGCGATCTTGACGTAGCCGCCCAAGGGGAGCCAGGAGACGCAGTAATCCGTATCACCGATCTTCTTGCCGAACGCGCGTGGCGGGAACCCGATGGAGAACCGGTCCACCCGCATACCGCAGAGCTTCGCTGCGAGAAAATGCCCGAGCTCGTGTACGAAGACGAGGACGCCCAAGGTCACGCCGGTGTAAAAGATCATGTTAAGTGCTTGCATATGCTCTTTCTCGTATGAGGGCTCCCTGCGCGCGTACTTCTGCGCGGGTCTCCCTGTCGGTGTTGATGATGTCTTCGAGCGTCGTCAACGGGCGTGCCGCGTGCCGGTCGAGCGCACCCTGGATGAGCAGGGGGATCTGGTGAAATGCGATCGCGTTGTCCAGGAAAAGCCCGACGGCGACCTCGTTCGCCGCATTGAGCACCGCCGGGGCCGTCCCGCCGCTCCGCAGGGCGCGGTAGGCGAGCCCGAGGCATTCGAACTTGTCCTTGTCGGGCTCCAAGAACGTCATGCTTCCGAGCTTCGCAAAGTCGACACGCGTGTATGTGGAACGGGCGCGTTCGGGGTACGTGAGGGCGAACTGGATCGGCAGCTTCATGTCGGGAAGCCCGAGTTGGGCCTTCACCGAGCCGTCGATGAACTCGACCATCGAGTGGATGATCGACTGCGGATGAATGAGGACGTCGATCCGGTCCGCGGGGAGGCAGAAGAGCCAGTGCGCCTCGATGATCTCGAGGCCCTTGTTCATCATCGTTGCGGAGTCGATCGTGATCTTCTTCCCCATCTTCCAGTTGGGATGACGGAGTGCCCGCTCAACGGTGACGTCGCGAAACTCGTTTTTCGGAAGGTGGAGGAACGGGCCGCCGGACGCCGTGAGGATGAGGCGTTCGACCTGATGCGTCTGTTCGCCTGCGAGGCATTGGAGGATCGCGCTGTGCTCGCTGTCGATCGGGATGATCCGGGCGTCATGTTCCCGGACGAGCCGCATGATAAGTTCGCCTGCGGCGACAAGTGTCTCTTTATTCGCCAGCGCGACGGTCTTACCGCGCTTGATCGCCTCTATCGTGGGGACGAGCCCCGCGAATCCGACGAGCGAACTGATGACGATGTCGACGTCCGGACGTGTGACGAGTTCCAGGAGCCCCTCTTCGCCCGTGAGGACTCGGACCGAGCCGTTTGAGGACTTCTGGAAGAGCGCCGCTGCGCTCTTGTCGAGGATCGCGACCGCCGCGGGGCTGAAGCGTTCCACCTGCCGGGCAAGAAGGTCGATGTTGGAATTGGTCGTCAGGTAGGCGGGCCGGAACTCGCCGGGAAAGTTCGCGATCACTTCCAGGCTGTTCTGTCCGATGGAGCCGGTCGAACCGAGTATGCAGATGTTCTTCATTTCAGGCATAAAAAGAGTATGCCCCAGCACATGCGGGGCAAACCGTACTTTCAAGGTACAGAAAACCGTAACGGAAATCAACTTGCCGGGAAAGGTCCCAAGGGCGCTGGTTAGAAGGGTGTTTCGCTCTCGAGCGCCTGGGGAGGCGGCGGCAGGTAGGCTTCGAAGCCCATCGGGGCGAGGCGTTCGAACCCGGCGTATTCCTTCTTGAAGGCGAGCCGCACGATCCCGGTCGGGCCATTACGCTGCTTGCCGATGATGATCTCGGCGATGCCTTCCGAGGGGATCTGTCCCAGGTCGTCGTCGGTGATCGTCGCGATCTTGTACGTCTCGGGACGGTGAACGAACATGACGACGTCGGCGTCCTGTTCAATAGCGCCACTTTCACGAAGATCGGCAAGCATGGGCTGTCGGTCGGTGCGCGATTCGACGGCACGGTTGAGCTGGGAGAGGGCGACGACCGGGACATTGAGCTCTTTCGCAAGTGCCTTCAAAGACCGCGAGATCGTAGAAATCTCTCGCTCGCGCGACTCGGCGTTCTTCGGGCCCTGAACGAGCTGGAGGTAGTCGACGATAACGAGTCCGATGTTGTGTTCGGCCTTGAGTCTGCGAGCCTTTGCGCGGAGCTCGAGGATGCTTAGGGAAGCAGAGTCGTCGATGAACACCTTCGCCTCCGAGAGGCGTCCGGCATTCCGGCTGAGCTTCGCCCATTCGCTGTTGTCGAGCTTCCCGGTGCGGAGCAGGTGTGCGTTGACCTTTGCCTCCGACGACAGAAGTCGGATGACGAGCTGCTGCTCGGACATTTCGAGGCTGAAGATCGCCACGGCGGTCTTCTTCTCCTTGTGGAGCGCCGCGTTCCGGGCGACGGAGAGGGCGAACGCCGTCTTGCCCTGGCTCGGCCGTCCGGCGACGATAATAAGATCAGAGTTCTGGAAGCCGCCTGTCATCTCGTCGAGCTTCGGGAACCCCGTCGGCACCCCGGTGATCCCGCCGTGCTTGCCGTGGATCCCTTCGAGCATCTCGAACGTCTCGAACACCGCCTTTTTGATCGGCGTGAAGCTCTTCTTGAGGCGGCGGTCGGAGATCTGGAAGATCTTCGCCTCGGCCTCGTCGAGGAGGTCCATCGCGTCCTCGGTCTCGCTGTAGGCGCGGGTGGCGACCTCGCTCGATGCCGTGATGAGGCTCCGCATGAGCGCCTTTTCGAGGACGATGCGGGCGTGGTACTCGATGTTCGCCGAAGAGCTCACGCCCATGGTCAGGTCGGTAATCGTCACGGGGTCTTCTGCGGCCTGCATCGTGCCTTGGCGGCGGAGCTCCTCCACGACGGTGACCGCGTCGATCGGATCGCCCTTCTCGAAGAGGGAGAGCATCGCGCGGAAGATCTTGGAATGCGTGGGGTTGTAGAAGCTCGTGGCGTCCAGGACCTCCAGGGCCTTTGGCGCGGCCTCCTTGTCGATGAGCATCGCGCCAAGGACGGCGCGTTCGACGTCGACCGCCTGCGGTGGTATGCGGCTGCTCCCCGGGGGAAGGGTGCGTTCTTCAAAAGTATGTTCTGTTCTCGCCATGGCTCGTCGCCTCCTACGCTTTCGCTTCGTCGAATAATTTCTTGAACATCTTCATATCCTCCCACACGGGGCGCTTCCACTCTGGGTTCCGCAGGAGCGCCGCGGGGTGGTACGTCACGATGAGCTTCGTGCCGCGGTAGTCGTGGACCTTCGCTCGCATGACGCTCAGGCTGTCGGTCGTCTGGAGAAGCCACTGCGCAGCCGTTCTGCCGAGGCAGATGATGAACTCGGGCTTGATGAGATCGAGCTGCTTCATGAGGTACGGCGTGCAGGAGGCGGATTCCTCGGGCAACGGCGCGCGGTTGTTCGGCGGCCGACACTTCAGGATGTTGCAGATGTAGACCTCTTCCCGCTTCAGCCCGACCGCCTCGATGATCTTGTTCAGAAGCTGTCCGGCCCTGCCGACGAACGGTTCGCCCTGCGCGTCCTCATCCGCTCCCGGCGCCTCGCCGATGAAGACGACCCGCGATGTCGGGTTCCCCACGCCGAAGACGAACTTCGTGCGGGTCTCGCCGAGGGGGCATTTCATGCATGTGCAGATCTCCTCATTGAGGGCAGCGAGAGTTCCAGCACCCATCCAGGACTCGGCCTTGGCCGGCCGGGCGGCCGGGGCGTCGGCTTTCCCGCGGTAGAGGGAATCTCCGAAGAGTTCTTCCTGCTGGCGGAGATACCGTTCCGCCTTGGAGAGGATGTCGTTGACGTCGTTCTTCTGCACGTGGACTTCCGGAGTGTGGAGCGTGGCGGCCGTCTGTTGCGGCCGGGACAGCTAGAGCAAGCGTGCGACGCGGTTCAGGATCTCATGGGCGACATCGTATTTCGTCATCTTCTTCAATCGGTCGATCTTTCCCGTTCGGGAGAGGATCGTCACGATGTTCGTGTCGGTGTTGAACCCCGCGCCTTCCTTTGACGCATCGTTCAGGACGAGGAGGTCGGGGTGTTTCGCTTT
The DNA here is from genome assembly GCA_025358305.1 of Ignavibacteriota bacterium. Classification (GTDB taxonomy): domain Bacteria; phylum Bacteroidota; class Ignavibacteria; order UBA10030; family SZUA-254; genus JANYJZ01. The sequence goes on from JANYJZ010000003.1 coordinate 31,366, forward strand.
CAATTTCTTCTTGGCGTGGAAGAGGGCGCGTTCCGTTTCCAACGCGAACCCCACGATCACGGCATCGCTCTTTTCTCGCGTAAGTTCCCCGAGGATGTCCTTCGTCTTGCGAAGCGGGAGGTCGAGCGTCGACTCTTTCATCGCTTCTTTCTTGAATTTGGTCTTCGCCGGGGACGCAGGCGTGAAATCCGCGACCGCCGCGGACATGACGATGACATTCGCTTTTGCCCGGCGCTTCATGACGGCGCGGTACATCTCTTCGGCCGATTCGACGTCGACGCGTTCGACATTGCGCGGGGTCTGGAGGGCAACGGGTCCGGCAATGAGCGTCACGGCGGCGCCGCGCTGGGCCGCCGCGCGGGCGATCGCGAACCCCATCTTCCCGGACGAGCGGTTGCCGATGTACCGCACGGGGTCGATCGCTTCGAATGTCGGGCCGGCGGTGATGAGGACGCGCTTTCCCGTAAGATCGCGTCGGCTTTTCTCAAGTTCCGCGTCGACCGCTTCTAAGAGTCGATAAACCTCCGGCAAGCGACCGGGGCCGATGAGGCCGCTGGCAAGTTCGCCTTGGTCGGGCGGAAGAACGGTGTAGCCGAGTTCCCGGAGGAGCGAGACGTTCTGCTGCGTCGCAGTGTGGTTCCACATGTCCGCGTCCATCGCGGGAGCGATGAGGACGTTGCGCGTGAAGGCGAGCGCGAGCGTGCTGACCGCATCATCGGAGTACCCGTGGGCGAGCTTTGCGAGGACGTTCGCGGTCGCGGGGGCGATGAGAAGCAGGTCCGCCCACGCGGCCGTGTGGATGTGCCAGGTCCCGCCCTTCATGACGTTCCCGGTCATCTTCGGAATGGTGCCGACGACGACGTCGTTCCCGGAGAGTGTCGCAAGTGTCAGAGGAGTGACGAAGGAGGCGGCCGATTCCGTCATAACGACGCGAATTTCGGCACCGGCCTTCACGCACTCCCGGACCAGAAGCGGCAGCTTGTAGGCAGCGATGCCGCCCGTGATGCCGAGCAGGATATGTTTCTTACGCAGCATGGCGCGGACGAAAGACGTTGGAGCTTAGATCGCGGCGGGCGCCGGATCTTCTTCCTTGTAGCGGTACGTGATCGTGTCCGTCATCAGTTCGTTGATGGCCGTCTCGGTCGGCTTCGCGCGCTGCTTGAACTCCTTCGCCACGAGGATCTGGTCGGGGTTCGTCTGCGGCTGCTCGGTCTCCTCTTCGGGCTCGAAGATCCGGGACTGGAGCATCTCGATCCGCTGGTTGAACTCGATCTTCATCTCCTCGTTGATCTGACGCGAGCGCTTCAGGAGGATGACGATCGCTTCGTAGACGTTCTCCGCTTTACCGGTCAGCGCTTCGATATCAATGGGTTTAATGGGCATGGTGCGTTCCTTGTGTTATGATGCTCGTTCGTTAACGTGATGAATGTACGGCCTTGACGACGATCGCGTCGACCGCATCGACGGAGTTCCGCAGATCGTCGTTGACCACCGAAAAATCGAATTCCGGCGACTTGCTGAGTTCCATCGGGACGCGCTCAAGGCGCTTCGCGATGGTCTCCGGCGTCTCCGTGTTCCTGTCCTTCAGCCGCTGCGTGAGGACCTCGATGTTCGGCGGCTTGATGAAAATAAGCACTGTGTCGTCGGGATAGAGCCGCTTGATGGAGAGGGCGCCGTTGACATCGATGTCGAACATCATCGACCGGCCCTTCCCGAGCGCCGCGTCGATCTCGCTCTTGAGCGTCCCGTAGTAATTCCCGTAGATCTGTTCCCACTCCGCGAGCTCTTTTCGCTCGATCCGGCCCCGGAAGTCGTCCGGCGTGAGGAAGAAGTAATCCTTCGCGTCCACTTCGTGCTCCCGCTTCGTCCGCGTCGTCGCCGAGATCGAGAAGAGCATCTCCGGATGGCGGCGAAGGATCTCCCGGGCGATGGTCGTTTTTCCGCAGCCGCTCGGTGCGGATATGACAATGAGTTTCGGTCGTGGCATACGTTGGTTCGGCACTGGTTCGCTTGAGGCGCGGCCGCGCGGGACCGCGGGAGGAGACGTTACTCGACGTTCTGCAGCTGCTCCCGGATCTTTTCGAGCTCCTCTTTGACGGCAACGACGAGATGGGCGATCTCCGCGTTGTTCGCCTTTGCGCCGATGGTGTTCGCTTCGCGGTTCATTTCCTGGACGAGAAAATTCAGCTTGCGCCCGGCCCCTTCCTCGTTTTCGAGGGCCTGGAGAAAGAACTTGTTGTGGCTCCGGAACCGGACGGACTCTTCGGTGAGGTCGAGCCTGTCGGCGAACAACGCGAGCTCCATCTCGAGGCGGTTGTTGTCGATGAGCCGCTGGTCCTCCATGAGCTCCTTCAAGCGCGTGACGAGCCGCTCGCGCTCTTGCGGGAGGCGGTCCTTCGCCATCGTTTCGATCTCGGTAAGCATGCGGTTGATCATCTCGAGCCGCGCGACGAGGTCCTTCTTGAGCTCCCCGCCTTCGCGTTTCCGCATGATGACCACTTCGTCCAAGGCGGCGGAGAGGGCCTTCTGCGCGAGTGCCCACTCTTCCTCGTCGTTCTTCTCCGTGACGTCCATTTCGAGCACCTCGGGGAACTTCAGGAGCTGGTCGAGCGTCACTTCGTGCTGGATCTTGACGGAATTCTTCAGATTCGTGAGCAGTGTATAATACGCCTTCGCCGCCGGGGCATTGATCTTCATGGGGAGCTCACTGCCGTTCTCCTGGGAGACGGTGATGACCACGTTGACCTTGCCGCGGGAGAACTTCGACCGGACGAGCTCCTTGACGTCGTTCTCGCGCAAAGAGAGCGTGCGGGGCAGCCGGGAGGTGACCTCAAGGTAGCGGTTATTGATGGTCCGGACCTCAGCGACGGCGGTCGTCTTGTTCTCGGCCGCTTCGGCGTGCCCGTACCCCGTCATGCTTGAAATCATCGTATTTCGCTCATTTTGAAATAAAATTCACTCTTAAAGTACAAAATAATCGTGCGCTGGTCAAGGGAAACCTTTTGACAAGTTTTGCACACATTCGTGCACATTTGCGTTTCCCCATGGTGGCCGGATTGTTCTTCCTTCGTCGAATCGTTATCTTCCTAGCCAATGGTCACCCACTATGTCACCCTGAAGGCGCTCCAGCTGGAATTCCACCGCCTCCTCGCCGGCCGTACGGTCGCCGAGACGTACAGTCAGGAGAAGAACGAGCTCGTCCTCACCTTTGCAGAGCCTGCCGGGGAGCCGGGGGCGTCGGTCGTCATCTCGATCGACCCGCAGCTCAACTTCATCGTCCTTCGGGACCACGCGGCGCGGGCCCGCCGCAATTCGGTCGATCTCTTCGCGCCGGTCACTGGCGCGAGCTTGAGGGAAGTGTCCATGGACCCGTCTGACCGGACGATGTCGTGGCACTTCGACGGGGATCTCACGCTCTGTGTCCAGCTCTACAACACGATCCGGAGCAATGTCCTCCTGGTCGACGTCAGCCGGCGCATCCTCGGCGCGTTCAAAGGGGGGAAGGAACTCGAGGGCGAGACGCTCGCGTCCAGCGTCCGCGGAACGCGCGCCGCGTCGGCCACGCCGGACGAGCTTGCACATCTCTTGCGGAGCGAACCGGAGCGCACGTTCGTCCAAGCGTTGAAGCGGGAACTGCCGCAGCTCGGAACGCTCTTCGCACGCGAGATCCTCTTCCGCGCGGGTGCGGCGGGAGGGGAACTCCTGGGCGATTGTTCCGACGAACTCGTTCTTGCGGTCGCGCACAAGTACAGGGATCTGATCGCATCGCTCTCGCATCCCGAGCCCGCGCTCTATCTCCGCGGCACTGAACCGGTCGCGTTCTCTCCGGTCCGGCTCCGGTCGCTCGAGAGCGACGAGACCGTGGCCTATCCCGACACGAATGCCGGAGTGCGCGACGTCCTCAAGCGGAACTACCGGTCGGAAGGAAGCTCCGGCGTGAAGAAAGAACTCCTCGGCAAGCTCCGGGCCGACCTTGAGCGCGCAGAGAAGCGCCGCGACGCCGTGGCAACGCAGATCCGGGAGTCAAAGCGCGCGGAAGAGTACGAACGGGCTGGGAAGCTCCTCCTCTCCTCGCTCCACGAAGTGACAAAAGGCATGCGGGAGATCGTCCTGAAAGATTTCGACGGGGTCGCCGACATTCCCATCGCGCTCGACGCGACCCTTTCGCCCAGTGCGAACGCCGAGCGGTACTTCACGAAGGCAAAGAAGGCGAAGGTTGCGCGCGCGGAAGCGGTCGAACGTTTTCCCGAACTCGAACAGCGGGCCGCCGCGCTCAAAGCGCTCGCGGACGACCTGGAACAACGACAGACCATGGCAGAAAGCACGGCATTCATGGAAGAACACGAAGACGAACTGCGCTCGATGAAACTCATCGCGCCCGCGAAGGGGAAAGAGCTCCCGCCGTTCCGGGTCTTTCCGCTCGACGGGGGATTCGAGGTGTGGGTGGGAAAAAGCAGCGCCAACAACGACCTTCTCACCATGAAGTACGCGAAGCCTCACGACCTCTGGTTCCACGTCCGGGGGGCAAGCGGTTCCCATACGGTGCTGAAGATGCACGGGAGCGAACCGCCTCCCCGGGCGGTCATCCAGCAGGCGGCGAGCATCGCCGCGTACTACAGCAAGATGCGCAACGCAGGGAGCGTGCCGGTCGCGTACTGCGAGCGGAAGCACGTCCGGAAGCCGAAGGGAGCGGCCGCCGGGGCGGTCGTCATGGAACGGGAGAAGACGATCCTCGTGAAGCCCGGTCTGCCTTGAATCAGAACCGAATTCTTCGTATACTTCACGCCGTCACCCCGCTGACACTCTTCGTTCGATCGAAACATTCGCTGACATATGAATTGTCCACATTTTCCCGAGGAATATATATGAAACGGACCATCTTCATCGCCCTCCTTGTCATCTCATCCGCCCTAGCGCTCCGCGCCCAGTCCGACTCGGTCAAGACGCCCGCGTCACTCTCGGAAGGAATATCCGAACCCGCGCAGCGAGAGATCTTCGTTTTGGGCGGGAAGATCGTGCCCTACCTTCCGGGAGAGACCTCGAAGTACTGGAAGAGCGGCTGGAACGGCGGAGTGGGGTACGGACTTTCGTTCGCACCGGGCGCGATCGGCTACGCCGCGCTCGCCGTCGTCGTGGAATACAACAGTTGCGCGTTCGACCCGTCGGGATACCGCGCGGCGATGACCGCGCTCTACCCCGGCTCGGCCGCCGCAATTCAGAACGGTTCCATCATCGCACGGGGTCCCATGACGGCAATGACGGCGATGCTCGAGTTCAAAGGTGCGTTCTCTCCGACGAAGCATTCCATCGCCCCGTATTTTCTCATCGGCTTGGGGTACATGCACTTCGCCTCCGACAGCATCGTCATCGCCGGGAACTCCTCCTTCACGGTCCCCGAGAACTCGCAGTCCGGCGCCACCTGGTCGTTCGGCCTCGGTATCGAAGTGCCGTTCACGAGCTCATTCGCCATGTTCGTGCAGGGGAAGTCGGTGCTCGCGGACCTCGAGAGAACGAGGCAGTATTTTCCGGTCAGCGGCGGGTTTCGGATCACGATGTGAAGGTAACGATCTACCAGAAGCCGGCCTGTTCCACCTGCCGCGAGGTCTACGCCGCGCTCCTCAAGGCGGGCGTCGATGTCCGCGCAGTGAACTACTACACGGAACCGCTCCCGGCGAAGAAGATCAAGTCGCTCCTCAAGAAGATGGACTGCACGGCGGGTGAGATCCTCCGAAAAAGGGAGAGTGCGTATACGGAGCTTGGGCTTGCGGAGAAGGAACTCTCCGACGACGAACTCATCGCGCTCATGGTCCGGCACCCCGACCTCCTCCAGCGTCCGATCGTCGAGGCGGGGGACCGCGCGATCCTCGCCAGGCCCGCCAGCCGCATCATCGCATTCCTCTCGGGTATATGATCCTCTTTCTCCTGCGCCACGGCGACGCACAGAGTCAGCCCGCCGATGACGCCTCGCGCCCCCTTTCGCCGCTCGGCAGGCAGCAGGCGGCCGTGGCCGGCCGCACGCTCGCCAGGCTCAATAGCATTCCTGCCCTCGTCCTCGCCAGCCCGCTCCTTCGGGCCCGGCAGACTGCCGAGATCGTCATGAACGAACTCCACATCGCCGGACTCGAAACCACGGAATATCTTTCTCCGACGACCGACCCGCGGCAGCTCCTTGAGGAACTCAACGGACGCGCGCCCGTGTCCGCGCTCCTCGTGGGGCACCTGCCGAGCCTCCAGACTGCGGCATCGCTGATCGTGAGCGGGACCCGCGACGCGGGTCTGCGCGTGGCGACGGGGACGCTCCTCGGCGTCGAGACGCCGGAACGCGTATCCTACGGCAGCGGCGTCCTGCAGTGGCTCTTTTCCTACGAACAGATGAAAGCGATGCTTCGGGAGGGACCCCCGCAGGGGTAGAGCGCTATTGCGGGGTGGAGAATCGGGCAAGGTTCTTCGCGCCGAACTTGAGCTCCTTCAGCGCGGTGTTGAGAAGCTTCATGATCTGGGACTTGTCGTCGAGGATCGGCTGCGTGATGGCGTCCGGCGGCTTGTTGATCGGATGGTACTGGACGCTTGTGAGCGTGTGAGGGACGCTGTCGGGGATCGCGCCCTCGGACCCGCGAAAGGCCCAGACGTCGTCGAAGGCGCCGTTGAACGCCGTGCTTCGGATGACGATCTGATGGTCCACGAAGTCCCGCTCAGGATCCATGTCGATGTGGATGACCGCGTCGAGCATCCCGTCGTAGTTGTCGTCCGCCCAGTGATTGAAGACGAGCCTGCAGTGCGAGATGTAGTAGTTCAGCTGCGCGGAGAGGAGCGGCTGGCCCCGGTATGGAAAGTCCGCTGGAAACTCGCTGTCCTTGTACGGCGCAGCGCCCCCCACGAGCGTCATATAGTCGATCTTCCCGTCATGATTCCTGTCGAACACGTATCCCCATGTCGATGTCTTCCCCATGTCGGGGATCATCTCGTGGAAGTCCACCGAGAGGGAAATGTCCGTGTTCAAGTTCTTGATCGGCGCGAGCGTGACGGCGGCGAAGAGGATGCTCTTGTCCTCCTTATACCCCACAAACGTGACATACCGGTTCATGACCTTCTTTTGTCCCAGGATCCTCAACTCGTTGACCATCGGCGGGGTCTGGCTGACGGAATCCGCATACCGGTAGAAATCCACGATGTTCTGCTGTCCGAACAACGCCGCCGGCAGGAGCATGAGCCCGGCGGCGACGACCGCGATAGTGTTCCTCATCGTTCTCATTCCCAGCTCGTATCGTTGCCGGCGTTCTCCTTTTGGAGATACTCCATGACCGGGGCGAAGTATTCGAGCATCGCCTTCGAGGAGATCTCTTCGCCGGTCTTCTCCTTGATGACCTGGCGCCAGTCCCGGGTCGAGCCGAGCTTCAGGAGGTCCCAGAGCCACGCGCCCACCTGCTTGTTCCCGTAGTAGTTGCAGTCGTGCGGGTCCTGGTGAAGGATGTTCTTCGCGATGTAGGTGTGGAGCTGGTACTTGATGAGGAACGCAAGCGTGTAATTGTAGTACTGGGCCGGGTTGTCATTGATGTGCGTCTTCGTCGCCGCGTCGCAGTACTCCTCGCTCCGGGGCGAGGGGGGATCGATGCCCTGGTACTTCGCGACATACTCCCACCACCGCGCATTGTACTGGTCGGGGGAGAGGTTGTGGTCGTAGAAATCATGCTCCCAGTGGCTCATCGTTCCCGCGGACCAGGGAATAAAGACGACGGCGTTGTCGAGCGCCTCGTTGAGGAGCCATGCGGTCTTGTCGATCTTCGCGTCCTTCGGCAGGACGCCGATCTCTTTGAGGTAGGGAACTTGGCGCGCCGCGATCGCGATGAGGTCGCCGATCGCCTCGTGGAACGCGCGGTTCGCGCCTTGCCGCAGGGTCACGGGGACGTCGGGGTTCGAGTAGGCCATGTAATAATAGATGTGGCCGAGTTCGTGGTGCGTCGTGGCGAACCAGTCAAAATCAGGCCGGACGCTCATGAGGGAACGGACATCCTTGTCGAGGTTGATGTGCCACGCGGAGGCGTGCGTGTTCTTGATCCGCGGCGATCCCGGCGGCAGCTCGTAGAGATCCGACTTCTCCCAGAAGGTCTGCGGGAGCGGCGGCATCCCGAGCGACACGTAGAACCGTTCGGCCTGCTGGACGATCCATTCGGGCTTCCGGTCCTTGAAGTACTGGTCGAGGTCGACCCCCTCGACGATCCCGGGCCAGGCTTGGGACCATCGGTTGCTGATCCAGTGGGCGGGGATGCGCTTTGGGATGGGCTGGTGGTAGCGCTCGGCGAGCTTCTTCTTCGTCCAGTAGTGGAGCTGCTGGTAGAGCGGCTTCATCTGGGCGATGGCCGAGTCGAGCATGTTCATCATCTGGGGCTGGGTCATGCCGTAGCTCGCGACCTCGAGATCGAAGAACGAGTGATAGCCCATCTCGGTCGCCATGCGGTTCCTCAAGCCCTGGAGCTTGACGAGTCCAGGCTTCAGGACGGCGCCGGTCTGCTTCGAGACCTCCCACGCGTGCTTGCGCTGGGCGAGGTCGACCGATGTGGAGAGCACCTCCTCGAGCTTGTTCGGCGTCGTCATGCTGACGCAGCTGTCGCCGAGCTTCTGGTCGCAGAACCGGAAGCCGTCCAAGGCGGCGCTCTGGTTCGCCTCGGCGGTGACGCGCTCCGCGACGACGTCCGGGATGGTCCCGGGGTAGTGCGCGGCGGAGAGGAGGACCTCGTTGAGCTGCCGGACGGTGAGCGCATCGAGCCCCGCCTTGCGCTTCAGGAGGCCGCGCGCGGTGTTGATGATATACGGGTCACCCTCGAACGCGGCCAGGGCCTTGTCCGCGCCGATCCGCTCGCCGGTGTGTGTCGGCGTGACGTCGGTGCTCGCCTTCCATTGCGCCTCCGAGGAGACGGTGTTGAGCCGCTGGTAGAGCGTGTTGTACATCGTGAGGAAGTCCTTCGCTTCCTTCTTGCGGGACTGTTGTTGCGCGGAAAGCGTGAGCGGTAAAAGGAGGAGGAAGCAGACGATGGTCTTCATGATCGGTCCTTGGAAAGTATGCGTTATTCCTCTTTGGTGAGGTTCCTGCTCTGTTCGATGCCGAGTTTCCGCAAGTAGGGCCCCGTCTCGAGGGATTTGCCGGTGGCATTGCGGATGCGCTCGGTCCATTCGGTCAATTCGCCGGTCTCGTAGAGGTGGGATGAGATCCAAGCCGCCATCTCGGGGTGGCGGATCTTGTCTTCGCCGAACTTGCTCGTCAAGGCTTCCTGAAGCTGGGTGGCGATCATGCCGGCGAGGATGTAGTTCTGGTAGTAGCAGGGGTACGACGTGTACCAGATGGAGGCCGCGTATTGATGATGCTCGGTGGAGTCGACGTCGACGAGCAGGTACTTCTTGAACATCTCCCGTTCCACCTTCGCGAGGTCCTGTTCCGGGTCCTTGTACATCTCATACTCGATGAAGAAGTCCTTTAGAAGACGACGGAGCCGGAAGAGCGCCGGGATGCCGCGCCCCTCGATGTACCGTTCGATCTCCTTCGGCTTGGCCTTCGTGAACGTCGTGAGCCACAAGGAGTCGTCGGTGAACTCGCCGTGCATATCGGCGACGCCCTCCTCGTAGCCGGCGCACTGGGCGCCGGGGATCCATTCGTAGCCCCGGAGGATCGGGAAGTCCACGTGCGTGTGGACCGCCCTGAGCGAATGGCCGTACTCATGGAAGGCGACGGCATAGAAGCCCTTGCCCTTCGTCGGGTTCACGAGGAACCGCGAGTCTGTCGGGATCGTGATGGCGAGGCTCAAGCCGCCGTACGGGATGTCCTTCACGACCTCCTTGATCGGGAGGGAGTCGACCGCGAACCCGATCTCCTTCTGGAACCGGTGGATGACGGAGAAGACGGAGTCCTCCGGGAAATACTTGTTCGGGAGCGACACGGCCTCGCGCAGAGCGTAGTCGAAGTCCCAGGCGCCGACCTTCTTGACGTGGATCTTCTTCGCGGAGGCGGCGATGAACTCGCGGAACGGCTCGTCGGTCTGGTCGGCGAGCGCGCCGAGCGTCTTCAGGAGCCACTCCTCGTTGATCGAGTGGAGGTAGAGCGAGAGGGAGTAATAGTTCGGGAACCCGAACTGCACGGCGCGCGCGTTGCGAAGCTTCACGAGCCGGTGGAGGTCCGCGGCGGTCTTCGCCGAGAGCTGGCCTGTGACGGACCAGAGCGCGTGCCGTTCGGGCTGCTTCTTCTCCGCGCGGATCTGCGTGCTCACCTCGGCGCGTGTGATCGGGGCGTTCTTGAACGTGAACGGAAAGTTCGTGATCGACTGCTGGAGAGAGTTCTCGAGCGTCGCGATCTCGGGATCGGCGTAGACCGCCCCGCCGATGAAGCACCGGTACCAGAGTTCGAGGCGCCGGGAGAGCTGCTTGTCGGCCAAGGAGCTGGAACGACGACGCCACTCGGTGATGATCGACCGCGCGGTCGTGTCGAGGAAGATCTTCGCGAACCCGGCCTTCGCGGCATCAAGGTCGTACGGCGCCTCCTTCGAGTAGCTGTTCCAATTCGCGACGCCCATCACCTTGCAGGCCGCTTCGTAGCGCACTTCGAGCGTATCGAGATAGAGGACGAGCTCGTCCTTGGAGTTGATGGTGCGAGGCGGTTGTACGGTCGGTGCGGGTTGTTTCATACAGGATCCAATGAGAAGCGCCCCCAGGAGGGCGAGTCCGAGCAAAAGACGACGGGGTTCCATCGTTACCGTGCGGCAGATGTGGCGGTGGCGAGCATAATCGAAGACAAGATACGGAAAAATTGCATGAAATCAAGCCTGCGTGCCTCCGGCGCAATTGCGCCGCTCTTTCGACCCCAGAGCAGCGCGTCTTCGAGCGCGAACCGAGAACGCCCTCATGCCGGAATCCCTGATTGAGGCCCCGTTCCTTGATTCTCACACCCTTGTTTCTTATTATAGTTGAAACGAGCCGTCTCAATCTCACGCCTGCAGCATTGCCTCATTCGAAAAGCGCCAATTCCTTGAATAATCATCAGTTCCAACAGCGCTACCGAACGCATACAAGGCGCGTTGAAGCGGTGCTCTCAGGCCTGATACCCCGGCGGACGCCCGCGACCGTGTACGAACCGATGCGCTATGTCATCGCAGCGGGCGGCAAGCGCTTGCGGGCCGCGCTCGCGCTCCTTGCGTGCGAGGCCGTCGGCGGGAAGCCGCGCCAGGCCCTCCCGGCCGCCGCGGCGATCGAGCTGCTCCACAACTTTACGCTCGTCCATGACGACGTCATGGACCATGCGAACATGCGCCGGGGCCGGCCCACGGTGCACACGCGGTGGGACGAGAACACGGCGATCCTCGCCGGCGATGAGATGACCGCCTACGCCTATCACGCGCTCCTCGGGAGCGCCCCGGACGCGTTGCCGGAGCTCTTGCGGGTCTTCACCGGCGCATTCATCGACGTCTGCGAGGGGCAGGGCCTCGACAAAGAGTTTGAATCACGGATGTCCGTCACCCTGCCGGAGTACCTCGGGATGATCCGGAAGAAGACCGCCTGCGTCATCGGCGCCGCTGCGGAGTTGGGCGCCATTGCCGGGAACGGCGAGCGCAGGGAACGCTCGGCGCTCCGGAAATTCGGAGAGCAACTCGGCCTCGCATTCCAGATCCAGGACGATCTCCTCGATATCGCAGGAACCGTCAAGGAGCTCGGCAAGCCGATCGGCGGCGACATCGTGGAACGGAAGAAGACGTTCTTATTTCTCAGCGCGCTTGAGCGCGGATCGGCGGCCGACCGGGCGCTCCTGCGCTCCGCGGTGCCGGCGGGCCGCCGGCGGGCCGCGCATATTCGCCGCGTGAAGGCACTGTACGAACGTCGGGGCGTCCTCGATGCCTCGGCCCGGGAGATCCTCCGCAGGACGGACCGGGCCCGCCGGGCGCTTGCCCCGCTCTCGCCGTCGCCGGCAAAGTTGATGCTCCTGCATCTCGCCGATCAGCTCCAAGTACGAACCCGCTGACCGGCAGATGACCGAACGACATGTGACTGTCCGAAACCGGAGCGGGATCCATACCCGCCCAGCCGCCGTCATCGTGAAGACCGCGGCGCGCTTCAAGGCCGACTTCACCATCATCAAAGACGACATGGAGATCAACGGAAAGAGCATCATCGGCGTGATGACACTCGCGGCGGAACAAGGCTCGACCATGATCCTCCGGTTCGAAGGCGTGGACGAGGAAGAAGCCGCCGAGGCGCTCGTCGGACTCTTCGAACGCGGATTCGACGAATAGACCATGACGACGTCCCCCACATCGGAGAAGAAGGAACTCGTCCTGAAGGGCGTTGCCGCGTCGCCGGGCATCGCCATCGGGACGGCGTATCTCTTCGTGAAGGAGACGCCCCGGGCGGACGAGCGCGCGCTCGCGTCCGACGAGGAGGTCGCCGTCGAGGACGAACGTCTGGACCGCGCCGTGCTGAAGTCGGTGAAGGAGCTGACGAAGATCCTCGCGTTCGCGCAGCAGAAGGTGGGCGACGCGAAGGCGCGCATCCTGGAGGCGCAGATCATGGTCCTCGAGGACCCGGTGCTCCTCACCTCCATGCACAAGCGCATCAAAAAGGAACGGAAGAACGCCGAGTACATCGTGAGCGAGGAGATCGGCAAGTATGCCCGGCTCATGCTCGCCGCGCACGACGAATACATGCATGAACGCGCGCACGACGTCGAGGACCTCAGAAACAGGATCGTTCGGAATCTCCAGCAAGAGAAGCTCACCTCCAAGTTCGACGGTTCGATGATCGTCATCGCCCATACGCTCACGCCCGCCGATACGATGGTCCTGAGCCGGAACCACGTCCTCGGTTACGCCACGGACATGGGCGGCGTCACCTCCCACGCGGCGCTCTTCTCGCGCTCGTTGAAGATCCCCGCGATCGTCGGCCTCGGCGACGCCACGCGCTCGCTCGCCAACGGGGACCAGCTCATCATCGACGGCTACGGCGGCACGCTCATCGTCCATCCGACGACGGAACGGCTTGCCGAATTTGAGGCGAAGCGCCAGCGCTTCCTTGCGTTCGAGGCAAACCTCTCCCAGCTCCGGGACCTCCCGGCGGAGACCGCCGACGGCCACAGGATCGAACTCTCGGCGAACATTGAACTCTCCGAGGAGCTCGAGTACGTGGTCGTCCAGGGATCTCAGGGCGTCGGGCTCTACCGCACGGAGAGCCTCCTCATCGGACGCGATGATTTTCCGTCGGAGGACGAGCAGTACGAGGAATACAAGCGCGTCGTCGACCGGATCTACCCCCACCGCGTCATCATGCGGACGTTCGACGTCGGGGGCGACAAGCTTGCGCCCGAAACCGCCGAGGAGGCGAACCCGTTCCTCGGGTGGCGCGGGATCCGCGTCTCCCTCGACCGGCCCGATCTCTTCCTGAGCCAGCTCCGGGCGATGCTCCGGGCGAGCTCGCGGAAGAACCTCGCGATCATGTTTCCCATGGTGAGTTCCCTCCCGGAACTGAAGAAGGCGAAGGCGTTCCTCCGGCAGGCGAAGGCCGAACTCAAGGCGAAGAAGATCAAGTTCGACGACCACCTCGAGGTCGGCGTCATGATCGAGGTGCCCGCAGCGGCCCTGAACGCCGGCGCCCTCGCCGCGGAGGTCGACTTCCTGAGCATCGGCTCCAACGACCTCATCCAGTACCTTATGGCCGTCGACCGGGGGAACAGCCTCGTCGCGCGGCTCTACGATGAATTCGACCCGGCTGTCCTCGCGACGATCAAGCATGTCATCAACGCCGGTCAGAAGCAGAAGGCCTGGGTGGGCATCTGCGGCGAGATGGGCGGGCACCCCTTGGCGGCGCCGCTCCTCCTCGGCATGGGTATCGACGAACTGAGCGTCGTACCCGTCGTCCTCCCGGAGATCAAGAAGATCGTGCGAACCTTGCGGTTCTCCGACATGCAGAAGGTCGCCCGAGACGTCCTGACGCTTTCCACTGGAGACGAAGTGCGCGCCTATCTTCGGAAGGTCATCAAGAAAGCCTGTCCCGACATCCCTCTCGACGACACTGTCCGCGGATGACCGGGACGGCTTCACGTCATCACCGTCGCAATCACAACTACCACTCCCTATGAAAGAATCCAGCATAGCGCTCTACGACAGATCCAACATGCGGAAGCTCCTCGTGGAGTTCCCAGCCCAGATCGAACTTGCCGTGCGCATCGGCCGAGGTGCGAAGATGCCTTTCAAGGCGAAGAACATCGACGCCATCGTCCTGTCGGGCCTCGGCGGATCCGCGATCGGCGGCGACATCCTCCGGTCATACCTTGCGGATGACCTCAAGGTCCCGTTCATCGTCAACCGTCACTACGCGCTCCCGGAGTTCGTCGGCGCGCGGACGCTCGTGGTGATCGCAAGCTACTCCGGCGGGACGGAAGAGACCATCGCCTCGCACCATGACGCGATGCGCCGCAAGGCGAAGGTCCTCTGCATCAGCTCGAATGGCGAGATCGCGCGGCTCGCCGCCGTCCACCGACAGCCGCTCATCACGATCCCCGGCGGGCTGCCGCCGCGCACCGCCCTCGGGTATTCCCTGTTCCCGATGCTCGTCGCCCTCTCGTCGATGGGGTTCATCCCCTCGAAGGAGAAGGAAATCCGTGAGACCGTTCGCCTTCTCCGGAAGCTCTCCAGAACCTACGGCACACTTTCGAATACGAAGAACCCCGCGCTTGAGCTCGCGAAGCAGCTCTACAACAAGCTTCCCATTGTCTACTCCTCCGCCGATCGCTTCGACGTCGTCAACACGCGCTGGCGCGGCCAGCTGGCGGAGAACAGCAAGATGCTCGCCTTCGGCCACGTGCTGCCCGAGATGAACCACAACGAGCTCGTCGGCTGGAAGGCGCTCAAGCGGCAGATGGAGGAGATGGCCGTCGTGTTCCTACGGGACAACGGCGACCACGACCGCGTCAAGATCCGGATGGAGATCACCAAGAGCATCGTCGGGGAATACGCCTCGAAGGTCCTCGATGTCGAGAGCCAAGGCTCGTCGCTCCTCGCGCGGATGTTCTCCCTGATCTATCTCGGCGACTGGGTGAGTTTCTATCTCGCCATCATGAACGGCATTGATCCGACCCCGGTGCGCGTCATCGATTACCTGAAGCGAGAGCTGAGCAAGGTGTAACCGCATATCCGGTCCGGCCGCGCGCGCCTCAGACGCGTGCGGCTGGACCGTGGAGCAGTACCGCAGCATCCTTCCCGGAACCGCAGAGAGAGAGTATACCGTGCACTGATATGCCGAGAATCCTTCTCCGATATAGCCTGCTCGTCCTTTTCCTGGCGACCTCCGCCTCCGCCCAGTTCTTCTACTTCGGGCGGAACAAGGTCCAGTACACCGACTTCGACTGGCAGGTCCTCAAGACCGAACATTTCGACATCTACTATGACCGCCCGATGGACGACCTCGCTCGGCGTGGGGCATTCTTCGCGGAAGAGAGCTACAAGGTCCTCGAGCAGCGTTTCAACCACAACGTAGGAGCGCGCGTCCCGCTCATCTTCTACTCCTCGCACCTCTATTTCCAGCAGACGAACGTCACGCCCGGGTTCCTCCCGGAAGGCGTCGGCGGGTTCACCGAGTTTCTCAAGGGCCGCGTGGTCATACCGTACGACGGTTCGATGGCGGACTTCAAGCACGTCATCCGGCACGAGCTCGTACACGTCTTCATGTTCAGCAAGGTGAACCGCGTGCTCGTCGATCACCGGATCGCCGCGGACCACATGCCGCCTCTCTGGTTCACGGAAGGGCTTGCGGAGTACTGGTCGACCGAGTGGGACAACCAGGCGGAGATGGTCCTCCGGGACGCCACCGTGAGCAACTACCTCGTCCCCTTGGACGACATGGACCGCATCTACGGTTCGTTCCTCATGTACAAGGAGGGGCAGCAGATCCTCGACTTCGCGGGGAAGCAATACGGCGAGGAGACCGTCCTGAGGCTCATCGACAACTTCTGGAAGTCGACGAGCTTCGAGGAGGTCTTCCGACTGACGACCGGGAGGGACTACAAGGCGTTCGACGCGGAGTGGACGTATGCGATGAAGAAGCGGTACTACCCGCTCCTCGCTACCGCCGACGAACCCAGCGGAAGCTCCGACGAGCTCGTCAACAGGGGCTTCAACGTGAAGCCGGTCTACTTCGCCGCAAAGGGGACGCGGCAGGTCTATTTCATCGGGAACCATTCGGGCTATACGAGCGTCATGCGGGCGAACCTCGACCGGCCGAAGGAACCGCCGGCCGTCGTCATCGAGGGCGAGAAGACCGACGAATTCGAGACCTTCCACCTGTTCCAGAGCAAGCTCGACATCTCCCGCGACGGGATCCTCGCATTCGTCACGAAGAGCGGAGAGAACGACGCGCTCCATCTCTACGACGTCTTCGGCGATACGCTCGTCCGGACATACCACTTCAAGGACCTCGTTGTTCTCGGCTCGCCCACCTGGTCGCCGGACGGGGGGGACATCGCGTTCAGCGCCGTCGACCGGAAAGGGGACAACGATCTCTACCGGTGGAACCGGCGGACGGAAACGCTCACGCGCCTCACGGAGGATCTCTACGACGACCGGGACCCCGCCTGGTCCCCCGACGGCGCGTCGATCGTCTTCAGCTCCGACCGCACGTCGTTCGGCGCGAAGGGCAAATACAATCTCTTTACCTACACCCTCGCTTCGCGGCAGATCGACTACCTCACCTACAGCGAGGAGAGCTGCTATTCGCCCTCCTGGTCACCGGACGGGAAAGCGCTCCTGTTCACCTCGGACCGCGGCGGCGCGCGGAACATCTGGATGATGAAGTTCGACTCCCTGCGCGCCACGAAAGAGATGCGCAGGCTGACGGCCTTCACGACGGCCGCATTCGATCCCGCGTGGGCCGAGACGACCGCGGTCTTCTCGGCGTTCGAGGAGTTCAGCTTCCGTCTCCGCACGATCGGGAACGTCTACGCGATGTACGATTCGTCGCATGAACGCCGCCCCCTCGACTTCGCCGTGACGGCGCGCCCCTGGACGGCGTCCTCGCTCGCCGGAGAGTCCGAGTCGAAGCCGCTGCGGTACGAAGGGGAGTACAGCCTCGACGTCGCGCAGAGCCAGATCTCCACCGATCCCGTCTTCGGGACGAACGGCGGGGCGTTCCTCGCCCTGAGCGACCTCCTCGGCAACCACCAGTACTATTTCCTCCTCTATAACACGGCACAGTCGTCGAGCGAACTTCTCTCGAGCTTCAACCTCGCGATCTCGAGCATTTCGCTCCAGCAGCGATCCAACTTCGCGTACGGGATCTAACGGTTCAGCGGCAGGCGGTACGACCTCACCGATCCCGACCTGTTCTTCTTTGAACGCGTCTTCGGCGGGTACTTCACGCTGAGCTACCCGCTCTCGAAGTTCAAACGGATCGCCGTCCTGACGAGCGTGAGCAACTCCGAGAAGGACCCCGACGAGTCGGTCTACTTCGACCTCAACGCTGCGAACATCGACCGCTCGCGCCGCGCGCTCTTCGTCTCGAACTCGATCTCCTTCACGCACGACAATTCGCTTTGGGGCCCGAGCGGCCCACTCGACGGGAGCAGGTTCAACATCACCCTCGGGTACACGACCGACGTGCAGTACTCCAACGCGAGCTACTACTCCGTCATCGCCGACTACCGGCAGTACTTCCGCCTCTCGGAGCAGTCCGCCTATGCCGTGCGGCTATGGCTTTTCTACAACGACGGGAAGGAGGCTCGCCGGTTCTTCATGGGTGGGAGCTGGGACCTGCGGGGGTACCCCCGGTGGTCGCTCCGCGGCAGAAAACTCTGGCTCATGAGCCAGGAACTGCGGTTCCCGTTCCTCGACGCGCTCGCAATGCGCTTCCCGTTCGGCGGGCTCACGTTCGTCGGCATCCGCGGCGCAGCGTTCGTCGATCTCGGCGGCGTCTGGGACGACGTCTATACGCAGACCCGCGGCAGCACAGGCCTGGGGCTCCGGCTGAACCTCCTGGGTGCGCTCGTCCTGCGCTACGACGTCGGCAAGAGGATCGAGGACAACCTGAGCCATTTTCAGCAGGGCGTGTTCCAGCAGTTCTTCTTCGGATGGGACTTCTGATGCGCCGTCTGCCCATCATCCTTATTCTCGCGCTCATCGGATCCTACTCCGGGTGCACCCCGTTCCATCTCCAGGTGCCGGTCCGGACGGTCGAAGGGGACTGGAAGATGTACGGCGGGAACCCCGGCAGGACGAACGTCGCCCCGCAGGCCCTCGTGCCTCCGCTCTCCCTCCGGTGGCAGTACGACGCGTCGGCGGGGTTCAGCGCCTATTCCGCCTCGGTGGCCGAGAGTCTCGTGTTCGTTGGGAACCTCCGAGGCGAAGTGCACGCGGTGCACCTGCGCACGGGAGAGGGCGCCGGGGTACGGAGCTTCGGATCCTCGGTCATCGGAACGCCAATCGTGGCGAAGCAGACGCTCTACGTCGCGCTCTCCCGTGAAGAGCAGAGCCTCGTCGCCTATGATCTTGATAACGCCATTGTCCGGTGGCAAAAGCCGTTCGGCGACATCGAGTCCGCACCGCTCCTCATGGAGGGGCGGCTCTACGTCGCGGCCCTCGACGGAAAGATCAGCTGCATCGACGCCGCGGACGGGAAGGCGCTCTGGACATTTTCGGTGCCGGCCTCCCGCAGGTCGTCGGCCGTCCGGTCATCCCCCGCGAGCGACGGCGACGTCCTCGTGTTCGGTTGCGACAACGGCACGCTCTACGCGGTCGCGGTCAAGGACGGGACGCTGCGGTGGAGCGCGAAGGCCGGGGCGAGCATCGCCGGTTCTCCTGCGGTCTCCTCCGGTCTCGTCTTCGTCGGGTCGCTCGACGGGACATTCTACGCGTTCGATGCGGCAAGCGGGACGATGAAGTGGAGCCGCCCTCTCGGGTCGCCGATCTACGCGTCGCCTGCAGTGGACGCCGGACGCGTCTTCATCGGCACGAGCGGAGGAGTGTTCGCCGCGCTCGGGGCCGGTACGGGAGAGATCGTCTGGCAGGGGAGGCTCGGAAGCGTCATCAACGCCGCGCCGCTCGTTTCCGGATCGGTCGTCTACGTCGCGAGTCTTGACAAGACGCTCCACGCGTTCTCCGCGTCGGCCGGCGAGCGTCTTTGGCAGTACACCACGAAGGGGAGGATCAAAACGATGCCGGTGATCGCCCGGGGGTTTCTTATCCTCCTGACGGAGGACCGGTCGGTCCTCGGGTTCTCGGAAGGGGGAGAGAAATGAACCTCCGCCTTCGGACGCTCCTCGCCATGACCGTGATCCTCCTTCTTCCTGCCCTCTCTGCGGGTCAGACGGGTGCGTTCCTCACCGTTCACTCGGCGCCGCCGGGTCTTGCGGTCTACCGCGACACCACACTCGTCGGGCGGACGCCGGTCGATTCCGTCCCGGTGCCGTCCGGCACGATGGTCCTGCGGGTCTTGTCGGCGCGGGAGCGCTCCTGGGAAGGTCCGGCCCTCATCGAGACGCTCACCGTGCGGCCCGCCGAGCATGTCGTGCGCGACGTGGCTCCGCTGCGGATCGGCAGGATCACATCGGAACCGGACGGGGCGCAGGTCTCGCTCGGCGACTCGCTGATCGGATCGACCCCGCTTCTCGTTCCCCTCCGCGCCCAAGGGAGCCTAGTGACGGTCGCACGCGACGGATACGAATCGGCGTCGCTTCCCTTCACCGGGGACATGCATGTCGTCCTCGCCGCGCGAGCGGGGACGACGGCACAGTACCTCGCCGGGGAGCACTCCGCCCACCTCACCCCGGTCATCCTTTCCACCGGCGTGAGCGTGCTTGCGGGGGCGACGGCAGCCTACTGCAAGATCAAGGCGGATGCGCGGTATGCCGATTATCGGACCAACGGCAAGGCCTCGGACCTCGATGCGGTGCATCGTCTCGATCTTCTTTCCGGGATATCGCTGGCGGTGAGTGAATTGAGCCTTTTTCTCCTGACGTACCAGCTGCTTTCGCGTTAAGGAGGCCGGAAATCGGCGTAATTACTTGACTTTCAATCGGTTCAACGCTATATTTACAGTCACAGACGACTGTGGAGGACTAAATAATTTCTCACATGAAAATCGACCCAATTTTCCTATGACCCTTCCTAGCGCACCGCACCAGCCTCTCACTTCTGATCTCGGGGAAGCGATGGAGTTCATCCGCAACGTCCCCATATTCAACGACATCGAGACGAACGAGCTCACGAAGATCGTCCGTGTCGGCGTCCGGAAGAAGTACAAGAAGGGGAGCATCATCCTTCTCGAGGAGGAAACGGGTGCCGCGCTGTTCGTGATCATCTCCGGGAAGGTGAAGATCGTCCGGACCGACGACGACGGCCGCGAGGTCATCCTCTCGATCCTCGGGGAAAACGACTTTTTCGGCGAGATGTCGATCCTCGACGGTCTCTCCCGTTCGGCGAGCGTCGTGGCGATCACGAAGACGGAGCTCTTCATGATCCACCGCAGGGACTTCCTGAAGCTCATGCAGGACGTTCCCTCCGTCGCGATCTCGCTCCTGAAGGAACTCACCATGCGCCTCCGCAAGGCGGACTCGCAGATCAAGAGCCTGTCTCTCAAGGATGCGGCCGGGCGCGTTGCAAACGTCGTTCTGCAGCTTGCGGACGACATCGGCACGATCCGCAAGGGGCGCGTCGAGATCGACGAGCTGCCGCTCCAGCAGGATCTCGCCAACATGGCGGGCACGTCCCGCGAAACCATCTCCCGCGTGGTCCACATGTTCATCAAGAAGGGCCATCTCGAACTCCAGGGGAGCAAACTCATCATCAACGACTACGAGAAGTTCAAGAGCCTCTTTGTCTAGGGAGGGGTATTGAGCTGGGAAGAATTGTGTGGAAGGCAAAGCGGATCTTCATACTCATACCACGTTTTCTGACGGGAGTCTTTCCCCCTACGAGCTTATAAAGAAAGCGAAGAGCGTGGGGATCGACGTCATCAGCATTACCGATCACGACAGTGTCAGCGGGATCGACGAAGCGGTGGCCATCGGCAAGGAATTCGACGTCGAGATCGTCGCGGGGATGGAGCTGAGCGCCTCGTACAAGAATACCGAGATCCACATTCTCGGGTACTTCATGGACTACCACAACAAGGCCCTCCAGGAGGCCTTGGCCGTCTTCCGCGAGAAGCGCATGCGCCGCGCCGAACGCATCGTCGACAAACTCAACCGCATGAACATCCCTCTCACGATCGAATCCGTCTTGGCAAGCGCGACCGGCGACTCGATCGGCAGACCCCACATTGCCACTGCGCTGGTGAACGAGGGTCACGCGCAGTCGTATTACCAGGCCTTCAACAAGTACATCGGCGACGGACGCCCGGCCTTCGAAAAGAAGCCGGAGTGCTCGCCGGAAGAGACGGTAAAGCTCATCGCCGACTCGGGCGGGCTCTCGTTCCTCGCCCATCCCGGCCGCACGGTGAGCGAAGAACTCTTGTTCCATCTCATCAGCGCCGGCCTCGACGGCATCGAGGTCGTCCATCCGAGCCACACGCCGGAGCACATCCAATACTACCGCGGCATCGTCAACGAATACTGCCTGCTCGAAAGCGGCGGTTCTGATTTTCATGGGGGCATGAAAAACGACGAGCATCTCTTCGGACGCGTCGGCATCCCGGTCTCGACCGTGGATGTCATGCGCCGCAGGCTCTTCTCCAATTAGCGAGGTCTCTGTCCGTCCGTTCGTTCAGTAACGCACTCATGGCGAATATCATCGAAGGAAATCTGGCCGCGGCACCATACCGTTTCGGCATTGTCGTCAGCCGCTTCAACGAATTCATCACGCGCCGCCTCCTTGAGGCGGCGCTCAACTGCCTGCGCCGCCACGGCGCGGCGGAATCCGCCATCGACGTCGTGTACTGCCCCGGCGCATTCGAGATCGCGGGCGTGGCCCAGGAACTCGCCGCCACGGACGCGTATGACGCGATCATCTGCTTCGGCTGCATCATCCGCGGCGAGACGCCGCATTTCGATCACGTCGCCAGTGCGGCCTCAAGCGGCATCGCCCGCGTCGCGCTCGAGACGAAGACCCCGGTCGTGTTCGGCGTCCTGACGACGGAGAACCTCGAACAGGCGATCGACCGCGCGGGTGCGAAAGGCGGCAACAAAGGTTGGGAAGCGGCCATGACCGCGATCGAGATGGCCGATCTCCGGAAACAGCTCTCCAGTACGTCGTAACGTCAATCGTCATTTTCCGAGTGAGGTAGAGCGTGGTGCGTGCGTTCCTGCTGTGGTTGGCGGTGATGGTGGCGGTGTTCCAGGGTCACGCGGGTGTGGGTGAATGGAAGACGTTTACCGCGAAGCGTGAGGTCCGGGACGTCGTCCGGTCCGGCGACATGCTCTGGTCGGCCACGAGCGGCGGGTTGTTCGGCTACAACCTCTCGACGGGTACGTACGCGGAGTTCACGACCTCTGAAGGGCTCAAGACCATCGATCTCACCGCCGTCACGGTCGACGCCGAAGGATCCCTCTGGATCGGGGCCGCAAACGGCGTCCTCCACAAGTATTCCCCCGCAAGCGGCGAGTGGCGGTACGTCATGGATATCGCCATCCTCGGCAACCCTCAAAAGCGCATCAACGCTCTGCGCACTGCAGGCGACACCCTGTTCATTCTTTCCGACGTCGGATTGTCGCTCTACTCCATCTCCCGCGAGGAGTTCGGCGGCACCTTCGAACGGTTCGGCACCGACCCGAAACTCCTCACCGGCGGCGTCACGGCGATGTCGGTCTTCGAGGGATCGATGTGGGTGGGGACGCGCGCCGGGCTGGCATCGACCCCGGTCACCAACTCGAACCCCGCCTCGCCGGATTCCTGGACGGTCTATACGACCGCGGACGCGTTGCCGCTTGCGAGCGTTACCGGCCTTGCCGCGCAGAGCGGGAGCCTCTATATCTCCTCCAACACGGGCATCGCCGTGGAATCCGGAGGGGCCTTCACGACGCTCGCGCAAGCGGGCGGCCTGTTTGTCGTGGACCTCTTCGCCGATTCGTCTTCCCTCACATTCGCCACGCCGACGCAGCTCCTCTGGCTGCCGCTCCCGGTCCAGTCGGGCGACGGCGCAGCGGTCGTCTACGACCAGTTCCCCTCGTCGATCACGTGCATGCGGGACCCGGGAACGCTTGGCACCCAAAAATCAGGCGTCGAACTCTTTACATCCGGAAGCTGGCGTTCGGTTGCGCCCCCCGGCCCGCCATCGAACAGGTTCATCAGCATCGCCGTGGACGCGCGCGGGTCCGTCTGGTCCGGCACGGGCTCCGCCAACGGCGAAGGTGCCATGAGCTATGACGGCACGCAGTGGAGGTCGTACACCGTGCAGCTCTATCCCGAGCTGGGGAGGAACGAGATCCAGAAGGTGAGCATCGGGGCGAACAATTCGAAGTGGCTCGGCAACTGGGGGAGCGGCGTCGCGCTCATCGACGACGCGGGAAATGTCCGCAGAGTGTTCAACACGACGAACGGGGTTCCCCCGTCCGTGCCGAACGACGTGAACTACGCGGTTGTCGGCGGAGTCGCGACCGACCGCAACGGCGTCGCGTGGATCTGCAACCGCACCGCGCCCGACAGCACTGCGGTGGTGCGCTTCCGTCCCGATTCGACGCTCGACCATTCCCTCAAGCTGAAGATGCGCGACCCCGACATCGCCTTCACCGACGTCGTCATCGATTTCAACAATACGAAGTGGTTCGCGAACTTCTCACGGTTCGAAAACGCGAACCCGACGGGGCTGCTCTATTATAACGAGGGATTGCCCGTCTCCGGCTCCTCCGGCGGCTGGGGAAGGCTCACGACGGTCGACGGGCTGACCACGAACGCCGTCTGGTCCCTCGCGGTGGACCGCCAGGGGGAGGTGTGGGTCGGTTCCGACCAGGGCGTCTCGATCCTCTTTGACCCGCTCTATCCGAAGCAGCGCATGGCTGCCTACCACCCCTTGCGCGACCAGGTCATCCAGGCGATCGCCGTCGACGCGCTCAACGACAAGTGGATCGCGACGAAGCAGGGCGTCTTCCTGCTCTCGCCCGATGGGACGTCGATCCTCGATCACTTCACCGTCGAATCCACCGACGGCAAGCTCCTCGATAACGACGTCGCGTCGATCGCGATCAACCACGAGACCGGCATGGTGTATTGCGGCACGGAGAAGGGGCTCTCCGCGCTGACGACCGCGGCGGTGAACCCCGTGCGGGATTTCGACAAACTCGCGCTTGCGCCGAACCCGTTCCTCCTCCCGTCGCAGACGCTCCTGACGATCGACGGACTCGTGGAGAACTCCACGGTGAAGGTGCTCACCATCGACGGGTCGCTCGTGAGGGAGATCAAATCGCCCGGCGGACGCGTCGGGTTCTGGGACGGCCGTGACGCGAAGGGCAATCTCGCGTCGACGGGCGTCTATCTCATCGTCGCCTTCTCGGAGGACGGCTCGAAGGTCGTCACGGGAAAGCTCGCCGTCGTGCGGAGGTAGCGCGTTTCTGCCCGGGCGGCCCGGACATTTGTGTACAACGGGGGAGAATTCATAATTCTCAGATGTTTCACCAACACCAGGAAGCATTGCCCATGGAACATGTTGATACGATCAATGAGAACGTCTTCTCGAAACGCGTCCGTGCGGGAAAGCGAACGTACTTCTTCGACGTGAAAGCGACCAAATCCGTCAAGGACTACTACATCATCATCACCGAAAGCAGGCGCATGAGCGAAGAGAAGTATGAAAAGCACAAGCTGTTCCTCTACAAGGAGGATTTCGGAAAGTTCGCCGAGGCGCTCACGGAGACCGTGGGCCACGTCGAGCGGGAACTCCTCACGACCCTCGAAAAGCCGGTTGAGGCATAGGAGCCCGCATCCGGCGCTCTCGCCGGACGCATGTGACCGGAGGTCCCCGTGACCGGTGCGCTTCCCGTCACTGCCGTCATCGTTCATTACAAGACGCCCGACCTCCTGTGCAGAGCGGTATCGTCCCTGCGAGTGTTCTATCCGGAGCTTCCGCTCCTCCTCATCGACAACGGTTCGGACGACGAGAGCCGTTCGGTGATCGCCCAACTCACCGGTGGCGGCCGGCCGGCCGACCGCGTGATCTTCAATGCCGCCAATCTCCATCACGGCCCGGGCATGGACCAGGCCGCACGGGAGGCGGCCACACCGTACATCCTCTATCTTGACTCCGACTGCGAGGTTCTTCGCGGAGGCTTCGTTGAAGAGATGCTCGCGCGGCTCGAGGAGAGCCCCGGGAACTACGCCGCCGGCGAGCGCGTCTTCATGGACCGACGCGGCTTCGACGTCCCCATGTCGACCCCCGACGCCCTAGCGTACATCCGCCCTGTCTGCATGCTTCTCCGGCGCGAACTCTACCACACGCTCCCGAAATTCCAGCTCCACGGGACCCCGTGCCTCGACAATATGGCGGAAGCCGCCCGGCGCGGGTACGGGCTCATCTCCTACCCTGCGTTCACGTACGTCTCGCACGCGGGCCGCGGTACCGCGGGGCGCCACGGCTACGGCCTCGGGCTCCGGGGGAAGCTCAACCACATCCTCCATAAAATCGGACTCTAACCTCCTGCAGGAGGCGGCTCGGGCGTCACCCTTGACTCTCGGACGATATTTTTCTATATTAAATCCGCATTTCTGCGGAAAAAGCCCTTTTCTTTGAGAAATTAGCCGGTTTTTTGAACTTATGAATGCGAAAAAGCGTCCAGACGGGATAAAAATTCGGATTTCAGGACTGTCGAACGGGTTGCACGACTATCACTTTTCCGCTGAGCCGTCAGAAATAGGGCTCGAACCGAATTTTGCAACGCCTGTCGAGATCGACGTCGTCCTCGACAAATCGACGCGGCAGGTCTACCTGAAAGCGTCGCTGTCGACATCGGGGAAGTTCATTTGCGACCGCTGCACCGACGAGTTTGAACTCGCGCTCGCAACGAAATACAACGTCTTCTATCTCTACGACGAAGGATCGGCCGGGAGTATCCCCCCGGAAGAGGTGCAGGTCATCACGCCGGACACCGTCCACCTCGAGCTGTCCGAGGACGTCCGGCAGTTCGTCTTGCTCTCGGTCCCGCTGAAGCTCCTCTGCCGTGAAGAGTGCAAAGGCCTCTGCCCGCGTTGCGGCGCCAATTGGAACACGGCCCACTGCAACTGCAAGCAGGATGCGAGCGATTCGCCCTGGCAAAGTCTTGAAAAATTATTGAAAAACTGATCACACAAAGGAACACGATTCATGCCTAATCCAAAACGCCGAAATTCCAAATCCCGTGGTCGGAAGCGCCGGACCCACTACAAAGCGGCTGCGCCCTCGATCGCCGAATGTCCGAACTGTCACGAGCAGAAACTCCTGCACCGTGCATGCCCGAACTGCGGCTACTACCACGGACGCTCCATCATCATCCCCAAAGAGTCGTAAGCACGCCGTTCGGCATACCCGCCTTCAGAAGTCGGCCCGCTGGATCATGTCGTTGACGTGACACACAGTACCCTTTTGGACACCGAACACCGGAACATACGTATTGCCGTCGACGCCATGGGCGGAGACTTCGCCCCGACCAATGTTGTGGCCGGCGCGCTTGAGGCACTGCGTGAAACGGACAACCGCTTTGAGGTGGTGTTCGTTGGTCCCGAAGAGTTGCTGCGCCGGGAACTCCCATCGACGTCGTCCGGGGACGCCTACAGCATCGTCCACGCTTCCCAGACCATCGACATGCACGACGGCGCCACCGCCGCACTCAAGCAGAAGAAAGACTCCTCCATTGCCGTCGGCATCACCCTCCACCGCGAGGGGAAGGCCGATGCGTTCGTCAGCGCCGGCAACACCGGCGCGGTCATGTCCGCGTCAACCCTCATTCTCGGCAGGATCGAAGGCGTGAGCCGACCGACCATCGGGGCGTTCTTTCCCACGGTAGAGGGCGCCTGCCTCATCGTCGACGCGGGAGCGAACGTCGACTGCCGCCCCCGCCACCTCTACGAGTTCGGCATGATGGGGAGCATCTACGTTCAGGAGATGTTCGGCATCGACCGCCCTGCGGTCGGGCTGCTGAATATCGGCGAAGAGGATTCCAAGGGGAACGACGCGGCGAAAGAGGCCTTCGCGCTCCTCAAGGCGAGCAAGTTGAATTTTATCGGGAACATCGAAGGGCGCGACATCCTTCCGGGAAAGGCGAACGTCGTCGTCTGCGACGGGTTCGTCGGGAACGTCATCCTGAAGTTCGGCGAGAGTGTCCCCTCGTTCCTGAAGACCCGGCTCAAGGCGCACACGGGCGGGGGGATCCTGACGAAGCTCGCGGCGCTCATGATGCGGAAGACCTTGCGCTCCGCGCTGAAAAGTCTGGATTATGAAGAACACGGAGGCGTCCCGGTACTCGGCGTCAACGGGGTATCCATTATCGGGCACGGCAAGTCAACGCCCAAGGCATTCAAGAATATGATCCTCAAAGCGGAAGAGATGGCAAAGAAGAATATCAACCGTCGCATCCAGGAAGCGCTGGCCGTCCAATGAGCGCAGCCCGCGAACTGAAACGCGCCGCGATCACCGCGGTCGGTCATTTTCTTCCTGAGAAGATCATGACGAACCTCGATCTCGAAAAGCTCGTGGACACGAGCGACGAATGGATCCGCTCGCGCACCGGCATTCGGGAACGGCGCGTGCTTGAGCACGGCGCCACCTCCGATCTCTGCACCGGCGCGGTGAAGATGCTCATGGAGAACCGCGGCATCGGACCCGAGGAGATCGAAGTGATCATCGTCGCGACGGTCACGCCCGACATGTTCTTCCCCTCGACGGCGTGCGTCGTTCAGGAGAAGCTCGGTGCGAAACATGCGTGGGGCTTCGACGTCTCGGCGGCGTGCTCGGGGTTCCTCTATTCACTCGTCCTCGGCGCGCAGCTCATTGAAACGGGCGCCTACAAGAAGGTGGTCGTCGTCGGTGCGGACAAGATGTCGTCCATCCTCGACTATACCGACCGCAATACCTGCATCCTGTTCGGCGACGGGGGGGCAGCGGTGCTCCTCGAACCGACCGACGACCCATCGCTCGGCGTCATCGATCACCGCCTCTATAGCGACGGCTCGGGCGGCCAGTTCCTCTACATGAAGGGGGGAGGAAGCCTCCAGCCCCCGACGCACGAGTCGATCGACAGGGGCGAGCACAAGCTCATCCAGGACGGCAAGGCGGTCTTCAAGGTCGCCGTTTACGGCATGGCGGAGGTCTCGGCCGAGATCATGGAGCGCAACCACCTCACCGGCGCGGACGTCGACTATCTCGTGCCGCACCAGGCGAACCTGCGGATCATCGACGCCTGCCGCGAACGGATGGGACTCGATCCCGCGAAGGTCATGATCAACATTGAAAAGTACGGCAACACCACCGCCGCGACGATCCCCTTGTGTCTTTCCGAGTGGTGGCACGCCGGCAAGCTCGACCGAGGCAACACGCTTGTCCTCTCGAGCTTCGGCGCGGGATATACCTGGGGCGCGATCTTGTTGAAGTGGTCGATTCCACGTAAAGTGACAGCGTAGGTCCTGCATTGATCGCAGGGAAAGGAGGGCATATGAAACACCGCATGCTCCTGTTGGTCGTGTTCACCATCGTGGGGATCTCGTGCGATCCTCTCAACCCGATCGGGTTCACGGTGAATGAGGATTACTTCCCGCTCTCTGCGGGCGATATGTGGGAATATAGCTCCCACGTGGTCGGCGAGGGTGTCGATACGACACTCCCGATGACGGTCCTGCTCGGCAGCCCCTTCACGTTCGACGGCGTCTCGTGGTACGGCGCGAACGATTTCTGCGTGGCAAAAACGACATCGTCGGCGCTGCCCCTCTTTTGCGCATCATGGGCCGTCAGCAAGAACCAGGTCCTCTTCACGGTGAATGGCCCGGGACCCGTGCGGCTTGAGCACCAGGTGCTTCTCGATTTTCCCCTCTGGTTTGGAAAATCGTGGCTCACCAAGCCGTCGGTGGACACGAGCTACGTCGTGGCAGGCGGCGACTTCATCGTGATGAAGAGCCTGAGCCGCCGAACATACTGGGGACGCTCGACCGTTCTGGCTACGGCCGGATTGTTTCTCTCGTGCCTCGAGGTGACCGATACAACGTACGATAGGTACGAGTATCATCCTTCCGCCGGCGGTCCGGGGACCGTGTACACATCGTCGACGCGGACCACGGAATGGTACGCAAAGGATGTCGGCCTGGTAAAACAGATTCTTGAATGGTACCCGACTCCCGGTTTGACTCCAGGGAGAACAGAAACTCGTCTCTTGACGAAGTACAGCTTGAAAGGTTTATGAGCACACGAGCGTGGATATTTCCCGGACAGGGTTCGCAGTACGTCGGCATGGGCATGGACCTGTGCGAACGTAGCGCCATCGCTCGCGAGATCTTCGACCGAGCTGACGCGCTCCTCGGCATCCCCCTGAGCCGGATCTGTTTCGAAGGTCCCGGCGACGAACTGAAGCAGACGCGCAACACCCAGCCGGCGATCTTCCTCCACAGCATGGCCGCGGCGGCCCTCGCTGACCGGGGCGACGTCGCCATGACCGCAGGCCACTCGCTCGGAGAGTATTCCGCTCTCGTGTACGCCGGCGCGATGACGTTCGAGGACGGGCTCCGCCTCGTCCGATTGCGCGGCGAATCGATGCAGCGCGCCGGCGAGGAACAGAAGGGCACCATGGCGGCCGTCGTGGGACTCGCGCCTGCCGTCCTCGAGGCGCTTTGCGTAGAGGCGAGCGCCGCGGGCGTCGTCCAGTGCGCGAACTTCAATTCGCCGGGACAAATCGTCATCAGCGGGTCCGTCGAAGGCGTCCATAAAGCGATGGAGCTTGCCAAGGCAAAAGGCGCCAAACTCGTGAAGGAACTCGTGGTCAGCGGGGCGTTCCATTCCCCCCTCATGCAAAGCGCTCGGGAAGGGCTTCAGAAAGCCCTTTCTGCGACCCAAATACGTGACGCGCACATCCCCGTCTATGCCAATGTGACGGCAAAGCCTGTGCAAAAGGCGGAGGAAATTCGTACATTACTCGCGGCGCAGCTCACGAGCGCTGTACGATGGGAAGAATCAGTCGCTGCCATGGCGGCGGCTGGAGCGTCGACGTTCGTGGAAATTGGGCCTGGAAAGGTCCTCCAGGGACTCGTCAAGCGCATCGCTGTCACGGCCGAGGTCCTCGGCGCTGACACGATGAGGGACATTGAACAATTAACCTCAGCATAGTGGATGGGTATCCTGGATCAACAGATCGCTCTGGTCACCGGCGGCTCACGCGGCATCGGCCGCGCCATCGCCCTTGCCCTCGCGGATGCCGGCGCCCATGTCATGATCTCATACCGGAGCGCTACGGCTGAAGCGAACAGCGTCGTCGCGGAGATCCAGAAGCGGGGGAGGAAGTCCGCCGCGTTTCAGTCGGACGCTGCGTCGTTCACGCAGTCCAAGGAGATCGTCGAGAAGATCGTCGCGGAATATGCGCGCCTCGACATCCTCGTGAACAACGCCGGCATCACGAAGGACGGCCTTCTCATGCGGATGACCGAAGAGGACTGGGACGTCGTCCTCAACACGAATCTCAAGAGCGCGTTCAATTTTTCAAAGGCGGCCATACGGCCGATGATGAGCCAGCGTTCCGGCAAGATCGTCAACATCACCTCGATCGCCGGCGTGACCGGCAACGCGGGACAGGCAAATTACGCCGCCTCGAAAGCGGGCATGATCGGGTTCACAAAATCGCTCGCGAAGGAACTCGGGTCCCGGAACATTCAGGTGAATGCCGTCGCACCGGGGTTCGTGGAGACCGACATGACGGCGAAGCTCAACGACGAACAGCGCAAGAAGCTCGAGGAGAACATCCCTTTGAAGCGGACCGCGAAGCCCGAGGAGATCGCGGCGGTCGTGCGATTCTTTGCCTCACCCGACGCCAATTACATCACGGGTCAGGTGCTTTGCGTCGACGGCGGTCTCGTGATGTAGCAAACCGGCTGTGAAAAATCATTCGTTCCCGAAAAACAGTAATCACAAACAAAAGGAGTACATGTTATGGCAGATGTCGCAGAGAAGGTCAAGGAGATCATCATGAACAAGCTCGGCGTCGAAGCGGCGCAGATCACCCCCGAAGCGTCGTTCACGAACGATCTTGGAGCCGACTCGCTCGATACCGTCGAGCTGGTGATGGAGTTCGAGAAGTCGTTCAATCTCCAGATCCCGGACGAAGATGCCGAAAAGATCGCGACGGTGGGAGACGCCGTAAAGTACATCTCAGCAAAAGCAAAGTAACGTGTGTGTCGGAGTTGTATCGTGCAGATCGGTAATCGCAACGACTAGCGTGGAGAAGTGATGACGAATGAAAATAACGGGCGACGCCGCGTCGTCGTGACCGGCCTTGGCGCCGTGACGCCGATCGGCATGGGAAAGAAGGAATTCTGGGAGAATTCCCTCGCCGGAAAGAGCGGAGCGGGAAGGATCAAGGGATTCGACGCTGAGCAGTACGACACCAAGATCGCGTGCGAGGTGAAGAACTTCAATCCTCTCGACTTCATCGACAAGAAGTTGATGAATAGGATGGACCCGTTCACGCAGTTCGCCGTCGCATGCGCGGAAATGGCCGTGAAGGATTCGGGCCTCGACCTCGAGAAGGAAGACCGCGAACAGATCGGCGTCATCTTCGGCTCCGGCATCGGCGGTATGTGGACGTGGCATAAGCAGATGCACACCATCTACGAGACCGGCGGACCGCACCGCATCAGTCCATTCTTCGTTCCCATGATGATCGCCGACATCGCCGCAGGCTACATCTCCATGCGCTTTCAGGTGAAGGGTCCGAACTACGCGACGACATCCGCCTGCGCCACCTCATCGCACGCCGTTGCCGACGCATTCATGATCATCCAGCGCGGCGACGCCGACATCATGCTCACCGGCGGTTCCGAGGCCGCCATCTGTCCCATGGGGGTCGGCGGGTTCAATGCCATGAAGGCCCTTTCGACGCGGAACGACGAGCCGGAGAAGGCCAGCCGGCCGTTCGAACTCAACCGTGACGGGTTCGTCATGGGCGAGGGGGGCGGCATGCTCATCCTCGAGGAACTCACTCACGCCATGAACAGAGGTGCGCACATCTACGGCGAGATGGGCGGCATCGGCCTCACGGGCGACGCCTACCACATCACGCAGCCCGCGCCCGGCGGCGAAGGCGCGATCCGCTCGATGCGGCGCTGCCTCAAGGACGCCGGCGTGGCGCCTGAAAGAGTGGATTATATCAACGCGCACGGTACATCGACGTTGTTCAACGACAAGTCTGAGACCCAGGCGATCAAGACGGTGTTCGGGGATCACGCCCGCAAGCTCGTCGTAAGCTCAACCAAGTCCATGACCGGACACCTCCTCGGCGCCGCTGGCGCCGTCGAGGCGATCATCGCGGTCCTGGCCACGCAAGAGAACTGCGTCCCCCCGACGATCAATTATGACGTCCCGGACCCGGAATGCGACCTGAACTACGTGCCCAACAAGGCCATTGCAAAGACCGTCGACGTGGCGATCAGCAACACGTTCGGATTCGGCGGCCACAATGCCTCATTGCTCTTCAAGAAGTTCAAAGAGAAGCCGTGATGCGCGATGACGGGTGTCCTCCAACGGTTACTCGCCCGCATCATCCCCCGGTGGAGCCGCTCCGGCGACGACGCCCCCGGCGTCGTTGACGTCGCGCGTCTCCAGCGGGTCCTCGGCTACACCATCAACGACACACAGATCTTCACCGAAGCGCTTTCCCACCGGTCGTATCTCCAGATCTCCGGCGACCCTGCATCGGTCTCCAATGAACGGCTGGAATTTCTCGGCGACTCCGTCCTGAATCTCGTCGTCGCAGAGTACGTCTATCGCCACCATCCCTCGGCCCCGGAAGGGGATCTCACAAAAATGCGCTCCCGGCTCGTCAACCGCAAGGCCCTCAGCCTCTATGCGGAAGAGCTCCGGCTTGCCGACTTCATGCTCATGAGCCCCAGCGCGTCCCAGGTGATCCGCCGCGGCCTGGATACCATCCTCGCGGACGCGTTCGAAGCGGTGATCGGCGCGGTGTATCTCGACGGCGGGTTCTCCCATGCGCAGCAGTTCGTCGAACGGACGGTCGACGAAGCCCTGCGGACCGGACTCATCGGTTCGGACGACGAAAACTTCAAGAGCCGCCTCCTCGAGGGCGTCCAGGCGAGCGGGCTTGGCGTCCCGCGATATCTCACTGTCCGCGAATCGGGACCCGATCACGACCGAACCTTCACCATCGAGGTCTACGTCGGGAACGTCTCCCGGGGCGTCGGTCACGGGAAGAACAAGAAGGATGCGGAACAGGCCGCCGCGGAGCAGGCGCTCCGGAAGCTCGGGATGCTGCCTTCGTGAGTGCCGAGACCGCATGGGTCGAATCCGACGACGAGCTGAGGGCCATACTGAAGAGCGCGAAGACCATCGCTCTCGTCGGTGCGTCGCCCAAACCTTGGCGCGACAGCAATGCCATCATGGGCGTCCTCATCGGACGCGGGTTTGACGTCATCCCGGTGAACCCGAATTACGGCGAGATCCTCGGGCGTCCCTGCGTTCCGAATCTCCGCGCCGTCGAGCGCCCCATCGATATCGTCAACGTGTTCCGCCGCCCGTCCGCGCTTGAAGAGCTCGCACAGGAAGCGGTCCTCGTCGGAGCATCCTGTCTCTGGCTGCAGCCGGGCGCCCTCGACGAACGCGCCGCCCGGTCCGCGGTGGCCTCTGGACTTCTCGTTGTCGCCGACCGCTGCATCGCGGTCGATTCTCGCAGACTCCTCTGAGCCGCCCGGCGCCGATCCCCTCCATGAAGAACTTCCTCCTCTACGTCATCAGCCTCCTGAGCTCTGTCGTTCTCCTCCAGGGACAGGAGCGCGACTCGACGGCAGTGCGGCAGGCGCCGGATTCTCTGCGTCGCGTGAATGTCGTGACGGTCGACGGAAATACACAGACGAAGGATTTCGTCATCCTGCGGGAGATGACCCTCCGGCCTGGCTCCCGCATCTCGCCGGAACTCCTCGAGTACGATAAGAACCGCATCTACAGCCTCGGACTCTTCAACCGCGTGGAGATCCGTGTCCAGCCGAAAGATTCGGCTGCGGCGGACCTCGTCGTAGAGGTCCACGAGCGCTGGTTCCTCTTCCCGTTCCCCATCTTCGGCCTGAAGGACCGCGATTGGGGGAAGGCATTTTACGGCATCGGTCTGCTCCACAACAATTTCCGGGGCCGCAATGAAAAGCTGTTCGCGTCGCTCGTGCTCGGTTTTGACCCGTCGGTCTCGCTGTACTATCGGAATTCCTTCCTCGATGAGTCGGGGACGTTCTACTTGGAAGGCAGGCTCGCCCTGAGCCGGGTCCGTAACCGGAGCGTGCTGGCGAAGGAGCTTCTCGGAGACTTCGATGAGAAGCACTTCAGCGCGAGCGGTACCGTCGGACGGCGCTTCGGCATCTCGCATACGATCTGGGGATCGGTGGGGTACGAGCTCGTCGACATTCCGGAAAACCGTTCAGATCAGGCGATCTCGCCGGACGGGAAGGACGCGTTCCCTGTCGTGAGTCTCGGGTACATGTTCGATACCCGCGATCTGCGGGAATATCCGGCCGCAGGACAATTCCTGCGGCTCAGTGTGACAAAGATCGGGTGGCCGTCGAAGAATCTTGATCTCATCCGGTACGGCGCTGACGCGAGAGAATTCAAGCAGCTTCCTCTCGGGGTGACGCTTGGGATGCGGGTCTTTACCGATTGCGTGGCGGGAAGCCGGACGCCGAGCTACAATCACGTCTATTTCGGATACGGCGAACGGATACGCGGCCACTTCAAAGAGGTCATGGAAGGGGAGAGCCAGTTCGGCGCGGTGGCAGAACTCCGCTACCCTCTCCTGACGCCACGGTACTTTGCCGTGGGCTTTGTCCCGAGGGAGTTCGGACTATGGCGCTTCGGCATCTCCGCTGCGGTCTTCGCCGACGCCGGGACGGTCTGGTTCCGCGGAGAGCCCGTGGCGCTCAACGAGTTTGCGAAAGGGTACGGATGCGGCCTCCATTTCCTGCTTCCCTACAGCGTAGTGCTCCGCACAGAGGTCGCCTGGAACGAGGCCCGGCGAGGCGAATTCATCATCGACGTGGGTACATCACTTTAACAGGGCCGGAACGTCAATGGATTACTTTTACACAACGGATATTCACGGAACGAGCTTCTCGATCGAGGGAGACGAGGCGGCGCACCTCTCGCACGTGATGCGCATGAAACCGGGGGACGAGATCCGCATCGTCGACGGGCGCGGCACAGCGTATGACGCACGGATCGACGCGCTGACGAAGAAGAGCGTCAATGGCACCATCCTTGCCACCTACGTGCATCATAACGAATCGCAGCGCGAGGTCACGGTCGCGGTGGGACTATTGAAGAACCCTTCCAAGTTCGATTTTCTCATCGAAAAGGTGACGGAGCTCGGCGTGAGAGAGATCATGCCGATCACCACGGCGCGGACGATCTCCGCACACGCGAAGTCGGATCGGTGGCAGAAGCTGGCCCTCGCCGCGATGAAGCAGTCGGGGCGCTCTTTTCTCCCGAAGGTGCACGAACTGCGGACGCTCGCAGACGTTCTCGCCGATCCGCGGACGTACGACCGGAAGTTGATCGCGCATGAGCAGCCTGATCCTGCCGCGTTGCGATCGGGGGGATTTGCCGCGGGCTCGGCGATCATCTTGATCGGACCGGAGGGGGGATTCACAGCGGAAGAAAAGAGCGCAGCCGAAAAAGCAGGATACCAACACTGGTATCTCGGCGAACGGAGGCTGAGGACCGAGACGGCGGCGATCGTCGCGGCGGCCATGGCGCTCATCGAGAGCGACCCGCTCGCATAGAAAAGACCCTCTGCTTCCACGAACTACCGAGGACCCATCGGATGGACAATGGCGGGGCTATTTCTTATATTCCTGCGAGAAATTGGGAGCCGGTATGAGGCCATCGACATATGGGTGGCCAAGACGAGACCACTGTCGCACCAGTATCACACACTTGGAGAAGATCATCATGGGAATCAAGAATTTCGCACGCGCAGCCCTGCTCGCGCTGGCGCCATTCGGGAGCATGAGCGTTCATGCACAGCCAGCCGCCACAGATCCCCCCGTCGCAACGATCATACCGAAGGCGGATACGCTGCACGGCGATGTCCGCGTCGACAACTACTACTGGCTGCGCGAGCGTTCGAATCCCGACGTGAAGAAGTACGTCGAAGCCGAGAACGCCTACACCGAAGCGAAGATGAAGCCCGCCGAGGCCTTGCGGGAAACGCTCTACAATGAGATGCTTCGCCGGATCAAGGAGACGGACGAGGATCCGCCGTATCGCCAGGGCAAGTACTTCTATTATTCCAGGTCGGAAAAGGGAAAGCAATACCCGATCTTCTGCCGGAAGAACGGAGATCTCGCCGCCGCCGAAGAGATCTACTTCGATCAGAATGAGATGGCGAAGGGCATCGCCTTCTACCGGCTGTGGGAGAATCAGGTGAGCCCCGACGGCAACTCGCTTGCGTTCTCGGTGGATACGAACGGCTCGGAAAACTACGTCATTCAGATCAAAAATCTCGTCGACGGCACGATCCTCAAGGACCGCATCGAGAACACGCAGGCGTTCACCTGGTCGACCGACAATAGGACGATCTTCTATACGATGGAGGATTCCGCCAAGCGCCCCTATCAGGTCTACCGCCACACGGTCGGGACCCCGTCGTCGGACGACAAGCTCATCTTCGAGGAGAAGGACGCCCTCTATACCGTCCGGCTTGACCGCACCCGGGACGACAAGTGTCTCTTCATCTATTCCGGGGCGTTCAACGCCACCGAATGCCGGTACATCCCGGCCGATCAGCCCGCGGCCGAGTTCAAGATCATCATCCCGCGCAGTCCCGGCCACGAATACGACGTTGACCACTGGGGGACTGACTTCTATATCCGCACGAATAAGGACGCCAAGACCTTCCGGCTCGTCCGCGCGTCCGCGGCCGACCCGGGCGAGAAGAACTGGAAGGAAGTGATCCCGTTCCGGAAAGGGGTTACCATTGAAGGATTCGACATGTTCGCCAACTATCTCGTCGTCTATGACCGCGAGAAGGGCCTCCAGAAGATCCGGATCACCGACATGACGAGCAAGACGAAGCACGAGATCGGCTTCCCCGATCCCGTCTACACGGCCTCCGGAAACGTCAACATGGTGTTCGATACGAGGGTCTTTCGGTACAGCTATCAGTCCATGGTGCGGCCGTACTCCATCTTCGATTACAACCTTGAGACAAAGGAGCAGAAGCTTGTCAAGCAGCAGGAGGTGCTCGGCGGCTATGACGCCTCCAAGTATGAGTCAAAGCGGATCTTCGCCAAGGCGGCGGACGGCGTCGAGGTGCCGATCTCCCTTGTCTACAAGAAAGGGGTGAAGCTCGACGGAACCGCGCCGCTCCACCTCTACGGATACGGCGCATACGGGATCTCCCAGCAGGCGGCATTCAGTTCGGCCCGTCTGAGTTATCTCGACCGCGGGGTCATCTTTGCGATCGCACACGTCCGCGGCGGCGCGGACATGGGCCGCGACTGGTACGACGACGGCAAGCTCATGAAGAAGAAGAACACGTTCACCGACTTCATCGCCTGCGCCGAACATCTCATCAAGGAAAAGTACACGAGCAAAGCGAGGCTGACGATCTCCGGCGGCAGCGCAGGCGGCCTGCTCATGGGCTCGGTCGTGACGATGCGCCCGGACCTCTTCAAGGCGGCGATCCTCGCCGTGCCGTTCGTCGACGCCCTCAATACGATGCTTGATCCGACCCTCATGTACACGGAGCAGGAGTATCTCGAGTGGGGAAATCCCCACGAACCTGCGGCATACAAGTACATGAAGTCGTACGATCCGTATACCAATGTCACGGCCCGCGCCTATCCTGACATGCTCGTCAGAGCGGGATTCAACGACCCGCGCGTGAACTATTGGGAAGGGACGAAGTTCGTCGCGAAGCTCCGGGCCCTCAAGACGGACCATAACATCGTGCTCCTGAAGGTCAACATGGGCCAGGGACACATGGGCTCGACGGGAAGGTACGAACGCCTGAAGGAAGCCGCATACGACTACGCGTATATCCTCCAAGAGTCGGGGATAATGCAGTAGGGGGGGAAGTGAACTCCCGGCCTACAGCGATGTGATCGGTTCAATCAAGGAACGCAATGGTGCCTTCGGCCATCAGACAGGCCGGAGGCGCCATTTTTCATTCTCCCCCCAGCCCCGCCGCACCGGGGGGCCCCTGGAAGGGAGGATCGGCCCTCTCCGGGGAGGGGACGGGCGAAAAGTTTGGTTCACTTTTTGCAGATTCAAATGCGTGTGCCTTGGAGCGCCGCGCATTTTGCGGCCGCTTTTGCCGGTTCGTCCGACGCATGGTGCGCCTTGGCTGCAATGCGCTCGATCAACATTGACTCTGCGACGGCGTACCTTTATCGATTTTGAAAAAGGACCGGTTGCACCTTGATCGGGCGTTGGATCCGCCGCTGACCAATCATCATGGAGAGGGTTCCGTGTACAACTCCATCGTTCTGGTGAAGCAAGTTCCCGATACCTCGAACATCTCCGGACAGGTGATGAAGGAGGACGGGACCGTGAATAGGGCGAAGCTGCCCGCCATCTTCAACTACGAGGACAGGGTGGCGCTGGAACTCGCCCTTCAGGTCAAAGACCGCTTCGGAGGGACAATCACCGTCGTCACGATGGGGCCTCCCCGCGCGTCCGATGTGCTCCGTGAATGCCTCTTCATGGGCGCGAACAACGCCTACCTGATCACCGATCGGAAGTTCGCCGGAGCCGACACGCTTGCCACGTCGTTCGTCCTTGCCGAGGCGATCAAAAGGATCGGCAACTACGATTTTGTCTTCGCGGGACGGCAAGCGATCGACGGCGATACCGCTCAGGTCGGTCCGCAGACCGCCGAGAAGCTTGGCATCCCGCAGATCACCTACGCTGAAGCGATCCTGGACGTCCGGGACCGGACCGCGCGCGTTCGCAGGAAGATCGAGGGCGGATACGAGATCCTCGATGCAACGCTTCCGGTTCTCCTCACGGTCGTCAAGGACGCCGTCACGCCGCGTCCGGTCAGCGCCAAGCGCCTCATGGCCTACAAGGGAGCAAAGTCGCTTCTGGAACTCGAAAAACTCGTCGAAGGGAACTCGCTTCTCTACATCGACAAGCTCGTTCACGAGTACCAGGGCCGCTCGCTCTACATCCCCACGCTGACCGCCGATGACCTGCAGATCGATCTCGCGCGCTGCGGGATCAAAGGGTCGCCCACAAAGGTCTACCAGGTCGATTCCGTGGTCCTCGGCGGCGCGGGTCCGACCCGCATTGAGAACACCGGCGCAGGGATCTCCTCGCTGATCGACGATCTCCTTGAAGACAAGATCCTGGGATAATCCTATGGCAGAGAACGGCAAAGAGGTCTGGGTCTTCATCGAGCAGCGCGTCGGCAAGCCCGCCGACGTAAGTCTAGAGCTTCTGAGCAAGGGCCGCAAGCTCGCCGATACCATGGGCGGAGCGCTGAAGTCCGTCGTGATCGGCGATGACGTCCGGTCCGTCGCGGTCGACACCTTCCAGTTCGGCGCCGATGAGGCATTCCTTGTCCAGCACCCTGCGCTGAAGGATTATAGGACGCTCCCCTACGGCCGGATCCTGAACACCCTCGTCAAGAAGCACCAGCCCCGCATCGTGCTCTTCGGCGCGACCATCACCGGGAGGGACCTTGCGCCGCGGGTCGCTTCGCATACGATGAGCGGCCTGACGGCGGACTGCACGGACCTCAGGATCGCCGACATCAGCTACCTCGGCAAGGAGTATCACAATCTCCTCCTCCAGATCCGTCCGGCCTTCGGCGGAAACATCATTGCGACGATCATCACGCCCGACAACCCGATCCAGATGGCGACGGTCCGTGAGGGAGTGATGGAGAAGCATCGGGCGGAGACCATCCGTCCCGTGCGCATCGTCGAGGTTCCGTACGTGCCCGACGCCGTCGATGACATGGTGAAGATCGTCGAGCAGCACCGCGAGGAGAACAAGATCAATCTCAAAGGAGCCCCGATCATCGTCGCCGGGGGCTACGGCCTCGGCACGAAGGAGAACTTCGCCCTCATCTATGAGCTGGCCCATGTCCTCGGAGGGGAGGTGGCGGGGAGCCGCGCCGCCGTCGACGCCGGGTATATCCCCTACGAGCGGCAGGTGGGACAGACCGGGGTGACGGTGCGGCCGAAACTCTACATCGCCGTCGGCATCTCCGGCGCCATCCAGCACCGGGCCGGGATGCAGGATTCGAACAAGATCATCGCGATCAATTCCGACCCGGACGCGCCTATCTTCGACGTCGCGCACTACGGGATCGTGGGCGACGCGATGGAGGTGGTGCCGAAATTCATCGACGCGTATAAACGAAGGTTGAAGTGAACCCCCCATGGCAAACTTTTTCGTCGACAACCCCGATATAGAGTTCCACTTCAAGCGCTGCGACCTCAAGGAGGTTGTCTCTCAGATCGAGGGCGGGTACACTCAGTCCCGGGACTATCCGTACGCCCCCGTGAACTATGAGGACGCCATGGAGAACTACCGGCGGGTCCTCGAGGTCATCGGCGATCTCGCAGCGAACAACATCTCGCCGCGCGCCGCGTCGGTCGACATCGACGGCGCGACGCTCCTCAACGGGAAGGTCGAGTATGCCGCCGGGACCCGCGATAATCTGCGGGAGCTCGGTCAGGCCGATCTTCATGGGATGATCCTTCCCCGGGCGTACGGCGGACTTCATTTTCCGTTCACGATCTACATGATGGCGGTCGAATGCATCTCCCGCGCCGACGCATCCTTGATGAACATCTTCGGCCTGCAGGATATCGGAGAGACGATCCACAAGTTCGGCTCTCAAGACCAGCGCAACGAGTTCCTTCCGAAGTTCTGCACGGGAGAATACACCGGCGCGATGGCCCTGACCGAGCCGGACGCGGGTTCCGACCTCCAGGCCGTGAAGCTCCATGCGTACCAGAACGACCGGGGGCAATGGTTCTTGCGGGGCGTGAAGCGGTTCATCACGAACGGCAATGCGGAAGTGCTTCTCGTGCTGGCGCGGTCGGAACCGGGGACACGCGACGGCCGGGGACTGAGCCTGTTCGTCTGCCACGGCGATGCGACGGTGAAGGTCCGCCGCATCGAACACAAGCTCGGGATCCATGGTTCGCCGACGTGCGAACTCCAGTTCAACGACACTCCGGCGCAGCTCGTCGGAAGCCGGAAGTTCGGCCTCATCAAGTACGTCCTGGACCTGATGTACCGGGCCCGGATGGGGGTTTCCGCCCAGTCGCTCGGGATCTCCCAGGCGGCGTTCGAGGAGGCCCTGAAGTACGCCCGCGCGCGGCGCCAGTTCGGCCGCCCCATCTCCGAGATACCGGTCGTCTCCAACATGCTCATCGAGATGCGGGTCATGCTCGAAGCGAACCGGTCGCTCTTCTACAGCGCGGCGAAATGCGTGGACGACAAGGAGATGCTGGAGTTCGCCATCGAACGGCTCAAGGAAGAGAAGAAGCCGTTCGGTGACGAGAATGTGCGCCTGAAGGAGCTCACGAAGGTCGCGAACATCCTGACGCCGCTGACGAAATACATCCTCTCGGAGGCCGCGAACAAGATCACGTACGACGCCCTCCAGATCCACGGCGGAACGGGATACATGAAGGAGTTCCGCGTCGAGCGTCTCACGCGCGACGCCCGGATCACGAACATCTACGAGGGGACGTCGCAGCTGCAGATCGTCGCGGCATCGGGCGGGGTGATCAACGACGTGCTCGGGGAGTTCTTTGCGGGCATGGAGCGCAAGGATCGCCGGGGCAGCCTTACGACGCTGTCGAACCACCTCAAGGAGATCCGCGTGCTCTTCCTCGAGAGCCTGCGCTACGTGCTCGACAAGAAGGATGACGCGTTCCAGGACGTCGCCGCCCGGGACCTGGTCGACCTCTACGGCTACCTGTACATCGGGTACCTGCTCCTGGAAGAAGCCGAACAGGAGCCCCGCAAAGTGTTCATTGCCAACAGGTATATCGTTAACGCCCTGGCGAGCGCGCGGAAGAATGCGGAAGGGATCCGGAGCGAGACATTCGGGGACCTCCTCCATGCCGAGGAGATCCTCCTGACGAAGAAGTAATGCAGGTGCGCGCGCCGGCGCGATCGTGCCGCCTCCGCGCCAGATGGATATGGTACCGAGAATTTTCACTTATGAAAGGAGTAGAAATCATGTCGAAGACGGTCTTTCAACGCTACACATCGGATTCAGGCGAGAAGTATGAGTTCGAACTTACCGAAGACGGCGTCATCTATCTCAACGACAAGTCAACAAAGAGCCGCTCACAGCTCAACGAAGGAGACCGCGCGGCGATCGAGCGCGGCCTCATCACGATCGGCGACTGGGAATCGGATGCGGACGCCTACCAGAAGATGCTCGATTCCTTCGCGAAGGAGCTGAAGAAGGCGAAGGCGACCCTCCACGAAGCGCCCAGGCCGGTCCGAAAAGCAAGGAAGTAGGCCCGGCTGGCTTGACGCGCCGTCGAAGGGGAGATGCCGCCTGCGTCACCCCGCCGGTGGACAATGAGGCTTCATTTATTTATATTCCTGCGACAATTCAGGGATCATGGCAGCCTTTGAGGAGGACGTCCGCGCCTCGCGAAGTGCGGCCGATGATCGGACGAGCCAGATGTTCGGGGGCCGCATGAAACTTCCATCGATCACTCAGGTCGCCGTCGACGCAGCACGCACCCTTCGGCGGTTTCCGATCGTCCTCCTCAACGCCGCGGCCGGCACGGCCGCCGCAGTGATCCTCCTCGAGCACGAGGGCCCCGCACAATCGACGATCCTCTTCAAGGTCCTTTTCGCCGCTGTCCTGGGGATGCCGCTGCTCATCATGATCGCCCTCTCGGCCGAAAAGCGCCGGTGGAGCGCGGGCGCCGCTCTTGCGGCCCAGTGCGCCGGCGTACTCGCGCTTGCGGCGTACGCCTGGACGATCCCTTCGGACCTCTCGAACGCCCCCGAAATCCATTACTACCGGCTTCTCCTCATCGCCGCCGGACTCCACTTCTGCGTCGCCGTCGTTCCCTTCGCGGGACCGGGGGGGACGAACGGGTTCTGGCATTACAACAAGGCGCTCCTCATGCGGGCGATCACCGCGGGCCTGTTCTCGGGCGTCCTCTACGCGGGGCTTGCCGTCGCTCTCGCGGCGCTCGACAACCTCTTCGGCGTGACGGTGGGACCGAAGCGCTACGGCGAGCTGTGGATCGTCACCGTCGGCATGTTCATGACCTGGTTCTTCCTCGGAGGAGTGCCGGAGGATCTCGATGCGCTCGAGGAGTCCGGCGACTATCCGACAGTGATCAAGATCTTCGCGCAGTACATCCTCCTGCCGCTCGTGCTGGTCTACCTCGTGATCCTCTATGCATATACGGGGAAGATCCTTCTCTCGTGGGAATGGCCGCGAGGATGGGTCAGCGGCCTCATCCTTGGATTTGCGACCGCCGGGATGCTCATGCAGCTCCTGTTCCATCCGATCCGGGACCGCGCCGAGAACGTCTGGATCAAGAACGCATCCCGGTGGTTCTATTTGGCGATGGTGCCGCTGGTGGCGATGCTTCTCATGGCGGTGTGGCGCAGGGTGTCCGAGTACGGCGTGACCGAAGGACGATACATCGCCGTCGTTACCGGCCTGTGGCTCGCGGCGATCGTGCTCTACTTCATCGTGAGCAGGGACAAGAGCATCAAGGCCATCCCGGCCTCGCTTGGCGCCGTCGCGCTCGCGGTCTCGTTTGGTCCGTGGGGCGCGTTCGCGGTGTCCGAATCGAGCCAGGTCGAGCGCCTGCGCGAGATCCTGACGAGAACTTCCGTCCTCGTCGACGGGACGGTGCGGCCTCCGGCGGCTCCGGTGCCGTTCGAGGAGACGAAGCAGATCAGCTCGATCATCGAGTATCTCCACAACGTCCACGGCTATGACCGCATCCAGCCCTGGTTCCGCGAACGCCTGAGGACCGATCCCGCCGGAGGGTCGTTTGCGTACAAGGATCCTGCGGCCGTGACGAAGATGATGGGGGTCGACTATGTGAGGGTCTGGGAGGGGACGGCGCAGAAGGACATCAATCTCAAGGCGGACACGGACCGTCCGCTCGAGATCGGTGGATATGACCGTCTCTGCCGGCTGCAGATCAGCAGCTCAAGCACATATAAGAAGGAGATCGTCGGCGGAGGGCTCTCCTACAGGACGACTCCGGGGCTGGACACGCTGAGCATCCTCACCACGGAGCAGGGAAAGCCGGCGGATTCTCTGCGGATCGATGTACGGCAACTCATTGAGCGGGTCCAGGCGGAGTACAAGAACACCAATACGTGGAATATCCCGCCTGAACGGATGTCCGTGGCCGTC
This sequence comes from Ignavibacteriota bacterium, assembly GCA_025358305.1. Classification (GTDB taxonomy): domain Bacteria; phylum Bacteroidota; class Ignavibacteria; order UBA10030; family SZUA-254; genus JANYJZ01. Next base: position 75,851 of record JANYJZ010000003.1, read on the forward strand.
GCAGAAGGGAGGATGAGGGTGAAGCTCTGCCTCCATCAGGTGTTCGCCCGGCGAGACGATGCCGTTCTCAAGATCACGATGTATGAGTGTACGATCCTTTACTCGATCGCGGCGCTTCCACCGCCCTGACCGCCTCATCTTCCGCGCTGCTGATTGAATTCCTCGGCGGATTTCGATATGTTGCAGTATGATCCCGTCATCCTTTTCCTGGCGGCCCCTTGCGGCCATTGCGCTCGTCTTCCTCATCACCCCAGGCAATGTTCGCGCACAGGCTCCGCGCCGCCCGTTCCCGCAGCACCCCGCCTATGCCGCCGCCTCGATCCGGCCGACCAATATCTCCGCCGGCGCCCTCGATGACTCCGTCCGCGTGTTCTATGACCGATGGAAGGTGCTCTACCTTGCGCCGGGCTGCGTTGACGGCCAGTACTATATTCATGGCGGCACGGAGATGCCGAACGGCCTCGGCGTCTCCGAAGGCCAAGGGTACGGGATGGTCATCACGGCGTTCATGGCGGGTCATGACCCCGACGCGAAGGCGATCTTTGACGGCCTCTACGCCTACTACCGGGCCCACCCGAGCGAGATCAACCACGACCTCATGGCCTGGCGCCAATTGACCGGCTGCGTCTCAAGCGCCGACAGCAACTCCGCGTCGGACGGGGACATCGACATTGCCTATTCCCTCCTCCTGGCGGACCGGCAATGGGGGAGCGCCGGCGCGGTCAACTACCGCGCAGCCGCGCTCCAGGTGATCGCGGCGATCGGGCAGGATGAGATCAACCCCATCACCTCAGCGGTGAAACTGGGCGACTGGGCGATCCCGGGGGATGTCATGTACGACGACACGAGGACGTCGGACTTCATCACGGACCATTTTCGTTCGTTCGCATCCGCCACCGGCAACGCGGCGTGGCTCGATGTCGTGGATCGCTGCTACGGGCTCGTCGACGCAATGCAGTCAGCGTACAGCCCCTTGACCGGCCTCATCCCCGACTTCATACGCCACGTGAGCACTTCTCCTGCGCCGGCGGGGCCTAATTTTCTGGAATCGCCGTACGACGGGGCCTATTCGTATAATGCCTGCCGGGACCCGTTCCGTTTGGGTCTGGATTACCTCCTGAGCGGCGACGCACGCGCCCGGCAGGCGGTAGGCCGGCTCAACGGATTCTTCCGCGCGAAAACGGGGGACGACCCAGCGCGGATCCGCGCCGGGTACCGACTCAACGGGACGGCGATCGACACGTTCGACATCTCGCTTGCCTTCACGGCCCCGTTCATGGTCGGGGCGATGACCGACATGGGATCGCAGCAGTGGCTGAACGATCTCTGGACGACGGTCGACACGACCTCGATGTCGAGCAACGACTATTACGGCAACTCCCTCAAGATGCTCGCGATGATCGTCGTTTCGGGGAATTGGTGGGACCCGGAAGCCCGACGGACCGTCGAGTTCTCCGGCCTTCCCTGGAGCGTCAAGGCCAGTGCCGGGCCGGTCGGACCCGGTCCGAACGTCTTCTCCGACAGCGCCGGCAATGTGGCGGTCGATTCGGCGGGAAGCCTGCATCTGCGGATCACGCACGTCGGGAGTACGTGGCGCTGCGCCGAACTGGGACTCGACCCGTCGCTCGGGTACGGACGATACGTGTTTCAGCTCGCGTCGCCGGCGGGGACCCTTGACCGGAATGTGGTCCTTGGCCTCTTTACCTGGGATGACGCGCCCGCACAGAACCACCGGGAGATCGACGTTGAGATGTCCAGGTGGGGCAACGCCGCTGACACGACCAACGCACAGTTCGTCGTGCAGCCCTATTCCCTCAACGGAAACCTCACCCGATGGACGCTGCCGGCAGAGGACGATTCGCTGACGGTGAGTTTCGACTGGCATCCCGGGTCGATCCGTTTCCTCGCCGTGCGGGGCCACGCCCTCTTCCCGCCGTATGGGACGGTCGTTTCCGATTGGCTCTATAGCGGCCCCTCCATCCTGTCGCCAGGCAACGAGCATGCCCGAATGAACCTCTGGCTTGACGGAGGAAGCGCACCGTTCGACCATGCGGAGGCCGAAGTGGTGGTCTCGTCGTTCCTCTTCAACCCGACGCCACCAGCACCGTCCGCACCCGCGCTCATCGCGCCTTCCGGAGGAGCGACAGTGGACCTGGCGCCTGTGGCACTGCGGTGGGCCTCTTCCGCGAATGCGGCCATGTATGCCGTGCAGGTCGCGTCAGATCCGGCGATGCAGACGCTCGTATACGCGGATTCGGCGTTGACCGATACAAGCGTTACCGTGCCGCTCCCATCGGATGGTACGTATACGTGGCGGGTAAGGGCGGCAAACGCCGGCGGGTGGGGCGCCTGGTCGGCCGCTCGCAGCTTTGAGTTCAAGCATGTGGTGTCCTGGAGGCTTGTCTCGCTCCCGAACATCGTGACGGATCCGCGCGCGTTGACGGTGTACCCGGGCGCGGTCTCCGCGGCATATGCGTTCCTCTCCGGGACGGGATATGCGACAGCCGATTCGCTGGGGAATGGGATCGGCTACTGGGTGAAGTTTGGGGAGAATAGGTTCGAGAACATCGCTGGTACCCCGGTCGCAGCGGAGACCCTCATGCTTGCTGCGGGCTGGAACCTCATCGGATCGATTTCCTCGTCGGTGGCGGTTTCAGTAATCGCATCGGACCCGCCGGGAGTATCGACTGGCAATTTCTTCGGCTTCACCGGGAGCTACATTGTCGCTGATACGATCGCTCCGGGTCGTGCCTATTGGGTGAAACCTCAGGCGGCGTGCGCGTTGATCGTCTCCAGTGCAACCGAGGGCATCAGTGCTTCCTCGCTCATACGAATCATTCCAGGAACGGAGCTCCCGCCGCTCCCGCCCGGCGGATCTCTTGAAAGAACAGGAACGGCCATTCCGTTGGGGTTCGCGCTCGACCCGCCGTATCCAAATCCATTCAATCCGGCGACGACGATCGGGTTTGCGTTACCGGCGATGAGCAGGGTTTCGCTGGCAATCTATGACATTTTGGGAAGGAGGATCGCAACGCTCGAGGAGGGGGTGAGAGGGGCCGGAATGCACCGGGTCGTCTGGCAGGCGAGCAGCGCGTCGAGCGGTATCTATATCTGCCGCTTGGAGGCAGCGAACATCGAAACGCCGTCGGACAGATACACAGCGATACAAAAACTCCTCATCGTGCGATAGGTGCGCCGCTCGCCCTACTGCGAGCCGACAAACGCCGCATTACCCATGTCGTTCAGATTGATCTGCAAGGCGAGTGCAGTACGCCTTGCTTGCAGTGTGGAACATTCACAAAAGGTGTCGAACAATCCGGGAGACATGAATCATATGGTAACCAACGTAGAAACATTGGGTGATCGTTGGTCGATCCCTTGATTCAAGTATGTTTACAAAGGAAAAAACTGTCAAACTATTGCACCAGGCGGGAATTGAACCCTCAACCCCCAGATCCATTGACTCTCCATTATGCACTTGAGACCGGTATTCAGCATCTTTAGAGTATCCTCTGATCAAAGATTTCTCAACGTTATTACGTTTTGGTTACTTTAACTGCAGGACAGGCCCCCGGTCAATACTTGATCGGAGGTCGTCTTATGTCTGGGACGAATACCCCCACCCACTCGCGATCATCTTTCCAAACCCTTCATTTTAGACCATGACGAATAGATAATTGCGTAGATTATTCTCATTATAGCTTAGGCTGCCAATCGCCATCTTCGCCCCTCGAATAAAAGATCATTTACGTAGTTGTATACCCTAATACAACGCGTCCGAATTGCCAAAAAGGCCACCACCAATTCAAGTTGTCCCATAATTTAGATTATCCCCGTAGCCTTAGTGTCATGCAATATATAATCGGAACGGCCGCGAGTCAGCGGTTGATTCAATGATGTATTTGTCGACTGTAGTCATTATTGTAATACCAACAGTTTCAGCGTCTGCGTGAATTTTCTGGACTGCATTCTATAGAAATATATTCCACTTGATAGTCCAGCAGAGTCGAATCTTATGGATTTTAAACCAGCGTCCTCGAGCTCTTCAACCAAGACTCTGACCTCGCGACCTAAAACGTCGTACACTCGAATCGACACATAAGCACTTGTTGGAAGTCGATATCTTATAATTGTCGAAGAGTTGAAGGGGTTTGGATAATTCTGCGCAAGAGAAAAATGGTTAGCTAGCTGCTGGTCATGCTGCTCGACGACCCCAGCAGTTCCGTCAAAATACTTGATTATCCTTTCCATGACTTTTTGTCGATTCATCGGAACGGAAATTGCTTCAAACCCAAAGCCCATGACAATCGCCTTACCGCCTGTTCCGACACTGTCAATTCGAACCACGGACGGTTTCCCGGTGCCAATGCCTCCATACTCCATCACAGGTATTGCTGCGGGACTAAGAGCTCTCAGGACGTCGCGTGATGTTTGGTCATTAGCGCCGTCGACCGTCGTATAAAAACCCATCCCATCAAAAAGATCTCCAGGAGATCCGCTGCAATAAATTACGGAACTGTTTTCGCTGAACTTCAAACCGATGTAGTCATGGAACAATATGGATGTATCACTGTTTTCGGCAATATCCTGACCAGTCAAGAATAAATTACAGCCCGCATTTAAACACGCGACGAGAGTGTCGAGTGATTCTTGTGAGATCGGGGTATGTTTGTTTCCCGTAAAGTAGATGACAGACTTCTTGCTGAACTCTGCACCGCGACTGAGCGGGGCTGGCCCCTTGGTGATAGTGTTCCAAATATTTGATTTTATCCGCAGGGTGTCCAATGCTGTTCTATAATAATTCTGAAAATCCAGACTGTCCTCCCCCACAACAAACACGTCTGCGCGATTCACGGAAAGTTGAATGGGTGCATTGCTGGTGTCGATATGAAGCGATGCAATAGACAACTGACCAAACGGTAACTCGGGATCGATGAACAGACTGTAGTTTGAAACATAAGGTGATCCTGGTAGCGCAACATTTGTGAATTCAAAATGACCACTCATATCCGTGCTCTGAGACAGATTAGCAGGACCAAATACAGCGTGGGCGGTCAACGTCACTTCAGCTTGAACTGGTAGATGCGTCGAAGAATCAACAACCGTCCCCTCGAATGATGTTAACGGAAGCCGCTGCAATAAAATATCCTGCGTTGATACAGATCCGATGATGATATCGAGCTCGACTTCTTTTGAATAATATGGGTAGGCGTCTACACGTGCGACAAAGGGCAGCGGATCAGTATCATAGAATTGAAAGGTGAATTCTCCGTTTGTATCTCCCAGAAAAACTGAATCAGCTGAGCTAATTACTTTGACTCGGCCTAATAATACGATGTCATTGGTGAGAGAATCACGAACGCTGCCCTGTACTGATGCGATCGGGTAAGAAAATCGGTAAATACCGCCGGAAACGCCGTGTGACACTGCAGCCCAAATACCATTGGTGTCCAATGGATGCTTTTTAATACTCCATACATCGCCGTTGTTCGGTAAATTGAAGCCCAACGAAGTCCACGAAGCACCGCCATTGGTCGTTTGAAAGACATTGGCAGCAGCGCTTGTGAACGTTCCCGTGTACAATATCTTGTCATCGCGCTGATCGATGACCATTCCCCAGGTCGAAATGCTAGGTAACGCTGTTTGCATCCAGTGTTCTCCTCCATCAGTTGTTTTCCAAATCCCTAAAGCAGGAGAGGGCTCATCCCCAATAGTCGTTGCATAAGCAACAAATGGATTTGATCGACTAATTTCGATCTTCGGAACCTCCTCAAATGAAACACCGGGTGTTGCATCTTTAACAATTCTCCACGTTACACCATAATCTGTACTTTTCCCAATTCGTCCCAAGCCTACGCCGGCATAAAGAATATTGAGACTATCGGGCCTAATATTGAAAGCACAAAGGGATTGTCCGGCATCACCTTGTTGTGTCCATGTTTCACCGCGATCCAGACTTCGAAACACATTACCATTAATAAAGTTCCCTGCAAACATCGTATCTGGATGAGTCGGATCAATAATGATACTTTCACCGTCAATGCCAAACCCTGACAACACTGTTCGCCAGGTGCTTCCATAATCTGTGCTCTTCTGGAGGCCAGAGCCGCCATCTGCACAAAAGATTGTCATTGTATCGGCTGGGTGAACAAGGATTTGCCGAATAAGAGACAACGGTGGAGTTCCGAGAATGGCCCAAGTTGACCCCTTATTGAACGAAGCTTGTAGCGTTCCTGTGCTGCCCTCCGCATATATGGTGCTCGGATTGAGCGGATTGATCCCTACTGTCCAGGCGACAGATCCTAATTGTTTTCGCCAGGGTTGTGCTTGAAGCGGAGAGTTACATTGCAGAAGAATATAAATGGGCAACAATAATATCATGGAGTTCATAGTCGGTCTAGCTTTCATTCTGCACCATAGACTTATGAGAAGAGGTTGTCCGGTTTCCACTTTCGACGAACCACAGATCAGTCGAGATCAAAAGCCCTTGCTTCCACTGCACAGTCTAGGACATGCCTATGCAACAAGAATTGTGCTTCAGAAAATAGACATCTACACTGTTAGTTTACTGCTTGGCAATGCAAATATTCGCAGATCGATGGTGTGGGCTACATCGGATATCGATACCTTGATAAATGCAATAAGACCGATAGATAATGGTTACGATTCGGTTACTCTAACGAGCACGAAAATGAAAACGGGCAAACCAAATGCAACGGAGGGGGGTGAACCCCAAACTCTTAGCTCAGTGGGCTGAGGGGGCAGACTAAGATGTACACGGCATTTTGCGGGAAAGATGGGTGCCCTACGACGGGCTGATGGCCTTGTTCACACGCCCACAGATCTCGTCGGACATGTTCTTGCTGGTTCGAAGGAGGGTCACGAGCTCCTCGGACTTCCAGCCAACGAACTCCGTGTCGTGAATGCCGCTCAGGTTGATCCGGACGTTGAGCGCCGCGCTCTCACTGGCTGCATGGAACATGATCGCGCTGACGCCGGCGTCGCTGAGCGAGTTCGTATTCCCCTTTTCCGCCACGATCTTCGCAAGCGCGATACCGTCGATGCAGTGCTTCATTACTTCAAGCGGCACAAGCGTTGCCTCCTTCGCCGCCCCCTGGATGGCGGCCGTGCGCAGCGCCTTCTGATCCTCCCTCTCTTTCGGCAGTCCGTACGCTTCCATGACCTTGTTGAACGCCTCCGTGTCACGGTCGATGAGGCGCGTGATGACCCCCCGCAGCTCCTCCGACTTCCCAAGGACCATCTTCATCTCCGGTTCGACGTCGGCGTACTTCTTCTTGCCGATGGTGAGATGGCAGACCATGGACGTGAGCGCGGTGCCGAGGGCGCCGGCAAGCGCTGCAACGCTTCCGCCCCCGGGGGCGGGTGAATGGGAGGCGAGCTCATCAAGAAATTGTGATACGGTGCGATCTGTCAGCATGTCGGAATTTCCTTCTGAATAGTCGTGCAATGAGATTGCGGCGGACGCTCCGCCAGGGTCCTACATCATGTATTCGATGATTTTCTTCGCCGGGTCGAACGCCTCGAGCTGGCTGAGCCCGAGGGCGACGATAGCCCGGTCGATGAGTTGCTTCTCGGTCGTTGCGGCCGTCTTGTCCGGTGAAAAGAACGTGCCGGCCATGAGAATGGCCTCCTTCGGGATGAGTCCGACGATCTCGCTTCCGGTGACGATGATCCCGAGTTTTCCCGCCTCTTTCACGACCTCCTCGAACGCCATGTGGGGCGGCGTGACATGGTAGTTCGTGAGGTTGATCGAGACCTGGGAGATCTTGTGCCGCTCGAGGTAGACGCCCATCGCCTTGACGGACTTCAAGGACCCCGGGACCTTTATGCTCGTGCCGTTCTCCGCCTTCACGGTCTTGCCGCTCTCGCGGATGCGCAGGGCGATCTCATGTGCAAGGTCTTTGCTCGGCGTTTGCAGGTTCACATTGTAGGCGATGAGGAACACCCTCGCCCCGGTAACTGTCGCGCCCGATTTCGCGTTCATCGCGGCCGCGCCGTAGTCGGGCTTCCATGCGGGGTCCTGCAGCTTCTGCGCCAGCCCCTCGTACTCCCCTTTGCGCACCGTTGCGAGATTCGCGCGCTCAGGCGTTCGTGCGGCCGCCTCGTACAGGTAGATAGGGATGCCGAGCTCCGCGGCGACGCGCTTGCCGAAGGCGTTCGCGAGCTTCACGCAGTCGTCCATTGTCACACCCGATACCGGAATGAACGGGACGACGTCCGTTGCCCCGATGCGCGGATGCTCCCCCTTGTGCGCCGTCATGTCGATGAGCTTCGACGCGGTCGCGGTCGCCCGGAACGCGGCTTCCTGGACCGCCGCCGGATCTCCGATGAAGGTGACGACGCAGCGGTTGTAGTCCTTGTCCGGCTCGACGCTCAGGAGTTTCACGCCGGGGACGGCGCGGATCTCGCCGGCGATCGCGTCGATCGTCGCGGTGTTCCTTCCCTCGCTGAAATTGGGGACGCATTCGACTATCTGTTTCATGCTTTCCGCCTCGTCTGTCGTGAGTTCGTAGGGTTCATACTTCCAAGACCACCCCGTTCTTCACCACCTTGTCCACATGGTTTTCGCCGAAGTGGTAGGGGAGGAACGCGTAGTTCGGGATGTCCAGGAGGACGAGATCGGCCTTCTTGCCGATCTCGATGCTGCCGATCTCCTGGGAAAGATTCAATGCTGCTGCGGCATTGAGCGTCGCCGCGGTGATCGCCTCCTCCGGTGAGAGCTTCATCTGCGTGCAGGCGATGGTCATCATAAGAGGCATGCTGTACGACATGCACGAACCGGGGTTGAAATCCGTCGCCAGCGCGACCGGAACGCCGGCCTCGATGAGGTCGCGCGCAGGCGCATACGCATGGTTCAGAAAGAACGAGACGCCGGGGAGAAGCACGCCGACGACGCCAGCGCGCGCGAGCGCGTCGATCCCCTCGTCCGTGATGTGTTCCAGATGGTCGGCGGAAACAGCGCCGAGGGAGGCCGCGAGCTCCGCCCCGCCGGATGCGGAGAGCTCCTCTGCGTGGAGCTTCGGGAGCATGCCGAAGTGCTTTGCGTGCGTCAGGATGTGCTTGCAGTCTGCCGCGCTGAAGTAGCCTTCCTCGCAGAAGACGTCGCAGAACGTGGCGAGCTTCTTCGAACCTATATACGGCACCATGCGGTCCGTGATTTCGCGGACGTACTCTTCCTTGCGGTTCTTGTATTCCGCCGGGTAGGCATGCGCCCCAAGGAATGTCGGGACGATCGAGATGACCTCTTCTTCGCTCAACTCGTTGATCGCTTCGAGGAGCTTGAGTTCGTTGGTCATATCGAGGCCGTAGCCGCTCTTGATCTCCACCGTCGTCGTCCCGTGTCGGAGGAGGGCGTTGAGCCACTTGCGGCCGCTCTTCTTCAGATCCTTCTTGGAGGCTTCCCGGACCTGCGCGACGGTCGAGAGGATCCCGCCGCCGTGAGCGGCGATCTCCTGATACGTCGAGCCGGCGCTCCGCATGGCGAATTCCTTCTCGCGGCTCCCGGCGAAGACGAGGTGCGTGTGGGCGTCGACGAATCCAGGCATGACGACCTTATCAATGCAGTCGAGGACGTCGCTTTCCTTCAGGCTTCCCATGGAGAGGTCCTCCATCCGGCCGATCCAGGTGATCGTCTCCTTCTCGATGAGCACGGCGGCATTCTCGATGATGCCGAGGTCCCGCATCGCCTCGCCGGTCTTGACGCGCCGGCCGCCCGAGGATACCGTCAGAAGCTGCCTGATATTGATGAGAGCGAGGTTCACGCGGTTCCGGGCCGGTTGTTGGACGAACGATGGACTTTGACTGGACGCAAGATACGGAAATGGGAGGGAACTTTCAAAGCGCCCCCCTCTCGGGCGGTTCAGCGGGAGGAGAGGCGCTTCAACTGAGTGCGGTCGAGCCTGTAGGTGTGCCACTCCTTCAAATAGCGCGCGCCGAGCTTCTCATAGAAGCGGATGGCGATCGCATTCCAGTCGAGGACGACCCACTCCATTCTGCCGCAGCCGCGGCGCCGGGCTTCGCGCACGCAGGTCTGGAAGAGGGCTAGACCGACCTTCTGCTTTCGGAACTCCGGCAGGACGAAGAGGTCTTCCAGATAGAGCGTCGGGAGCGCGAGGAACGAGGAGTACGTCTCGAAGACGATGGCGTAGCCGATCGGAGCATCGCCGGCGAAGGCGAGATACGCGTCGAAGCGCCGCTTGGAGCCCAGGCCGTCCCGGAGGAGCCGCGCCCGGGCGGCGCGCGTCGGCGGCTTGAGTTTCTCGTAGTCGGCGAGCGCGTTGATGAGCCCGAGGAGCGCGCGGGCGTCGCCCCGACCTGCTTTTGTGATGCGCACGGGAGCGCGCTGCGGAAGACTACGGGCGGATCTCTTCATGGGCGGTGCAATGGGTCATGGGGAGGCGTGGATACTTTGGAAATCTCTCGTCGGTCTTCGACACGAGGCAGAGGATGAAGAGGCTCTCGTTCGCGCTTGCGATGCGCTGGGCGTGCGTGCAGCGGGCGCAGAGGCCTGCCCGTTCAAGCGGATGGGGCGGGCCGGGGGTCGCGACGGGCTGCATCTAGGGAACGGAGGTGCTACTGCTTGTGCTCGACGGATTTTGCGGATTCGATCTCTTCGACGACCTTGCTCATCCCCTTGGTGATGAGCATGTCGAAGAGCGTTCCGGTGAGTTTGATGCTCGGTTCGTCGAGGCGCTTCAGGCTCTCTTCGGATAGGCGGATCTCAGGTTCGACGCTTTCGGCGAGCCGAATGACGGACGGATCGCTCGTGATATCGGTGTTCGTGGCATGGCCGACGGCGCCGAGTGCGAACTTTGCGCCGAGCTCCTTCACGGGATTGAAGAACCCCTCAGGGACCTCGCGCGACGTCGTGGAAATGAGCTGTCCGATCTCCGACATCCTCCGGTCGAGCGAACGGCCCTTCATCTTCGAGGAACCGGCGAGCGTATACATAGCGCCGGTGATGTTCGCGCTCAGGGAGGTGGACGACGCCTTCATCGCGTGGCTCAGGCTGCCGCCGAAGTTCTCGATGTGTTCGCCGAGGGCGGAGAGGCCGTACTGGACGGAGTGTCCGAGCGATTCAAGTCCTTTGCGCACCTGTTCGCCGTGCCGAACGGTGGAGAGCGCGGTGATCTTCGCCGCTTCGATCTGCGAGGCGCCCCGCGCGTATGAGGTGAGGAGCTGCGTCGCCCGTTCGATGTCGAACTGGATCCGCTCCACCATCTTCATGTTGCGGTTCTCATAGTAGTGGTCCCTGGCCTTGTAGTAGTGCCAGAGGGAGACCTGCATCATCGTCTGGAGAAGGTTCGCGTCAGTGCTCACCGTCGACATCGCCTTCTGGCCGATGTGGAGGTTCACGGCCGCTTCCCAGTCCTTCGCCGCGAGCCGGATGAACCACTGCCGGGCAGCGACGAGATCGTTGAGGTCTTCGAGTGAGTGGATCTCGTGCTCCGCGCCGCGCTGTGCATATCCCATGGCCGCCATGTAGGCTGTTGCCGCGGCGGACTTGTGGACCCCAAGCTCGGAGAACAGGCGGAAGGCGACGATGAGCTGGTCCACGACCTTGTCGTCGAGGTTGCCCTGGGTGTAGAGGTCCTTGACCTTATTGTAGATCTCGTGCGCGCGCTGGAGCGAGAGTTCGGCGATCTCCCGGTAGCGCTGCTTGAGGATGATGGTGCGCTTCGCGTGCTTGTCGAGGTATTTCTTGTCCTCTTTGCGCAGGGCGGCGATGGCGTCGCGGATCTCCCGGAGCGTGATGCACTCGGAGATGTTCGTTCCGCCGCAGAGGTAGCACGTCTTGCGGATGTCCTCGTAGTCGATCCACCGGTGGTCGCATTCGAGACAGCGCTCCATCCCGAGTTTCATGGCGAACGTGTCGCTCATTGCTTCCGTTCCTGGATCTGGCGGATGAGACGGTGGTATTCGTCTTCCGTGAGTTCGCCGAAGGCGTACTTCGTTTCGAGGGTTTCGCGGTCAAAATGCTGGCGCGCTTTGACGGCAACCTGTTTGTACACCTCCGCTGCGCGGATCCGCGCGAAACCCCGGAGCGTCTCCATCTCTTCCTGGAACATGCCGCCGAACCGCGAGATGTCGCCGGAAAGATCGAACGGCTTTTCGCCCTTCGAAAGACGCCGGAGGTTCGTCAATTCCGCGAACTCCTTGACGCTGATATTCGCCAGGAGTTCCAGGGCCGTCTCAAATTCCTTGGCTTTATAGTAGAAGTGATATGCCGATTTGAACTCACTTTCCTTCAGGTACCAGTCGGCCATCTCCTTGTACTCGGGCGTCGTGATCGACGCGCGGTCGTAAATGAAGAACGACGTTGCAAAATCGCCCGCGTCGCGCTTCAGCGCGCCGAGGCTGTGCATGTCGTGCTCGACCCAGTAGTACCATTCTTCGAGATCGTTCCGGTCTTCCGTCCGGGCGAGTTCGAGGAAGTCCGCGGTGCGGTCCCACGCCTTGAAGAAGCAGTAGGTCAAAAGAGCGACGTCGATGTTGTGCGGGTTCGACCGGACGGCAAGGCGCAGGAGATCCAGGAGCTTCTCCTTCTCGTTCCCGGGGAACGAGAAGAACAGCTTCACCGGTACGCGCGACATCCGGCGCATGGTATGCGTATGGTCCATGAACTGCAGCTGTCGCTGCGGGTTGGACTCTGGCAGTTCGAGCTCGAGCTGTTCGATCGCGGTGTAGAACCGGTCCTGGACGAGGGACTTTCGGACGCCGTTGTACCATGGCGTGTCGGAGTCGCGGAAGGCGCTGTCGATGAACATGCGCCAGGAGCTCATCACGCTCTCGATGAAGGAGTTCTCCGGCAGGGGGATCGTCGTCTTGAAAATTTCCAGGAGGTTCTGATCGCGGGCGACGACGTCGTCCTCCCCGGCTGCTCCGCGCAATTGCTGCATGATGAAGAAATGGCGCAGCCACGGCCTCGTGAGCGTTTCGTTGATCGGGTGCTTCAGCTCCGACTTACCCTTTGTGGTCTCAATCAGATACTCCGGGTAGGTGCCGTGAACACCCAATTTCACGCGCTCTTTTTCCGATTGGAACAGGCGAATTTCGATCAAGTCAGAAACCCTGATGTTATGTTCTGTGTTTATGAACTAACTTTAACTCGTCCGCTAAGCCTCAATGAAAGATAGCGGTTACACTGGAGATGAATATACTAATTTTTTCAAAGAAGTCCACTATGCGGCAAAAGAGGTTCCCATTTTTCCCGATTTTCAAGCATCGCCCGGCTCCAGATAGGGCTGAAAATCAACGAAAAATGCCTATTTAAAGCCCAGGGCGTCGATAAGCCCTGGGGTGAGGCTGGGGAGATTTGAGTCTTGGCGGGAGAGGGTGTTGTACTTCCGGAGCATGTCGAGAGGTCCGAGAGCCACGGTTTCGATGAGCGCCGAGCGCCCCATCCGGCGGTCGATCTCCCGTGCCATGAACATGCCGGTCATCGATCCGTAGCTGTCCCAGAAGCCGGAGAGGTTCGCCTGCCTGAGCAGGTCGGCGACGCGGCGAGGGGTCACCGAGGGAGAGAGGAGCTCCTCCGATTTTTGCGTGAACGACGTGAAGGACTCCTGCATTCGGGCCGACCAGTCCCGAGGAAGGGCGCCATGTCCCTGCTGCTCCAGCGAAAGGTAGTAGGCGATACCTTCGTTCTGCACCAGGTCAATGAGGATGTCGATCGGGCGGTTGTGCTTCTTATAGTATTCCTTCCATGCCGGCGACTGGTCCTTGTAGGCGCCGAACGCGGCATGAAAGACCTCGTGGGCGACGACGCCGAGGAGATTGACGAGCCGCTCGTTGACGGAGCTGCCGTAGTTCGCCGAGTGGGCGAGGTTCACGACGATTGTCAGTTCTCCTTCGCCTTCCCCGACGAACTCGGGGACGTCGCCGTGCCAGACGATCCGGCGCACGAAGGCGTCGACGTTCTCGTGCCCCAGCGCAACGACATAGACCGGGACGACGATGGAGACGTCGGCGTCGGTGGGAAAGATCTGTTCGACGGTCGAGACGACGCGGCTGCCGAAGTTGCGGCGCGTGAGTTCCATATACAATTGCCGGATGCCGTCGATGCCCTCGCGCGTCGGCTCCAGCCGAAAGACGTCGTCCCTGATGATCTGATGGTATTTCAGCGAGTCGAGGTAGCTCTGGAGGAGGAACGTGAGGGATGTTCGGTCCGCGATGAGGCTCGTCGTCGCAGCCGCGATGCGATTGCCGCGCAGCTCGGCGAGCGTCGACGTGCTGATGGAGTTGCCGTCCATGAGCGAGATCGTCTGGTCGGCGGCGTCGTAGTCGATCGAAAGGCTGACGTTGAACCGGGGGTTCGTCTGGGCTCCCGCCCGGAGCAGGAGCGCGAGCAGGAGAAGCAGGAACGCGGGGAGCCGCCTCATCGCATCATGGGGATCTGCACGCCGGAGCGCTTGGCGTTCTCGATCGCCCGGTCGTATCCCGCGTCGGCATGGCGCACGATCCCCATGCCGGGGTCGTACGTGAGGACGCGTTCGAGGCGCCTGGCCGCTTCTGGCGTTCCGTCAGCGACGATCACCATGCCGGCATGGATCGACATCCCGATGCCGACCCCGCCCCCGTGGTGAACGCTCACCCAGCTTGCCCCGCCGATGGTGTTGAGCATGGCGTTGAGGATCGGCCAATCCGCGATCGCATCGCTGCCGTCGAGCATTTTTTCTGTTTCGCGGTTCGGCGATGCGACCGACCCGCAGTCGAGATGGTCGCGGCCGATGACGATCGGAGCGCTCACCTCACCCCGTGCCACGAGATCGTTGAAGACCTTCCCCATCACCGCCCGCTCGCCGTAGCCGAGCCAGCAGATGCGCGCGGGAAGCCCCTGAAAGGCGACCTGCTTCTGCGCCCTTTCGATCCACCGGCAGAGCGGGGCGTTGTCCGGAAACGTCTCCATGACGGCGCGGTCGGTCCGGTAGATGTCCTCGGGGTCGCCTGAGAGGGCCACCCAGCGGAACGGACCCTTGCCGTCGCAGAAGAGGGGCCGGATGTACTCCGGGACGAACCCGGGGATGTCGAACGCATCGGCGACGCCGTTGGCGAGCGCCTCGCCGCGGATGTTGTTCCCGTAGTCGAACGTCACGGCGCCTTTGTTCCGGAAGCCGAGCATTGCTCGGACGTGCTCGTTGATCGATTCCCGGGCAAGACGGATGTAGCGCGCGGGATCGGATACCCGCAGCGCCATCGCCTCCGCGTACGGGATGTGTGCCGGGACGTAGCCGTTGAGGGTGTCGTGGGCTGAGGTCTGGTCGGTGAGAACGTCGACGCGGATATTGCGCGCGAGGAGCTCCGGCAGCACCTCTGCGGCGTTCCCGAGGAGGGCGACGGATTTCGGTTCCTTGAGCTCCTTCGCGGTCATGAGCGTGAGGAGCGCCTCGTCGAGCGTCTCCGCCATCTCGTCGACATACCGCGTCCGGAGACGTTTCTCGATCCGCTCCCGGTCGGCCTCGATCGCGAGGCACGCTGCGCCGTTCATCGTCGCGGCCAAGGGCTGGGCGCCCCCCATGCCGCCGAGGCCGGCGGTGACGAGGAACTTTCCGGCGAGGCTCCCGCCAAAGTGCTTCTGCGCGAGAGACGCGAACGTTTCATAGGTTCCCTGGAGGATGCCCTGCGAGCCGATGTAGATCCAGCTGCCGGCGGTCATCTGGCCGTACATGGTGAGACCAAGGGCCTCGAGTCTACGGAATTCATCCCAGGTTGCCCAATGGGGGACGAGCATGGAGTTGGAGATGATCACCCGCGGCGCGTCGGTGTGGGTCCGGAAGACGCCGACGGGCTTCCCCGACTGGACGAGGAGCGTTTCGTCATCCGCGAGGCTGCGCAGGCTCTTCACAATGGCGTCAAAGCATTCCCAATTTCGGGCAGCCTTGCCCGTGCCGCCGTAGACGATGAGGTCTTCGGGCCGTTCTGCGACATCGGGGTCGAGGTTGTTCATGATCATCCGGAGGGCTGCTTCCTGGAGCCACCCCTTGCATGTGCGTTCCGTGCCGCGCGGGGCGCGGATCACTCTCGGTGCCGTCATCGCCGTCACTCTTGGTCTGCGGACAAAGTCACGTTTCGGATGCTTGGCATGAGGAGCACGCTGTTGAGGAACACCTTGTTCAATCCGTCCCAGAAGAGGCGGAAGTTCGGGTCGTCGGCGAACAGGACGATGTTGCCGCTGCCGAGCTGCTCGTGGACGAGGTAAGGCGTATCTTCGATCTTCTTCTCGTTCTCGGCGGAGAGATAGCCGCTGAGGCGGGGAGACTTCGCGTAGATGCCGACGTTGTACCCGCGGTCACTCAGCTCGAATACGGTCGACGACGTCTTGAAGACCGCGATGGTGCCGTCGTACCCGAATCCGAGGGGATGGGACGCGTCGAGCTGGACACGGAGCATCGTGCCGGGGATCTCCTCCAGACGATGTTTATGCTCCTTCTCTTCGACCGTCATTCGCTTCTCGAGCTCCTCGTCGGAGAGCTTCTTCTCCTTCTTGTCCTTGTCGTCCTTCTTTTCGTTGTCGTCCTTTTTCTTGTCGTCGTCCTTCTTCTGCTTGATCTTCACGCCCGAGATCCTGCTGCGATCCGCCGTCGCGAACACTGCGCCGCCTTCGATGCCGATGAACGTCCCGCCTGAGGCGATCCACGTCTTGATCCGCTGGACCGCGCCGGAGTCGAGCGCGCTCCGGTAGCCGTTGCCGTCGGCGTTGTCGTCGGGGAAGATCATGGCGGTGTACCCGGAGAGGTCGGCATTGCGGAGCGTGGAGAGCTTCATCGGGATGAAGTCGATGCCGTACTCCTGGTCGAACATGGACCAGATCGCCCCGAAGGACTCCGTGCCGACGGGGGAGTTCGTCGCGACGATGATTCGTGGCTTCTTGATCCGGACGACGCGGTCCGAACCGAGATCGATGCCCCCGTCGGTGTAGCCGCTCTGTGCGGAGGTGAATGTCACATGGTACGTCTTCGCAAGCTTCTGGACCGTCTCGTACAGATCGCCTCTATTGCCGTTCACCGGTATGATGATCGAGCCTCTCTTGAACTTCTCCCCCTTGATGGTGATCTCCTTCATCGCGACCTGCGCCTTGCAGTCCTGCTGGAGGAGAGCGGCGAGCGCTTTGATCGCGTCATTCGAGTTCCAGGGGAGGATGTATGCTGTGGTGGCCTTCCCGCCAACGACGCTCCCTTCCGGCGGAACCGCAACCTGCGGCGACTTCAAGCTGGCCGCAACGTCCTTTCCCGTCCAGTACGATTCAACGCCGTACGCGACCGGAAGCGCCCAGGTGGAGATGTCATAGAAGAGGGTGTCGGTGAGGATGGGATCCTGTTCCATGAGCGTCATGATGAGACGTTTCGCAGGTTGGTCGAGGGGGATGACGTACGTCCCCGCAGGAAAGATCTTGGAGACGGTCCCTTTCGTGAAGTAGGTGCTGAGGCCGTCCATGGTGAATGAACTCGTCGCCGATTGCACCTCTACCCCCTGCATCTGGAGCCGAGAGATCATCTTCGCGGAGCGCGCGGGGTCCGCGCCCGGCGGAACGATGAACGCTCTGACAGGTCCTTTCGCGCCTTCGCTGATCGCGTCGCGGAAGAACTCGTAGAAATCACGAAGCCGCTTCTCCCGGTTCACCGCCGTCGTCTGGAGCGTCGCCATGGATGTCGCGCTGTGATGGAGGAGGCGGTCCTTGAGGGTCAGAATGGTCTCGTCGTTCCGCTTGATCCGCACGCCGACCTGGCCCGCCTGCTCGTACGTCATGCCGATCGCGCCGTTGAGCGATGGCCATGAATCCCCGTATCCGGGGTAGAAGAGATCGAACGACTCGCCGCTCCAGTAACTCCAGCCTTCCTTGTCGAATGCTGCGGCATTCGCCTTGCCATAGATATCACCCCACTCGACGGTGGAGGCGGGGAAGTTCTTGTTGATCGGCTTGAACGCCGGGAAAAAGAAGTACGAGCTGTTATACCCCATTTCGTGAAAATCGACATGCACTTGCGGCTTCCAGGAGCGGTAGGCGGCGATCCTCGAGCGGCTCTCCTGCTGCGTCAGCCAGGACCAGTCGCGGTTGAGGTCGAAAAAATAGTGGTTCGTCCTGCCGGACGGGGAGTCTTCGCTATTCTCGACGGCGTTCTTGTCTTCGATCGGCTTGATCCCTCTGCGGGTCGCCTCATAATTGACGTATCGTTCGTGCCCGTCGGGGTTCAGGAGCGGGTCGACAACGACGACGAGTTTTGTGAGGAGCGCGGTCATCTCGTCGTCGTTGCGGGAGGCGAGACCGTACATGACGTTGAGCCCCGCTTCGGAGGCAGAAGCTTCGTTGCCGTGTACACCGTAGGAGAGCCAGGCGATCGCCGGGCTCGACTTGATGATCGATTCCGCCTCTGCAGGAGTCGTCGACCGCGGGTCGGCGAGTTTCGCGATCCCCGCCTTGATCGATGCGAGCTGCTTCAGATTCTCAGGCGAGCTGAAGATCACCAGATAGAGCGTCCGTCCTTCGTACGACGCTCCGTAGGGGATGACCTGTACCCGGTCGGGCGCGGCCGCCTCGAGCGCGTGGATGTAGCGTTCGATCATGCCGTGAGAGGTGAACCGGTCCCCAAGTTCGTAGCCGAGGACCGACGGCGGGGTCGGAACCGCCGCATTGTACTTTGGCTGCGCGGAGAGGGAAACGGCGAGGAGGAGCGATAGGATCGCGATCTTCATGAACTGTCCTTAGGATTGTTTGTAACCGATGGCGCGGAGGAATGATTTTCTCGCGGCGATGTCGGTGTCCGCTTCGACGCCCTTCGGCGGATTGCCGTCGATGACGCCGAGAATGCCCCGGCCTTGGTCCGACTCGGCGACGATCACCTGGACCGGATTCGCCGTCGCGCAGTAGATCGTGCAGACCTCCGCGAGGTTCTTCACCTGGTTGAGGATGTTGATCGGGAAGCCCCCCTCCATGAAAAGAATGAAGGAGTGACCACAACCGATCTTCTTGGCGTTCTTCGTTGCAAGATCGATGAGGGACTGCTTGTTGCCCGCATGGCGGACGAGCGAAGGGCCGGATGCCTCGCAGAAGGCGAGCCCGAATTCGATCTTCGCGTTCGCGGTGACCACCGCCTCGTAGAGGTCCTCGACCGTCTTGATAAAGTGGCTCTGGCCGAGGATGAAGTTCATATCGGCGGGCTTTTCGACGGTAATGACTTTGAGTTCCATGGCGCGCTCAAGAAGTTCGTAATTCGTAAGGAACACAGTACTGATACAGGTGCAATGCTGTAGGGAAGATAATAAAAAAAATCAACTCTTGGCGCTTCGAAGTGACGGAGTGCGGCGGCGGACAATGGACGGAAGGGCCCCGTGCAACAGAAAGACTCAGAAGAGATTGAGATAGTCTCGAGCGTCATGGAGTATCCGGTGGATGAAGATTGACTGAACCTCTATGGCGAAAAAGATGAGGTTGTTCGCGACAACGCGGTATCGGTCTTCGAGTTGTGCGAGACCCTCTTCCTTCGGCGCACGGCCGAGATCCGAATGACGGGAGAGAAGTTCAAGGTTCTTTTCGATCTTTGCAGCAAGCGCTTCGGCTGCAGAGGGGCGGTCGGCAGCAATATACTGTGTGATCTCCGAGAAGTCGTCCTCTGCGATCCTCTGAAAGCGGTCGGTAAAGTTAGATCGACTTGTGGATCTGCGTGCGGACGTCCTTCATGACGGCGGACAATGTGCGACCCTTGTCCCCATGTGCACGCTGAAACTGTGCAACGGCGAGTTTGCTGAACAGGTCAAGTTTCAGTTGAAGTTTGCTGGAGTGTGCCATGGACACCACAACCATGTTTCCTTCGCCATTCTTCGTGATGAAGATGGGCTCACCCGATTTGTGGGCGAGATCCGATATTTTGTTCGCCTTATTTCTCAGGTCGGAGATCGGTCGTATCACCGGCATAGGGTCCTCTCTCATGTTCACATCAATAGAATATCATTTACAGGACAAAATCATCCATGCCGTACCGGATGTGAGACACCTGCCATCCGGAATGTAACCCTGCGCACTGTTTCTGTATGCAACGGACGACGGGTGGATCTCTTCGTTCCACCACGTACGACGCCGATATGCCGGATGCTCGATCGTGAACCGTTCGTTCCATAACGTACGGCCTGGGGTACGTCTTCTCTGCATTAGCTCAGAAAGAGCATTTCTGAGGAAAAGTAGCAACGTTTTTGTTGCTGGATTCAGCTGATTTCAAGTGTGAGACCTGAATTCAGCGCTTTCCACAGGGGTGTGAACACACTTGTATCAATGGCCGTAGATGAAACAAAAACAACCGATTACGGTCAAATTTCGACGATAAATTTGAAAAAATCTTCTTGACGCGCGTACATAAATTTAGTATCTTGGTAGTGCCAAACAACAGTACACCGTTTTTGTCCCCTAAGGAGACTAAACAGGCTCCTGAAAGGGGTGGCGATGCCACGCTTTTACGTTGTAGCTGCAGATGTAATCCCCGTGTCTTGTTCAACCTCCATTGAACGTCCCACGAGGTCTGTCATCGCAAGCAAAGGCATTCCCGGAAGATGATACTAGCGAGAGAGAAGTTCGTGCTGATGCGAACATCCCGGGCAATGACGATGCGTAAAAAGCCAAAAAGATCTGGCCTAAGCGGGAGATGGTTGCACGGAAAACCGTCAACTTCCGCCACAGCGAGCCTCGGGTACATTTTCTATCCACATTTACAGAAAGGATGCATTCCATGGAACAGGGAACTGTGAAATGGTTCAACGGAGCCAAGGGTTATGGCTTCATCTCACGTCAGAACGGCGAAGATGTATTCGTCCACTTCAAGGCCATTGCTGGCGAAGGCTACAAGACCTTGAATGAAGGCGACAAAGTCCAGTTCGACGTTGAGAAGGGACCCAAGGGGTTACAGGCAGCAAACGTCCAGAAGATCTAAGACTTTCTGAGACATTCAAACCCCAGTCGGTCAGTACGACTGACTGGGGTTTTCTATAGTAGGAGTATCTATCTTAAAGGAGATGGGGCATATGGCGCAAGGCACCGTAAAGTTCTATAATCCAACGAAGGGCTTTGGTTTTATCACAGCGGAAGACGGCGAAGAGATCTTCTTTCATAAGAGCAACGTGAAGAGCACGGGTTTTCGGGATATCTTAGTTCAGGGAGACAACGTCAATTTCGAATTGAAAACGGAGCAAAAAGGAAAGCGTGCGTACAACATCATGCGCGTGTGACATGTTGGAACTTGACAATATCACTGCTCGCTAGATCAGTCCTGCCCAAAAGGCGGGACTGATGCGTTTCAGGGGGGCGTCTCTTCCGGCGCCTACATCATTCCTTGCGGATCCATATCAAGACTGAACCTCACCGTGCGGCTTCTGCCGAGCGCGGAACGTCCGTATGCGTCCAGCGCGGCCTTGAGGAGTTCATGCAGCCTCCGTCCGGACGGATCGGCCTTCTTCGACGCCTTTACCACCACGTGCCACCGGTACGACCCCTTGAGCTTCTGGATCGCCGCGGCTGCCGGTCCCAGAACGGTGAGCGCATGCCGCCGCGCATTGAGGGCCGCCGCGAACGCCGCCGCATGCCGCATGACCTCGTCGTCCTTGGTTCCTTTGAACTCGATGAGCGCGAGACGCGAGAACGGCGGGTAGGCGAGTTCCTCCCGATACGTCATCTCGCGGTGGTAGAACGACGCGAAGTCGTGCGTCAAGACGAACTGGAGCGTCTCGTTGCGCGGCTGGCAGGTCTGAATGATCACCTCGCCCGTGAGCGCGCTCCGGCCCGCCCGTCCCGCGACCTGCGTCAGGAGCTGGAACGTCCGCTCCGACGACCGGAAGTCCGGCAGGAGCATCTGCGTATCGGCGGAGATCACGCCGACGAGCGTCACCCGTGAAAAATCCAAGCCCTTCGCCACCATCTGCGTCCCGAGGAGAATGTCCGCCTCGCCCTCCGAGAACGCCCTGAGCATCGCATCGTGGGAGCCCCGTTTCGACGTCGTGTCGATGTCCATCCGGATCGTGACCGCGTGCGGAAAGAGCTTCTGCAGTTCCTCCTCCACCCGCTGCGTCCCGAACCCCCGGTAGGCGACGTCCGGCGACTTGCATTCCGGACAGAGATCGGGAGCGGGCCGGACGAGGCCGCAGTAATGGCACCGCAGGTGCTCGTGGGTCTGATGGTACGTCATCGTGATGTTGCAGTTGTCGCACATCTCGACATGGCCGCAGTCCGGACACCCCACGTACGGGGAGAACCCGCGCCGGTTCTGGAGGATGATGATGCCCTCGTTCCTGCTTAGACGGTCCTCGATATGCTCCTTCAGGAGGTCCGACACGGCCCCGAACTCGAACTTCCTCTTCTCGCGGTATGCCTTCTCCTTGTCCGCCTTGAACTCCGCAAGACGCAGTTCGCGGAACGCGTCGAGTTTCTTGCGCCGTTCCGCGGTCATGTCGACCAGCTGGATGACGGGGAGCTTCGCATTGTCGGCGCGCTCGGGGAGCTCGAGGAGCGTGTGCTTTCCGCCGAGCGCGTTCGTGTACGACTCGAGCGACGGAGTGGCGGATCCGAGGAGGACGACCGCGTTGGCCTGCGACCCGCGCATGATGGCGACGTCGCGGGCATGGTACCGCGGGGACTGGTCGAACTGCTTGTACGACGGCTCGTGTTCCTCGTCCACAATGATGAGGCCGAGGTTCTTCAGCGGGGCGAACACCGCGGACCGGGGTCCGATGACGATCGAGTACGACCCCTCCTTCGTCCTTCGCCAGGCGTCGTAGCGCTCCCCGATCGACATCCGGCTGTGAAGTGTCACGACCTCGTCCCCGAAATGGAACGTGAACCGCCGGACGATCTGCGGCGTAAGGGCGATCTCGGGGACGAGGACGATGGCCGTCTTTCCCAGTGAACGGGCGTACCGGATCGCTTCGATGTAGACCTGCGTCTTGCCGCTGCCGGTGATGCCGTAGAGGAGGTACGAACGGAACGATCCCGCCGTGAGCCCGTCGCGCACGGCTCCGAGCGCGTGCTCCTGGTGGGCGTTCAACACGATATTCTGCGCGCCGAGCGACGACGCGTAGAGGTCGTATTCGGTCCGGCGCAGGACCTCCCTCTGCGACACCGTGAGGATCCCCTTTTGCTCGAGTGACTTCAATGAAGAGAGCGGTGCGCCCGATTCCGTCAGGAGCGCGGCGACGGAGACGGCGCCGGGCTCCTTCCGTAGGAGCGTCTGGATGATCGCCTGCTGGCGTGCGGTTCTTTTCGCCGTCGTACCGCCAATCTGCAAGGCGAGCCACGCGTTCCACGCCGTTCGGGTCGCAGCGGTGATCTCGACGGTCCGTTCGAACTTCGCTTTGAGCGTCTGGAAGGGATGTCGTTCCTCAATGCGGAGGATGTTCTTCTTCGAGAGCTCGACGAGGGGTCCGTAGAGGTTCTTTTTGTCGAGCTGAGATTGAAGCTGTGTGTACGACACCGGGCTCTTCACCAAAAGCCTGCGGACGATCTCCGATTGGATCGGGGCGCCGGAGAGCTGCGCGAGGACCGCATCCGGGTCGTCTGTCGTGAGCGTTACCATCCGTGTTCCCGCCCTCGCCGCGCCCTGAACGAGCATCGCCTTCATGACGTCGCCGGGCGCAGCGAAGTAGTAGTCGGACATCCAGGACGTGAGTGCCAGAAGGTCCTCGGAGATCGCCGGCTCGGTGTCGAGGACGTCGATGAGCGCCTTGGTCTTCACGACCGGGGAATGCGTGCTCAAGCGTATGACGATCCCCGTGACGGTGCGCCTGCCGAACGGCGCGGTCACGCGCATGCCGGGCTTCAGATTCTGTCGGAATTCTTCGGGGATGCTGTAGGTGAACAGCTTGTCGACCGCTGACGGTATTGCGAGTTCTGCGAACATAGAGGTGTCAATTTCGAGAAAAAACGAGGGAGATGCAACTAACGATGGGAATGATGCGACGGCGCAGGACGATCACGGTCGTTCCTGCGCCGCCCGGCGAGCAGAGTCAAGCCGCCCGCCGAGCGCCTGCGAAGCGGAGAGACTCAGGCGGCGTTCTTGTCCGCCTGCATGATGCCGAAGATATTTCCTTCCGTGTCCTTGCAGTAGACGAGCCACCCGATGGTCGGGATGACCATCTTCGGCACGACGACAGATCCGCCCGCGGCCTTTACCTTCGCGGCCGTCGCGTCGACCGAGTCGATGTCGATCGTGCAGACGTACGCGATGACCGCAATGCCGTCGATGGGACCCATCCGCTTAATGAGGCCGCCGTTGATGCCGGGCTGGCCGTCAGGACCGGTCTTGATGACCCAGTAGTCGGTCGGGCCGGGCCACTTGGTGATCTCCCAGGAGAAGATGCTCTTGTAGAAGGTGATCGCCCGTTCCGGCGACTCCGCGTGGATCTCAAAATGGATGACTCGTGACATAGACCGCCTTTCGATTTGAGGTGAGAGTTGATGTGATGGCTGCTCGCTGTACAACGCGTGGGAAAGGCAGCGAGCACACCCTTCGGGATCCCGGCTGCCGGGCCTTGAATTGTACGGATAGTGTGCACAGCGGGTTGCATCCGCAGAACCTCCCTAGCGCCGGACGAAGACGAACGCGTGTTCCTCGAATGCCGGCAGACCGACGAACATGCCGAATTTCTTGAAATACGCTTCCCTGTACCCCAGCCGAGCCATCGCTGCCCTGAGCGCTTCGTCGGTGATCCCCCACTGCGTGATATTATGAATGTCCTTCCAGGGTTTTTGGTAGACCGGATGTATCTCCTCCCGATGGCCGTATACCTGCCGGATGAGTTCGTCGGCGTGATCGGAGGCGATCGCGACATACTCCTCGTACGGGAGGTCCGTCAGGCGAAGCGGTTCCGGTCCTTGGACGTACTGCTGATTGTAGATGACGAAGCAGGAGCATCGGGCGGCGTACCGTTCGAGGATCTCGTCCCAGTCGGGATTCGCCTGGTGGAGCAGGACGTCGAAGAGGAAGACGACGTCGACGTTGCCGATCCGGTCGACGACATCCTTCTTCGAAAAATCATCCTGGATCGGCTCGATCGCGCTGTAGTGGCGGAGCTGCTCGAGCACCTCGGCGGGGAAATCGGTATCCACGATCCAGCCCTTCTCCACGGGGAATAGCTTCGCCGCGTGCATGCTGTACGCGCCGTTGACCTTCCACACGCCGCCGAGGTCGGCAAAGGAGCGCGCAGCCGGCTGGAGTTCTTGGAACGTCAATTCGATGAGCCGGAGTTTATCCCGGTTGACATAGATGTTGTACCCCTGCCAGAGGTTCGGCAGGTTCCGTAGGACCTTAGCAAGTTTCTGGTGGATGGGGGTGCTCACGCCGGGGCTACCGGCTCCCGACCGTACTTTGAGAGACGTCGATCTGAGGCGGTTGGCGGAGGGTCTGGTACACCACGCAGTACCGCTCCGTCACGCTGATGAGTTTCGCGACGAGCTCCGGGGCGGCGTCCGTGTCGAGTTCAAAATGGAGCCGGATCTTCTGAAATCCGACGGGAGCATCCTTCGCCACGCCGAGCGTTCCGCGAAAATCGAGGTCGCCTTCGGCCCGGACGACCGCATCCCGGAGGACGATGCCGAACGCTGTGGCAACCGAGGCGAGGGTCACCCCGGCGCATGCGACGAGAGCCTGGAGGAGAAGGTCCCCCGAGCAGGCGCTTGCGCCGGAACCGCCGGTCGCAGGGTGGAGACCGGCCTCGACAAGCGCTTTGCCGGTCTCGACGCTGCAGGTCAGGCCGTCCCCGATCGACCCGCGCGCCCTCAAAGTGATGCGCGCGGCGCCGGGGTCTTCCTGGTACCGGCTCTTGAGGGGCTGCTGTACGGCGCGGAGTTCTTCGGCGTTCATGTGTCGTTCCTTCAGAGGGTTCTACTTTGTAAGGAGGAGCTTCTTCGTTGACTGAAACAGGAGTTCCCCCGACGGGGAGGTTGCGGTCATACGCGCATAGTAGACACCGCTCGGACTCTTCGCCGCGTTCCACGTCGACGAGTAGTGCCCCGGGCCCCGCGCTTCCTCGACGAGCGTGTTCACGTGGCGGCCGAGCAGGTCATAGATCCTCAGCGTGACGAACCCCGGACCAGGGAGATCGAAATGTATCTCGGTCGCCGGGTTGAACGGGTTCGGATAGTTCTGCTCGAGCGTGAAACGCGCGGGTACACCCTGTTCCGGAGGCACGCTCGTCGCAGCACCCGCGAGATCGATGACGTAGAGCCCGGAGACCATGTCGCCGATGATGATCTTCCCGGAGGGGAAGAACGGATAAACCGACCATGCGCCGGTGTACGTTCCGGTCTGGTCGAGAGAATCCGGGAAGGTGTCGTAGCCGGCGATCTCCACGGGGTTTTCGGGATCCGCGATGTCGACGATCTTCGCGCCTGCCTTGTAGTACGACATGATCGCGAGCGTGTCCTTCACGAAGACATTGTGGACGATCGTCGTGGGGTCGCCGGTGTACTCGGCCACCTTCGGGAAGCTCGGCGGATTGCGCAGGTCCCAGATCTTCAGCGTCTTGGGCGTGGCGTTGATCTCGTCGGTCGTCAGGAGGAACGCGCCGTCCGCCGTCGTCGCGCAATTGTGCGTGCCGGAACCGGGATAACTGATCGTATAGAGCAGCTGCGGGAAGGACTTGTCTGTCACGTCGACGATCTCTACGCCGACGCCGTAGATCGCCGCGGCGTACATCGTATCGTGCCGCACGAAGCAGTCATGGATGTAGTGCCCCGCGGAATATCGGGAGAGGAAGAGGGGGTTCTCCGGATCGGCGAGCGAAAAGATGACGACGCCATTCCCTCCGCCCCAGGTGACGCTTCCGTTGAGGTACATGTATCCGTCGCGGACCTGAATCGTGTGGGAGCGGACCGTCGAGTTCGTGCTGTCGGTGTAGATGAACCCCTTGACAAGGTGTACGGAGTCCGGAAGGTACGACAGGTCGATGATCTGCGTACCGCCGCCTCCTTCGCTGACGACATACGCGTAGTGCGACCAGGTCTGGAGCTCGCGCCATTTCGAGATTGGTCCGGGGACGAACGCGCGTTCGGTGATCGCGTTATTGTCCGTGATCTCCACGACGGCCGTGCCGTTCATGTTTCCGAGGAGGGCGTACTCTTTGCCGGTGAGCGTGTCGGTCCAGCCCCAGCAGCCGGACACATACGCTCCGCCCGTAAGGGAGATAAAGTGTCCGAGGAGGCGCGCCGCGCCCGTCGCCTGGCCGAAAAGGAGCGCCGGGAGGGCGGCGAGGGAGGCGACCAAGAGGCGGAGAACGAGGAACCTGGACGAATTGGTCATGATGACAAGGTAACACATGGGAGACGATTATTCAAGGCGCGTCGGGGGTCGCGCGCGTTGGGGGTCACGCCTCATGTTGCTTCTCAACGTCGGTTTTTGTATTCTTCTCATGAATTTGGCGGTATTATTGACCTTTTTTACCGAACGCTGTGACAAACAGCAGGGATTCGATGGCATATTGGCTTATGAAAACCGAACCTTCAACCTACTCGTACGAGACCCTCGTCCGGGACGGCGCCTCGGTCTGGGATGGGGTGACGAACGCCCTGGCGCTCCGGTACATCCGCTTGATGAAGAAAGGGGACCGGGCGTTCATCTATCATACCGGGAACGAGAAGGCTCTCGTCGGCATCGCGGAGGTCACCGCGAACCCCTACGCCGACCCGAAAGCCGGTGATCCCAAGCTCGTCGTCGTCGACATCGGTCCCGGCGAGAAACTTCAGCGGAACGTGTCCTTCGCCGAGATCAAAGGCATGAAGCAGTTCGCGTCCTTTGAGCTTGTGCGGCTGCCGCGGCTCTCTGTCATGCCGGTCGATACCCCCGTCTGGAACGCCCTCATCAAGCTCTCGAAGATACGGGCTGGGAAAGACTGATCATGGGACCGAAAAGCATCAAAAAGATCGGCGACACCGAACTCCAGTTGATCTGGGACGACGGACACGACAGCCGATTCACGCTCGGGCAGCTTCGGGACCAGTGTCCCTGCGCGGGCTGCCAAGGGGAGACGGTGCTCCTCCATACGTATGTCCCAGCGCCGGCCGACAAGGCGACGCCGGGCCGGTACGATCTCCGGGATCTATCCCTCGTCGGCTCGTACGCCATGCAGTGCGCCTGGGGCGACGGCCACTCCACGGGGATCTACACCTGGGAGCGGCTGCGTTCCTCCTGTCCGTGCGATATCTGTGCCGCGCTGCATGGCAGCGTGAATTCAACAAACTAGAGAGAGAGACTGTGATGATGGATCTGTTCAAGAAATGGCTCCTTGCCGCGAAGAAACTCGCCGAAAAGTATCCCGCTATCCTCGCGGCGATCGTGATCTACCTCTATTACCTCCTCACGTCATTCAACTTCTTCAAACATCACGCCGAACGGCAGACGTTACTCGACTACGTGATGCAGTTCGATTCGCTCTTTTTCCTCTGGCTCGCGGCCGCCGCGTTCCTCCAGGTCCAGAAGATGCGCAAGTCCAACGAGCAGGAGCGGGAAGAACGGCATAACGTCGAACGGGTCCTGGACCGGCAGCAGATCTACGGCACGCTCATCAAAGACATCACGATGCTCCTCCAGGACAACGTGAACAACCCCCTCGCGATCATCTCCGTTACGACGCAGGAGATCCGGCGGCGCTTTGAGTCCGACAAGGAGATCCTCCGGTGGCTCGACAGGATAGACGGCGCCATGCAGCGCATTCACAACACCATACGCGACCTGCAGGCGTACGAGGCTCAGAAACTGCTTGAATCGGCTTCGGAAATGAAGGATTCCATGCAGAAGCACTAATGTAGTTGCCCCGGCCCGATCGCCCGGTGTCCCCGTTGTCTATATAGAGTGATATCTTGCCTCCGCAGATGCGTTGATACGGCGAATCCCGCCTAATTTCACCCCCTGCCCCCAACGTGCTTGCTCTGCATCACACCCCTTGTCTCCGGTCACGGAGTTCTCGCCCGCACCGATGTATTTTCCTGATGTGATTCTTCTTGAAAAAGGGTCACGTCTATTCTTCATCAACACGACGAGGGAAATATGTCTATGACCAACGACCCGGGGAGGAAGAAGAACTTCCTGCTCGGATTTTCGAATGCGACGACCGCAGGCCCCAAAAAGCCGGACGGCCAGCCTGAAAGACTTCTCTTTGAGGACACGAAGATCGGCAAACAGCCGGTACCGCTCGTCAGGCGCG
This sequence comes from Ignavibacteriota bacterium, assembly GCA_025358305.1. Lineage (GTDB taxonomy): Bacteria > Bacteroidota > Ignavibacteria > UBA10030 > SZUA-254 > JANYJZ01. The sequence goes on from JANYJZ010000003.1 coordinate 105,041, forward strand.
CGGACGGGTCGGATGTCTTGGATGACGGGTTAGCGAAAAAGGCGCAGTCACCCCGATTGAACCAGATCCTCGTCGACCGCGGCGTGGTCACAAAAGAATTGATGGACTCCGCCCTGGAGATCCAGAAGAGCAAGCCGGACAAACGGCGCATCATCGACATCCTCGTCGACGACCTCAATGCAGACCGCGACACCATCTTCCGGGCCGTCGCCGCTTACTACTCGTTCGAGACGCTGGACCCGTCTTCGTTCTTCGGCAACAAGGAAAAACTACAATTCATCAGTCAGCAGCTCAACGGCCTGCCGGCCAACACGTACGAGATGGCCGTCAAACGAAAAATCCTCCCGTTGGAATTCTACACGAACGATCAGGACAAGCTCGTCGTCATCACGCCCGATACGACGCATCCAGACGTCCATACGGTCGCCCGGGGGTTCAACTTTCCGAAGTACGAGATCAAGCATGTCGACTTCGTTCATTGGAACGAACTCTGGCGCCAGCTCGCCTTTGATCAGGGGGCGAAGCAGCTCGGCCTGAACGACGGGGATGGCCTCGTCGAAATGTCGAGCGAGGAGTCGGAAAAGGAGATGGAGAAGTCGCTCGAAGACGAGATCGGGCGCGGCAAACTCAATGAGGTCGTCGACGCCGTGCTCGTTGACGGCGTGCGCACCGGCGCGAGCGACGTCCACGTCATCCCGAAAAGCACGACAAGAACGGAGTTTCACTTCCGCATCGACGGCCGGCTCTCCCTCTGGAGCGCCATCACCGACGTCCGCGCGGAAGCCGTCATCACCGTCATCAAGGATCGCGCGAAGAACCTCGACCGGTTCGAGAAATTCCTTTCTCAGGACGGCTTTGCCCAGCGCATGGTCGACAACAAGCTGATCCGTTTCCGGTTCTCGACGATGCCGATCTACAGCACCGACCTCCGGTCCAAGCTCGAATCCGTCGTTATTCGTATCCTCCGCGGCGCCGACGCCGCCAACGGCATCGATTCGCTCGGCATGCCGAGCGCCACCCGCGACATCTTCCTCAAGGCGGTGCGCAAGCCGCAGGGGATCATTATCTTCACGGGTCCGACAGGAAGCGGTAAGTCGACGTCCCAGCTCGCGGCCCTCCAGACGATCATGGATCCAGGCATCAACATCATCACGATCGAGGACCCGGTTGAATACCTCATCGAAGGCTGCCGGCAGGTGAAGCTCAACCACAAGCTCGACTTTGAAGGCGCTCTGCGAGGTCTCCTTCGCCATGATCCGGACGTCGTCATGGTCGGAGAAATGCGCGATAAGGTCACGGCGGAGATCGCCGTGAAGCTCGCGAACACCGGTCACCTCATCTTCTCGACCCTGCACACGAACGACTCTATCAGCGCCATCACGCGTCTCTATAACATGGGCATCGAGCCGTTCCTCCTCGCCTACACGATCAACATCGTCGTGGCGCAGCGGCTCATCCGAAAGCTTTGCGACCGGTGCAAGGTGGTCGATGAGAACCTCGACTACGACCTCATGATCGAATGCGGGTTCACTCCGCAGGAGATCGAGGCGACGAAATTCTATCGCCCTGCCGGCTGCGTCCATTGCATTCGCGGCTACCGCGGACGCGTCGGAATATTCGAGGCCCTTGCCATGACGAAGGAAATGCGCAAGATCATCCTGAAGTCCCGCGACTTCATTGACGAGGACGCGCTCCGGACGCATGCGCTTGCAAGCGGCATGCAGACCCTGAAACAGTCCGCGATCAATCTCGTGAAGGCAGGTATCACGTCGATGGAAAACGTCGAAGGAATGATGCTGGACGAATAACGTATTTCTCCTGGCAGCCTGGACGCTCAGTAGACAAGCGACCCTCCCAGATGCCGGAACAGAGAGCCCGGGGAGTCCCCCGGGCTTTTTTTTGCCCCGCCCGCCGACTGCCGCAGAGCACCCCCTCCTGATTGCTTCACTCCCGATTTTTGGTTACGTTTGTAGAACATGGCCCCATTGTTGGCGCAAATCCTCAATATTTTGAAAGGTCTTTCCCGATGAAACGAAGTACCATCATCATTCTCGCCGTTCTCGGCGGTATCCTCTTCATAGCGTTCAGCCTCTTCAGCTGGGGTACCGGCGTGTACAACGGGCTCGTCGGCCTCGACGAAGGAGTGAACAGCGCTTGGTCCCAGGTGCAGAACCAGTACCAGCGTCGCGCGGACCTCACCCCGAACCTCGTCGAGGTCGTCAAGGGATATGCGACCCACGAGAGCGACGTCTTCACGCAGGTAGCGGAAGCGCGCGCAAGCGTCGGCAAGCTCACGGTCACGCCGGAAGTGCTCAACAATCCTCAGGCCTTCAAGCAGTTCCAGGAGGCGCAGTCCGGCCTTTCGTCCGCTCTCTCCCGGCTTCTCGCCGTCGCGGAGAATTACCCGCAGCTGAAAGCGAACGAAAACTTCCTCCAGCTCCAGGCGCAGCTCGAAGGAACGGAGAACCGGATCGCCGTCGAGCGCAAGCGGTTCAACGAGGTCACTCAGGATTACAACACGCGCGTCCGCACCTTCCCCGCCTCGTTTATCGCGGGATTCATGGGCTTCGGGCAGCGGCAGTATTTCCAGGCCGACGCCGGGGCGGAACATGCCCCGAAAGTGAAGTTCTAGGGCGCCGTGTTATCACCGATGAAATCCCTGCTGCTGCTCATCCTCGTCGCTGCAGCGCTCGTCATTGCGCGCACCGACGAGGTCCCCATCGTCGGGCAGCGGTGCACGGATCTGACCGAGACGCTCAACCCGGTCGAGCTGCGTTCCCTGAACCTGAAACTCGAACGCTTCGAGCAGCAGACCTCCAACCAGATCGTCGTCCTCATGGTGAAGACGACGGGGGAGGAGCCGATCGAGGAGTATACCCTCCGCGTCGCGGAAGCGAACAAACTGGGCCGGAAAGGACGCGACAACGGCGTCCTCTTCGTCATCGCGAAGGATGACCACAACATGCGCATCGAGGTCGGCTACGGACTCGAAGGCGCCCTTCCCGATGCGATCAGCAACCAGATCATTCGGAACATCGTTGCCCCGCGCTTTCGCGCGGGGAGCTACTATGACGGGATCAACGCCGGTACGGACAGCATCTTCGCGGCGACGAAGGGAGAGTTCACCGGAGACGGCCCCGGCGCAGGGTCGAACAAGAAACGCTCCAACCCGCTCTTTGTCATCATCATCATGATCGTGCTGTCGATCCTCCTCCGGGGATTGCGCGGAGGCCGCCGCTATGTCGGTTCCGGCGGCGTCTGGGGCGGTCTCGGCGGTGGGAGTTTCGGCGGGGGAGGGGGCTTCGGCGGCGGCGGTTTCAGCGGCGGCGGCGGGAGCTTTGGCGGCGGCGGATCGAGCGGCAGCTGGTGAGGAGACGACCATGCAGACATTCCTGAAGAAATACCTCTCGCATTCCGACCTCAAGATCATCGCGGTGAAGATCGGCGAGGTGGAGCGTACCACGAGCGGCGAGATCCGCGTCAGCGTCGTCCGCCGCCGCCGGTGGAGCGAACGCAACCTCACGCTCGAACAGGTCGCTCACCGCGATTTCCACCGTCTGGGGATGGAGAAGACAAAGGACGCCACCGGCGTCCTGCTCTTCCTTCTCCTCGGAGAACGGAAGTTCCGGATCGTCGCCGACAAAGGCATCAACGAGCGCGTCGACCAGGCGACGTGGGACGAGATCGCGCAGTTCATCGCTTCCTCCTTCAAGGAGGAACGATATCTCGACGGTCTGGTCGGTGCCATCTCCCGGGTGGGCGCCGTTCTGCAGCAGCACTTCCCGCGCAAGGCGGACGACACGAACGAACTTCCGAACGACGTCGATATCCGCTCCTGAGATCCTTCCTGCGATCATTTGATCGCTCCGCCGCCGCTCCCCGCGCCGCGCTTTTCGAGGGAAGTCTTGATGTTCTGGAACAGTATCCGAAGCAAGCAACGTCAGGGGACTCGAGAACGTCATTCACGGGCAGGTGGTCCTTGCGGGGGGGGGCGACGATAGATACGTCATGCCGTAAGGCGGAGTTCCTGGAGGAGTCATCGAACACGCGTTGTGGGACCGCCTCCGTGGCGGAGGCGGCGATGGTGTATGGGGGTGATTCGAACGAACTTCTACAAACTCTTGCTCCAGCTTGGGATTGAGCAGTGAGCCGCCCCGCGTGACCTAGGCGCTGACGGCGGCTCCGGTAAGTTGTTCAATGTGGGCCTCGAACCGCGCGACGATGTCGCGCATGCGTCCCCGTTCCTGCTCCACGCAGGGAGGGATCGAGGCGAGGTTCTCGTCCGGGTACGCTTTCCGCCCGGCGATCGTCAGGCAGAACGCCATCCCCTCTTCCATGTTCGCAGCAAATTCCCGGAGCGTCTTGATCTCGCGCGGCGTGTATCCGCACCGTTCCACGAGCCTCTCGAAGTAGTCGACATACATGACGATCTCTTTGGCGAACATATGCGGGCGCTCCGGCGGCACGAGCGACTTGCCCCGTCCGTAGATGTGGTCGACCATCTCCTGAAGCGTATAGATATGGTCGAACCAGGCGATGTTCGGACCGGGACAGATCGACTGGGGGGAATTTCGCTCTTCTTCGATACCAAGTGCGATGAGCGCGCCATTGCCGAGATGGTCGCAGATGCAGGTCTTCTCCATGACCATTGCCTTCTTGTAACGCTTCTCCACGTCTGGAATGTCGAGTCCATCGATCTCGCGGAGCTTCTGTTCCTGATACTCCGAGGAGGCGGGACAGATCGGCCGCGTCGTGTATTCGACGTTGGAGACAAGAAATTTCTTCGGACAGGGGGATCCCGGCGTTCCCGCCTCGATCCGCGCCTTCGTCCAGAGTTCGGAGCCCGACTTCCGGACATTGTTGAACGGAATGCCGAGCGGTGAAACGTCGCTCAGGTAGAGATCTTGTTCCTTCGCCTGGCGGAGGAGCTCGCGCGTCGTGTCATCGACGCAGGTCGCCTCAGGGACGAGAAGGAACGGGCTCGCCCAGCCGGTGAGGTCCATTTCAAAATCCTCTCGGAGCCGGCGGACCTCGCCGTGCGTGCCGATGCCGCCCTGAACGGTGATGAGCGGGCGGTGCTGCTTCGCCGATTCGGGATAGTCCCAGCCCATTTCCGTGTAGAATCGTTCGATCATCGGCTGAAACTCCGCGACGAGAAGATCCCGTTTCTCTTTGAACTCCTGAAGGAGCGTGGGAAGAAGTTCACCATTGGAAGCGAACGCATGTCCGCCGCAGTTCAGGCCCGACTCGATGCGGAACTCGTGCACTTCGAGCCCTTTCTTCGCCATGAACTTCCCCTGGATGAGGGCCGAGCGGAAATCGCTCACCTTGAGGATGATCTTCTTCTTGATGTTCCCCGTGGCGTCCCTGTAGAAGTCACGGAAGTTCGTCATGTAGCTGAAGAGCGTCTGGTTGATGCCGGCGGAAAAAATGATGCTGGAAGCAAGGCTGCTGTTTGCGTAGCCGCGGAGCGCTGACTTCGCGTCGCTGAACTCCTCGCTCAGGAGCGACCCGGCGGCGGCGTAGTTCATCTTATCGAGCTTGACCATGATGTTGACGCCGATGGAACCCGGTGTCATCTGTTGTGTCAGGCTTTGTTCGAGGGCGGAACGTTCCTTTCCTGCGGCCATCTGCAGGAGCCGCTCGTACGCCTGTTTCAGGGGCGCGGTGTCCGGGAGGAGGTCGAAATATTTCTTCTTGTCGTTGTTGGCGAAGAACGGGAGCCGTTTCAGCGCTTCGAACTTAATCTGGACGATCTTCTGCACGGTCTCCATGTAGGCCGTCACGCGCTTCGCGCGGCCGTCCTCGACGTTCCACGGAATCGGCGGATCGGAAAGCTTGAATTCTGCGACATAATGCCGGCGGATCTTTTCGAGCAGGAGGTCGTCGACGAGGGAGATGACGGAGGAGATGCCAAGCGGGGCGACACGGATCGGCGTGTCGATCGAATGCCCGGTTCCCATAACAGGTATATGAAACGTGTGGTGGTATCCACTCATCGTGAAATTCCGCAAAATTGATGGAGAAATGACCAACTCTCTCCTTAAAGGTACTCATTTTTATTATAAAAAACAGGCGGAGCGGTAAAAAGTCGCCCTAAAGGAGGGAACGAAAGGGGGTGAGAGCAGGTCAGGCGCGCAGCATGACCAGGAGCATCTTGAAACGCTTCATCGCCCGGAGGGCGTGAGGTTCGCTGGCGGGCATCGTGATCGTCTGTCCGGCCGTCAGGCGGTAGGGTATCTTGGAGATCTCGACCTCCGCCTCGCCTTCGATGAGCGTGACGAGCGCGTCGAAGGGGGCGGTGTGCTCGCTGAGACCCTCGCCTGCGTCAAATGCAAAGAGCGTGACGTTTCCACCGGCGTTCTTCATGAGGACCCGACTCACGACGGAGCCTTCCTGGTACTGGAGGAGGTCCGCCAGGTCGTGCACCGCCGGGGTGTTCATCTGATTCTTCGTGTCCACGGACCGACCTTTCATATTCAACCGGCCGCGCGGGCTAACCGGGTTCCCTTTCAGCAAGAATCGTGACAGCGACAATCTACGCAATAGAACGGGAAGCTACAACCCCGCGCGGGCGTCATTACGGCACCTTCGCGCCGCGCCCGGCCGTAAAGAGCGCGTACCATTCCTCGCGGGAGAGCTCGACGCCATCGGCGAGGCAGCTCGCCGCGATGCGCCCCGGCTGCGTCGTGCCGATGATCGGCTGGATGTGCGCGGGATGACGCAGAAGCCACGCAAGGGCGACCGCTTCGCTGCTTGTTCCCTTTTCCGCCGCCATCGCGGCAACGAGCTCCGACGCGGCGCGGACGCGCCCTTCGGCGTCCGGCGCGGGATCGAAGAGCTGACCTCCGGCGACGGGCGCCCAGGCCTGGATGAGAATGTTGTGGAGCCGGCAATAGTCGAGCGTCCCTTCGGCGCGCGGGGAGCCCGCCTCGTTCCTGTCGGCGATGACCCCTTCGTTGACGAGGTGGTGGTGCAGGAGGCTGAGCTCGACCTGGTTGATGACGAGGGGCTGGTCCACGGCGCTCCGAAGGAGCTCGATCTGCCCCGCCGTGTGATTGCTCACGCCGAAGGAGCGGACCTTGCCGCTGCGGTGGAGCGCGTCGAACGCGCGCGCGACCTCCTCCGGCTCGACGAGGGGGTCGGGACGGTGGAGGAGGAGGACGTCGAGCGTCTCCGTCCCGAGACGGCGGAGGCTCCCCTCGACCGACGCGAGGATGTGCCCGGCGCTGAAGTCATATCGCCCCGGTAGCCCCGGCACGGGATCGCCCGCGACGCGGATGCCGCACTTCGACTGGAGCACCATCTTCGCACGGAGTCCGGGCGAGGAGCGCAGGACGGCGCCGAAGACCTCCTCGGACTTGCCTCTGCAGTAGATGTCTGCGTGGTCGAAAAGCGTGATGCCTCCCTCGAGTGCGGCGTGGACGGCGCGCGAAGCGCGCGAGATCTCCGCGTCCGTGAGCGGACTGCGGTCCCATGATCCGCCGATGTTCATGCAGCCGTAGGCGATCCGAGAGACATCTGTCGTGGTCTGCGGTATGCGGTAGGTGCGCATGGGGTTCTCAGTCTTTGGTCGTGGAGGAGGTCGCGCCTGTCTGGCGGAGCGCGCGGATCCGCTCAAGCACCGGCGGGTGCGAATAGTGGAGGAAGACGTAAAAGGGGTGCGGCGTCAGGTGCGACAGGTTGTCGACCGACAGGGTCCGGAGGGCGCCCACCATCTCTCCCGGCGCTCCCGTCGTCTCCGCGCTGTAGCGGTCGGCCTCGAACTCATGCTTCCGGGAGAGGAGGTGCATGCCGAGGGAGACGAAGAACTCCGCCGGCGTGAAGAGTACCCCGAAGAACACGAGCCCGGCGTAGACGGGAGATGCGTCCATGAAGAACGCGTCGAAGAGTCCCTGGCGCGTGAGGACGACCGACAGGAGGTAGAACATGAGTCCCGAGTGGAGGATGCTCACCGCCATCCCCTTGAGGATGTGGCGCTTCTTGTAGTGCCCGATCTCGTGCGCCACGACGGCGACGAGTTCGGGGACAGAATGCTTCTTGATGAGCGTGTCGAAGAGCGCGATGCGTTTGTATTTCCCGAACCCGGTGAAGAACGCGTTCGACTTGCTGGACCGTTTTGACCCGTCCATGACGTAGACGCCCTGGAGGGGGAACCGTACCTTCTCCGCATAGGCGAGGATCGCGCCCTTCAGCCCGCCTTCCTCGATGGGGGCAAACTTGTTGAACAGCGGCATGATCCACGTGGGGGCGACGAACTGGATGACGAGCGTCAAGACCGTGACCGCGGCCCAGCAGCCAAGCCACGCGGCGCTTCCCCCGTTCATGAAGATCCAGAGGACGAGCGCGAGGAGCGGCCCGCCGATGACGAGGCCGAGGAGCGTCCCCTTCACGATGTCGGCGATGAACGTTCCTACGGTCGTCCGGTTGAACCCGAATCGGGCCTCGATGACGAACGTCGAATAGACCGACAGGGGGAGCGAGAACACCGACCGGAGGACGACGAGAGCACCGATGAAGAGGAGCCCGGTGGGGAGCTCCCCCCAGCCCGCTCTGCGCACGAACGCGTCGAGAAGCGGAAAGCCCCGGGCGAGCCAGAACAGGAGCAGCGCCGCGAGGGAGAGCGTCGACGAGAGGATCCCGAAGTAGGTCTTCGTCCTGGTGTACTCCTGCGACCGGCGGTAGGCCGCCGGATCATAGATGTCCCGGAACTCCTCCGGCACCGGTTCGCCGAGCGTCTTCAGATTTGCCGCCTCCGCGAAGAGATGGACGGCGTATTCCGCGAAAAGCGCCGCGAGGATCACAAGGGCGTACGGGTTCACCTGCGGAGCCTTTCCGAATTGAGATTGATGAGCGGCTCGAGGCGGTCGAGTCTCGCGTCGCCCGGGTAGTAGACGCGTTCCAGGAAGAGGCCTGATGGGGGCGCGGTCAATTTCGCCGGCGCGTCGGAATCGGCCGCGAGGAACCGTTCGATCGCGCCGCGGGGGAGGTCGCCGCGGCCGACCTCCGCCAGGACGCCGACGATCTGCCGCACCATCTTCCAGATGAAGTGCGAACCGACGATCCGTATGAGGATCAGATCCCCGGATTCCGCCATCTCAATCGGTTCGAGCTGAACCTTCGTCGATTTTTCCTCGGGGTCGTCCGCGGTGAAGGACCGAAAATCCTTGATCCCCGCGAAGAGGTGCGCCGCATCCTCCATCGCGCGGAGATCGAGCTCGTCCTTGATCCACCAGACGAACCGCTTCCCGAGCGCCGTCCGGCGCCGGGAGATCTGGTAGAGGTAGCTTCTGGCGACGGCGTCGTGCCGGGCGTGAAAGGTCTTCGGGGCCTTCTCCACCTCGATGATATTGATGTCGGCGGGGAGCTCGTCGTTGATCTTCTTCCGGATGATCTCCGGCGCGAGCATCGTGGCGACGTCAAGATGCGCGACCTGGCGCAAGGCGTGCACGCCGGCGTCGGTTCTGCCGGAACCGTAGAGCTCGATCTCCGTCGTCTGAAAGAGGTCGCGCATCGCGGCAAGGAGGTCCCCCTGGACGGTGCGGGCGTTCTTCTGGATCTGCCAGCCGCTGTAGCGGGTGCCCTCGTATTCGAGCGTCAGTTTGAATCGTCCCATGGTTCAGTGTCCGTCATTCATTGTAAAAACCTTCCACTTCGGGCCTCCGGTACTTCAGCCAGAACTTCTGGAGGACCTTGAGCTCGTACGGGGCGCGGTAGAGCTTCGACCCGTACCGGAGCGAGGAGATCGTCCTCATGGCAGAGCGCTGGAAAGGGGTGAGCTTGAAGTCCGAGACCGTCGGAAACCGCGCGTTGAGCACGGTCTCGAAGTTCTTGATCGTGTCGACCATGTCGGGCGTCAGCCAGGGTGTCAGAGGATTCTTCCGAAGATCGAACTCCTCCCATTCCGGGCTGAGCCAGTCGTCGAGCCGCTCGGGGAACCGGAACCCGGAGGCCCGGACGAGCTCGTAGAGTTCCGACCCTTCGGTCGGGACGGGGCTGTAGACGTAGATGATGATCTCCGTTTCCGGGTTGATCACCTTGATGCGCCGTATGAACTCGATGTCCTCGCCGATCTGCCGCCGTACGTCGTCCGGCGACCTCCCCGGAAGCCCGAGGACGAAGGAATACTCCGGTATGATGTCGAACTCCTTCATCCGGCGCGCGAACGCCTCGATCTGCTTCCCGGTCTGCGTCCCCCCTTTGTCCATCTGCTTCAAGATCGCGTCGTTTCCGGTCTCCGCTCCGAAGAAGATCATCCGGCATCCCGCTTCGCGCATGAGCGCGAGCGACGCGTCGCTGTAGTGGTGGATCGTGTCGATGCGCCCCTCCCCCCACCAGCGCATGCCGTCCTCCCGTACGAGGCGGGCGAATTCGGCGGTGCGTTTCTCGGAGACGAAGAAGTTGTTGTCGTGGAACTCGATCGCGTCAGCGCCGTACCGGTCCTTGAGGTGGCGGATGTCGCGGTAGATCCGCGCGGCCGACTTCCCCTTCCAGCCCGCCTCGTAGATCGGCACGACGGCGCAGAAGGAGCAGGTGAAGGGGCATCCGACGCTCGAGTGGTATGCGACGGTCTTCGAACCGAGGAATGTCTTCCGGATATACCCGTCGAGAGGGTAGAATCGGTCGAGCGTCTCGTACGGAAGGGAAGGGAGGTCGTCCTGGGTGAGGAGTTCGGCCTTCGGTGTGGCGACGAACGAGCCGTTCCGCAGGAAGATCAGGTTCTTCACCGCCTGCGGATCGCTCCCGGTCTCGAGTGCGTCGAGGAGGAGGGGAAACGCCTCGTCCCCCGGCCCGTTGATGACGTAGTCCACGACGCCCGAGCCGAGGACGGTCCGGTACTGGTTGGAGGGAAAATACCCCCCCCAGATGTTGACCACATGCGGATAACGCTCGCGGACCCTCCGGGTGAGCGGGATCGCCTGTTGGAGCTGCATGCCCGGCATGACGGTGGTGGCGAGGACGTCAAAGCCGCCGGTGGCAAGGTACGTGTCGATCGCAATCCAGGGATCGCGCTCGCGGTTCCCGTCGACGAACACGTAGTCGCGTTTTCCATCGATCGCGGCGGCGACCTGGAGGACGGAGTTCGGGATGCTGTGCTTCGAGAGAGCGCTTCTCGGGTTGAAGAGGATGACGCCCTTCATCGCGTCCCTCCGTGGGCGTCGATGCCGTAGACGGCCGCGTACCGGACGACCGTCTCCTCGACGGGGAAGAGACGCAGGGGGGAAAGGCCGGACGGAGCGTCGAGCGCGCGTTCCGTGCACGAAATCAGCTCTTCCTCGCTCCGGGCGACCTGCCACCGAGGAGACGGCCGGGCCGCCCCGACGTCGAACGACACGATCTCCATGTCGCACGCGAGCGCCTCGGCGAAGACGTACCCGAACCCTTCGTACTCGGAAGGATGGAGGAGGATCTTGCTAGTGCGCATGAGCGCGAGGACCTCGCGGCGGGGGATCATACCGGTCAATGTAACACTTTTTTCCAATCCGTTCTCCCGGATAAGCGCCTCGATCGCCGGCCGGTCGGGGCCCTCTCCCGCGATGACGCACCGCAGAGTGGGACGTTTCCGGGCGATCGCGGCTGCCGTCTGAATGAACAGACGGAAGTTCTTCACCGCGATGAGGGAGCCGGCGCCGAGCAGGTCGATCTCCCGTCCGGAAGCGTCCCGGGACGGCTCAGGGCCCGCGGCCGCAGCTGCGTCGACGCCCCAGGGAATGATGCCGTCGGAGCGCCGTCCCATCCGCCGCTCGAACTCCTTCTCCTGGAACGCGGACAGCGCGAAGAATCGCGTCGGGCCGTTCCGGAGGAACGAGGCGTACCGGTTCATGTGCCGCAGTTCCTGTCCCATGAGCGTGCAGACGTGCAACGCTCCGATCCGGTCCGCGGCGAACGACCCGACGACCGCGCTCTCGCCGAGCCAGAACGAATGGACGACGTTGGCGGGATGGGCTCGGTGGACCGAGCGCGCATGCCGGATGGCGCGGTACCAAAGGAACGGCTTCTTGAGCAGACTGTTGGTGGCGCCGAGCGGCAGGACGTCGATCCCGTGCCAACGGTAGGGAACTGTCGTGAACGGATAGTGGAGGGCGATGACCGTGACGCGCACCCCGGGGTACGCAGTCACAAACGCCCGGAGGTATTCCTGGAGCGCGGGGATGCAGGTGTCGTCCGCTTCGTTCGCCGGAAAGCCGGGCGAGACGATGAGGATATGCAACTGTGCGTTCAGCGCGCGCGCGGCTTCCGTCACGATGCCATCCGGATCCACCACATGCAGACCTTGGCGGCGATCGATTTGGATTTGCTCACGAGGGCGCTCCGGCCGGTGTGGAACGCCATCTCGTTCACGACGCGCCGGACGGCGAAGTCGTAGTAGCGGCGCGGGTAGGTCCGAGTGAACTCCCGCTGGCGGTCGGTCTGGGTCTCCCAGTCGAACGCCCCGGTCATCCGCGCTTCGATCTCCTCGAAGAACTCCGTCCCCTTGATGGGATACGCGACCGTGATCGTAAAGAGATCCGGCGAGCAGCTCTTCAGGTGCCGGATCGTCTCTTCGATGTCCTCTTCCGTCTCTCCGGGGTAGCCGAGCATGATGAACGTCCCGGTCTCGATGCCGTGATCCTTGCAGAGCCCGATCATCTCCCGGACCTGTCCGACCTTCACCCGACGGTCCATCGCGTCGATGACCTTTTGCGACCCGCTCTCCGCGCCGATCCAGACCCGGTAGCACCCCGATGCCTTGAGCTGCCGGACGACCTGTTCGTTCATCCTGTCCGCCCGGGTGATGCACTCGTACGGAACGGAGACCTGTTCACGGTGGAGCGCCTCGGCGAACCCGGAGAGCCACTCATGGCTGATCGTGAAGACGTCGTCCACGAACCAGACGGTGTCGGGGTTGTATTGCCGGACGAGGAGCTTCAGTTCACGCGCGACGGCGTCGGGCGAGCGCCGGCGGTATGTCAGGCCGTAGACGCCCCGGCTGCACCACTTGCAGGTGTACGGGCATCCGCGCATCGTGCTCACTGAAATGGCGCTCCGGCCGTGGCGCTCCTTCCACACACGCTGGTAGGCGCCGATGTCGATGCCCGCGAGGTTGGGAAGCGGGAGTTCATCGAGGTTCTTCAGGAGCGTTCTCTCCGGCGTCACGACGAGCTCGCCGGATGAGGACCGGAATCCTATCCCGTGGACGGCGTCGAGTCCCGCTATGCCGGTGGACTCGAGCGAACGGATGAGCTCGAGGGCGGTGGCCTCTCCTTCTCCGATGACGACGGCATCCGCGCCGTGAGCGAGGAGTTCCGTGACATGCGCCCGGACCTCCGGGCCGCCGAGGATGATCCGCGTCGATGCGAGCGACGGCTGGCTCCGGATGAAGCGGATGATCCGGAGTACGGAGATCTTCGTCATGAGGTTGATATAGAGCGCGACCACAACAGGGGCTGTGCGGAGGATGTGTTCCTCGAGCGCGGAGCGCTTCGAGAACGTCGTGTCGAACACCTCGTTCTCGATCCCGTGCAAGCGAAGGTAGGCGGAGATGTAGAGGATCCCGAGCGGAGGATAGGGCTTCATCACCCGCTGCTCGGCGGCGTCGTCCGCGAGAAAATATCCGTGCGTCAAAAGGACCGTCACGGGTTCGCCTCGAAGTCGAGGAGCGCGTGGTCCGCCGCGGAGGCCAGGAACGTCCAGCCGGATAGACCGCGGTCGAGCGCGGCGAGCGCCCGGAAAGCTCTCGGCCTCGCGGCGATGAACGGTTCGAGGTACGACGGGGGAATGGAGAGCCCGACGGGCCTGCACTCGGCGAGACGGAACGATGGTCCGAGGAGCTTCGCGAGGGACCGAGGAGAGTGGTACCAGGTCGCGACGTGCGCGCCTCCGAGGTTTGCACGCACCGCGCCGGATGATCGGCGCCGGAACGCGTTCGCAAGGTCGCCCTTGAGGAGGAAGTAAAGCGTCTCCCACGCGCAGAAGCGCGGCATGACGACGACGACGAGCCTTCCTCCCGGCTTCAACAGCGTGCGGAGATCCGGCGCGAGCCGGCCGAGCGCCGAAGGGGAGAGGCAGTTCAGGCCGCCGAAATTCGAAAAGAGGAGATCGTACGGCTCTCCGGCCCGGGCGGCGATGATCTCTTCGGCACGAAGAAGCCGGAGCTGCACCAACGTGCGGAGTCCTTCGGCGGCGACCTTTGCGGACGCCGCGTCGAGCATCGGTTGCGACGCGTCGGTGGCGGTCACGGCGTGCCCCTTCCGGGCGAACCAGACGGCGTCCTCGCCGGTGCCGCACGCAATCTCCAGAATGTTCAGCCGCATGCCTTCCGGAAGGAGCGTGCGGAGATACCTCCGGACGAGATCGCGCTGCGCGGAACCGATACGGCTGCGGGTGAACAGCGCATCGTACGAGTTTGCGATCGTGTCAAATCCGTGCTGCATGGGTCGTCTGTTGGATGGAACGTGGCCCCGTTGTGCGGGAGGGAACAATGGTCCGGGCCGCGCGTCAGCGCGCCGGGGTCGTCCGGCGCTGCTTCCAGTATTCCCAGATCCTGTAGCCGAGAAGAACCGCAAGGATGGCGCCGTAGATGAGCGGACGCTGCTTGTCCGCCTTGATAAGCCAAAGATAATGAATTACGCCGCCAGTTGCAGACGCGTACACGAGCCGGTGAAGCAACTTCCAGCGGGCACCTCCCATACGGCGGATCATCCCTTTTGTCGAGGTGGCGGCGAGCGGGATCATGAGCGCGAACGCGGTCACGCCGGCGGTGATGAAGGGCCGCTTCATGACGTCGTCGATGATCATGCTGAGATCGAAGAACTGGTCGAGCCCGACGTACGTCCCGAAATGAAGGAACCCGTAGAAGAACGCGAAAAGTCCCATCATCCTGCGGTACCCGGCAAGCCGCGCAAGGCCGGGGAGCCTCCGAAGCGGCCGGATCGCGAGCGTGATCACGAGGAACCGCAAGGTCCAGGTCCCCGTCTCCTCGGTGATGTCCTTGATCGGGTTCGCCGACAGGAGGCCGTGTGCGGCTTTCCATGCGAGGAGGATCGCCGGCGTGAGCGCGGCCGCGAAGACGACCGCCGTGATGATCCGGCGCTGTACCAGGGGAGACGTCATGCCCCCGGTCAGAAGTTCTTGTCGAGGTCCATCCCGGAGTAGAGCGAGGCGACCTCGTCGGCGTAGCCGTTGAACGGCAGCGTCTTCCGCTTGAGAAAGTCGCCGATCCTCCGCTCCTTTGCCTGGCTCCAGCGCGTATGGCTCACGTCGGGGTTGACGTTCGAATAGAACCCGTAGTCCCCCGGAGCAGCGATCATCCAGGTGGAGGTCGGCTGCTCCTGGACGAACCGGATCTTCACGATCGACTTGATGCTCTTGAAGCCGTACTTCCACGGCACGACGAGCCGAAGCGGCGCGCCGTTCTGGTTCGGAAGGCTCCTGCCGTAGAGCCCGGTCGCGAGGATGGTCAGCGGGTGCATCGCCTCGTCCATCCGCAGGCCTTCCACGTAGGGGAACGGAAGATACCGGCGCTGCTGCCCCGGCATCTCCTCTGGTCTGAGGATCGTCGTGAACTCGACGAACCTCGCCTTGGAGGTCGGCTCGAATCGTTTGATGAGGTGCGCCAGGGGGAACCCGAGCCAGGGAATGACCATCGACCAGGCCTCGACGCAGCGCAGGCGGTAGATCCGGTCCTCGAGGGTCTCGCCCTTGAGGAGGTCCTCGAGCCGGTAGGTCGCCGGCTTCTTCACCTCCCCTTCCACCGCGACGGACCAGGGCTGCGGCTTGAACGACCCAGACATCGCCTCCGGGTCCTCCTTGTCCATGCCGTACTCGTAATAGTTGTTGTACGTCGTCGCGTCCTGGTAGGAGGTGAGATCCTCGGTCGTGTTGTAGCGGCTCGGGTTCGAGGGCTTCCAGCTCTTGCCGTCCTGCATGACGGCGCGGAGGATGCCGGCGCTCCCGAGGGTCATGCCCGCCAGGGCGAGGGAGCCCTTGCGGAGGAACTTCCGCCGGTTGATGTACGCCGATTCGGGCGTGATCTCGGAGGAGGGGATATCGGACCTTCTGCGGATGAGCATGTTATCCCTTTCTCGTGCGGATGCCTTCAAAGCGCGCCACGATCGTCGCGGTGACGACGTCGCCGGTGACATTGAGGACCGTTCGGCACATGTCGAGGATCCGGTCGACACCGAGGACGATCGCGATCCCCTCCATCGGGACTCCGACGATCTGCAAGACCATCATGAGGAGCGGGATGGACCCGCCGGGTATGCCCGCGACGCCGATCGCGGTGATCACCGACATGAGCACGACGATGAGCTGTGAGCTGAGTGTGAGCTTGATGCCGAACACCTGCGCCAGGAAGAGGACCGTCGCTCCTTCGAAGAGCGCTGTCCCGTTCATGTTCATCGTCGCGCCGAGGGGGAGGACGAACCCGGAGATCTCCTTCGAGATCCCAAGGTTCTCTTCCGACACGCGCATCGTCGTCGGCAGCGTCGCGTTGCTCGAGGAGGTCGAGAAGGCGGTGATCATGATGAGGCGGATCTTCCGGAAGAAGTCGAGAGGATTGATCCGCGCAACGAGCTTCAGGACGATCGCGTAGCCGACGATCTGGAAGAGCGCGAGGCTCCCGATGACCGTGAGGACATATTTCAGGAGGTTCAGGAGGAGGTCGAACCCGAACCGCGCAGTGACGCTGAAGATAAGGCAGAAGACTCCTAAAGGGGCGACCATCATGACGAGTTCAATGATCGCGATCGTCACGTGCCCCAGGCTTTCGAGGAACTTGATCATCGGCTCCCCTTTCTCCTTCGAGATCATCGTGAGCGCGACGCCGATCATGAGCGCGAAGAAGATGACGGCAAGCATCTCGCCGTTCGCCATCGCCTGGATGGGGTTCCGCGGGATGATCCTGACGAAGAGGTCGATGCCGAACTTCCCTTCGGCCATTCCCATCGCGCCTTGGGCCTGTCCTTTATACGCCTCCATGAGACGAGTCTTGACCTCGGGGTCGAGCCCCATCCCCGGCTGGATGGTGTTCATCGCGATGAGCCCGAGCGTCGTCGAGAGCGCCGTGAGGACGAGGAAGCAGACGATCGTGATGAGTCCGATGCGGCCGAGGGTCTTGAGGCTGCCGAGCCCCGCGACCCCGAGGGCGAGCGTCGAGACGATGAGGGGGATGACGACCATGATGAGCGAACTGAGCCACATCTTGCCGATCGGCTCCGTCACGTTCGCGACGAACGCCTCGACGCCGCCTCCGCTCCCGAGAAGGAGGTTCGTGCCGATGCCGATCGCGGCGCCGGCGACGAGACCCAGGAGGATCTTCACGTGGAGCGGGATGCTTCTCTTCTTCTTCGACGCGTTCTGCGGGTCAATGGACATGCGGTCGTCTCTCTGCGAGGTGTGAAATCATCGTTTCTGTTTCTTCGTTGGCGCGGATTCGATCGTGCAGTGGTTCGCGACCCGCTGTGCGACCGACGGACTGATGGCGAGCCCGGCGACCTGGTCAAGTATCTTGGGGAGGTTCTTCCGAAGCGCGGTGAATTCCGACTGCGCCGTTTCCGGATGGAGCGTCACGCGGTGTCCCGTCTGGACGGCAGCGACGAGGCTGTCGGGGGACCATTCCTTCGGCCACTCATGGTTGACGATCGACATGCTTCTCCGAAGGCGCGACAGGAGGCCCGCCACTGTGCTCGTGACACGGAGCTGTTCCTCTCCCGGGACGTGCGACCGGACAACGAGCGTGAGTGTGCTGGAACGCAGGGAGCGCGGGAGCGTCACGACTGTCATCGCCCGGGAGCCGTCATAGCGCCAGCCAACCGACCCTTCGATCGGCGCGTATGCAAGATCGGTGCCGTTGCATCCGGCCGAAGTGGGGGGTAGGGTTCCGGGAAGCCGGATCTCGTAGGAACGCTCTCTCGACATTCCCGGATAGCTGCCTTCCACCGCTCCGATCGCGAGCGTGAGGAGCCCGTCCGCCCAGCCCGACTGCCGGATCGGGGTCCAGGCGCATTCGTCGTGCTGATACCCGACCGAATTCCCTTCGTCTTCATAGAGCCGGAGCGAGCCGCTGTTCCCGGGAATGACGGTGAGAATGAGCGGATCGACCGGTTTCTCATGCGAATTCTTCATCGGGGGCTGCATCGGGATGACCGAGCCCGCCTTCAAATAGAGGGGGATCTCATCCAAGGCGAAGGAGCGTTCGACAACCGCGGGTCCCCGCATCATGATCCCCGTCGGCCACTCGTACCAGTCGCCCTCGGGGAGCCAGATCTTTTTCGCGGAGAGGAGGCTGTTGGCGCGCAAAGTATCGGTCACCGGTGCGACGAGCATGTCGGGGCCGAACATGTACTGGCCGTTGAACTCGTAGGCTTCCGCCGCCTCCGGATGGTCGTAGTACATCGGCCGGCAGAGCGAGATGCCGGTGTCGTACGCCGCGCGCGAGGCGGTATAGATATAGGGAATGAGCGCGTACCGGAAGAGGATGGCGTCGCGCATTGCGTGGTAGTTCTCCTCGGGGTAGACCCAGATGCGCCTCTCCGCGTCGGGGTTCTTCGTCGTGTGTGTCCGGAGGATCGGGCTGAGGATCCCAAACTGGACCCAGCGCGTGTAGAGTTCGGGGGTGATCGTGCCGGGGATATGACCGCCGATGTCATTGCTCCAGTAGCCGAAGCCGACGTTCGCCGCCGTCGTCGTAAAATAGGGCTGGAATGCGAGCGACTTCCAGACCGACTCCGCATCGCCGGAGAACCCGATCTGGTACCGGTGGTTGCCGAGGCCGCCCCACCGGTGGAAGAGCAGAGGCCGCACCTTCCCTTGGCGTTCCATGTCGGTGAAGAAGACGTAGTTGAGCCACCAGGTCGGCGTCACGCCCGGAACCGCGGTCGTTCCCCACTGCTGCCAGTCGAGCCACCAGAAATCGACCCCTTGAGTCTCGAGAGGCCGCAGCATGTGGGTGATGTAGTTCGTGGCGAAGCGTTTGTCGACGATGTCGAACGGGACGTACTTCTTGGTCGCCGGGTCGATACCCATGGACCGGGCCATCTCCGGGTAGTGCTCCTCGTGGGGCTGGATGCCCGAAGCGGGATGGAGGTTCAAGGGCGTCCGGAGCCCCTGGTCATCGCACCATTTGAGAAACCCTTCCGGGTCGGGAAAGATGTTCGGGTCCCACGTGTACCCTGTCCAGCCGAGGGGCTGGCCCGCCTGGTCCTTCGGTTGTTTTTCCCAGCGGAGGTTGAAGGTCTTGTGCCAGTCCATGTCAATGACGAGGACGTCGAGGGGGACGTCATGCTGCCGGAACTCGCCGACGAGCGCCTTGAACTCCTCGTCCGTGTAGGACCAGTAGCGCGACCACCAGAGCCCGAACGCGAACCGGGGCGGCATCGGGATCTTTCCCGCGATACGCGTGAAGTCGTAAAGGAGTTCCTTGTATGCGTGGCCGTAACCGAAGAAGTACCAGTCGACGCCGCTCGTGTCGGGACGCGGTGCGACCCACGGCCAGTCGCTGTCGTCGAAGAGCGGACGGCGGGAATCGTCGACGAGGGTCCAGCCGTCACGCGAGAGGAGCCCGGGCTCGAGGGGCGTCGCGCCCGTCACGCCGTCCAGGGTCCGTGTCGTCCCCCTGAGGTTCGCCGTGTCCTTCATGCCGGGGCGCCAGGTGACGGTTGTGCCGTCGAGCGTGTAGTCGATGCGGAGGTTCTTCGGCGAGAACGCTCCGGTGTCGGAGCGGTACTTCAGGGTCAGGAACTCCGTCGAGATCGTCAGCCAGCCGTCGCTCGTCGACGAGGAGAACTTCGGCACCGGCATCGCGCGGTTCAGAACGAGAAGCGTCGGCCGGTCCTCGAAAGACCCGGTCGCGGACCATTCGAGTCGGAGGAGCCGGGGGGTGAGAACGGTGAACCGGGCATGGCCGTCGACGATCATCGCGCGCTCGTCGGCGCGGGGCACGGCCGTCACGCCGGCATGGGAGATTCCAGGCATACAGGATCCAAGAAGGGTGAGGGTGGCCGCCAGGGCCAGGGAAACGGCCGGCTTTCTCAACAAGCGTCGTATCTGGCGTGGGGATGACATGCAACAAACAAGATACTCCATCCCGGCATAAATTCAAACACTCCGGGGGCGAAAATCCCTTACCAGGCCCAGCCCAGCGTCACGACGAGGACGGAAGTGGTTTGTTGGCGTCGTTCTGTAGAGGTAAGAAAAAGGGAGTTGGTGTCGAGTATCGTGAGGTCGTAGCGCGGCTTCGCATAGAGGTACCGGATCTTGACGGCGTAATGGTCGGAGAACGTGGCACCTGCGCCGACGCCGGCCGATACGGCGAGCGCACGATCGGATGAGACCGCTGCGTTCCCGCCCCCGTTGGTGGTGACGGTGACCGCTGGCGAGTTTCCAAGGAAAAGGCCTACCTGGGCATTGAGTTCCAATGAGAGAGCGGGAGAGGCCGCCGTACGCCAGGCAATCCCCGTCATGGGCCATATTGTCCACCAAGGACCAGTTGATACTGTTGCTTCATCCAGGGTGAACAGCGTCGGTTCGGTGGGGTTATAGGAGACGAGTATGCTCGAGATCCAGGCGGTCGAAGCGCCGACGGCGAACTCCCCCGACAGAGCCGCACCCGACTTCGTCCTTCCATCGATGGGGGAGTTCCTAAAATCCCCGAGGGGAAACGATCCGCCCGCCGAGATGGCCCAGGAACTCCGCACCGTCTCCCCGGCCTGTTCGGCGTTCTGGGCGAAAAGACCGAGCGAAAGGGTGACGGTAAGAAGAACGAGCACGACCTTCGTCATATACAATCCCGTAATGATGGCGGTATCAGTATGCCTTCGCGCCGGGCCCCCGGCGATGCAAGTGTGAAAATACCGATTCCCGGCCGAAGTGTCAAGCATTCTTGGAGGCGGAGGCAAATTCTTGCCCCTCGTCGCGGGAAGTGCTATATTTCCCCTTCAAAAGAGAGAGGATCTACATGCGGAAGACCAGGCGTCGCGCGTTTCTCATCGTTGTGCTCTGCCTCCTATCGGGCTCGATCCTCCAGGCACAGCCCCTGCCGTCGCCCGACGCCACCGAGATACAACTCACGCTCAAGCGGCTCACAGTCCTCGGGTCGGTTCTCTACGTCGGCGCGCACCCTGACGACGAGAACACGGCGTTCCTTGCCTATTGCTCCAGAGGCAGGCTCGTCCGGGCGGCGTATCTTTCGGCGACGCGGGGCGAAGGGGGCCAAAACCTCATCGGGCCGGAACAGGGAGACCTCCTCGGGGTAATCCGGACCCAAGAACTCCTCGCTGCGCGCAGAGTCGACGGGTCCGAACAGTTCTTCACGAGCGCCGTCGACTTCGGCTATTCCAAGGACACGCAGGAGGCTCTGCGCATATGGAACAAGCGCCAGATCCTCGGCGACATGGTCTGGATCATCAGGAGCTTCCGGCCCGACGTCATCGTGACGCGGTTCACGCCGACGCTCGGGACCCACGGCCACCACACGGCGTCGGCGCTCCTCGCCGGCGAGGCGTTCGCCGCGGCCGGAGACCCGCTCGAGTTCCCCGAACAGCTCTCCCGGGTCCAGGCCTGGAAGCCGAAGCGGATCATGTTCAACTATTCGCCGTTCTTCGGCGTCCCGTTCGACACCGCGTCTGCCATGAAGATCGATCTGGGGGAGTATCAGCCGCTGCTCGGACGCTCGTTCACCGAGATCTCCGGCATCGGGAGGAGCATGCACAAGAGCCAGGGGTTCGGAGCCTCCCAGAACCGCGGACCGAACGTGAGCTACTTCATGTACACGGCGGGGGATTCCGCCCGCAAGGATCTCTTTGACGGAGTCGACCTTCGCTGGTCGCGAGTTCCTGGCGGCGCGGCCGTCGGAAGCCTCCTCGAGCAGGCGGCCTCGACATTCCACCCGGAGAACCCCGCGGAGGTCCTCCCCCTGCTCCTGAAGGCCTACACGGAGATGTCCCGACTCCTTACGGACCCCTGGGTCAGCGTCAAACGGAAGGAACTGGCCGAAGCGATCCGCGAGTGCAGCGGGATCTGGGTCGACGCGCTTTCGGTCGACCCGGCGGTGATGCCCGGCTCCTCGGTCGTGGTGAACGTCAGCGCCCTGAACCGGTCGCACGTAACCGTCCGGCTCACGGGCGTGCGCACGACGGCGCCGTCCGACACCGCCTTGCAGATCTCGCTCGGCTACAACACGACCGTCACCGTTCCGATCCGGTGCGCGGTCCCGGCCCAAGCCCCGATCACGCAGCCCTACTGGCTCCAGGAGCGCCCCGAATCGGGACACTACCATCTGCCGGACCGGACATCGCTCATGCACGCTGAAAATCCGCCCGCCATTAGCGCGGATCTCTCTCTCGACATCATGGGAACAGCCGTGATGATCACCGTCCCGGTCCAGTACCGGTGGGTCGACCCGGTCGAAGGGGAACTCTACCGCGCCCTCGCCGTCGTGCCGCCGGTGACCGTCTCCCTCGGAGAACGCAATTACGTCTTCGCGTCGGACGCGGTGCAGCAGGTTGCAATCACGGTGAAGAACGGCCCGGCGCCTTCCACCGGAAGCGTTTCCCTCCGGCTGCCGGAGGGATGGAAGGCCGTTCCCGCCTCGCTGCCGTTCACGCTGATCGAGCCCGGTCAGGAGCAGACAGCGACAATCTCCATTACGCCCGGCACGGGCGTAAGCGGCGAGATCTCTGCGGTCGCGCAGGTCGCGGATGGTTCATACGACAGGGCGATGACGGTGGTCCGGTATCCCCACATTCCGGCCCAAATGGTCTTCCCACGGGCCGAAGGAAAGCTCCTCCGGATCGATCTCACGCACCGTGCGAAGCGGATCGGATATGTCATGGGATCGGGCGACGCGATCCCGCCGGCCCTCAGGCAGATCGGGTATGACGTCACGCTCCTGAGCGACGACGACCTCGCCGGCACGCGGCTCGCCGCGTACGACGCCATCATCGCAGGCGTGCGCGCGTACAACACGCGTCCAAGGCTCCGGCTGCATCAGGACCGCCTCCTGGAGTATGTGAAGAACGGCGGAACGTATATCGTCCAGTATGTGACGGTGAAACCGGGAGAGTCGGACAACATCGGCCCGTTTTCCCTCGGCATCTCCCGCGACAGGGTCTCCAACGAGGATGCGCCAGTGACGATGCTCGATCCGGGGGATCCGCTTCTCACCAGACCGAACGCGATCACCTCCGCCGACTTCGAGGGCTGGGTGCAGGAGCGCGGGCTCTCGTTCGCGGACAAGTGGGATGCGCACTTCAGGCCGGTCCTGGCCTGCAGTGACTCGGGCGAGCCCTCCCGCCAGGGTGGTCTCCTGGTGGCGTCATACGGCAACGGATCGTTCGTTTATACCGGATTGTCGTTCTTTCGGCAGCTGCCGGAGGGCGTCCCCGGAGCGTACCGCCTGTTCGTCAACCTTATCGAACACGCCCGGCGAAAGGGCCTATGACCGAACAACAAAAGCCGGCCCCCGCGCCGGAAGAAGAACCGCCCCCCATCCTTGGCACCTGGCCGCGTCTCTACGGCGCCGTGCTCGGGATCCTTGCCCTGCTTATTGTCCTGTTCTATCTGTTCGGCAGGGCGTTCCGGTGAGGACACTCGACTGGGCCGTCATGGGGGCGACGCTCGCCGCCATCGTAGCGTACGGCATCGTGCGCGGCCGAGGGAGCAAGAACATCAGCGGGTACTTCCTCGCGGACCGGTCGATGCGATGGTATACGGTCGCGCTCTCGATCATGGCGACCCAGGCGAGCGCCGTGACGTTCACCTCCGCGCCGGGCCAGGCGTACGCCGACGGCATGCGCTTCGTGCAGTACTACTTCGGCCTCCCGATAGCGATGGTCATCCTGTCGGTGACGGCGGTCCCGATCTTCCACCGCCTCAAAGTGTTCACCGCGTATGAGTACCTCGAGCACCGCTTCGACCTGAAGACGCGGACGCTCACAAGCATCATTTTCCTGATCCAGCGCGGCCTCGGGGTCGGCATCACGATCTACGCCCCGTCGCTCGTCCTCTCCGTTGTGCTCGGCTGGAGCCTCACGTGGACGTCGGTCCTTATCGGCGGGACCGTCATCCTCTACACGACGAGCGGAGGCGTGAAGTCGGTGAACTGGACCGACATGCAGCAGATGCTCGTCATCATGGGCGGGATGGCCCTTGCGTTCGTCATGACGATCCTCCTTCTGCCAAAGGATATCTCGTTCACCGACGCGCTTACGGTCGCCGGCGGCATGGGAAGACTCAACGTCATAGACTTCTCGTTCGACCCGAACAACCGCTACACGCTTTTCTCCGGCATTATCGGGGGGATGTTCGTCGCGCTCGCCTACTTCGGGACGGACCAGTCCCAGGTCCAGCGCTATCTCACCGGAAGATCCGTCACGCAGAGCCGGCTCGGCCTCCTCTTCAACGGCATCGCAAAGGTTCCGATGCAGTTCCTCATCCTGCTGCTCGGCGTGATGGTCTTCGTCTTCTACCAGTTCGTCACGCCCCCGATATTCTTCAACCCGGTGGAACGCGAGCGCGTGGCGGCGGGGCCCTCCGCCGGCGCCTATGCCGCCCTCGAAGGGCAGTACGGGACCGCGTCCGAGGAGAAGTCGATGGCGATCCGCGCCTACCTCCAGGAGCGGCGCGCCGGCACCGAATCGTCCCTCGCCGCGGCGCGCAAGACCCTCGAAGAAAAGGAGGCCGCCGCACAGGCGATCCGGGCGAAGGCGGTCGGCATCATCCGCACGACCGACCCGTCCGCGGACCCGAGCGATACGAACTATATCTTCCTCACGTTCGTTCTGTCGTACCTCCCCGCGGGGCTTGTGGGGCTCGTCTTCGCCTGCATCTTTGCGGCCTCGATGTCATCGTCGTCGGGCGAGCTCTCCGCACTGGCGTCCTGCACCATCGTCGACATCTATAAGCGGCATATACGTCCGGCGGCGAGCGACCGTCACTACCTCTTCGTCTCGCGGGGGGCGATGGCGCTCTGGGGGGTCTACGCCATCGCGTTCGCGCAGTTCGCAAGCCGGCTGGGATCGCTCATCGAGGCGGTAAACATCATCGGCTCGCTCTTCTACGGGACGATGCTCGGGATCTTCCTCCTCGCGTTTTATCTCAAATTCGTGCGGGGGACCGCCGTCTTCTGCGCGGCGTTCGTGGGGGAGGCGGTCGTGCTCTACTGCTTCCTCTTCACTGGGATCTCGTGGCTTTGGTACAACGTGGTGGGATGTCTCGCCGCGGTCGCATCGGCGGCGCTTTTCGAGGCCCTGCTGCGACGGGGACGCGGGGAAGGGGGCCCTTCTCCGCGTCCGACCGGATCGTAGCTACTTCTTCCAGTCCGCGAGCTTCTGTTTCATCTGCGCGAGATCGAACGGCGGCGACTTCATAGCATCTCCGATCGTGAGCGCACGCTCCATGAGCGCGACGGCCTCGTTCGTTTTGCCGGTGGCGGCGAGGAGCTGGGCCTTTACCCGGAGGTTCCAGTAGTTCTCTTCGATGGAGATCGACTGGTCTATCCAAGTCATCGCCCGAGCGAGGTCGGTCTTCTTTCCGAGAAGATAGTTGGCCGCCTGCATCGGGGGCTGGTACGCGATCGTATTGCGGGCGCTCCGCATGACAAGATCGAACGTCGACGTTTCGATCGTGAACGATACCCTCATTTTTTCCCACGCGAGCACCACCGTCCCGGCGTTCTCTTTGAGGTCCTCGAAGGAAAATCGCATCCATTCCTGAAACTCGCCCGGCTGGGGCGTGACGGTGAACCGCAGGACGTCGTCCTCCGGCTTATAGTCGAACACGCCGTCGATCTCCGGTTTGTTGTGGAGGATGACGGTCCACGCACCCTTCGTTGGAATGGTGGCGAGCCCGTAGGTTCCCGGGGGAACAGTGTGGCCTTCGATCTTCACCGTGTCGGCGAACGCTATCGACGTTGCTGCGTTCGCACCCGTGCGCCAGACGGCGTCGTACGGGACGAGCTTTCCCCAGATCTCTCTCCCTTTGACGCCGGGTCGGGAGTATTTGATCGTAATATCCGTGACGCCGATCGTTTGGGTGAGCACGGAGTTCTGGCTCAGGCCGGGGATCTTCACCTGGCCCGGGGCGGGGAGCGCCGCGGCGATGAGGAGGACACAGAGAGCGGTGATCGTCTTCATGTGGAAACCCTTTCGTTGAACGATGTGAAGTTGCGATGAGCGTGCGTCACCGGCGGGCGACCCAAATGCCGACCACCGTGATACCCGCCCCAAGGATCTGTATCGGGAGAAGTTCTTCATGAAGCGCGAAATAGGAAAAGCCGATCGCAAGCACGGGAACGAGGTTGTTGAAGTTCGCCGTGCGCCCCGGACCGATGTGCTTGACGCCGTGCGACCAAATGACGTTCGCGATGCCGATCGAAAGCGTCCCGGAAATGAGCGCCGCCGCGATCGACGTCCAGTGGACGAGCTCCCACGAGACCGAGGGGAGGGCCGGGAGCGAAATGCACGATAGGCCGATCGCGCCGACCGAGATCATGATGAACGCGAGCTGGTTCGAGGAATACTTTACCAAGAGCGGCTTCTGGAGGTTCGTGTTCAGTCCCCAGAGCGCCGCCGCGCCGAGCGTGACGATGTCGCCGGCGAGCTCTTGGCCGCCGAATTCGATCTTCTTGCCGCTGCCGATGATGATGAGCACGACGCCGAGGAGCGATGCCGCCATGCCGAGCCAGACGGTCGGCTGAATCTTCTCCTTGTGGATCTTCGCGTTGAGGAAGATCGTCCACAGCGGAGACGTGGACAGGAGCACGGCGGAGTTTCCGGCGGTCGTCAGGCTCAGACCGTAGATGAAGGCCATCTGATAGACGACGCTCGCCACGACGCCGGCCCGGAGAAGCGGGAGCCGGTCCTGCGGTTCGATGCGCTTCCAGGGAGCCCCGGTGAGGAACGGTACGGAGAGACACGCCATTGCGACGGTGTACCGGATCGCGTTGAAGATAAGGGGGTTGAGCTCGCGCAGGGCGTACTTGGCGAGCGGATAGTTCGTCGCCCAAACGAGGACGACGACCAGGAGAAGCAGTTCTACCCGCCGTTCCTTCTCTGTATGGTTCTCTGTGCTCATGCATGCGTCAATGATCGGCTACCAATATAGCAAAAAAATAACCATCGGTGGTTGGATTCACACCGATCCCACCGGCCCGGCCCGATTCGCAAATCTGTTGAACATTCCGTGAAGATGTTGTACATTTAGAGAGCGGTTCTTCCAGTCGTTACATCATCATTTGAAGGTCACGTTCGTGAGCAAAGATCGTCTCGAGGCGTTCAGCGACGGCGTCATCGCTATTCTCATCACCATTATGGTCCTTGAGCTGCGAGTGCCGCACGGGGTCGATCTCGGTTCGCTCATCCCCATGGGGCCGGTGTTTCTCTGCTACGCGCTCAGCTTTGTCTTCCTCGGCATCTACTGGAACAACCACCACCACCTCTTTCAGGCGGTGAAGCGGGTCCAGGGAGTTGTCCTCTGGGCAAACCTTCACCTGTTGTTCTGGCTGTCGCTCATCCCGTTCGTCACGAGCTGGATGGGGGAGAACCAGTTCGCCGCGACCCCGGTCGCGCTCTACGGCGTCGTCCTTCTCTGTTCCGGCATCGCATACACTATCCTCGTCCGGACGCTCATCGGGGCGCATGCGGAGAACGCGTTCCTGGCTGACGCGATCGGGGACGACATCAAGGGGAAGATCTCGCTCGTGGTCTATGCAATCGCCATCCCTCTCGCGTTCTTCAGTGCGTGGGCGGCATGCGCACTCTATGTTCTTGTGGCGGTCATCTGGCTTGTCCCCGACCGCCGCATCGAAACCAAACTCATCTCATAATATTCGGAGCATCCATGTCGATTCGAGCAGTACGGAGTGTCACGCAGGCGCAGCCAACTTTGGAAGGCGCGGGGGTCCATTTGCGGCGGGGGTTCGGGTTCGGGAACACCGACGAGTTCGATCCGTTCCTGTTGTTCGACGACTTCCGGAACGAGCGCCCGGAGGACTACCTCGCCGGATTTCCCTGGCACCCCCACCGCGGCATCGAGACGATCACCTATGTGCTCGCCGGAGCGGTGAGCCACGGGGACAGCCTCGGCAACACGGGAACGCTCGGCGCGGGGGACGTGCAGTGGATGACGGCGGGGAGGGGGATCCTCCATCAGGAGATGCCGCGCGGCGACGACCGAGGACGGATGCACGGGTTTCAGCTCTGGGCGAACCTTCCCGCGTCGATGAAAATGACCGCTCCGCGCTACCAGGATGTCGTCGCGAAGGAGATCCCGGAACTCA
Source organism: Ignavibacteriota bacterium (assembly GCA_025358305.1). GTDB lineage: Bacteria > Bacteroidota > Ignavibacteria > UBA10030 > SZUA-254 > JANYJZ01. Next base: position 133,299 of record JANYJZ010000003.1, read on the forward strand.
CCGAGGACGACGGGACGTCGGTCCGCGTCGTCTGCGGGGAATTCTGGGGAAAGCGCGGCCCGGTCGACGGCATCGCCGCCGATCCGCGGTATCTCGACGTCTGGGTCCCGCCCGGCAAGCGCAGAGTGCTCCCGGTGGAGACGTCGCGCCATGCGTTCGCCTACATCTTTGAAGGGTCGGGATCGTTCCGGGACGCCTCCGCGCCCCAAGCGGTCCGTACGGAGAGGGTGACGGCGTCGGGGACGGCTCTCCCCGAAGAGATGGGGAACCGTTCGCTCGTCCTGTTCGACAACGGGGATGAAGTGGTGGTCCAAGCAGGGCCCACCGGCATCCGGTTCCTGCTGGTCTCCGGAACGCCGCTCGGCGAACCGGTCGCCTGGCGGGGTCCGATCGTCATGAATACTGATGCCGAACTCCGCCAGGCCTACGCGGAACTTCGCGACGGGACGTTCATCCGCTGAACGCCCCGCCGGAAGCGTGTCAGAGAAGGGTGGCGTCGAGCGTGATGGAGACGCCCGCGAGCGCCTGAGAGACGGGGCAGTTCTTCTTCGCCCCTTCGGCGATCTCGATGAACTTCGCGCGGTCGATCCCAGGTACCTTCCCCTCGGTCTTCAGCTCGATCGTCGTGATCTTGAAGCCTTCGCCGACCTTTTCGAGACGCACGCTCGCCTTCGTCGCGATGCTCGTCGGGGTGAACCCCGCTCTGGTCAGCCCGCCGGAGAACGCCATCGAGAAACAACCGGCGTGCGCCGCGCCCAAGAGTTCCTCCGGGTTGGTCCCGGTCCCTTCCTCAAACCGCGACGAGAAAGAATACGCGCCGTCAAAGGCGCCGCTTCCGAACGTCATCCGTCCCTTGCCTTCTTTGAGTGTTCCGTTCCAAACTGCGTTTGCTGTGCGAAGTGCCATACGTGTTGCCCTCCTGTTCTTGAGTGAATGAGTATGGGCCGGGCGGCGGTGCGCCGAGGCCCCCTATCTAATAACCGTCGCCGTGCTCGTCGCCCGAGACCTTGCCCCGGAACGACCGGTAGACGTACGAAAAATACCCTGTTGCAAGGAGCATCCCCGCGATCCACCATGTCAATCCGACGCCGAGGCCGTATCCCGAGGTCGCGCTGTTGTAGGCCGTGAGGCTCCAGATGGGGTTGGTCGAGGCGGGAAGCATCCGGGGAAAGAGCCCGAACGCCGTACTGGCGAGCATGCCGCCGATGTAGAGCGATGACGAGAGGAACGCCGCGCCGTCGCGGCCCTTGCGCTGGAACAGGAGCGAGCCCCCGAGCCCACCCACCGCCAGGAGGGGCAGGACCATTCCTGCGGGATGGCGGCCGTAGTTGTCCCAGAGTTCGGGGTGGATGGAGAACGTCGCCGCCATCGCCACGATCGACGTGGCGCACGTTCCGATCCAGGCCCGGAAGGCGAACGACCGGGCGCGCGCCCGGAGGTCGCCTTCGGTCTTCATTGCAATGAAGTGCGCCCCGTGCATGGCGAGCGTGCAGAGGGCGACGACGCCCATGATGACGGTGAACCAGTCGAGGATGCCCGCCTCGGGAACCACGGTGAACGTCGTCCACAAGGGGGCGAAGAAGTATCCCTGTGCATCGAGCGGCACGCCGCGCACGACGTTGCCGAGTGCGGCGCCGAAGAAGATCGTCAGGAGAAGGCTCGAAACGGAAAACACGGTATCCCAGAATGAGAGCCACATCGGGTGATGGATCTGGTGCCGCAGTTCGATCCCGAGCCCGCGGAGCATGAGGAGCCAAAGGACGATCATGAGGGGGAGATAGAACCCGCTGAAGCTCGAGGCGTAGACGTGCGGGAACGCGAGGAAGAGCGTGCCGCCGCCTGCGAGCAGCCAGACCTCGTTGCCGTCCCAGAAGGGGCCGATCGCCCTGATGATGCTGCGGCGGTCCTCTTTCGATCGTCCGACGAAGAGGTGGAGGATGCCCGCCCCAAGATCGAATCCGTCGAGGATGACGTACACGGCGATCATGAGTGCGATGATCCAGTACCAGAGAAATTCCATCGCTCAGGCCTCCTTCCGCTGTGGAGCCGGCTCGGGGCCCGCGGCGATCGTCTTGAGGACGAGGAGGAGAAAGAGGACGCCGATGACGAAATACATGCCGCCGAACCCGAGGAGCGTGAAGAGCCCGCTGCCGGCCGAGACCATCGCGGAGGTCCCGTCGGGCGTCCGGAAGAGTCCGTGAATGAGCCAGGGCTGGCGGCCGAGTTCCGCCGTCCACCAGCCGGCCGTGTTCGCGATGTACGGAAAGGGGAAGCTCAGAAGGAGGATCCAGAGCATCCAGCGGGTCTTGAACAGGGACCTCCGCCAGAGGAGGTACGCCGAGAGGAGGAGGGCCGCCGCCATGACCGTGCCGAGGCCGACCATGATGTGGTAGCTGTAATAGAGGAGGGGGATGTTCGTCGGCCACTCGCTGGCCGGGAAGGCGTCGAGTCCCTTCACTTCGGCCGACCACCGGAAATACGTCAGGAAGCTGAGCATGTTCGGGATGTGCAGGGGGTTGTCGATCGCTTTCTTCTCCATGTCCGGCTGTCCGATGAGGATGAGCTCGGCGCCCTGCTTCGTCTCGAAGAGCCCTTCCATGGCGGCGAGCGTCGCGGGCTGGTACGCGAGGACCTGCTGTCCCTGCGCATCGCCGCTCGGGAAGATCTCGAAGAGCGCCGCAACGATCCCCACGATCACCCCGATCCGAACGAACATCGCGCCGTACTCGGTGTCGCGGCGGGCGAGGAGATAATAGGCTCCCGTCGCCGCCATGACGAAGGACGCGGTCACGACGGCCCCTCCCATCGTGTGGACGTACTGCCAGAGAGCCCAGGAGTTGAACATGAGGTCCTGGAATCTCGACAGGTAGACCGACCCGTCCGCCGCGACGGCGTAACCGACCGGGTGCTGCATCCATGCGTTCGTCGCGACGATGAGATAGCCGGAGATCCACGACCCGAGGAACACCATGAACGCCGCGATCCAGTGGCCGCGCGGCCCCAGCTTCTTCTCCCCGTAGAGGAACAGTCCCAGGAAGCTCGATTCGAGGAAGAACGCGAACACCCCCTCCATCGCGAGGGTCTGGCCGATGACGCCGCCGGCGAACGTCGAGAACCGGGCCCAGTTCGTGCCGAATTGGAACTCCATGGGGATGCCGGTGACGACGCCGATCGCGAAGTTCACGGCGAAGATCTTCGCCCAGAAGCGCGCCGCATGGTCGTAGCGCTCGTCGCGCTTCCTGAGGGCGATGGTCTTCAGGATGACGATGAGGAGTCCGAGCCCCATCGTGAGCTGCGGGAACAGGTAGTGGAACGTGATGGTAAAGGCGAACTGCAGCCGGTGAATGAGGAGGGCGTCTTCCATAGGTCCGTTCGGGCGTTGAATGGGCGTTGCGTGGAAATAATGTACTGAACGGGGCCTCGATTTGCAACCCGGCGAACAGGCCGAATCCGGCCCTGCGCACTGCCCCGTGACGTGTGTTCCGTCACGGCGTGCGCGTTTGGCATTGTATTTATGCAGAAAATTCGCTTTGTTATAGGATACCGCATCCAATTCGGCCTATTGCCGTACACGAAAGGAAGAAGTCCTTTGAGACCCCCGCGGTGTCGTATCCACTACGTAGTGTGCTTGAGGAGAACGTGTTCATGAGGAAGACCATATCCGTCCGAACGACGATCGTGCTTGTACTGACATCGCTCGGGCTCGGCATCGGCGCAACAAGGCTTATTTCCGGCGACAACATCTTTGAAGATCTCAATAAGTTCAAGGACGTCCTTTCGCTGGCCCAGAAATTCTATGTCGACGACATCGACTCGAAGAAGCTCACCGAAGCGGCCATCAACGGCATGCTGACGCAGCTCGACCCGCATTCGGTCTATCTCCCGCCGTCCACCACGAAGCAGGAAGCCGAACGGTTCCAGGGCTCGTACCAGGGCGTGGGTCTGGAGATCCTGGCCCTCAATGACACGATCATGGTCTCCGAACCGATGGGCGGGGGGCCGGCCGCGCAGCTCGGCATACTGTCGAACGACAAGATCATCCGGATCGACGACAGCAGCGCCGTCGGCTACACCACGGCGCGTGCTTCACTGAAGCTCCGTGGCCCGAAGGGTACGAAGGTCACCGTCACGATCCTCCGTTCGGGGGTCAAACAACAGCTCGTCTACGACATCGTCCGCGACAACATCGCCCTGACGAGCGTCGACGTCGCGCTCATGATCACTCCCGAAGTGGGATACGTGAGCGTCAACCGCTTCAGCGCGACGACGTCGACCGAGATGGTCGCCGCGCTCGGAAAGCTCCAGGGGGAAGGGATGAAGCGTCTCGTTCTCGATCTGCGGGGCAACCCCGGCGGATACATGCAGGAAGCGGTGAAGATGGCTGATCTCTTCCTCGGCGGAGGCACCGAGAAGGAACCGCACAAGATCGTCTTTACAAAGGCCCGCGTACCGGAGCTCGAGGAAGTGTACGTCGCCCAAAGCGGCCAGGAGTACGAACAGACGCCCCTCATCGTCCTGGTGAACAACGGTTCCGCGAGCGCGAGCGAGATCGTCGCGGGCGCCATTCAGGACTGGGACCGCGGGCTCATCGTCGGCGAGACAAGCTTCGGGAAGGGCCTCGTTCAGCGTCAGTGGGACTTCCAGGACGGGTCGTCGATCCGTCTCACCATCGCGCGGTACTATACGCCGAGCGGTCGGCTCATCCAGCGGTCGTATGACGGCAAGGACGCGGAAGCGTACCGCGAAGAGGCGTTCACACGCAACGAAAGTGAAGGCGACAACCTCGATCATGCGAACGACGTCCGGTCGAAGGCCGACAGCGCGCGCCCGAAGTTCCGGACGAACGGGAACCGCGTCGTCTACGGCGGCGGCGGCATCACGCCGGACTACATCGTGAAGCCGGGCGACCTCACCGAAGGGACGAAGGACCTTCTGCGGAGGGACGTGTTCTATTCGTTCTCGACGGCCTACATGGACGCGCAGGGTCCGGCGCTGCGGTCGACGTACGGCACGGACTATCAGAAGTTCGACGGGTCGTTCACCGTCTCGGACGGCGTCTTGAACGACTTCAAGGCGTACGTCAAGTCAAAGTCGTTGACGATCGCCGACAGCGTCTACCAGAAGGACGGGGAGTTTCTCAAGGCGCGGCTCAAGGCATACGTCGCGCGGAGCCTCTCGGGGAATGAAGGATGGTACTCGGTGATGCTCCATGTCGACCCGCAGCTGAAGAAGGCGCTCACGCTCTTCCCCGAAGCGCAGAAGATCGCCGGGCTCGACAAGACCTCCGGGAGCAAGAAGATCAATTAAGGTACGGGAACGTTCGCGTTCCAACGGGCTTCCGCATTAGCATGCGGAAGCCCGTTGTATTATTATGACGCCGGCGTGCCGGCGGCGAAGACCTTGACGAGCGCGAGACCCGCGACAAATCCCCCGAATTGACGAACGGGATTATCGTGCGGTCGCTGTTGTCGTCACCTATCGGAAAGAGCATGCGTCGCTCAGCGTGTCACCGCTTGGCCGACCTGCTTCCATCGGACGGCAAAGTAGGCGATGACGAGCGATCCCATGGGCACGGGAAAGAAGAGCGCGAGGACCGCGACGAGGGGCGAGACCGCTGCAGAGACCACCTGCCCCGGAGGCCGGAATGATGCGAGAGATTGGCTGAGCCCTGCGACCCCGCCGCCCACGACGAGCGGCAAGGCGAGTCCGACGATCGGGCTCGCGTCGCGGAGCACCGCCCCGGTAAGGAGCGTTCCCGCGACCATCGCGGCGGGTGTCGCGAACAGCTCCAGAAATCGTCCCGCCCGCGCGGTGGCGTATGCAGCGAGCTCGGCCACTGCGCATACCGCGATGATGATGAGCGCCGGAAGCGAGCCGATCCACTCAAATCCGCGGCTCGGCGTCACAAACCCAAGCCACGATGCGGCACTCAGGGCGAGCGCCGGAAGGAACAGCCTGAGGCCGCAAGCGGCGCTCAGGCTGATGCCGAGGAGAAGGGAGGGAAGCATTGGAGGGGTCGGCGCCTAGCGCAGCTCCTCGGGGTTGACCATCTTGTAGATCGTTGCCGCCGCGGCACCGCCCGCGAAATTGCCGATGAGGAAGATCCAGATGTTGCTCATAGAGCTCAGTCCCATCGTCGTGATGCCGACCGCGACGGCGGGGTTGTAGGCGCCTCCGGAGATCGCGCCGCCGGCGTACGCGCCGATGAGCACGGTGAACCCGATGGCGAGTCCGTAGTAGGAGTTTCCGGCATTCTTCTTGGAGGTCGCCGTGTTGAGGACGACGTAGCAGAGGGCGAACGTGAAGAGGAATTCCACGAGGAGCGCCCGTATGGCGTCAGGGTCCGAGGGCGCGATGATGGCGTCCGCCTTCAAGAATTTCACGATCAGAGCGGCGACGATCCCCGCGACGACCTGCGCCCCCATGTAGGGAGCGACGTCCTTCGAGTCGCACTTGCCGCGCATCCAGACGGCGAGCGTTACGGCGGGATTATAGTGGCCGCCGGAGATGTGCCCGCCGGCGTAGACCATCACCATGAGCGCGCTGCCGATGGCGAGCGGCGCGAGAGAGCCTGCCCCGGGATCGATGACCGTGAGGCCGACGACGAGAACGAGGAAAAAGGTGCCGATAAATTCAACAAGAATGTTTTTCATGCGAGCTCCTGTTCGTGAGCAGTGAAAGAAATCCTGGGGCCTATTTGCCCGCTTTGTAGTACCGAAGCGCCTCGGGAAGCGCTTCCTTGATCTGCGCGATGCGCGTCTCATCGGAGGGGTGCGTGCTCATGAACTCCGGGGGCGCCCCGCCGGCGTTTTGCTGCGCCATGCGCTGCCAGAAGTCGACCGCGCCCGTCGGGTTGTATCCCGCCATCGCCATGAAGACGAGGCCGAGATGGTCGGCTTCGCTCTCCTGCTGGCGGCTGAAGGGGAGGAGGACGCCGTACTGCGTCCCCGCGCCGAAGACCGTCATCCAGACCTGCTGTGTCTCCTGCGGCTTGCTTTCAAGCACCTTTTCGAGCGCCATGCCGCCGAACTGCGTGAGAAGCTGCTGGCTCATCCGTTCGTTCCCGTGCTCGGCGACCGCGTGCGCGATCTCGTGCCCCAGGACCACCGCGAGGCCTTCGTCGGACCTAGTCACCGGGAGGATCCCGGTATAGACGACGACCTTGCCGCCCGGCATGCACCAGGCGTTGACCTCTTTGCTCTCGACGACGTTGAACTCCCACCGGTAGCCGTTGAGCTGTCCGGAGAGGTTGTTCTGCCGGAAGTACTGCTCCACCGCTCCCTGGATCCGCTTGCCGACCTTCTGCACCTGCTGTATCTGCGCCTGGTTCGTCGTCGGCTTGTTCGTCTTCAGGAAATCTGTGTACTGCTGGGCGCTCATCGAGAGCATCGTGCCCCCCGGGATGAGATTGAGCTGTCTCCTTCCCGTCACCGGGACGCTCGCGCAGGAGAGGAGGAACATCCCGAGCAGGAAGAGCGCGGCGAGCGCAGTTGTGCGTACGTGTCTGGTACTCATGTGATTCCTCGCAGTGGAGATGGCATGGATCGGATCGGCGGCAGAACGCTCCGGGTTTGAGGCCCGGGGCGTCTGCCGCGGATTCAACGGAGACCGCGTGTTACTTCTTTCCCCTGAGGGCGTCCCGGATCTCGGTGAGGAGCACCTCTTCCTTCGTCGGAGCGGGGGGTGCCGCGGGGGCCTCCTCCTTCTTGCGCTTGAGGGCGTTCATCGTCTTGATGACCATAAAGATGGCGAACGCAACGATGAGGAAGTCGACGATCGACTGGACGAACGCGCCGTAGCGCAGGAGCACCGCTGGTTCGGTTCCCACGGCTTCCTTCAGCGTGACCGCAAGATTGGTGAAGTTGACGCCGCCGAGCGCGAGTCCGATGGGTGGCATGATGACGTCGCCGACGATCGAGGAGACCACTTTCCCAAAAGCGCCGCCGATGATGATGCCGACCGCGAGGTCAATGACGTTCCCCTTCATCGCGAACTCTTTGAACTCTTTGATCATGCTCATAGCTGACTCCTTGTTGTGTGGTGAATGGTGGCCTAGAGGAACGTGTAGCTCAGTCCGAGTGACAGGACCTGCTTGATCTGCGTATAGGGCGTCACGCGCGGATCGTCGATGAGCGTCAGGCTAAGGTTCGTCGTGACGAACTTATTGACCTTCGCCGAGATGGAATTGTCGCTGCGGAGCGACGTGAACGCCGGGTCGGAGAAGGGAACGAACACTTCGAACCTCGAGATGAACTGCATGTTCTCCGCGAACACCCAGTTGATATCGGTGACCGATTCTGCGCCGCCGTTGATCTTCACTTTTTCGACAGTTGGGGTGAGCGGATCGTCCGTATAGAGCGGCGCGAACTGCGATGCGAAGATCTCACGGACGCCGACGCCGAGGCGGGTCGTGACCTCGGGAAGCGGCTTGTAGGCCACGCCGACGCTCTGCGTGAGGTACCCTGGGTCGAGGAACTTCGAGACGACCGCGCTGTTCCCGGCGTTGTCGTAGGCGTACCCTTTCGCAAACTGCGACCGGACCGTGGCGGCGATGTACGGGTTGATGTAGAGCCCAAACTTGTAGATGAGGAGCGATTCGAGATAGATCTCGTCGTCCGTCTTGCGCAAGCCCTGGTTCCCCAGCCGGGTCTGGCCGAAGGCCATCCGGTAGGAGTTCGTCCAGAGCGTGAGTTCCATCTCCTGGACGGAATTGCCCGCGAGGGAGACGGTGTACGAGAGCGCGTTCGCTCCTCCCGCCGCCCAGTCCTTGAACGAGATCTGCGTGAGGTTGAGTCCGCCCACCACGCCGTGCGTCCAGCCGTAGACCTTCGCGGTGTCCTTCCCGACCTGGGCCGCCTTCTCCTGAAACTTCTTCTCCTGTTCGATCTGATCCTTCGTCTTCTCCTGGGCGAATGCGGCGAACGAGACGAGCGTCAGCAGCACAACAAGTGTCAAGCGCATTGGTAACGTCCTTCGTGAGATGGTGTTTGGGTTGTCATAGAGGAACGGACCGGGCGGCCGCTGTAGGAAAGCGGCCGCCTGCGCCCGTCGGCACTTCGCGCGGACGCGTTATTTCTTCACGTATACTTTGTCCCCGTTGTCGTTATAGTAGAATTGTCCGCCGCGGGGTCCTTCAAAGATATTCTTGCCGTCCGCGGTCTTGCCGACGATCTTCGCGCCGACGAAGTCCTTCACGTAGCTCTTGTTGCCGCTCTCGGTCAGGTAGTAGAAGCCGCCCCGGCTCCCTTCGTAGACGACCTTGCCGGTCGCTGTCTTGCCCACTTCGGGATCCTTCGCGGCGGCCGCTTTGCCCGAGGTCTTCTCCGGTGCGCCCTTCGTGCCTGTTTCGGCCGGGGTCGCAGGGGAAACTTCCTTGGCCTTCGTGCCGGTCATGGCGGAAGCGCCCTTCTTCGAAGGCTTCTTCTCCGTCGCGGGCTCGCTGCTTGCGGGAGCCGCCGTCTTGTCGGACTTCACTTCTTTCGCTTCCTTGGCGGCCTTCTTCGAGGCTTTCGTTTCCTTCACGGCGTCGTCGCCCTTCGACTTCTCGCCCTTCATCTCTTTCGCTTCCTTGGCGGGTTTCTTCGAGGCTTTCGTTTCCTTCACGGCGTCGTCGCCCTTCGACTTCTCGCCCTTCACTTCTTTCGCTTCCTTGGCGGCCTTCTTCTTCGAGGCCTTCGTCTCCTTCGGTTCTGCGGCGTCCGTCTTCGGTTTCGCAGCCTTCTTCTCCTTCACTTCTTTCGCTGCCTTGGCGGCCTTCTTCTTGTCCGCTTTTGTCGTTTCCGTTGTGGCGTCCTTCTGGACCGAGAATGCCATGGTGGGAACGCCGATCACGAGAGAGAAGAACACGAACAGTGCAATGAAACGTTTCATGATGCGGTTCCTTTCTTGTTGTGCGTCGCTAGCGGGACGCGAAAAAAAACCGTGCCTTCACCCCGAGGGATGAAGGCACGGAAATGCAGTGGTTTACTTCACACGGAAGAACTCGATGCGCCGATTCTTCTGTTTGCCCTCGGTGGTGGTGTTCGGAGCGATCGGCTTGTCGGGGCCGAAGCCCTTCGTGCTGACGCGGGCGTCCGCTACGCCCTTGGCGACGAGCCATGCCTTGACCGCGTTGGCGCGCGCCAGGGAGAGCTTCGTATTGGTCGCTTTCTTCCCGGTGTTGTCGGTGTGGCCCTGGATCTCAACGGTGATGTCGGGGTTCTGGTTCAGCGTGTTGTACGCCTTCTCCAGGATCGACTCTGATTCCGGGGTGATGTCGGACTTGCCGGAGGCGAACACGACGCCGTCGAGCACGATCGCCTTGCCGACCTCGACAACGAGCTCTTCCTTCTTCGGCATGTCGTCGGCGGGATCGAGCGGGTTGGATCCGCGCGATACTTCCGTGCCGTCGTTGACGGATCCGCCGTCGGTGTCCGCCTTCAGGGGATCGCTCTTATATTTGAGGACCTCGTCGCCGTCGGAGAGACCATCGCCGTCGGTATCGGACTTCATCGGGTCGGTCTTATACTTCAGGATCTCGTCGCCGTCGGAGAGGCCGTCGCCGTCGGTGTCCGCCTTGTTCGGGTCGGTCTTGTACTTCATGACCTCGTCGCTGTCGTTGAGGCCGTCGCCATCGCTGTCCGCTTTGTTCGGGTTCGTGTGATAGATCTTCACTTCGTCGCCGTCCTTCAGGCCGTCGCCGTCGCTATCGACCTTCAAGGGATTCGTCTTGTACGTGTTCACCTCGTCGCCGTCGGAGAGGCCGTCGCCATCGGTGTCGGCGACCTTCGGGTTTGTGCCGAGTTCGCGCTCCTGGCTGTTCGTGAGGCCGTCGTGGTCGGGATCGGCGTTGCCGCTCTCGCCGACCGCCGTGAGGCCGATGGAGAAGCTCCAGTACGCGTCGTTCGATCCGACCTTCACCGCGTTGAGGTTGTCGGAGAACATGTAGTTGTAGCCGCCGCTCACTTCGAACGCGGTATTGTCGCCCGTCATGAACTGCATTCCGATGCCCACCGGCGCGTAGCCGGACCAGCCCTTGTGGTCCAGGCCTGCGGTCGGGGCGGGGGGAAGGGTCTCAACGTTGTAATGGAGGAGTCCGGCGCCCGCGTAGAGGTACGGGTTCCAGCTCTCGCACGAAAGCGGGCTGAAGAGGAACCGGTAGTCGACCGGGACGATCTGCGTGCGGAATTCGGTGCCTGCGACGGTCCCGAGTCCGGCGCTCAGTTCGCCCTGGATGTGGCTGGCCAACCCGTAGCGCAGGAACGCTCGGGCCAGGAACTTTGCTTCCCGGTCGCGTAGTTCGGTCTGGCCGAACGTTCCGCCGAAACCGATGCCGCCTCCGAGCCCCTGGTCGTTGAATTGCGCGCGCACATTCCCGCCAAGCGCGAAGAAGAGCGCCGCGAGAAGAAGAAGAATGTATAATCGTTTCATAGGAGATACCCCGTAAGATGTGAATGGTAGTGTATTGAAAAACTGCATGTGTTGACTCTAAGAGGTGACCACGTTCGTTTGTCTCTCGGTCATGGCAGAAAGTTCCGTGTGTGCCTTCCCCGTATATGCCGGCGCAGCCCGAACGGACGTCGCAAATTCACATAAAATCAATGGTTTGGAACTTTATAGGTCGTAATTTACACAATTCTTCTATATATAGTCAAGGCCACGCCGCTGATGGAACGGCGCTCGGAACGAACGCACGGAGGCGTCCGAAAAGGCATAACAACTTGCAAATAGATGATAAAATACGTTTAATCAATGCACGAAGTCTTTGCCCCATTCTTCCATCATCGGCTCTGTGAAGACCCTCTTTCTTCTCTGTGCGCTCCTCTGTTCCGTGGTCGGACCCGTTGGCGCGGGGCAATACACAAAGTACGTGAACCCGTTCGTCGGCACGGACGGCCACGGCCATACGTACCCCGGCGCCGCTGTGCCGTTCGGCATGGTGCAGCTGAGTCCGGACACGCGCGTCGAGGGGTGGGACGCCTGCTCTGGCTATCATTATTCCGACAGCTCGATCCTCGGATTCAGCCACACGCACCTGAGCGGTACGGGCGTTGCCGACTACGGCGACATCCTCCTCATGCCGACAGTGGGGGAGCTCAACATCCTTCCGGGCGACGAGCTCATCCCTCGGTCGGGCTACCGCTCGCGGTTCCGCCATTCCGAGGAATCGGCGTCCCCGGGATATTACCGCGTCCTCCTCGACGACTACAATATCCTCGCCGAGCTCACCGCCACGACGCGCGTCGGCGTCCACCGGTACACGTTTCCCCGTTCCGACAGCGCCAACATCCTGATCGACCTCAAGCACGGCCTCGGCCCGGACGTCGTCCTGGAGTCATCGATCGAGATCATCGGCGATCGGGAGATCGCCGGCGTCCGGCGGTCCGCAGGCTGGGCGAAGGACCAGCACTGCTACTTCGTCGCGGAGTTCTCCAAACCGTTCTCGTCGTTCGGGATCTCCGAGGATTATTCCCTCTATCCAGGCCGCCGTACCGCGTCGGGAAAGAACCTCAAGGCGTACGCGCGCTTCTCCACGAAGGACCGCGAAGGGATCGTCGTGAAAGTGGGGATCTCCGCTGTCGATATTGACGGCGCACGGCGGAACCTGCGCGAGGAGGTGCCCGGATGGGACTTCGCGCGCGTGAAGGCTGCAGCGGAAAAATCATGGAACCACGAGCTCGGCAAGATCGAGGTGGCCGGCGGCACGCCGGAGCAGTTTCGGACCTTCTACACCGCGTTCTACCATGCACTCCTCACCCCAAACGTCTTCAGCGACGCCGACCACCGGTACCGCGGCATGGACGGGAGCATCCGGACGGCGAAAGGGTTCACGATGTACACCGTCTTTTCCCTCTGGGACACCTTCCGGGCCGAGCATCCGCTTCTGACGATCATCGACGGGGCCCGAACCTCTGACTTTGTGCGGTCACTCGTCGCAAAGTACGAAGAGAGCTCGACGCTCCCGGTCTGGGAGCTCTCGGCGAATGAGACCTGGTGCATGATCGGATATCATGCCGTTCCGGTCATCGTGGACGCCTATATGAAGGGCATCCGCGGGTTCGACGCAGGGAAGGCGTTCGACGCGATGCGGCACAGCGCGATGCTCGATCACTTCGGGCTCGCGTCCTACCGCCAGCACGGTTACATCCCTGGCGAGATGGAATCGGAGTCGGTCTCCAAGACCCTCGAGTATTCCTACGATGACTGGTGCATCGCGCAGATGGCCCGCGCACTCGGCAAGGGTGCCGATCTCGAACTCTTCTCGCGCCGGGCGCAGTTCTATAAGAATGTGTTCGATCCTCGAACGGGGTTCATGCGGGCGAAGCAGAACGGCGCGTGGGCCGAGCCGTTCGATCCGGCGGCGGTGACCGTGCACTATACCGAGGCGAACGCGTGGCAGTACTCCTTCTTCGCCCCGCAGGACGTCAGCGGCCTCGTCGACGAGATGGGCGGGCCCGACGCGTTCGCAACAAAGCTCGACATGCTCTTTTCCGCTCCGACGAACCTCCGCGGCCGAGATCAGGCGGACATCAGCGGCCTCGTCGGTCAGTACGCGCAGGGGAACGAGCCGAGCCATCACGTGGCGTACCTCTATAACTACGTTGGCACGCCCTGGAAGACCCAGGCGATCGTTCGGCACATCATGGATACGCTCTTTACGGCGCAGCCGGACGGCATCTGCGGGAATGACGACTGCGGGCAGATGTCCGCATGGTACGTCATGAGTGCGCTCGGGTTCTACCAGGTGACGCCGGGGTATCCGGTCTACGCGATCGGAAGCCCGCTCTTCCAGAGCGCAACGATCCATCTCGAGGACGGCAAGTCGTTCTCCGTGCAGGCCCCGAAGAACGACCGTGCGCGGAGGTTCATCCAGTCAGCATCGCTCCAGGGAAGGCGATATACGAAATCGTACTTCACGCACCGCGACCTCATCCGCGGCGGCGTGCTTAGCCTCGTCATGGGGAGCCGGCCGAACACGCAGTGGGGTTCGTACCCGGGCGACATGCCCCAGACGCCGCGCCTCGATCCCATCGTCACCGTCCCGTACGTCCGCGCGGGAAGCGCGTCGTTCTCCGACTCCACCACCGTGGAGTTCGCAACGGACGCCGATGGCGCCGATATCTACTATTACGCCACGGAGCCCGGGATGCAGGCCGTGCAGTCGCATCGCTACACGTCGCCGATCACGATCCGCGAGAACACCACGCTGAGCGCCTTCAGCCTCGTCGACGGGCTCCCCCCGAGCGAGGTGATGACGTCGACGTTCGTCCGGATGGTGCGCCTCGGCTCGATCACGCTCCATTCGGCCTACAGCGTGCAGTACACCGGGGGCGGTAACGATGCCCTCGTGGACGGCCTGCGGGGCCGTCAGGACTTCCGGCTCGGCGGCTGGCAGGGCTACGAAGGGAACGACCTTGAGGCGGTCATCGACCTTGATTCGGTACGGACGATCGCGTCGGTCGCCCTTGGGTGCCTCCAGGACAACACGTCGTGGATCTTCTTCCCGACGGAGGTGGAGTTCGCGTTTTCTTCCGATTCCGTCACCTGGCAGCATGTGGTGACCGTACCGAACGACGTCTCGCCGAACGAGACGGCAGTCGGGATCAAGGATTTCACGACGCCGAATCTCGGTCATGATTCTCTTGTTGGCGACACTCGATTTCATACAGTGCTGCGCGCCCGGTACATCCGCGTCCGGGCAGTCAATCTCGGGGTCTGTCCGGGATGGCACCCGGGCGCGGGAAAGAAAGCGTGGCTCTTCGCCGACGAGGTCGTGGTACAGTAACACAAAGGAGCATTGATGGACAGAAGATCATTCATCCGAGCGGCGGGAGGTCTGGCGCTTGCGGGCGTGGCCACGCAGATCCCCGCTTCGGGGGCGGAGGATCAGCTTGCCGCGGTACGAACCCGCCCCCGCGTCCTCATCTTCGAGGAGCCCTCATTCCCTCAGGGAGAGATCCCTTTGCCGGAAAAAACGCGCCTCATCGAAGCGCTCGGCGGGTTCGATTGCATCTTCGCCGGGCTTGACGATTTTCAATCAAGGCTCGCCGCGCGCGACATCGACGTCGTTCTCACCCCCTACGGCTCGCACTTTTCGAAGGAAGCGTACGGCGCCTTCTCCGCCTATCTCATTGCCGGCGGGAACTGGGTGAACCTTGGAGGGATCCCCCTCTCTCTTCCGGTTGTCCGTGACGGTTCGGCGTGGAGGACGGAGACGTCCACCACCGCCTATCACAAGAAACTCGGCATCACGCAGGCCTTCCCCGTGGACGGCGCTACGATCGCAGCGTACCGGTCCTCGGGGCTCACCGAAGAGCCGCGTCTGAGCGCGGAAGAGGTGTTCGAGCTCTACGTCCGGTTCACCGGCACGAAGGATCTCCCGTCGGAGGATGGTTCAGCGGGACCGCGCGACGCCGTGCTTCGGCCGGCCGTCTCGGCCCTCGGGAACCGGCAGGAGCTCATCGCCGCTCCGGTCGTCGTCATCGACCGGCTCCAGGGGCCGTTTGCGGGGGGACGCTGGGTCCTGGCGAACTTCCGCGGAACGATCGACGTATCGGCCGTCCGATCGTTCCTGACCTGCGCCGCCGACGGCGCGTCGGAGCTCTCCGCACGCATGTCGTTCGCGTGCTACCTTCCCGGGGAAACACCGACGGTCTCCGTACGATTTCACCGGCCCGGGAAAGCGGCGCAAGAACGCGCAGCCGGCGAATGCCAGGTGGAGGTCTACGACAACCGGAGAAAACTCCGGGAACTTTCATTTCCCCTTGCGGGGATCGGTGCGACGGTCTCGGCAGACAGCGGCATGGATCTCGCGCATCTCGCGCCGGGGTTCTATGAGGTCCGGGTGTCGCTCCCGGTCCTCCCGGCAACCTCGAACAAGCCCGCCCGCCTGCGTTACACGACAGGGTTCTGGATCTACGACCGGTCACTCCTCGAGCAGGGAACGCCGTTTACCGCCGGAGAGCAGTATCTCGTCCGCGACGGCGTGCCGTATCCCGTGACCGGCACGACGTACATGGGTTCGGACGTGCATCGGAAGTTCCTTCTTGAGCCGAACCCCTACGTGTGGGACGCGGACTTCGCCGCGATGCGGGAATCCGGCGTGAACATGGTCCGCACCGGCATCTGGACCGGCTGGAAGAACCTCATGCTCGACGTCGGTGCTCCGAATGAAGCCGCGTTCCGCGCGATGGACGCGTTCGTGCTCACCGCGAAGCGCCATCAGATCCCGCTCGTCATGACGTTCTTCGCGTTCCTCCCCGAATCGTGGGGCGGCCTCAATCCGTACCTCGATCCCCGATCGGTCGCTGCCCAGAAGGAGTTCGTCACGCTCTTCGCCCGGCGCTACCGGATGGTCCCGGACCTCATCTGGGACCTCATCAACGAACCGTCGTTCTGTTCCCCGGACCATCTCTGGCAGTGCCGGCCGAACTACGACGCCTTCGAGGTTGCCGCGTGGAATTCCTGGCTCCGGGAGCGCTATCCGGCGGCCACCGAGGCGGCGGAACGATCCAGACTTCAGGAGCTCTACCGCGCCGCAGCGGATGAACCGATCTCCCTTCCGGCGCTCGAAGAGTTCGATGACGCGAACATCTTCAACGACCGCCGTCCGATCAAGGTCGCCGACTACCGTCTCTTCGCGCAGGAGATGTTCCGGCGCTGGGTCTCGGAAATGGCGGCCGTCATCCGGGCGAACGGGCAGAAGGCGCAGCTCGTCACCGTCGGCCAGGACGAGGGGGGAACCTACGAGCGTCCGGGGAACCAGTTCTTCTGCAACGAGGTCGATTTCACATGCCTCCACAACTGGTGGCTCAATGACCATCTCCTCTGGGACAACGTCGTGACGAAGGCGCCCGGGAAGCTCAACCTCGTAGAGGAGACGGGCGTCATGATGTATGAGACGATCGAAGGGAAAGCCTGGCGCACCGAGCCGGAGGTCGCGAACCTCCTCGACCGGAAGATGGCGATCGCCCTCGGCGCCGGCGCCGCCGGGTTCATCGAGTGGGTCTGGAATACGAACCCGTTCATGGCGCTGGATAACGAAGCGGCGATCGGCTTCCACCGCGCCGACGGCACGCCCAAGCCGGAACTCGCGTCATTCCGGCGCTACGCCTCGTTCATGGCCGCACACCGCAAGCAGCTCTCGCACAGGGCGGAGGCGGACGTGCTCATGGTGATCCCGCATTCACAGATGTTCTCCGTCCGAAACTACGCTACGGAAGCGACCCAAAGGTCGGTCAGGGCGATGCAATATCACTGCCGGGTGCCGATGCGCGCCGTCTCCGAGTACGCGCTCAACGCCGATCACCCCGGAGCAAAACTCGTCATCGTTCCCTCGCCCCGGACGCTCACCGGCGCCGCTTGGACGGCGCTCGCCGCCATGGCCGAACGCGGCTCGTGCGTCGTGTTGACCGGAACGTTCGACCGCGACGACCATTTCCTCTTGGCCGACCGGATGCAACCGCTCGGCGTCAAGGCCGTGTCGGCGCCCGTTATGTCCGAAGAGTCGCTGCGCATCGACGGAACGTCGTTTCGGCTCAATTACCGCGACGACAAGATGCAGCGGATCGAGAAAGCCGTTGTGGCGGGGCAAGACGGTCCGTCCGTGATGACGATCGAACGCGGGAAAGGAAAGATCCTCTGGTCGCCGCTTCCGGTCGAACTCTCGGAGCCGGTTGAACCGAACGTCGCGCTCTACACGTACGCGTTGAAGCTCGCCGGGATCGTGCCGGAATTTACGATGGATGAACCTGATCCATCCGTGCTTGTCTCCCCGACGGTGTTCGGCGACAACGTCCTGTTGACGCTCGTCTCGGAAGGCGATCGGGAAACCGTCGTCTCGCTCCTCCACTCGATCTCAGGCCGGCGCCTGTCGGTGGCTCTCCATCCCCAGAAGGGGACGATGCTCCTCCTCGACCGCACCAAAGGCACCACGCTCGCAGCGCTGGAATGAACCGCACCCGTCAACCGATGAAAAGGACGATCGACCATGAATAGAAGATCATTTATCAAGACCACCGCTCTCGCCGGAACATC
Organism: Ignavibacteriota bacterium; assembly: GCA_025358305.1. Lineage (GTDB taxonomy): Bacteria > Bacteroidota > Ignavibacteria > UBA10030 > SZUA-254 > JANYJZ01. Next base: position 151,314 of record JANYJZ010000003.1, read on the forward strand.
GGCCGCTATCTTGTCCGGTGCGGCAGCGAACGCCATCACCGCCGCGCCCGTAACGGCGGCCCGCGGAGGAACCGCGTCGGGTCCGGTCATACTTTCGACATGGGATTTCGGGATCCCCGTGAACCAGACGGCGTACGAGAAGCTCAAAAGCGGGGGGAGCGTCGTCGACGCCGTCGAATCGGCGATCCGGCTCGCGGAAGCGGACCCCGACCTCACGAGCGTCGGCAGGGGCGGCTATCCCGACCGCGACGGCCACCTCACGCTCGACGCCTGCATCATCGACGAGAAAGGAAGCGCAGGTTCGGTCGTCTTCCTTGAGCACATCATGCATCCCATCTCGGTGGCCCGCAAGGTCATGGAGAAGACGCCGCACGTCATGCTCGCGGGGGAAGGCGCATTGCAGTTCGCGGTCGCGGAAGGATTTCCGAAGGAGGACCTCCTCACGGACGGCGCCCGAAAGGCGTACCAGGCGTGGCTCAAGACGAGCGGCTACAATCCGCCGATCGGCGAGAAGAACCACGACACGCTCGGTTTTCTTGCGATGGACGGCGGCGGGAAGATGGCGGGCGGGTGCTCGACAAGCGGAGCTGCGTGGAAGATGCGCGGCAGGGTCGGCGATTCTCCACTCATCGGCGCGGGCCTCTTCGTCGACAGCGAGGTCGGCGGAGCCACCTCGTCGGGACTCGGCGAGGCGGTCATCCGCATCGCAGGCAGCTTCCTCGTCGTCGAGCTTATGCGCAGCGGCAAGTCTCCCCAGGAGGCGTGCAAGATGACGGTGGAGAGGCTCATCCGGAAACAGCCGCAGTACAAGGATATCGACAATTTCTTCGTGGGCTTCATCGCGCTCTCCCGGGAGGGTGAGGTCGGCGCCTTTAGCTACAAGAAGGGTTTCCAGTACTCACTTCTGCGCGACGGCGTGAACCACGTCTACGACGCACCATACCTTGCCGGGTAGGGAAGTCGTGACCGCGCCTCCAATACGTCTGGAGATCTGTCTTGATTCGGCCGCATCCGCCCGCGCGGCCCAAGAAGGCGGCGCGCACCGGGTGGAACTCTGCGCCGAGCTTCATCGCGGCGGCACGACGCCGCCGGAAGGGCTCGTGCGCCTCGTCCGGAGCGTCATCGCCATCGAACTTGCCGTCATGATCCGGCCCCGGGGCGGGAACTTCACCTATTTGGAGCCCGAGATCGCCCAGATGAAGGACGACATCGCTATGGCGAAGGATGCAGGGGCGGACGGCGTGGTCTTCGGCCTGCTCCTGTCGAACAGGGCGGTCGACCGGTCCGCGTTCCGGCTCCTTGCGGAGTTCGCGCGGCCCTTAAGGGTGACGTTCCACCGGGCGTTCGACGACGCCGCCGATCCTGCGGCGGCATTGGAGGATGTCATTTCGTGCGGCGCCGACCGTATCCTCACCTCGGGACAGCGGCCGACGGCCTTCGAAGGCGCACCGGTGATCGCCGAGCTCGTCCGGCTCGCTCGCGGCCGCATCTCCGTGATGCCGGGCGCCGGGATCCATCGGGGCAATGCCGGAGAGATCCTCCGCCGGACAGGCGTGAGGGAGCTGCATGTCGGGGCCGGCGTCAGAGATGCTTCCGGCGCGCTTGTCGACGCGGCCCTCGTCCGGAGCCTCGTCGAATCATTTCCTGCGTGACGCTACGTTGCGCATACGTCATTCACCTTGGAGAACCGTTCTATGAATACCCTTGCCATTCGCGGCATGATCCCCCCGATGTTGACGCCGTTCACGGCGAACGGCGACGTTGACCTCGATGCGCACGTCCGTAATCTCAGGCGCTGGAACGGTGAAGACCTCGGAGGATATCTCGTCCTTGGATCGAACAGCGAGACGCCGTACCTGGCCGAAGCGGAGAAGTTGAAACTCGTCGCCCTTACCGCAAAGCACGCCGCCGCCGGGAGGATCGTCCTCGCCGGGACCGGTCTCGAGTCTACGCGAGAGACCGTCCGGTTCACGAACCTCGCCGCGGACGCCGGGGCGCAAGCCGCCCTTGTCCTGACGCCGTCGTTCTATACGAGCCAGATGACCGATGAGGCGCTCGTGCGCCATTTTTGCACGGTCGCGGACAAGTCGCGCATCCCGATCCTCGTCTATAACGTCCCCGCCTTTACGCATCTCGTCATATCGGTGAACGCGGTCAAGATCCTCTCCGGACATCAGAACATCGTCGGGATGAAGGACAGCTCCGGCGACATTCCGCGGCTCGCCGCCCTGAAGAGCGCCGTGCCCGACTCGTTCCATCTCATCGTGGGGACCGCCTCCGCCCTCTACCCGGCGCTCACGCTTGAGGTCCGGGCCGGCATTCTCGCGCTCGCGAACTTTGCCGGCGGAGCCTGCGCCCGAGTCCAGCATCTCTTCGACGACGGGAAACACGAGGAAGCGCGCTCGCTCTATCTCCAGCTCCTCCCTGTCAATACGGCGGTCACCACCACCTACGGCGTCGCCGGATTGAAATATGCCGCCGAGCTCGCCGGGTTCGACGCAGGGAACGTCCGCAGCCCCCTCGTGCCGCTCGTGCCGGAGGCGAAGGATCACCTTCGCGAGCTCCTCTCCCAGGCGGGCATTACCGCCTGAGCGTTTCCCTGTGCGTCATCACGCCGTATAAAAGCGAAAGGCCGGATCGATGATCCGGCCTTTCGCACATCCTGACGTCTTCGGTGGTTACTTCTTCGCGGCGGGTTTCGCGAACACGCTCTGGTCAACCGGCGTATTCTGCTCGATCGTCGTAAAGCGCTCCATCCCGGCGTCCCGAGGATCGACCCCTGCGGACCTCATGGCGAACGGCACCTTCACGCCGTCCACGGTCCGATAGTCGAGGTAGTCCGTCTGTTCGGGGATCGTCCCGATCATCGTCGTGATGCGGGTGGACTGCCGCACGAGGAGGCCGGTCGCGGCGTCAAAGTAATAGAGCTCGCTCTCTTCCGTGCCCGGAGCCGCGACGCAGTACGCCTGGGATCCGTTCACGGTGTCCTTCCCCGTCACGTGCATCGTCGCCGCTTGCGCGCGCAGCCGGGCGAGGGGGTAGAACGTCGCTTCCTTCTTCATCTCTTCGACCGCATCGGGGGGGAGGTCACGGAGGCCGCGCGGTGAGCTCATCCAGCCCGACGTGCCGTCGAAGCCGATTGCCCGGACGGCCCCTTCCCGCATCGTCGTCTTGGACGCGTACTTGCCGGGCGCCGCGATGACGATCTCGAGGGGTGATTCCTTGCCCTGGCCGTCAACGGTGACGCCGGTCATCTTGCGCGACTTGATCTTGGCGATCGCGTCGGCGCCGCCGAGGGCGGTCTCATACTTTGCGAGGATCTGTTCGGCCGTCGGAAGCGCGGCGTCCTCCTGCTCGGATTCCTGCGGAGCGTGCGCAGCGAGCGGAAGCGGGATGATGTTCGCGGGCGTCGTCGCTCCGCGGTGGCAGGTGTAGCAGGTGACGGCATCGCGTCCGCCGAAGGTCTTCGCGTTGATGTCCATGACCATCTGGATCATCCGGCGCGCCGTCTTCTTCTCGGGCTTGTCGTCCCTGTCCATGTACCAGCCGGTGGTGTCGATGACGTGGCAGAATCCGCACTTGACGCCGAGCGAGGAGGCGAAATAATTCATCACGAGGTCGACGTGCTGCGCGGGAAGTCCCTTGAGGACCTGGATGTTCTTCTTGGTCTGTTCGGCGGTCTTCCCCTTCATCGAGGGGGGTGGGCCGTTCTGGCTGAAGGCGAGGACCGCTGCGCAGAGGAAGACTGCGACGGCTGCCGTGCGGAGCGACAAAGCAATGGGGCGTCTCATGTAACTCGATCTCCTATCGTATAGTGGGGGGGACGTTTGGGAAAATTGGTGTTTTTAAGATAGCGATTACATAGGTCACTTGCATCAGCGTAAACATTAAAAAATCCTCATGTTCGGAGGAATAACTCAATATGCTCAGAAATGACTTTGAAATAAATATGAAATTATATAAATTCCGCTGATTTCTTCGCCGCCGGCCCCCTCCGGCGCGTTTTGACGGCGGCGCACCGCAGACGTGACACATCACTCAAGACGGCCCATGAGCAACTTCACCATCCTCGACGGCGGCATCGTCGGCGTCTACCTCCTCGCCACCATGATCGCCGGGATCATGGTTCGGAAGTACGTCGGCAAGGTGGAGGATTTCCTCATCGCCGGCCGGGAGATGAACCTCTACCTCGGCATCGCCTCCCTGGCCGCGACGGAGTTCGGCATCGTCACCTGCATGTACACGGCGCAGAACGGGTACCAGTTCGGCTTCGCCGGCGCGACCCCCGGCATCATCATGGCGGCGGCGATGTACTTCGTCGGCGCCACCGGCTTCTGCGTCCGGCCGCTCCGGGACGCCGGCGTCATGACCATCCCGGAGCTCTTCGAACGCCGGTTCGGCAAGCGCGTCCGCTGGTCGGCGGGCGTCGTCATCGTCCTCGGCGGGCTCCTCAACATGGGCGTGTTCCTCAGGACCGGCGGCGAGTTCCTCGTGCTGGTCTGCGGCTTCGACGTCCGCTATCTCGAGATCTCCATGACCGTCCTCCTCCTGGCGGTCGCCGTCTACACAGTCCTCGGCGGAATGCTCTCCGTCCTCGTGACGGATTTCCTCCAGTTCATCGTCATGAGCGTCGGGCTCATCCTCGTCACGATCCTCATTCTCACGCAGGTCGGGTGGGGCACGCTCACCGCGACCGTCGCGAAGCATTACGGCGAAGGCGGGTTCAACCCGTTCGTCCATCCGAACATGGGGTGGCAGTACGTCCTCTTCAACGTCTTTCTCAATCTCGCGGCCGTCCTCACCTGGCAGACGACGATCGCGCGGCTCCTCGCTGCGAAGGACACGAAGACGGGCCTCGGCGTCTACAAGGGAACGAGCTTTTTCTTCGTCTGCCGGTTCCTCATTCCCGGCATCTGGGGGATCGCCGCTCTCGCGGTGGTCGCGCCGGACGCCGTCGGCGGGAACACCCTTCACGCCATGCCGCATTACCTCAGCACGATGGTCCCCGCCGGGCTTTTGGGCATCCTCGTGGCGGCGATGCTCGCCGCCGACATGTCGACCGACTCCTCCTATATGATCACCTGGGCGAGCGTCATTTACAACGACATCCTCGCGCCATTTCGGAAGAAGGTGATGTCGGAGCGCCGCGGCCTCCTCTGGAACCGGATGATCGTCTCCCTCATCGGCATCTTCCTCCTCCTCTACGGCCTCTGGTACCCCTTGGAAGGCGATCTCTGGACCTATCTCGGCGTCACCGGGACGATCTATCTCTCGAGCATGTCCGTCCTCCTCATCGCCTGCTGCTATTGGAAAAAGGCGAACAGCTGGGGCGCGGCCGCGGCGATCGCCGTCGGCGCCGCCATCCCGGTCGCGTTCCTCGTCCTCCAGAAGGTCCCGGCGACGAAGGGGCTGACGGAGCAGATCGGACCGTACTATTCGGGGATCGCGACGTACGTGGCGGCGGGCGCCGCGATGGTGGTCGGGTCCCTCCTCAAGCCCGGCGACGCTATCGCGATCGGAGGGACACGATGATGGCCGAACATTGGTTCTGGCTTCTCCTGACGGCCGCGTGCGTCATCTGGTACTCCACGATCACGGTCTTCGTCGCGGTGAAGGGGATGAAGGACATCCGCGGCATGCTCGAACGCCTCGCGAAGAAGGCTGCGGGGACGGAGGACGATCGTGCAGGCGAGTGAACTCACCGTCTCGACGCCCGGAAGGGTATGTCTCTTCGGAGAGCACCAGGATTATCTCTCGCTTCCCGTCATCCCCTGCGCCATCTCGCTGCGGGCACGGCTCTCCGGCCGGCGCCGGAGCGATGCCCGCGTCGACCTGGACCTTCCCGATATCGGCTCCCGAGAGATCTTCTCCCTCAACGAGTCCCCCTCGTACCTTCATGACCGCGACTATTACCGGAGCGTCTATAATGTCCTCCGGAAGCACGGCTGCACGTTCTCCGGTGGATTCGACTGCACCGTCCGGAGTACGATCCCGGTGAACGCCGGAACGTCGAGCTCCTCAGCGCTCGTCGTGAGCTGGACGCATTTTCTGGCTCGGATGAGCGATCAGGAACTCTCTCCGACGCCCGCGGAGCTCGCCCGGTGGTCGTACGAGGCGGAAGTGCTCGAGTTCGGGGAGCCCGGCGGCATGATGGACCAGTACTCCACGGCTTTCGGCGGCATCATCGCGATCGACTTCCTCCCGGAGGTTCGGGTTGAGCGCATCGACGCGCCGCTCGGGACGATCGTCATCGGCGACTCGCGCGAGCCGAAGGACACAAAAGGCATCCTCGCACGGGTGAAGGACCAGGTCATCGACATCGTCGGCGGCTTGAAGATCTCGCTCGCCGATCTGTCGTCGGAGAAGACTGAAACGCTCGCCTGCGGGCTCTCCGCGGAACGCCGCGCACTCCTCCTCGGGACGATCCGGAACAGGGACATAACGGTGGAAGCCCGCGACATCCTCAAGAGATCGCCGCTCGACCACCGCGCTCTGGGCGCGCTCCTCACCGAACATCAGCGGATCCTCCGAGACACTCTGCACATCTCCACGCCGAAGATCGACCGCATGCTCGACGTTGCGCTCGGGGCCGGCGCACTAGGAGGGAAGATCAACGGGTCCGGCGGAGGCGGCTGCATGTTCGCCTACGCGCCGGAACACGCCGACCGCATCGCCGAGGCGATCGAACGGGAGGGGGGCACGGCGTACATCGTCAGGCCCGACGGCGGATCATGCGCGACGTCGAGCGGAGGGCCGGACGAACGATGAACCTCGTCATTCTCGCGGCCGGCGTCTCTTCCCGAATGAAGCGTTCCGTCGCGGAGGAGAAACACCTCGATGAGAGGGCCGCCGATGAAGCTTTGCGAAAACCGAAGTCGATGATCGGCGTGGGGAAGGAGAGCCGGCCGTTCCTCGATTACCTCCTCTACAACGCCCGCGAGGCCGGCTACCGCGACGTCGTCCTCGTCGTCGGAGAGGACGACGCGGCGATGCGGATCATGTATGGTGCCGCGGACCAGCGGAACGCGTTCCACGGCCTGAGCATTTCGTACGCGCGGCAGCGCATCCCCGAGGGGCGTTCCAAGCCGCTCGGCACGGCCGACGCCCTCCTCTGTGCGCTCGATGCGCGGCGAAACTGGGCGGGCGGGATGTTCACCGTCTGCAACAGCGACAACCTCTATTCGCATCACGCGCTTCGGCTCCTCCTGGAATCCCCGCATCCGGGCGCTCTCATCGATTATGATCGGGAAGCGCTCGAGTTCGAGCACGACCGGATCCAGCAGTTCGCCGTCGTCGAAAAGGACCCCGAGGGGTACCTGACGCGCATCATCGAAAAGCCTTCGCGCAAGGAGCTCCTCGCGGCGGCCGACGCGGGCGGCCGCATCGGCGTGAGCATGAATATCTTCCGGTTCTCGTACGACCGCATCGTGCCTGCCCTCAGGGCCGTCCCCCTCCATCCTGTTCGGCAGGAAAAGGAGCTCCCGCCCGCGGTCGCCATGCTCGTCGAGCGCGACCCCAAGGCGATGTTCGCGCACCCCTTGTCGGAATATGTCCCAGACCTGACGAGCCTCCAGGACGTCGAACGCGTCAGGGAATACCTCGCGCGGGAATTCGAGGACTTTGCATGGTGACCCGCCTGAACAAGGTCATAACGAAGAATCAGATAAGGCGGAACAGGATCCTGCGGACCCTTCTGGAGGAGGGAAGACTCTCCCTGACCGACGTGGCAAAACGCACCGGGATCAGCCTCCCCATGGTCTCGAAGCTCGCCGCCGCGCTCAGAGAGGAGAAGCTCATCGTGACCGGCGAAGGAGGAAAGATCGACCGCGCGGGAAGGCCTCCGATCGTCGCCCAGCTCGACGGGGACGCGGGCTACGTCCTCGGATTCGACGTCGGTCACCGGAACACGAACATCGTGCTCATCAACCTGGAGCAGCGCATCGTCCTGGAGCAGCACATCGCATCGCCCGTGCTCGGGAATGACCCGGAGGTCGTCGACTGGCTCGCGGCCCGGATCGAAGAGACGCTGAAAGACGGCGCGGTCCCGCGCAAGAAGCTCCTCGGGATCGGGCTCTCGATCCCCGGGATCGTGCGCGGCAGGGAAGGGATCAGCGAGACTTACTTCAACTTCGGCCCGGAGCCGCTGCGCGGCGTCCTCGAGGCGGCATTCAAGAAACCGGTCCACATCGAACACGACGCGAAGGCAATGGCGCTTGGCGAGCGCTGGTTCGGGGCTGCGAAAAACGCCTCCGACGTCCTGTGTCTCAACATCGGGTGGGGCCTGGGCCTCGGCATCATCGCCGACGGACGCCTCTACTACGGCCGCGACGGGTACGCGGGGGAGTTCGGCCACCTCCAGGTCGTGCCGAACGGGCTCCTCTGCCAGTGCGGCAAGCGGGGGTGCCTCGAGACGGTCGCTTCCGGACGGGCGATCGCCCGGATGGCGAGGGAGCGGCTCGTTGGCGGCGCACCCTCGCGCCTCCTCGAGCAGTCGCAGGTCACGACGATGGAGGTCGATGCGGAACAGGTGGTCCGCGCGGCGATGTCGGGGGACCAGTTCTCGATCGAGATCTTGGAGGAGGCCGGGAAGTTCCTCGGCGAAGGGGTCGCCAAGCTCATCAATCTGTTCAACCCCGAGCTCATCATTCTCGGCGGGCGCGTCTCGAGCGCGCAGCACTTCATCCTCGACCCGGTGCGCTCGACGGCCCTCAAGCAGTCGCTCACCCAGCTCAACCGGAACGTGGAGTTCACGGTCTCCAGCCTCGGCACGAAGTCCGGCGCGCTCGGCGTGGCGATGCTCGCCGCGCGCGACCTCTTCGAGGTGGACCATCTCAACCCGACGGCATTCGTTTGAGCCGCGCGGACACGAACATGACGATGCGGACATACGACGCGGCCTCGGCCGTCGAGGAGATCGAGGGCGCGAGGAGCGGCCGGCGGCCCCGATACCTCCCGACGGAAAAGATCCGGGTCCTCGAAGTGGAGAACTTCCCCCAGCTCGGGAAGATCGCCGCGCTACGGTTCCTCGAGTGGGCGAAGAAGAACCCCGGCGGTGTCGTCTCGCTGCCGACGGGGAAGACCCCGGAGCACTTCATCCGTTGGGTCCGGCACCTCCTCGAGAAGTGGGAGACCCCTGAGGTCCAGCGCATCCTCGCCGGATACGCGATCGACGGCGCTGCCCGGCCGGAGATGCGCAGCTTGCACTTCGTGCAGATCGACGAGTTCTACCCCATGAACGCCCTCCAGCAGAACAGCTTCCATCACTACGTCAGCGAATACTATATCAAGGGGTTCGGCCTCGATCCGGCGAACGCGCTTCTCATGGACGCCACCTCCCTTGGGCTCCTCCCGGGGGCGACGATGGAGGAGGTCTTTCCGAAGAACATCGTCGACCTCACGCTCCGGGTTCGGCAGACCCGCAGCGAACTGGAGCGCATCCAGAAGGATGTCATCAACCGGGTCGACATGTTCTGCATGGAGTACGAAACGCGCATCCGGGAGCTCGGCGGCATCGGGTTCTTCCTCGGCGGGATCGGGCCCGACGGCCACATCGCGTTCAACGTCCGGGGCTCGAGCGTCTTCTCCGTGACGCGCCTGACCGGGACGAACTACGAGACCCAAGCCGCGGCCGCGTCCGACCTCGGCGGCATCGAGATCGCCCGGAACCGGCTCGTCCTCACGATCGGTCTTGCAACGATCACGTTCAACCCGTCGGCGGCGGTCATCATCATGGCGGCGGGGGACGCGAAGGCGTCCGTCATCCGGGCAGCCATCGAGGAGACGAAGCACCAGCAGTACCCCGCGTCCGTCCTCCAGGACATGCCGCACGCCTTCTTTTACGTCACGCGCGGCGCGGCGAGCCAGCTCACGCAGCGGCGGCTCGAGGATTTTCTGCGGCTCCCGTCCGTCCCGGAAGAGGCGGCGGACGACGCGGTCATCGCGCTCTCGCTCGCGAAGAACAAGCCCCTCCTCGAACTCACCGAATCGGAGTTCCGGAGCGATCCGTTCACCAACCGGCTCCTTTCGACCGGCCCGTTTCGGGCCCACGCAGAAGGCGCCCGCGAGAGGATCGTCGCGAAGATCGAACGGGGGCTCGAGAACATCTCCGGGACGCACTTTCTCCACACCGAGCCGCACCACGACGACGTCATGCTCGGCTATCTCGCCTACATCTACCATCTCGTCCGGGACCCCGGGAAACGCCATTCGTTCGCAAACCTCACCTCCGGGTTCACGGCGGTCTCGAACGACTACTGCTCGTCCATCGTTGGGAAGCTCGAGCGCCACTTGGCCGGCGACGCGTTCCAGACGCTTTTGCGCGACGGGTATTTCTCGGCGAAGAACGACGTCGCGCGGATGGAGGATGTCTACCTCTATCTCGACGGCGCAGCCGCGAAGAGCGAAGAACGCAAGGACGAGGCGGAGGCCCGGCGCTTGTTGCGGAACGTCGTGGCGGTCTACGGGACCTCGGACATGAAGGCCCTGCGCCTGAAGATCCGGGACCTTGACCTGTACCTCACGAGCCAGTATCCGGGGGCGAAAGACCCGCCTGACGTTCAGACGATCAAGGGGACGCTGCGGGAGTGGGAGGTCGAGCTTCTCTGGGCGTACTTCGGGATCGAGGCGACGGCGGTCCACCCCTTGCGTCTCGGGTTCTACCAGGGGGACATCTTTTCCGAGGAGCCGGAGGTGGGCCGAGACGTGCTCCCCATCCAGGAACTCCTCCGGAAGATCAAGCCGACGATCGTGTCGGTCGCTTTCGATCCGGAAGGGAGCGGCCCGGACACGCACTACAAAGTGCTCCAGGCGGTCGCGGAAGCGATCCGGCGCTACCAACAGGAGGGCGGCGCGCCGGAGATGCGCGTCTGGGGCTACCGAAACGTCTGGTACCGGTTCCGGCCGGCGGAAGCGGACATCATGGTGCCAGTCTCCCTCAACACGCTCTCGCTCCTCCATACGGCGTTCATGAACTGCTTCGGATCGCAGCGCGCCGCGTCGTTCCCGAGCTATGAGCACGACGGCCCGTTCTCCGAGCTCGCGCAAATGATCCAGGTGGACCAGTACGCCATGATCAAGACGTGCCTCGGGAAGGAGTTCTTCCAGAAGCACGTTCACCCGCGGCTCCGGGCCGCCCGCGGGATGATCTTCCTCAAGGACATGAGCCTGAGCGAGTTCTACGAAAAGGTCCGCGCATTGAAAAAACTCATCGAGGCACGACCATGACACGTTTCGCAATTGTTGCGCTGTTCGTCTTCGCGCTTTTCCTTCCTCACGCCGTCTCCGCCCAGGCTGGGACGTTCACCGCGGACGGAAAGGACTTCCTCCTCAACGGCCACCCGTTCCAGATCATCTCCGGCGAGATGCATTACCTGCGCATCCCGCCCGAGTACTGGCGCGACCGGCTCCTGAAGGCGAAAGCGATGGGGCTCAACACCATCGCGACGTACGTCTTCTGGAACAGCCACGAGCCGGAACCAGGTACATTCAATTTCACGGGCGGGGCGGACCTCGCCACGTTCTTGCGGACCGCGCAGGAGGTCGGACTCTATGTCGTGCTGCGCCCGGGGCCGTACGCCTGCGCCGAGTGGGAGTTCGGCGGATATCCCGCGTGGCTCCTGAAGTCCCCTCCGGTCACCGTACGCAGCATGGATGAGCGGTTCCTCGCGAGCGCAGAACGGTATTTCAAACGGCTCGGCCAGGAGGTTGCCGGACTCCAGATCACCCACGGCGGTCCGATCCTCATGGTCCAGGTGGAGAACGAGTACGGTTCGTACGGTTCGGACAAGACCTACATGGGACGGATCCGCGATATGATCAAGGGCGCGGGCTTCGACGTCCCGCTCTTCACCGCCGACGGACCGACGCAGATGGCGAGTGGCTCCCTCCCCGACGTCCTCCCGGCGGTCAACGGTGCGACCGGCCAGGAGGTCTTCGACACGATCCGGAAGTTCCGGCCCAACGGCCCCTTCTTCGTCGCGGAATGCTACCCCGGGTGGCTCGATCACTGGGGCGAGGAGCACGCGAAGGTCGACGCCGCGGAGACGGCCGCGCAGCTCGACTGGATGCTCGCCCGCGGGATCTCGGTGAACCTCTACATGTTCCACGGCGGCACGAACTTCGCGTTCATGAACGGCGCGAACTACGGCGGCCGGTTCCAGCCGCAGCCGACGAGCTACGATTACGACGCGCCCCTGGACGAAGCGGGCCGTCCCACGAAGAAATACTTCGTCCTCCGCGACGTCATCGCGAAATACCTCCCGAAGGGGGAGGCTCGGCTGGCCGCACCGAAGACGGACGCGTCGATCGAGATACCGAGCGTCGAACTGACAGCGTATGCGGGACTCCTCGACAACCTTCCCCCGCCCGTCCGGTCGTCCGCACCCCTCTCGATGGAGGATCTCGGCCAATCGTACGGGTTCGTTCTCTACCGGACGACTATCGCCGCGCCGGGCACGAAACTGCTTTCGATCGACACCCTGCGCGACTTCGCTGTCGTCCTCCTCAACGGCAAACGGGTCGCCTCCCTCGACCGTCGGCACAAGCAACGCTCCGTGACGCTCGAGGTCGCGGCCGCGCCTGCGCGTCTCGACATCATCGTCGAGAACGGCGGGAGGATCAACTACGGCAAGGAGATCCTCGACAACCGAAAGGGGATCACGGGCCAGGTGACGTGGGGGGACGAGACGCTCACCGGCTGGGAGATGTTCCCGCTGCCGCTCTCTACGCTCCCTGCCGGCAACGCAGGGGGCCCGAAGGAGGGCGGACCCGCATTCTACCGAGGAACGTTCCGGCTCGATCGGACCGGCGACACCTACCTTGACCTGCGCGGGTGGGAAAAAGGGGCGGTCTGGGTCAACGGGCACCCCCTCGGCCGCTACTGGTACATCGGGCCGCAGCAGACGCTCTACCTACCGGGCGCCTGGCTCCGGAGCGGAGTGAACGAGATCGCGCTCCTCGAACTCGAGTCGCATACGTCGCACATGGTCGCGGGCCTCCGCGAACCGGTCCTCAACATGCTTCTCCCCGACAAGCTCCAGCCGCCGATGCCGAAACGGACGGCCCGCGCTGTGAAGCTTCTTAGCGTTGACCTCGTGCGCGAAGGGACGTTCGTCCCGGGCGACGAACCGCAGGACAGGACGGTTCTGGCCGTGAAGGGCCGCTACGTCTGCCTCCGGTCGATGTCCTCTCTCGGGAACGATCCGTTCGCTTCGATCGCGGAATTCTACCTCCTCGATCCGTCGGGGGCGGTCCTCCAGCGCGCAACATGGAAGATCTTCGCCGTCGATAGCGAGGAGCTCGTGGCCGAGGACGGTCACGCCGAGAACGCGTTCGACGGCGACACGGAGACCATCTGGCACACGCAGTGGGGGAGCGCCAAGCCGACGCATCCGCACGCCATCGTCATCGACCTCGGTGAGGAAGTGACGGTCGGCGGGTTCCGGTACCAGTCCCGGATCGGCAACTCTCCGGGAAAGATCAAGGATTTTCAATTCTACGTCAGGCAGCAGCCCTTCGAGCCTGCTGAATAATGTCCTACAAAAGGAGACCCATGATGAAAAAGATACTGCTCGCACTTGTTGCACTCACGATGTTCGCTTCCGGCTGCGCGAAGAAGCAGGAGCATACAAAGCTCGTCTTCGCGTTCGTGCCGAAGCTCCTCGACAACCCGGTCTTCCAGGTCGCCTGGCAGGGCGCTCAGGCCGCGGCCGCCGAGCTCGGGAACGGCATGATCGAGGTCCAGCGGTTCGCCCCCGTGAAGTCGGACGCGGTCGAGCAGGCACAGATCATCGAGAGTCTTATTGAAAAGAAGGTCGACGGCATCGCCGTTTCGGTGAACGACGCCGACGCGCTCATCGGAGCGATCGACAAGGCTGTCGACGCGGGGATCCCGGTCGTGACGTTCGATTCCGACGCGCCGAAGAGCAAGCGCTTCGCCTACTACGGCACGGCGAACGCTCCGAGCGGCCGGCTCATGGGGGAATACCTCGTCAAGTCGATGGGGCCCAAGGGAAAGATCGGCATCCTCATGGGGACCCCCGGCGCCCCGAACCTCGAAGAGCGCAAAGCCGGCATCCTCGAGTACCTCAAGGACTACCCGGGGATCACCGTCGCTGCGACGGAGTACTGCTACGACGACGTGAACAAGGGCGTGAGCGGCATGGAGGCCGTCATGCAGGCGCACCCCGACCTTACCGGCTGGGTCCTCCCGGGCGCATGGGCGCTCTTCACGCCGCCGCCGGGGCCGTTCGCTTCGAAGAAGCCGGGCCAGCTCACCGTCGTTTCCATCGACGCGCTCCCGGAGGAGCTTGAATATGTCCGCCAGGGGTACGTCCAGGTCCTCTTTGGCCAAAAGCTCTTCGGTTGGGGGTACGAGAGCATCCGGATGCTGAAGGAGTACAAGGAAGGGAAGAAGGCATCGGGGATCATCGACTCGGGCACCGACATGATCACGAAGGAGAACGTCGAAGCCTACGCAGAAAAATGGAAGACGGGGAAGTTCTGATGCGGCCCCTCGGCAATATCGTTCGCTCGGCGCTCTTCGGGGCGCTCCTCTTACCGCTCTGCTCGTTCGTGGTCGCGCAGGTGAGCGAACCGATCGGGAACCTCCTTGACGCCCGAGCGACCGACGATGGCGTCACGCTCCGGACGGAGCGCGCGAACGTCGCCATCACGGCATATGCCGATGACATCCTCCGGATCCGCGTCGCGCGCGGACCGTTCGGCCGCGACCATTCGTACGCCGTCGTTCTTGAGCCGCGCAGAGGGCTTCTGCGCTCAAGCGAAGAAGGCGGAGCGCTTGTCTACCGCACGAATGCGCTCACGATTACCGTCACCCGGACCCCCCTGCGCATTCACATCTATGACAGTGCGGGGAGACTCTTGAACGAGGACGACGCACATCTCGGGACGTACTGGCAGGGGACGGCGGCGACCTGCACAAAGAGACTTTTCGCCGACGAGCGGTTCATCGGGATGGGGGAGAAGGCCGGGTCGCTCGACCGCCGGGGCGGTTCGTTCGTCCACTGGAACACGGACCATTACGCCTACGGCGTGAACGACGATCCCCTCTACGCGTCGACGCCGTTCTATATCGGCATCCACGACAGTCTCACCTACGGCATCTTTCTCGACAACACGTCGAAGACGACGTTCGACTTCGCCGCCTCGTCCGACAACACGAACATGTCGTTCGGCGCGCCGCACGGCGAGCTCAACTACTATTTCTTCGGCGGTTCGACGGTCGCAAAGATCCTCGAGGAGTACACTTCCCTTACCGGGCGCATGACGATGCCCCCCTTGTGGAGCCTCGGCTATCAGCAGTGTCGGTGGAGCTACTACCCCGAAAGCGAGGTCCTCGACCTCGCCCGGACGTTCCGCCAGAAGAAGATCCCGGCAGACGTCATCTACCTCGACATCCATTACATGGACGCCTACAAGATCTTCACTTGGAACGCGGAACGGTTCCCGCGGCCGAAGTGGATGATCGACTCGCTTAAGGCGATGGGGTTCCACCTCGCAACGATCGTCGACCCGGGGATCAAGGTCGATAGTTCGTATTTCGCGTCCCGCGAAGGCGTAACGAGGAAACTGTTCGTTACGTACCCGGGCGGAGAAAACTACACCGGAAACGTCTGGCCGGGCCGCTGCAACTTCCCCGACTTCACGAACCCGGAGGCGCGCTCCTGGTGGGGTGCCTCGTTCGCGCGGCTCACCGAACCGGGCGTCGAAGGGTTTTGGAACGACATGAACGAACCCGCGACGTGGGGCCAGCACATCCCTGACGCGGTCGAACTCAACGGCGACGGCGAGACGACGACGATGAGCGACGCGCACAACGTCTACGGCCTCCTCATGGCCCGGAGCACGTTCGAGGGCACACGCGCGCTCCTCGGCGGGAAGCGGCCGTTCGTCCTGACGCGCGCTGCCTACTCCGGCATCCAACGCTACTCGGCGATCTGGACGGGGGACAACGTCCCCTCTGACGACCACATGATGCTCGCGGTGCGTCTCGTCAACAGCATGGGCCTCGCCGGGATGGCGTTCGCCGGCCCCGACATCGGGGGCTTCTCTGGCGACGCGACGCCCGATCTCTTCTCGCGGTGGCTCTCCATCGGGACCTACACGCCCTTTTTCCGCAACCACAAGCAATACGGGATGAAGCGCCAGGAGCCCTGGTCGATGGGCGAAGAGGTGGAAAAGACCGCGCGGCGCTCCATCGAACGCCGATACGAGCTCCTGCCGTACATCTATTCCGCGTTCGACCAGACCTCCCGGACCGGGATTCCGGTCGCGCGCTCCCTGGCCATCGAGTTCACGACGGACGAGCATGTCTACTGGGGCCAATACCAGCAGGAGTATCTCTTCGGCGACCACATCCTCGTCGCGTCCGTGCGGAGCACCGATCGCTATGCGGACGTCTATCTTCCGGCCGGCGCCTGGTACCGGATGAGCGACGACACGTACTACCCCGGCGGCCGCTCTGCGCTCGTCGATGCGCCGATCGAGAACCTTCCCGTGTTCGTCCGCGCCGGCGGCGTCGTGCCGATGCAGTCGGTGGTGCAGTCCACATCCGAGAGGCCGTCCGACACGCTGCAGCTCCATATTTATTACGGCAGTGCGGCGGTCACGTCGTCCTACTACGAGGACGACGGATCGTCGTACGCATTCCAGCACGGGGCGTACCACCGAAGGGCGATCCGGTTCGATCCCGCCCGGAAGGAAGTGACGCTTGCGGCCGCCGAAGGGTCGTTGGCCTCTCGGTTCGGCTACATCAACGCCGTCTTCCACCACTTCCCGGGCAAGGCATCGTTCTCCGTCAACGGCACAAAGGCCGACGCGGCGGCTGATCCGTCGCGCCCCGGAGTGCGGAGCGTTCTCTTCCGCTCGTCAAACGACAACATTCAACTTCACTGGTAGCGAGCGTTCTCATTCAACAGGAGGGTCTCATTGTATGCGCGTTCCACTGCTCATTCGCACGGCCGTTTGTCTCACGATCCTTTTTCTCTCCCTTGCTGCGTCGTCTCCGCAGCAGCAGGGATCCGTCGCCTCGGCTCCGTCCGACATCCGCTCCATGATCGAGCAGTTCACGGCCGACCAGGGGAACTTCAGCCGGTATTTTCCGCTCGCCGGCTCGCCGGCCGCCATCGCGCGGATGCGGGCGCTCTACACCGGGTGGCTCGCGAGCTTGGACGGGGCCGACTTTGACAAGCTCGACCAGGAGGGGAAGACCGACTATCTCTTGTTCCGGAACTACCTGCGGCACGGCCTCCGCCAGCTCGAGCATCAGTCGGCCGCGTCGGCCGAGATGGCTCCGCTCCTGCCGTTCGTCCAACCGGTCACCGATCTCATCGAGGCCCGGCGGTTCTTGAAGCCCGTCAACCCTGAATCCACCGCGGCCGTCCTGACGAAGCTGACGCTCGATGTGCGTTCGGCCCGAAGCGCCCTCGACGCGGACGTCAAGTCGAAAAAGCGGTCGTTCAAGAGCACCGTCGCCAACAGGGCGTCCGTGACGGCGTCGAGCGTCCGGGAGGCCCTGAAGCGGTGGTTCGAATACTTCGAGGGCTACGATCCCAAGTTCAGCTGGTGGGTCAGCGAGCCGTACAAGGCGTTCGACAAGGAACTCGAGCGCTACGCCTCGTTCCTCCGGGAGACGGTGGGCGGCATCTCGGAGGCGGACCCCGACCGGATCATCGGCGACCCGATCGGCGAGAAGGCGCTCATGGACGAGCTCGCCTATGAGATGATCCCGTACACGCCCGACGAACTCGTGGCGATCGCCAACAAGGAGTTCGCGTGGTGCGAGACGGAGATGAAGAAGGCGTCGCGGGAGCTCGGGTACGGCGACGACTGGAAGAAGGCTCTGGAACATGTGAAGACCCAGCACGTGGAGCCGGGGGAGCAGCCCGCGCTCGTCCGGAACCTCGCCCTCGAAGCGATCCGGTTCGTCGATTCCCTCGACCTCGTGACGGTCCCGCCCGTGGCCCGGGAGACCTGGCGCATGGAGATGCTCTCGCCGGAGCAGCAGCGCGTCAGCCCGTTCTTCCTCGGCGGAGAGGTCATACAGGTCGCCTTCCCGACGAACACGATGGATCAAGACCAGAAAATGATGAGCCTCCGCGGCAACAACATCCATTTCTCCCGCGCGACGGTCTTCCACGAGCTCATCCCCGGTCACGAGCTCCAGGGGTTCATGAACGAGCGCTACCGCCCCTACCGAAGCCTCTTCTATACGCCCTTCTGGATCGAGGGGAACGCCCTCTACTGGGAGATGGTCTTCTGGGATCTGGGGTTCCCGAAGACTCCGGAGAACAAGATCGGCATGCTCTTCTGGCGGATGCACCGCTGCGCGCGGATCATCTTCTCGCTCGGCTTCCATCTGGAAAAGATGACCCCGCAGCAGTGCGTCGACTTTCTCGTCGACCGGGTCGGCCACGAGCGCGCCAACGCGGCCGCCGAAGTGCGCCGGTCGGTCAGCGGCGGCTACGGCCCCCTCTACCAGTGCGCCTACATGCTCGGCGCCCTCCAGTTCCGGGCGCTCCGCGCGGAACTCGTCGAGACGGGGAAGATGACGAACCGCGAGTACCACGACGCGATCCTCCACGAGAACACCATGCCCGTGGAGCTTGTTCGGGCGGTTCTCACGAAGCAGGCCCTCACGCGCGACTACACCACACAATGGAAATTCTATGGCCAGCATCCGCTCAATAAGTGAACGCGTCCTCCGGATGCTCCTTCTCTGTGCGATCCTCCTCGTCCTTGCGGGACGTGAGAGTGCGCGCGGGCAATCCGCGCCGCAGGAATCGAAGGACGCCTATGCCCGACGCATGGCGTGGTGGAGCGACGCGCGCTTCGGCATGTTCATCCACTGGGGGCTCTACGCCGTCCCCGCCGGCGCGTGGAACGGCGACTCGAGCCACGGGGAGTGGATCCGCACGACCGCGCAGATCCCGGTCGGCGAGTACGAGAAGTTCGTCGCAAAGTTCAACCCCGTGAAGTTCGACGCGCGCGCGTGGGTACGGACGGCGAAGGACGCCGGGATGAAGTACATCGTCATCACATCCAAGCACCACGACGGCTTTTGCATGTTCGACGCGAAGGCGTCGGAGTTCGACGTGATGGCGACCCCGTTCGGACGCGACGTCCTGAAGGAACTCTCCGCCGCCTGCGCCGAGGAAGGGATGAAGCTCTGCTTCTACTACTCCATCATGGACTGGCACCACCCCGACTACCTCCCGCGCCGCGAGTGGGAGAAGGACCGGAGTCCCGCGGGGGCGGACTATTCGAGGTATATCTCGTACATGAAGAGCGAACTGAAGGACCTCCTGACGAACTACGGCGAGATTGGCGTCCTCTGGTTCGACGGCGAATGGGAATCGACGTGGAACGACAGTCTTGGCCGAGACCTCTACGCCTACGTCCGGTCCCTCCAGCCGAACATCATCGTAAACAACCGCGTCGGGGCGAGCCGATCCGGCCTCGAGGGCTTCAGCACCCGCGGGGACGCCCCGGGAGACTTCGGCACGCCGGAGCAGGAGATCCCCGCGAAGGGCCTTCCCGGGGTCCGCTGGGAATCGTGCATGACGATGAACGACCACTGGGGGTTCAACGCGCACGACCAGAACTTCAAGTCGACGCGCGAGCTCTTGCGGAACCTGGCGGAGATCGCATCCAAGGGGGGCAATTTTCTTTTGAATGTCGGACCGACGGCCGAAGGGGTCTTCCCGCAATCGAGCGTGGAGCGGCTCAAAGAGATGGGCGCCTGGATGAAGACGAACGGGGAATCGATCTACGGCACGTCGGCGAGCCCGTTCTCACGCCTTGTCGGAGCATACTGCACGCAGAAGAGCGTCGGCACCGGGACGAGGCTGTACTTCCATATCCTCGACTGGCCGAAGGACGGCATCTGGCGGGTTCCGGGCCTCCTGAACAAGACGACCCGCGCCGTTCTCCTGTCCGATGCGTCGGCAGAGCCGTTGCCGGTCGCGTACCAGGACGACGGACTCCAGGTCCTCCTCGGTTCTGAGCCCGTCGAGCCGTACCACAGCGTCCTCGCCCTCGATCTCAACGGGGCTCCCGAGGTGGTCGAACCGCCGGTCATCGACGCCGACGTCCCGATCTTCGTCGGGGCGCGCGACATCACCGTTGCGCCAAGCGCGGCGGGAGTCGATATCCGCTACACGCTTGACGGCACCGTTCCGACGGCCACGTCTGCCCGTCTCGCCGGACCGATCGCCATCCGCGGGACGACGACCATTTTGGCGCGCTGCTTCCGCGGCATACGGCCGGTGAGCGCGGCCTCGTCGGCGACGTTCACAAAGGTCGTCCTCACGCCCTCCACGGCGTTCTCCGACATGGTCCCCGGCATCCGCTACCGATACTTCGAGGGGGAGTGGGACAGTCTCCCGCCGTTCGGTGCGATGATACCGCGGAAGGAGGGGGTCCTCCCGAACATCAGTTTTTCGCCGAGGAGCCAGGAGGACCATTTCGGCTTTGAGTATGCCGGCTGGGTGACGGTGCCGGAGAACGCGGTGTATTCCTTCTATACCGACTCGGACGACGGGAGCCGTCTTTATATCGACGGTTCCCTCGTGGTGGACAACGACGGGCTCCACGGCATGACTGAAGTGCGCGGCATCGCCGCGCTCGCCGGCGGAGCGCACGCGATCCGCGTCACCTTCTTCGAGAAGACGGGCGGCGATGGCCTGACGGTCTCGTACAGCAGCGAGCACATGCCGAAGCAGCGCATACCCGACAGCGAGCTCACCATCGAAAGGAAGCGTCCATGAGATCCCTCCCGATGCTCGTCTGCGCCGCGCTCCTTGCGGCCGCGGGGACACTTCGGTCGCAGACCCCGGCCGAGAACCTCGTCCTGGTGACCATTGACGGGTTCCGGTGGCAGGAGGTGTTCGGCGGCATGGATTCTTCGCTCGCACGGAACCCCCGGTTCAATGAGAACGACAGCGCGGGCATCTTTTCGCGGTACTGGGCGGACGCTCCGCAGGCGCGGCGGGCGAAGCTCTTTCCGTTCCTCTGGTCCACGGGCGCCCGGGAAGGCCAGATCTGCGGCAATCGCATCTACGGGAGCTACGTCAACAACGCGAATCCCTACCACTTTTCATATCCGGGGTACAGCGAAATCCTCTGCGGCTACGTCGATACCGCGGTCAATTCGAACGACTATCCCGACAATCCGAACGAGAACCTCCTCGAGTTCCTGAATAAACAGCCGGGCCTGCAGAACAACGTCGCGGCCTTCTGCGCCTGGGACGCGTTCGACCGGATCATCAACGAACGCCGAAGCGGCGTCAGCGTCGTCTCGGCGTTCGAGGAGTGCGGCGGGGGCAACCCGACCGCGGGCGAACGGCTCCTCAACTCGATGCTGAAGAACTCGCTCGCCCCCTGGGGGACGGAGGAGTGTCTCGATCTCTTCACGCACTATGCGGCGGTCGAACATCTCACCACGCGGCATCCGCGAGTGTTGTATATTGCCTACGGCGAGACCGATGAGTGGGCGCACGCAGGAAAATATGAGACATATCTCAACGCGGCGCACCAGAACGATGTCTGGCTCGGGGAACTCTGGGACGCATTGCAGCACGACCCGGCGTACGCGAAGAAGACCGCGCTCTTTATCACGGTGGACCACGGCCGCGGCCGCGGCGAGCGGTGGACAAGCCACGGAGCGAACGTTCCGGGCGCCGACGAGATCTGGTACGCCGTTCTCGGTCCCGGCATTCCCGCGAAAGGGGAGATCGCCGGCGGAAGCCAGGCCTTCCAGCGGCAATTCGCGCAGACGCTCGCGTCCCTTCTCGGACTGACCTTCCGGGCTGCGCATCCGGTCTCTTCGAAGATCGACCTGTTCGCACGGTGAGGGCACCGGGCGCGTTTGCGCCCGGCGCTCCCGCCCCTTACAATGAAAGGATGACCCATGAATACTCAGAATACTCATCAAAATAGTCCGGAGAGCCTCATGATGTCGTACGGCTACAAGCCGGAGCTCTCAGAAGGCGCCATCAAGAGCCCGATCTTCCAAACCTCGACGTTCGTCTTCAGGAACGCGGAGGCCGGTAAGGCGTTCTTCGAGGTCGCGTACGGCCTGCGCGAGAAGGGGAAGAGCGAGGAGCTCGGCCTCATCTACAGCAGGATCAACAACCCCGATCTCGAGATCCTCGAGAACCGGCTCACGCTCTGGGACGAGGCGGAGGAATGCGCCGTCTTCGCCAGCGGCATGGCCGCGGTCACGACGGTGCTCATGGAGTTCCTCACTCCCGGGGCGCTCCTCCTCCACAGCTGTCCGGTCTACGGTGGAACGGAACATTTCATCGAGAAGATCCTCGTGAAGCGGGGGATCCACTGCGTCACGTTCTATCCCACGGACTCGAAGAGCGACATCCTCCGAAAAATCCGCGAGAGCGGGCATGCGGACGACCTCGCCATGGTCTTCCTCGAGACCCCGGCGAACCCGACGAACGCGATCATCGACATGACGATGTGCCGCGAGATCGCCGATGCATTCTCGACGAAGGAGAAGCGCGTCCTCGTTGCGGTCGACAACACGTACATGGGACCCCTCTGGCAGCATCCGCTGAAGTTCGGGGCCGACCTCGTCGTCTATTCCGCGACGAAATATATCGGCGGGCACAGCGACGTCATCGCCGGGGCCTGCCTGGGGTCGGCGGCGCTCATCAAGCGGGTGAAGACGCTCCGGACGTTCCTCGGCAACATGGCGGGCCCCTGGAGCGGCTGGCTCCTCCTGCGGAGCCTCGAAACGCTCAAGGTGCGCATGGAATGCCAGGCCGGGAACGCGATCCGGGTCGCGGACTTTCTCAAGGGTCACCCCAAGGTGGAGAAGGTCTACTACCTCGGGCTCATCCCGGAATGCGACAAGCAGTATGCGCTCTACCGCCGGCAGTGCTCTTCTCCCGGCGCCATGATCTCGTTCGACGTCCGCGGCACGGAAACGCACGCGTTTCGGTTCCTCAACGCGCTTCGGCTGATACGCCTGGCCGTGAGTCTCGGCGGCACGGAATCTCTTGCGGAGCACCCGGCGACGATGACGCACGCCGAAGTCCCGCCGGAGGAACGGGCGGTCATGTCGATCTCCGAAAAGCTCATCCGGCTCTCGATCGGCGTGGAGAACGCCTCCGACATCATTTACGACATCGATCAGGCGCTCGCGCAGGTCTGATCATCAACGAAAGGCTCCATTGATGAACCAACGACGTCTCGCTTTCTTGTTCCTTGTGATCCTCCTTGCCTGCGGACCGCTCGCGTCGCAGGAGCTTCCCGCCCTCATCCCGAAGCCGTCGAAGATCTCGATGGGGAAGGGGTCATTCACGTTCGATACGGCGACCGCGTTTGTCGTTCCCGCGCACTCCGCGCAATTATCGGAACTCGCCGCGATGGCAGCGGAGGAAGTTCACTCCATCACCGGATTTACTCCCGCGATCCGGAGAGACAAACAGCCCTTGGCAGGAAAGAACGTCGTTGTCCTCCGGATCGCACCCGCACTCGTGAGATTGGGCGCGGAAGGATACGCGCTTGAGGTAGGTCAACCTGTTATCCTCATCGAGGCGCCGACGGCGGCGGGCGTCTGGTTCGGCCTCCAGACGTTCCTTCAGCTCCTTCCCCCGGGGGCTGCGGGCGCCCCCTTCGCGGTCCCCGTTCTGAAGATCGAGGACCGGCCGCGCTTCGCCTGGCGGGGGATGCATCTCGACGTCTGCCGGCACTTCTTTCCCGTGGCGTTCGTCAAGAAGTACATCGATGAGATCGCGATGTACAAGATGAACACGTTCCACTGGCACCTCACCGACGATCAGGGGTGGCGCATCGAGATCAAGCGTTACCCGAAACTCACGGCAATCGGCGCGTGGCGCTCCGGGACGATGGTGGGCGCGTACAGTCTTCAGCAGTTCGATTCCGTGCGGTACGGCGGCTTCTACACTCAGAACGAGGTAAAGGAGGTCGTCGCCTACGCGAGAAAGCGGCATGTCACCGTCGTTCCCGAGATCGAGATGCCGGGACATTCGCTTGCGGCGCTCGCATCGTATCCGGAACTCTCCTGCACCGGCGGTCCGTTTGAGGTCGCGAAGGGGTGGGGGGTCTTCCCCGACGTCTTCTGCCCCAAGGAAACGACGGTCACGTTTCTTCAGAATATCCTGACGGAGGTCTGCGCGCTCTTTCCCGGAAAATACATTCATATCGGCGGCGATGAATGCCCGAAAGACCGCTGGAAAACGTGCCCGAATTGCCAGGCGCTCATGAAGAAGCTCCGCCTGAAAAATGAGAACCAGCTTCAGAGCTACTTCGTCCGCCGCATCGAGAAGTTCCTCAACAAGAAGGGGAAGCAAATGATCGGATGGGACGAGATCCTCGAAGGGGGACTCGCCCCGAACGCCGCAGTCATGAGCTGGCGCGGGACCGCGGGCGGCATCGCCGCGGCGAAGCAGCGCCACAAGGTCGTCATGTCGCCCGGATCGCATTGCTACTTCGACCACTACCAGGGGGAGCCCGCGTTCGAGCCGCTGGCGATCGGCGGCTACACGACGGTCGACAAGGTCTACTCGTACGAGCCGATCCCCGCCGAATTGAAGCGCTCGAAGACGAAGTACATCCTCGGCGCGCAGGGAAATGTCTGGACCGAGTACATCCCGAACGAACAGCAGGTCGAATACATGGCGATGCCCCGGATGGCGGCCCTCGCCGAGGTCCTCTGGAGTCCGAAGAAAGGCCGGGACTACGCGGACTTCCAGGAACGCCTCATTCGGCATTTTGCCCTCCTCGACAAGAAGCAGGTGAACTACTCCCGGTCGATCTTCCAGGTGAAACTCGCGATGAAACCGCCCCCCTCGAAGACCGGAGCCCTCGTGGAACTCTCATCGCCGTTCGGGGGGACGGGGATACACTATTCGCTCGACGGATCGCCGGCGTCCCCCTCATCGCCGCAGTACGCCGGGCCGCTCCCGGTCATCGCGTCAAGCCTTTTGAAGTTCTGCTACGTCGACCGAGGGTCGGTGCGCGGCCGCGTCGCCGAGCAGGCCATCACGGTGACGAAGTCGACGGGAAAGTCGATCAAGCTCAAGACCCCTCCCCATGAGAATTACCCGGGCGACGGCGCGTTCACGCTCGTCGACGGGATCCGCGGGGACCTCACCCGATACGGGAAGAACTGGATCGGTTTCTGGGGCCCGGACCTCGAGGCGGTCATCGATCTCGATCGTACGGAGGCGTTCTCGCGGGTCTCTCTGGACGTGTTCGACGGCGAAGGGAGCTGGATCTACCCGCCGATTTCGATCGAGGTGTTCGTCTCCAACGACGGCGAACGCTTCACGAGCGTGAAGAAGCTCTCCGCAGACGAGATCCGCCGCCAAGCCGGATCGATCAGGATGGATGTCGGACCGCAGTCCGCTCGCTACGTCAAGGTGTACGC
This sequence comes from Ignavibacteriota bacterium, assembly GCA_025358305.1. Classification (GTDB taxonomy): domain Bacteria; phylum Bacteroidota; class Ignavibacteria; order UBA10030; family SZUA-254; genus JANYJZ01. The sequence goes on from JANYJZ010000003.1 coordinate 176,743, forward strand.
TCAGAACGCCGGGACGATCCAGGCCGGGAAGCAGGGGGCGGGGAGCGCCTCGTGGCTGTTCGTCGACGAGATCATGATCGAGTGATGCGGCGGCTTCTTCGGATGAGCGCGGCCTGCCGCATGATCGGCGCATTCCTCCTGGTGTGCGGATTCTGCTGTCTGTCGCTGCCGGCCGGCGCGCGGCAGCATCCGGAGCATTTCATCGTCCTGTCTCCCGGCACTCCTGCCGACTCTATCGTCGCGCGCGCAACGCGCATCGTTCCGACCCCGGACCAGTACGCCTGGCAAAGGAACGAATGCATCGCGTTCCTCCACTTCGGCATGAACACGTTTACGAACCGCGAGTGGGGGGACGGGATGGAGGATCCCGCACTTTTCCAGCCGACAGATCTCGACGCGCGTCAGTGGATCGGCGTGCTGAAGAAGGCCGGGTTCACCATGGCGATCCTCACGGCGAAGCACCATGACGGCTTCTGCCTCTGGCCGAGCAGGTACACGGACCACAGTGTCGCGCACAGCCCGTGGCGAGGCGGCCGCGGGGACCTCGTCCGCGAGGTCGCGGACGCCTGCAGGGAGGCCGGGATGAAGTTCGGCGTTTATCTCTCCCCCTGGGACCGGCACGAGCCATCGTACGGCGACTCCGTCCGGTACAATGAGTTCTTCCGGAACCAGCTCACGGAACTCCTTACGGGCTACGGCGACATCGCTGAGGTCTGGTTCGACGGGGCCAACGGCGAAGGCCCCGGAGGCAAGAAGCAATGGTACGACTGGGCCTCGTACTATAAACTCATCCGGGAGCTGCAGCCGCACGCGGTGATCTTCGGGATGGGACCCGATGTCCGCTGGGTCGGCACGGAATCGGGCGACGGACGCGAAACGGAGTGGAGCGTCGTGCCGCTTGCCCTGCATCGCACGGCGGCCGCTTCGGCGCCCGGGCACCCGCTCGACGGCCTCTTTATTCCGAAGGACATCATGGGGGAGGACCTTGGGGGCCGGAATGCCATCGCCGGTGCAGAAGCTCTCGCCTGGTACCCGGCCGAAGCCGACGTCTCGATCCGTCCGGGATGGTTCTACCACCCGGAGGAGGACGGACGCGTCAAGTCGCCGGAGACGCTCGTCGACATCTACGATCACTCCGCCGGCCGCAACGCGATGCTGCTTATCAACATTCCCCCCGACCGCCGCGGCCGCATCGCCGGCGTGGACAGCGCAAGTCTTGTCGGGATGCGCGCGATCCTCGAAGGCACCTTCGCTCGAAACCTCTTGTCGGATGCTCAGCTTCGTTCGTCGAGCGAGCAAGCCGGACATCCTGCCTCGTTCATCGCCGACGGATCTGCCGACACGTACTGGGCCGCAAGAGACGGAGAAGAGAAGGCTGTTATAGATTGTACGCTCCCTGAGGAGCGTTCGTTCGACTGTCTCGTGCTTCAGGAAGAAATCCCGAACGGACAACGGATTGAATCGTTCCGGCTGGAAGCCTGGACGGGCGACGCCTGGGCCGTCACGGCGTCCGGGACGACGGTAGGTCATAAGAGGATTGTACGGTTTCAGGAAACATCCGCCCGGAAGCTCCGGCTCGTCATCGCAGGATCGCGGGGAACGCCGGCGCTTGCGGAGGTGGGGTTCTTCAAGGCGCCGCCGGCAGTGACCATTCGTCCGGAAGGGGGGGCGTTCGTTGAATCGGTTCGCGTGATACTCGCATCGGAAGCCCGAGGCGTGCTCATCCGCTATACGCTCGACGGAAGCCCGCCGACACCGTCGTCCACACGGTACGACAGTCCCCTCACGCTTTTCGATGATGCGCTCATCGCTGCCCGGGCGTACGCGGCAAGCGGACCGGAAGGGATCGTCCATGCCGCCCGGTTCCACAAAGTGTCGATGGGATTGGCGCTCCATACCGCGTTCAGCCCTCGCTACTCCGGAGGCGGCCCGCTCGCACTCATCGACGGGGAGCGTGGCACCATCGATCCGGGCGACGGACACTGGCAGGGCTATGAAGGCGACGATCTTGACGCCGTGCTCGACCTCGGCGAGACGAAGGAGGTCGCGGGAGTGAGCGCCGGGTTCCTTCGGAAGACCGACAGTTGGATCTTCTTGCCGGACTCGGTGGCGTTCTCGGCGTCGGACGATGGGAGATACTTCCGCCCTGTCGCGGTCGCCCGCGATTCGGCAGCCGGGCACGAGGCCGGGCCGCTCGTCCGGCCATTCGCGACCGCTTGCGCGCCGTTCTCTTGCCGATACGTTCGCGTCCGCGCCCATAACATCGGCGTCTGCCCTCCCTGGCATCCCGGGGCCGGCAAAAAAGCCTGGTTATTTGTTGACGAAATCACTATCCTACCGCGGTAGCTCGTCTGACGCCGCTTCACATCCGAGGAAACGACCATGCGCTGTGCCATCGCTTTACTCTTCATTAGCTTGTGCGTGACATCCGGAACGGCCGTCGCAGGAGACGGAGATACGGTCCACGTCGTCACGCACCGCGCTACGCACGTGGTGACCGATCCGAAGCACGGATTCAAGACCTACGGCGCCTGGGGGGTCTTCCCTTCGGCGAAGACGGAATACCGGGCGGCGATCATGACCGTCACGTACCAGTGTCCGGATAGCCAGCACTGCGGTGAGTGGGATTACGTCGACAAAGTGTTGCTCCGGAGAGCGGGGGGAAGCGCCGCGCAGTCCCAGGACCTGGAACTCGCCCGCCTCATCTCCCCGTACGGCTTGAGGTTTGCGCCGGACTGGAAGTTCTCATGGCAGGCCGACATCACCGATTTTGCGCCGCTCTTCCACGACTCCGTAGAGGTGGAGTTCTACCACTCCGGATATGAGAGCGACAGCGGCCGCGGCTGGAAGGTGACGATCGACATCGCCCTCGTCAAAGGATCTCCCGCCGTCAGGCTTGTCGGCATGCAGAAGCTCTGGGAAGGGAATTTTCCGTACGGCGACACGCTCTCCTCCATCGAGGATTCACTCCGGCCGGCCGCCATCCAGGCGCCTGCCCGAGCATCGATCGCCCGGCTGAGGATACTTCAGACGGGCCACGGCTCGGATACGCTCGAAGGCTGCGCGGAATTCTGCAGCAAGTACCGCAGGGTGATCTTCGACGACTCGCTCGTCGACCAGCGCCAGATCTGGCGCGAGTGCGGATCGAATCCCCTCTTCCCACAGGCCGGGACCTGGATCTACAACCGGGCCAACTGGTGCCCCGGGTCGATGGTCGCGCCGGATATCTATGACCTCGACGTTACGCGCGGGGTCTACCACACGATCGACGTGGACATGGAGGCATTCGTGAACCGGACACCCCAGCCCTCGCAGTACTGCTTCAGCGCCTATCTCTTCTATTATAGCGCGCCCGTCCGGCATAGCGATGCGACGCTCGAGGGGATCATCACGCCGAGCACGCTCGACGCGTATTCCCGGCTCAACCCGGTATGCGATAACCCGCAGATCGTCCTCCGGAACAGCGGGATGGACACGCTGCGGACCGTCAGGGTCATCTATGGCCTTGCGGGTGTCCGAGAACAGACGTATGACTGGAGCGGAGCGCTTCCGTTCGGCAAGAGCTGCGTCGTCACGCTGCCGGGCATCCTCGGCGGGGGCGGAGGGCCGCGGCGGTTCACGGCCGTCCTGCGCGATCCCAACGGGAAGGAAGACGAATACGAGAGCGACAACCAGCAAAGTTCGACCGCACTCGTGGCGCCGGTCTACGCATCTCCGCTCATTGTGCTTTTCCGGACGAACAACGACTCGACGCACACTTCATACACGATCACGGACCGGGAGGGAACGATCGTGGCTTCGCGGATCGCGTCGGGATTACGGAAGCAGACACTCTACCGCGATACGATCTCCCTCCGACCCGGCTGCTACGATCTTGCGGTCAAGGACACGGCCGGGGATGGCCTTGATTTCTGGTTCAACGCCGCTGGGGGATACGGATATGTCCGGCTGACGACGGCCGGAGGCATGCTCCTGAAGGCGTTTCCGTCGGATTTCGGAAGCATGATCCGTCAGAATTTCCGCGTCGGCGAGCCGGGAGAGCCAACGCAGGTGATTCCCGATTCCACGCCCGTCCTCAACGTCTTTCCGATCCGCAACCCCGGAAAGTTCTTCCTCGACCTCTTCCTCAACGCGCCGACGGACCTCGCGGTCCAGATTGCGACGGAGGACGGGTCGAAGGTCGTCTACGAAAAGAGCTTCCCCGGGTTCAAAGAGGGGATGATCGACGTCGACATCAGCGCTCAGCCGAATGGGCTCTATGTCGTCAAGGCGAGCGCCGGGGGCCGCACCGTGTCGAAGAAGATGAAACTCCGGAAGGACTGATCATGTCGAAGGCGGATGTTCTCGTCATCGGAGGAGGCGTCATCGGCGCAAGCGTCGCATACCATCTGGCGGCACGCGGATGCCGGAACGTCGTCGTCCTCGACGCCGGAGCAGAGCCGGGGACGGGAAGCACGAGCAAAGCGACGGGAGGGTTCCGGTGCCAGTTCGCGACCGAGGTGAATGTCCGGCTCTCGCTCCTCTCGCGGGAAAAACTCCTCCGCTTCGAGGCCGAGACAGGGGTCGACCCCGGGTATCGCCAGCACGGCTACCTGTTCCTCGCGCGCGAGGAGCGCGAACTCGCCGCGTTGCGCGATGCGCTCCTGCTGCAGCGCCGCTGCGGTCTCACGGAGTCGCGAGAAGAACCGGCCGATGTCGTCCGGGTCCTCAACCCGGCCCTCACGCCCGACGGCATCATCGGCGCGACATTCTGCCCGACCGACGGGTTCATCCGGCCGATGAACATCTTGCGCGGCTACACGGAAGCGGCGCGCCGGCTCGGCGTACGGTTCGACTACGGCGTGCCCTGCACGGACGCAGCACTCGACCCGGGATCGGGCCGCATCACGAAGGTCCGGACGGGCGAAGGTGCGATCGCCGCCGGCATCGTCGTGAACGCCGCGGGAGCGTGGGCGGGAGCGGTCGGCGCCTTCGCGGGCGTCAAGATCCCCGTATCGCCGCTCCGCCGTCAGGTCGCCGTTGTCCGCGAGACGGACCTCCTTCCCGAGTCGATGCCGATGACCATCTTCGTAGGGGATGGATTCCACTTGCGTGTTCGGGACGGACGAGTGCTCCTCCTCATGCCGACGGACGAACCGCAGTATCATTCTGAGAAGCTCGGTGTTGAAGACGCATGGGTGAACCGGGTGCACGGGCTCGCGCGCGGGCGGATCGCGCCGCTTCACGGCTGTACGATCGACCGCCCGGCCTGCTGGTCGGGGCTCTATGAGATGTCGCCCGATAAGCATGTTCTCCTCGGCAAGGCGCCGGGAGTGGACAACCTCTATCTCGCCAACGGCTCCTCCGGGCACGGCGTCATGCACGCGCCCGCCATCGGGGGGCTTCTTGCGGAGCTCATTCTCGACGGCGCTGCACGGAGCCTGGACATACAACCGTTGCGGCCCTCCCGGTTCGCGGAAGGGCAGCCGAACAGCATCACAGAATTTTTATAACGCCCGCGGCCGCTCGCCGCGCAGGCACACAACGTCTCACATCACGAAAGGATCCGCAGCATGAATACCACACGGCGTACATTTGTGAAGCAATCGGCGGCCATCGGCGTCGGGATGTCCATCCTCCAGAGCCCCCTTGCCATGCTCGCCTCGGAAAAACGGTCGAAGATCAGGCTCGGGTTCATCGGCGTGGGGCTCCGCGGACAGTCGCACCTCGAGGAGGCCCTGAAACGGAAGGATATCGAGGTCGCGGCGATCTGCGACCCCGACATGGACTCGGCGATTCCGCGGGCGCGGAAGATCATTGCTCAGTACAGGGACGGCCGCAAGGTGCCCGAGTATACGAAGGGGGAGGAGGACTACCTCAACATGCTCAAGCGCGACGACATGGACGCGGTCATCGTCGCGACGCCATGGGAATGGCACGCCGTCATGGGCATCGCCGCCATGAAGGCGGGGAAGCCGGTCGGCATGGAGGTCTGCGGCGCGACCGACGTCCAGGACTGCTGGGACCTCGTCGAAACGTACGAGCAGACCCGCACGCCGTTCTTCGCATTGGAAAACGTCTGCTACCGGCGCGACGTCATGGCGGTCCTCAACATGGCCCGGCAGGGACTCTTCGGCGAACTGCTCCATCTTCAGGGGGGCTACCAGCACGATTTGCGCGACGTGAAGTTCAACGACGGGAAGCAGTTCTACGGGGGCGGGGTCGAGTTCGGCGAGAAGGGGATCTCCGAGGCGAAGTGGCGGACGAACCATTCCGTCCACCGCAACGGCGACCTCTACCCGACGCACGGCCTGGGGCCGGTCGCGACGATGCTCAACATCAACCGCGGGAACAGGCTCATGACCGTCTCGTCGGTCGCGACGAAGGCGCGCGGTCTCCACAAGTATGTCGTGGAAAAAGGAGGCGAGGCGCATCCGAACGCGAAGGTGGAGTTCCGGCTCGGAGACATCGTGACGAGCTCCATCACGACGGCGAACGGCGAGACGATCATCCTCTCGCACGACACCTCCTCGCCGCGCCCCTACTCGCTGAACTTTCGCGTCCAGGGGACGAAGGGGCTCTGGATGGACGATTTCGACTCGATCTATATCGAAGGGGTCAGCCCTGTTGCGCACAAGTGGGAGCCCGATGCGCCGTACATGGAGAAATACGATCATCCGCTCTGGAAGAAGTACTCTGTGGCGGCAAAGGACGCCGGCCACGGCGGGATGGACTTCTTCGTGCTCAATTCCCTCATCGAGTGCCTCAAGCGCGACGAGCCGTTCCCCCTCGACGTCTACGATCTCGCGACCTGGTACTCCATCACGCCGCTGTCGGAGGCGAGCGTCGCCCACGGGGGAGAGGTGCAGCCGATCCCCGACTTTACGAAAGGGAAATGGATGAAGCGGAAGCCGACGTTCTGCCTCAACGACGAGTATTGAAAGAATCAGCACAACCGGCCTGCGCCTATTGCCGGCTTCACCATCGGGCGAATTTGAAATAAGTAGGAGAATATGTAGATTCCAGCGCCCGGTTGCCGAAAGCGGCAGCAGAGGCGCCATTCGACACTGCTCACGACACCGATACCCAATGAAAAAGGATGCACAGCGGCCCTCCCGGGGAAATGTTCACGACCCGGCGCCGCAGGACGGACAGGCGTATACGGTCTCGCGGGAATTCCTCGACCTCCTCCCCGATCTCGTCATCGGCTGCACGGCCGATGGCGTCATCGAGATCGCGAATACGAACGCCTGCGCGGTGCTCCGACGCAAGGAATCGGCGCTCCTGCGTTCCTCGATTTTCGACCTCTGCGCGGAGGCCAAGCGCGCGGTCGTGCGCGACGCGATCAACGACTGCCTCGGCGGCGGCACGCCCGTCGCGATCGAGACGCAGTTCCTCATCCCGGAACGAGAAGCGGTGGACGTCGAACTGACGTTCAGGAAATTCACTCTTGTCCGCAGCGGGAATGCCCGCCACGTGGTCCTCATGGGCCGCGACATCTCCGCGGAGAAAAAGAAGGACCTGGACTTCCTGCGGTTTTCGAACATCGCCCATTACACGGTGAACCCCCTCGAGATCACCGACGTGAACGGCAATATCGTCTACGTCAACCCGGCGTTCGAAAAGGCGAGCGGGTATTCGAAGGAGGAACTCATCGGCCAGAAGCCGAGCATCTTCGGCAGCGGGAAGCACCCGAAGAGCTTTTGGCAGAAGATGTGGACGACGATCACCTCCGGGAGGGTGTGGGTCGGCGAGATCGAGAACCGGCGCAGGGACGGCTCCCCGTTCTTCACGTACCTCCTTATCTCACCGATCATCGACGCCGGCGATACGATCGTGGGGTACTTCGGCGTCCACCGCGATGTCACGGACCAGAAGAACCTGGAAAAGCAGCTCATCCATGCCCAGAAGATGGAGAGCATCGGCATGCTCGCTGCGGGCCTCGCCCACGAGGTGGGCAATCCTCTCACGTCGATCTCGTCCCTCGTCCAGGTCATCCAGCGGACGACCGACGACAAGTTCACCCAAGAGAAGCTGGAGCTCATCAAGAGCCAGATCACGAGGATCTCGAAGATCATCCGCGACCTCGTCGACTTTTCACGCCGTTCGGCGTTCGAGGTGCAGCTGACCGACGTCAATAAGAACCTCCACGACGCTGTGGAGATCGTGCGCGTCGGCAAGAAGGCGAAGCAGATCTCGTTCCAGGAGAACCTCAACCGGGGCATGCCCATGCTGCGTCTCGTACCGGACCAGATCGAGCAGGTCTTCATCAACATCCTCATCAACGCGGTCGACGCGATCAATGAGCGCACGGCCGCAACAGGGGTCCCCCGGGCGCAGCCGGCGAACATGATCACGGTGACGTCCGACCTCGACGACGAAAGCATCGTCGTCACGATCCAGGACACGGGACGGGGGATCTCGGAGGAGCACCTCCCGCAGATCTTCGAGCCCTTCTTTACGACGAAAAAGGTCGGCGAGGGCACGGGCCTCGGACTCTGGGTAAGCTACGGTCTGATCAAGAGCTTCCAGGGAACCATCAAGGCGGAGAGCGTCGAAGGCAAGGGTACGACCTTCACGATCACCCTCCCGCTTCATTCAGATCTTTCATAATCATGCGGACGTACTGCCATGGCTGACAGAATTCTCGTCGTAGACGATGAAAAAATCATTCGCGAGTCGATCTCGTTCATCCTGAAGAAGGAGGGGTTCTCCGTGTCGGAGGCGGAGAACGGCAAGGCCGCCTACGATAAGCTCCTCGCGGAGTCCTTCGACCTCATCATCACCGACCTTGAGATGCCGGAGATGAAGGGAATCGAGCTCCTCGAACACGCGATGCACATCAACCCCGAATCGATCGTCGTCATCATCACTGCCTACGGCTCCCTCGATACGGCCATCGCGGCCCTGCGAAACGGCGCGAGCGACTATATCCTGAAGCCCATCGAATTCGACGAGCTCCTCGTCAAGATCCGCAGGCTTCTCACGCACAGGAAGCTCGTCCTCGAGAACCAGTACCTGCGCAAGGAGCTGAAGCGGGAGCATAATTTCTCGCACATCGTCGGGAAGAGCCCGGAGATGAACAAAGTATACGATATCATCCAGAAGGTCGCGACGTCCGACAGCACCATCCTCATCTCGGGTTTGAGCGGCACCGGGAAGGAGCTTGTCGCCCGCGCGATCCACTTCAACAGCCGCCGCGCGACGATGCCGTTCATCGCCGTGAATGCCGGCGCCATCCCGGAGTCGCTCATTGAGAGCGAGCTCTTCGGCCACAAGCGGGGGTCGTTCACCGGAGCGATGACCGACAAGGCTGGGTATTTCAAGGCCGCGGACGGCGGCACGCTCTTTCTCGACGAGATCAGCGAGATGCCGATCCACCTCCAGGTGAAGCTCCTGCGTGCCATCGAGCAGAAGGAGATCACGCCGGTGGGCATGTCGACCCCGATCGCGATCGACGTCCGGTTCCTCGCCTCGACGAACCGGGACCTCCAGCAGGAGATCGCGCAGGGGCGGTTCCGGCAGGACCTGTACTACCGTCTCAATGTGGTGGAGGTCCATCTGCCCGCGCTCGAGGACCGCAAGGCCGATATCCCGCTCCTCGTCGAGCACTTCGTCGCGAAGTACAAGGCGGAGATGCGGAAGAACATCAAGGGAGTCAACAACGAGGTCATGCGGCTCCTCATGCAGCATGAGTGGAAGGGGCAGATTCGCGAGCTGGAAAATATCATCGAACGGGCGGTCATCTTCTGCTCCGGGGACTTCATCTCCCTCGATGACCTGCCGGAATTTCTCCACGCGCAGTCCGGAGTGACGATATCCTCGGAGAAGGCGTCCCTGGAAACGGCGATGAACGACTTTGAACGGCAGTACATCACGATGATCCTCCGGAAGAACAACCACAACAAAGAGCAGGCGGCGCTCGATCTCGGGATCAGTCTGCCGACGCTCTACCGGCGCATCAAGGACCTCGCGGTCCCGCAATAACGGTCTGCCGCCTTTTCCCAGCGGCAACGAGAGCTGAAACGACGGCAATTCGCTCCGACTTCGGCGCTGGATTCTCACATTTGTGACGGTCCGGCGCCGCTCTTTTCAATCGTGACAGTGCCCTCCCCCCGTGACGAATTCTGCAACACGCCATCCTTCGAAATCCCTCCATTTCCCTCCGTTGCTCCGGCACGAATGGTCCATTCCCTCCCCGGCGACTCGGCACAACAATTGCAACAGATATCTGTGGCAACATCCAGGAGGGTCACGCCGCCATGAAAACACCCAGACTCCACGAAGACAGCGGTCATGGGCAGGTGCAGTCGTATCGTTGGTCGAGCGGACATCTCGTGAACCAACGGGCGCGGCTCCGCGTGCTCATCTATACCATGGAACACGACCTGAGCGTCCAGCCTCAGCCATGGCAACTCTTGTCGCTGAAGAAGATCCTCGGCGACATCGACCGGCGCATCACACAGCCGATTGCGCACGGATCACACGAGGGAGCGAGGAATGCATATGACGAAAGTTCGACGATCAGCTGACCAACGGCCGGTGCCGCCGTCCCGAGGGGAGGAGCGGCAGTCGATCGTACTCTACAGTCCGGATATGGACTACTGCATGAGCCTCAGGCTCTTGTTCCAGGACCGGTACAATATGATCACCACGACCGACGCAAGCATGGTGGTGACCATCGTGAATGCGTTCCAGCCCGACCTCGTCATCATCGATGCGCTGCCGACCCTGCGAATGCGCCGCCGCGTGGAGCTCATGAAACGGAACAACGCCGGTTTACGGGTCATGATCTTCTGTACGCAGCGGATCTCCGACCAGGAGGTCCATGAATTCCTCCGTATCTCCGTCGATGCGGTGTTTTCCAAGCCCGTCGACCTTGTCGAGATCACGGACAGGATCCACGAGCTCGTCGAACCGGTAATCGCTTAAGGGTTTTGATCATTCCTGAGCTGGATTCACTCTCGAAGGAGAACAGCCATGAAAACCATCCAAAAGATACTCATCCCCACCGATTTCTCAGCCTTTTCGCTCGCAGCCACGTCGTTCCTGACATCAATGCCGATGTTCGGAGATGCGGAGCTCTTCCTCCTCCACGTGATCGACGACCCCGTCGTCATGGCGCCCTATCCGAACGTCGACTATAACGCCGAGACGATCTTCCGCGACAGCGAAGAGCGCGCACGCAAGGAACTCGAGCTTTGTATCCGAGAGAATTTCACGGCCGCGCGGCGGGTCACGCCTGTCGTTCGGCGCGGGGACGCCGCGCGTGAGATCATCGCCTGTGCCTCGGCACAGCACGTCGACCTTATCGTGATCGCGACCCACGGCCGCACCGGATTGGCGCACATGCTCCTCGGCAGCGTCGCTGAAAAGGTCGTTCGGTCCTCCCATGTTCCCGTCCTAACGATCAAGCCAGAGGAGGTCCTGGACGCCATTACGGCCCGCGAGGTGGGGGAAGAGCACGCCGAACCGGCCTCGTAACACGACCCGCAAGGTCCCTCTTCCCAGGGTCGGGAAGAGAGGGGGTCTTTTCCGGACTTGAAAAAATGGCCGAGCCTTTTTATCAATACTGCAAAATTGCCTGGAAATCCGACCGGATCATCCTCAATAAATGCCTGAAATCGCCTTTTTTCTGCTGACCCGAATGGCATAGGGTTTGCCACCTAAATAGGAGCGGGCCGCACGGAGTGGCCCCTCGGAATCGGTAAAAAAGGACCCATTTCTAAGGAGCGGAGCAGGCAATGCAGAACGGATTGATGGAATTGGTCACCAAATATGACGTGAGCGGACCGCGGTACACGAGCTATCCCCCCGCCCCGGTGTTCTCGCCAGAGTTCGGACCGGCGGAAATGCGACAGGCGATCGCCCTCACCGAGCAGATCCCGGAGAGCGACGGCATCTCTCTCTACCTCCACATCCCCTTCTGCGACACCCTCTGTTACTTCTGCGGCTGCACGACGATCATCACGCGCAACCAGTCGCATCTCGCAGAGTACCTGCGCTACCTCAAGAAGGAGATCGACCTCCTCGCGCCCCTCATGCACGGGCGGCGGAAGGTCGTCCAGATGCACTGGGGCGGCGGAACGCCGACCTATCTCTCCCCCGCGCAGATCGAAGACCTCGGCACGTACCTCCGGAAGTCGTTCCGGTTCGATGAGAACGCCGAGATCAGCGTCGAGATCGACCCGCGCGACCTCACGTATCACCACCTCAAGGCGCTGCGAAAGGTCGGATTCAACCGGGTGAGCATCGGCGTTCAGGACTTCAACAGCAAGGTCCAGCACGCGATCAACAGGAGCCAGAGCGAGTTCCTCACGCGCGAGGTCATCGGCTGGGCCCGCGAGCTCGGATTCAAGAGCACGAACGTGGACCTCATCTACGGTCTCCCGCTCCAGACGGCCGATTCATTCCGGCAGACGCTCGACAAGATCATCGACATCTCCCCGGAGCGCATCGCGGTGTACAACTTCGCATTCGTACCGTGGATCAAGAAGCAGCAGAAGCTCATCTCCCGCGAGGATCTTCCCTCGCCCGAGACGAAGATCGAGATCTTGGCGATGACGATCGACCGGCTGCTCGCCGCAGGATACGAATACATCGGCATGGATCATTTCGCGAAGCCCGACGACGAACTCGCCGTCGCGCAGAAGACGAAGTCGCTCAACCGAAATTTTCAGGGATATTCAACGAAGGCAGGCTCCGACCTCTACGGGCTCGGAATGTCATCCATCAGCCACTTCGGTCCGTTCTATGCGCAGAACGCCAAGACGCTGCCGGAGTACTACAAGGCGATCGACGCCGGGAGCTTCGCGACGCACGTCGGCTATCACATGACCTTTGACGACGAGGTGCGGAAGTTCGTCATCCTCAGACTCATGTGCGATCTCGAGATCCGGTTCGCGGACATCGAGGAGATGTTCCACATAAACGTTCCGCACTACCTCGGAACGTCCCTCGCCGCGCTCCAGCCCCTCATCACCGACGGCTTCATCGTGGCAACGGAGAGTTCGCTCGTCGTGACGATCCTCGGGCGGCGGTTCCTGCGCAACATCGCGATGTGTTTCGATGCCCACTTGCCCCAGGCAGCGGGGAAAACGCCGCTGTATTCCAAGACGGTGTAAGCTGGCCATGAAATCAAAGCCGAAGAAGAAGACAAGAGCAGCAACGGAACCGAAACTCCGGCCGACGGTCGTTTTCTACAGTCCCGACGTCGACTTTTGCGTCAGCATGCGGCTGCTCTATCAGGACCGGTACGACGTCGTGACCGTGAGCGATCCGGACTTGGTCTTGGACGCGGTCCGGGAGTTCCGTCCATCCCTCATGATCGTCGACAGCGCACCGACGAAGACGATGCAGAACCGATTTGAAGTGATCAAGCAGGAGAATCCGCGCATTCATATCATGTCGTTTTACGCGCCGCAGTTCAAATCCGGGATAAGCGCACGGAACAGTTTTCGCTGCGTCGACGCGGCATTCTCCAAGCCGATCGATCTGGCGGAAGTCACCAAAAGCATGAGCGAGATGATGGCCGATAGCGGGTAGAGACCATGGCACAGGCCGCAACCAGAGGACGAGCTGCACTGATGATCGGGACCTCCGAACGATCGGAGATCAGGCGGTCGCTGCAGAAGAATATCTGGATAGGCCTGGCAGTCTCAGTCGTGCTGCACCTCATGGCGGTCGGCGGCTACTACGCCGGGGAGTATTTCAGCAGGGAGGAGGAGGCGCCGTTCGTCAGCGTCCGCATCATGAAGTACAGCGAACTCGGCCCCCCGCCGTCGATGATGAACACGGACGAGCTCCCGGTCGTCGCGGTATCGGTCGCCGCCGCGCGGCCTTCCGTCGGCATCCCCGTTCCCGTCCCCGATGTCGAAGTGAACCCCGAACAGACCATCGCCACCCAGCAGGAACTCTCGCAGGTCCCCAGCCCCGCCCTCCAGGACGGGTCGAAGGGGGAGAATGTGGTGGTGCAGCAGGAGCAACTGAAGATTGAGGATGAGCCGTCCCCCGACGCGTTCATCCCAGTGGAAAAACTTCCTGTGCCGGTGCGCCAAGTGCGGCCGGACTATCCCGACATCGCCCGGAGGGCCGGCATCGAAGGAACGGTCTGGGTGAAGATCCTCGTGGACAAGGAGGGGAAGCCGAAGAAGGTGATCATCTTGAAGAGCGACTCCGAGATCTTCGACGAACCCGCCACGAAGGCCGCGATGCAGTGGGCCTTTACACCCGCCATCATGAACAGCGGTCCCGTCGCCGTCTGGGTGGCGATTCCGTTCCGGTTCCAGCTCAATAAGCCGATCCTCTGACCGCAGTTTCCCATCTCCGTCCGAATTCCCTGCCGACCAAAATGTCTCATTTTTGAGACTTTTTGTTTTTCAACTTCTTGATTTTGAGAATTATCCATCGGTATACGCCGAATCCGCGCGATTTTTACGCCGGATCTTCGGCATACACTTTGAGTCTTATTGGACAGAATGAAAATTCTCGTATATTTGCTCGTTCGAACATCAAAGGGCTTTTCAGCCTCGCACCAACACCACAATAATGTAAAGGTAGAACCTATGAAGAACATCCGTTTCGTACTGGTCGCACTGATCTGTTCCACCATCCTGACCATGTTCGTTGCCGGTCAGGCGATGTCCGACAATAAGTACGTCGGCGTCAAGGCATGCGCGCCCTGCCATAAATCCGAAAAGGGCGGCAATCAGTTCGGCGTCTGGCAGAAAACAAAGCACGCGGACGCGTTCAACGTTCTGACGACACCGAAGGCCGCTGAAGTCGCAAAGGCGAAGGGTTTGAAGAAGCCCGCCTCGGAATCACCGGAGTGTCTCGAGTGCCACACCATCACCGGAGATGCCGCGAAGTTCGAGAAGACCTTCGATCCGAAGGACGGCGTACAGTGCGAGACCTGCCACGGCGCAGGTTCGGCGTTCAAATCGATGGCAACAATGAAGGATAAGGCGAAGGCGGTCGCAGCGGGTCTGGCAGAGTTCAAGGACGACGCAGCGATCGAAGCGAAGTGCGTGACATGCCACAACGAGAAGAGCCCGACACACAAGGCGTTCATCTTCAAGGAAATGTGGCCGAAGATCAAACATGCAAAGAAAGCATAAGGAGGCTGCTTATCGCCTCCGGCATCATCGTGCGGGAATCCGCCGGGTGACACTCCGGCGGATTCCCTGAGCAGAAAGAACTCTACAGAAGGTATATGACACGAAATACGGTGATGGCATTTGGGTGGTTGTGCGCTTTGGTTCTAGCATGGCCACCCATTCTTTATGCCCAGACGAATGCCGACTGCCTTACCTGCCACAGCGACGCAACGCTGACGAAGGACCATGAGGGCAAGGCCATCTCGCTCTTCGTGGACGAGGCCGTCCTCGGGAAGTCGCCCCATAAGAAGCTCGTTTGCGTCGCCTGCCATACCGGCTTCAGCGCGGAGGATGTCCCGCACAAGAAAAACATCACGCCGGTCGCCTGCCTGACCTGCCACCAGACCGATCCCGCAAAGCACACGTTTCACCCCCAGCTGGCCCAGGCCATCATCGCCCACCAGGAGCCGGACGTCAACTGCAAGGACTGCCACGGGAAGCACGACATCGTCTCCCCGAAGGTGCCGGGCTCAAAGTTCTCTTCCGAACACCTTGCCGCAGCCTGCGGCGAGTGCCACGGGGACGTCGTCGAGCTCTACGCTGCTAGCGCGCACGGGAAAGCGACGGCTGCCGGTGTGACCGGTGCCCCAAATTGCCTCACTTGCCACCGGAACGCCATCACCGGCGTTGACGGCGGCCAGGGCGAGCAGTCGCACAAGGTGACGCAGGAAAAGCTCTGCCTCTCGTGCCATCTCGACAATCCCGACGTGCGGTCCAGGACCTCTCCGACCGCCGGCTTCATCGCATCGTACGAACAGAGCGTCCACGGCTCCGCTCTCCTCAAGGGAAACGTCAAGGCGGCGAACTGCGTCGACTGCCACGGCAGCCACGAAATGAATAAGGCCTCGAGCGAGAGCGCAAAGATGAACAAGATGCACGTTGCGGAAACGTGCTCGAAATGTCACGCATCGGAGTTCGCGGAGTTCTCGCAGAGCATCCACGGCACCGCGCTCGCCAAGGGCAATCCTGATGCACCAGCCTGCACGAACTGCCACGGCGAACACAATATTCTCAGCCACACCGATCCGCAGTCCCGGGTGGCAGCAAAGAACGTCTCCTCGCAGGTCTGCTCCCCGTGCCACAGTTCGGTCGCCCTCTCGGCGAAGTACGGTCTCGCGAACGACCGGTTCAAGACATTTTCTGACAGCTACCACGGACTCGCGCTCCGCGGCGGGTCCCTCGAAGCGGCGAACTGCGCGAGCTGCCACGGTTCCCACAACATCAAGCCCTCCTCCGACTCCACCTCGTCGACCTACAAGGCGAATCTCGCGGTGACCTGCGGCAAGTGCCACCCCGGGGCGAACGCCCGGTTCGGCATGGGCGCGGTCCACGTTGCGATCGAAACGAAGGAAGAGCCAGCCCTGTATTGGATCGCAAATACGTACCTGATTCTCATCGTGGTCACCATCGGCATGATGCTGCTCCACAACCTTCTTGACTTCTATCGCAAATCGAAGACGGTTCTCATGACCCGGAGGGGATTGATCCCCCGCAAGATGCACGGCCACAGCCTGTATCTCCGCATGACGCTCGGCGAACGATTGCAGCACGGCTCGCTGCTCATCAGCTTCATCGTTCTCGTCATCACCGGATTCATGCTGCGCTTCCCGGAGGTCTGGTGGGTGCGCGGCATACGTCAGGTCAACGACCAGGTCTTTGACGCCCGCAACATCATTCACCGCTGTGCCGCCGTCGCGATGCTTGCGGCGAGTTTCATCCATCTCTGGTACATCCTGTTCACCGTGCGCGGGAAGGAGCTTATCAGGGACCTTCTCCCGAAGCTCCAGGATGGACGCGATGCCCGCGACGTGTTCAAATATAACATCGGCCTCTCGAAGACCAAGCCGAAGTTCGGACGGTTCAGTTATATCGAAAAGAGCGAGTATTGGGCCCTGGTGTGGGGAACGCTCGTTATGGCTGCCACAGGCTTCGTGATGTGGTTCGACAACACCTTCATCGGCATCTTCACGAAGCTCGGCTACGACATCTCCCGCACCGTTCATTATTATGAGGCCTGGCTCGCAACGCTCGCCATCATCGTCTGGCATTTCTACTTCGTCATGTTCAACCCCGACATCTATCCGATCAACCTCGCGTTCTGGAAAGGCACGATCAGCGAGGAAGAGATGGAGGACGAGCATCCGCTGGAGCTCGAAGAGCTCGGGAGAGCGGAGCTGGCGAAAGCAACCGCTGATCCCGCGAAGAACATCGCGCCGGGACCCTCCGATTCTCCCCCGAAATAGGATCCAGCCGTGCGTTCCGTTCCCGTCGACCCGAACCTGTTACGCCTCCCGACCCCGCGGGGTGGCGTGGGGATCTCACAGTTCTTCGGCGTACTCTCGCTCCTCATCGTCATGGCCGGCGTGATCCTCCCGGGTCGGGCGCAAGCACAGGAGAACAGCGACTGTCTCACCTGCCACGAAGACAGATCGCAGCAGGGGCATCGGAAGGGGAAGGTGATCTCGGTGTTTGTCGACGCCGTGAAGTTTGCCGGCTCCGCGCATGCCTCTCTCAGCTGCGTCTCGTGCCACGCCGACCTGGAAGGGAAGGAGCTTCCCCATGAGGAAGATCTGAAACCCGTCGATTGCGGAACGTGCCACGCAACGGAACAAGCACTGCACGCGAAGTCGCTCCACGGAATGGCGATCGCACGCGGGGACGAGCTTGCCCCCCACTGCAGCGATTGCCACGGCAAACACGACATCCTCCCGGTGAAGAACAAGAACTCCCCGGTGTATCCCCTCAACATTCCATTTCTCTGCGGCAAGTGCCACCAGGAGGGGACACCTGTCCAGAAGGCAAGGGTCATCCATCAGGACCATATCCTTGAGAACTTCTCGGAGAGCATCCACGGTGAGGGTCTCCTGAAGAAAGGGCTCATCGTCGCGCCGAACTGCGCGTCATGCCACACCGCCCATTCGATCCTTCCGCATACCGATCCGGCCTCCTCCATCGCACGGAAGAACATCGCGAAGACCTGCACCGCCTGTCACGCGATGATCGAAGTCGTCCACCGGAAAGTGATCAAGGGCGCGTTGTGGGAGAAGGAGGCACATGTCCTTCCTGCGTGCGTAGACTGTCACCAGCCCCACAAGATCCGCAAAGTGTTCTATGATCAGGGAATGGCGGACAAGGACTGCATGCGGTGCCATGCGAACGAGGGTCTGAAGGCATCTTCCGACGGCCGGCCACTCTTCGTCCTCGCGGACGACGTTGCTCATTCCCGCCATGCGAAGATCGCGTGCAGTCAGTGTCACGCAGGCGTCAACGCCTCTCATGTCCGTCCTTGCGAAACGATCACGCAGAAGGTCGACTGTTCGTCGTGCCATGCGGAGGTCGGCCAACAGTACCAGAAGAGCAAGCACGGGCAGCTCCAGGCGGCGAACGATGCGAATGCGCCGACCTGCAAGGAATGCCACGGCACGCATACGGTAAAAGGAAAGACGGACCCCCTCTCGGCGACATTTCCGACGAAGGTCCCCCTACTCTGTGCCCGGTGTCACCGCGAGGGAAACAAGGCGGCGGTGCGATACACGGGATCACAGCATCAGATCATCGAACGTTATGCCGAGAGCATTCACGGTCAGGGACTGACGAAGAGCGGCCTCACCGTCACAGCGATGTGCACAAGCTGTCACACAGCACATAGCATCCTGCCGACGAGCGACAGCCTTTCAAGCGTCAATCCCCGCAACCTTCCGTCGACATGCGGCCGGTGCCATCACGGCGTCGAAGAGCAATTCGAAAAGAGCGTCCACTCCGTCAACATGACAAAGACGGACAAGCCGTTACCGGTCTGCAACGACTGTCATACAGCCCATACGATCACACGCGCCGACGCGCAGGGGTTCAAATTGAAGCTCATGCAGCAGTGCGGACGCTGCCATGAGGAGATCGCAAAGACCTATTTCGACACCTATCACGGGAAGGTCTCGCAGCTCGGGTACACGAAGACGGCAAAATGCTATGATTGTCACGGTGCGCACGACATTCTTAAAGTGACCGATCCCCAGTCCCATCTCAGCCGCGAGAATGTCGTACAGACCTGCCAGAAGTGCCATGAGGGCGCGACACGCCGGTTCGCCGGCTACCTGACGCACGCGACGCACCACGACCCGGCAAAGTACCCGTTCCTTTTCTGGACGTTCTGGGGAATGACCTCGCTCTTGATCGGGACCTTCATCTTTGGCGGCATCCATACTCTTCTGTGGCTTCCCCGAGCGCTCCAGATGCGCCGGGAGCACCGCCTCAAAGCGTTACAGCCGCCACCCGCGGAAGAAGAGACCGCACCGTCGAATGACGAAACGAGCGCAACGAGCGATACACCAGGAGATCCAGATGCCTGACGCAGAAGCCACACCAAAGCAATACTTGCGATTTTCACGGCTGAACAGGGTTCTTCACATCATCATGATCGTGAGCTTTATGAGTCTCGCGCTCACCGGCATGACGCTGAAATTCTCCTACACCGCCTGGGCCGGGATCCTCTCCCGCATCTTCGGAGGGTATGAATCGGCCGGATACATCCACCGGTTCGCGGCGGTTCTCATGTTCGGGATCTTCACCGCACACATCACGGACGTCGTCCGGATGAAGCGGAGGGAAAAACGCACGTGGCGTTCGATCATCTTCGGCCCCGACTCGATGATGTTCAACAAGAAGGATCTCCACGACTTTACGGGATCGATAAAGTGGTTCTTTCACCAGGGTCCGCGGCCCAAGTTCGGGCGCTGGACCTACTGGGAGAAGTTCGACTATTTTGCCGTCTTCTGGGGGATCGCCGTGATCGGCTTCACGGGCCTCATGCTCTGGTTTCCCGAGATCTTCACGCTCGTCATCCCGGGCTGGTTCCTGAATGTCGCGACGATCATTCATAGCGATGAGGCGCTGCTTGCCGTCGGGTTCATCTTTACCGTGCACTTCTTCAACACCCATCTCCGGCCGGAGAAGTTTCCGATGGATATCGTCGTTTTTACCGGGCGCATGGATATCGAGGAGTTGAAGGAGGACAAGCCCGTCGAGTACGAGACGCATCAACAGAATGGGACCCTCGGCCAGCATCTAGTGGAGCCGTACCAGCCCATTGTCATCCGGGCGGTCAAAGTGTTCGGATGGACCGCGCTGACGCTCGGCTTCAGCATCGTGGTATGGATCATCTATGCGATGCTTTTCGCGTATCGTTGATTTTTGCATCACAAATTTGTTTATTGTGCCGACGAACTTTGCATAGATATCAGCTGAAGCCATGAGACGGATCTTCCCAAATTCCTTCTACAATGTCATCACCCTCATCGGCGTGGTGATCGCGGGCATCAGCGTCGGGGTGATCGCGTTCATGGTCCTCCTCGAGGCAACCTCCGAGAACGCCAACCCGTACATGGGGATCTTCGCCTTCACGATCATGCCGATCTTCCTCGTCGCGGGTCTTGTCATGATCCCCATCGGCGTCCGCCGCGAGCACCGCCGGGAGCGCCAGGGGAAACCCCATGGGCTCCACCTCCCGGTGATCGATTTCAATAATTCGCGTCACCGGACCGCGGCGACGTTCGTCATGATCGGTTCGCTCCTCGTGGTCTCCATCATCGGCTTCACGAGCTTTAAGGCGTACGAACACACCGAATCCGACCAGTTCTGCGGAGAAACGTGCCATTCGGTCATGGAACCCGAGTACACTGCATACCAGTTCTCTCCGCACGCGAGAGTGGGCTGCGTCCAGTGCCACATCGGCTCCGGCGCGAGCTACTTCGTGAAGTCCAAACTCTCCGGCAGTTACCAGGTGTATGCGGTCCTCCTCAACAAGTATCCGAAGCCGATTCCGACGCCGATCGAGAATTTGCGTCCGGCCCAGCAGACGTGCGAACAATGCCACTGGCCTAAACACTTCTTCAGCGAGAAAGAGCACACGAACAACTATTTCCTCTCGGATGAGCAGAATACGAAATGGACGCTCAATCTCCTCATGAAGATCGGCGGCGGCAATGTGGAGGCCGGCCCCACTTCGGGTATCCATTGGCACATGAATATCGCGCACGAGGTCACCTATGCGGCGTTGGACCGCGAACGGCAGATCATACCCTGGGTCCGGTCCCGGACGCCTGACGGGAAAGAAACGGTCTACCGGAGCACGGAAATGGAAGTCTCCGAGGATTCGCTAAAGAAGGCCTTCACCCGGCGCATGGACTGCCTTGACTGCCATAACCGGCCGTCGCACAATTATCACCCGCCGGCACCCAGCGTGGACCACATCATGGACCTCGGGTGGATCGACCCGAAACTCCCCAGCGTCAAGAGCATCGCCGTGAAGGCGCTCGAAGGCTCGTACACGACGAAGCAGAACGGCCTCGACAGCATCCGGCTCGTCATGGAGGCGTTCTACCGTGAGAGCTATCCCGAGGTCGCGTCGTCCAAGAAGGTCCAGATCGACAGCGCCGTCGCGGAGGTGCAGAAGATCTTCAGCCGCAACTATTTTCCCGAAATGGGCGTCAACTGGAAGCGCTTTCCCGACAACCTCGGACACTTGTATTATAAAGGGTGCTTCCGCTGCCACGACGGGAAGCATGTCAGCGCTGAAGGCAAAGTACTTTCCCGGGACTGCAACACATGCCACACGATCCTAGCGCAAAAATTTGAAAAGGATACCTTGCGGATCTCGCTCGGCGGCATCGACTACAAGCATCCGGTCGATATCGGCGACGCGTGGAAAGAGATGAACTGCAGCGATTGTCATAACCCAACTGAATAAGGGATACTCCATGGTAGAGACGCGGAACGCCGGCGGGCCGGAACAGCCGGGAAAGAGGGATTTTCTGAAATATGTACTGTCGGGAGGGCTTGTCGCGCTCGTCGGCTCGATCCTCTATCCGATTCTTGCATATCTCAAGCCCCCCATCCAGGCGGAGGTCGCCGTCTCGAGCGTCAAGGCGGGGAAGGTTGACGCGATGGAGAAGGACTCCGGGCAGATCGTGAAATTCGGGTCGAAACCGGTCATCCTCATCAAAACGGCGAACGATGAACTGCGTGCGTTCTCTGCGACTTGCACGCATCTTGACTGCACCGTGCAGTATAAGAAGGAGATGGGGCTCATCTGGTGCGCCTGCCACAACGGGAAGTACGATCTCAACGGCCGGAACGTCTCAGGTCCGCCGCCGCGACCGCTCGATGAATACCGCGTCACCGTCCAGGGAGGCGAGATCATGATCTCGAAGAAGTCATGAACGGGCGGATGAAGAAGGCCTACGACTGGGTCGATGAACGCGTTCATCTCGAGGACCTCGTCAAGTTCATGGGAAAGAAGTACGTGCCCGTTCACCGGCATTCGATCTGGTACTACTTCGGCGGCGTCTCGCTCTTCCTGTTCATCATCCAGGTGCTCACGGGGATCCTCCTGCTCCTCTACTACAAGAGCGGCGAGGAGCTCGCATTCGAGAGCATCGGGTACATCATGTCGAAGGTGCAGTTCGGCTGGCTCATCCGTTCGATCCACAGCTGGGCGGCAAATCTGTTCATTCTCTCCTCGATGGTGCATATGTTCAGCGTCTACTTCGAGAAGTCGTACCGTAAGCCCAGAGAGATTACATGGCTCACCGGCATGCTCATGTTCTTTCTGGCCCTCGCTTTCGGGTTCAGCGGGTATCTCCTCCCCTGGAACGAGCTCGCGTACTTCGCGACGAAGGTCGGCACGGACATCGCCGGCGTCGTCCCCATCATCGGGAAGCCGATGATGCAGTTCCTCCGAAGCGGGGAGGAGGTCTCCGGCGCGACGCTCTCCCGGTTCTTCGGGTTCCATGTCGCGGTCTTTCCCGGGATCTTCACCGTGCTTCTCGGGATCCACCTGGTTCTCGTCCAGCGCCAGGGCATGAGCGAACCAATCGGGATGGAACTCCATGAGGGAAAACCCCTTAAAACGATGCCGTTCTTCCCGAATTTTCTCCTGCGCGACCTTCTCCTGTGGCTCATCGTCCTGAACCTACTGGCCATCCTCGCGGTCTTCTTCCCCTGGGAGCTCGGAAAGAAGGCGGACGCGTTCGCCTCGGCTCCCGCGGGGATCAAGCCGGAATGGTATTTCCTTTTCATGTTCCAAACACTGAAGTATATTCCCGGCAAGATGCTCTTCATTGACGGCGAGGTCTTCGGCATCATGATCTTCGGACTCGCCGGCCTTCTCTGGATGCTCGTCCCGTTCTGGGACCTGAAGAGTTCGCGGGGGCAGCAGAACCGCCTTGTGAATTATCTCGGGCTCTTCGCGGTATTCTATATCATTATTCTCACAATCGTTGGGTGGCTGCTATGAAGACACTGAGGATGTTAGCGGCGCTCATCACCATCATTGTTGCCCTCTCCGGCCGCGCCCTGAGCGAGGATCAGTGCCTCACCTGCCACGCCGGCCTTGGCGATAAGGAGTCGCAAGGGTACGCCCACGATATCCACAAAGCGAAAGGGATCTCGTGCGCCGGTTGCCACGGCGGCAATGCGCAGGCCGACGACATGGACAAGGGCATGGACAAGGCCGCGGGGTTCATGGGCGTTCCGCACGGCGACGACATCTCCAAGGCGTGCGCGTCGTGCCACTCGAGCCCGGAGAAGATGAAGTCATTCGGCTCAAACCTGCCGACGAACCAGTGGGAAATGCTGCAGACGAGCGTGCACGCGAAGCTCTCGACCAACGGTAATGAGCACATCGCGCAGTGCATCACGTGCCACGGCGTCCACGGCATCGTTTCGGTGAAAGATCCTCGTTCACCGGTCTACCCGCTCAATGTGGTGAAGACGTGCGCGCAGTGCCACTCGAACGCCTCGTTCATGCGGGACTACAACCCTGCCATGCCGGTGGACCAGGTGGAAAAGTACCGCACGAGCGTCCACGGTACATTGAATGCGAAGGGTGACCCGAAGACCGCCGAATGCGCCAGCTGCCACGGCAGCCACGATATCCGTGCCGCAAAAGATGCGAAATCGCGCGTGTACGGCGTGAATATTCCGGCGACCTGCTCCGGC
The DNA here is from genome assembly GCA_025358305.1 of Ignavibacteriota bacterium. Classification (GTDB taxonomy): domain Bacteria; phylum Bacteroidota; class Ignavibacteria; order UBA10030; family SZUA-254; genus JANYJZ01. The sequence goes on from JANYJZ010000003.1 coordinate 200,871, forward strand.
TGCCATTCGGACGCGGAGCGGATGAAGGAGTACAAGATCCCGACCGACCAGTTCGCGAAGTTCTCCCGCAGCGTCCACGGCGCGGCCCTTCTCCAGAAGCACGACCTTGGGGCGCCCGCGTGCAATGACTGTCACGGCAATCACGGTGCCGCTCCTCCGGGCGTCGAATCGGTTTCGAAGGTGTGCGGCACGTGCCACGCCCTGAATGCAGATCTCTTTTCCGCGAGTCCGCACAAGAAAGCCTTCGACGACCGGAAGCTTCCGGAGTGCGAGACATGCCACGGGAACCATGAGATCGTCGCGGCGACCGACAAGCTCCTCGGCGTCTCGAACGACGCAGTCTGCAGCAAGTGCCACCGCCCGGACGAGAACCCGAAGGGATACGCCGTCGCGAAGACGATGAAGTCGCTCATCGACAGCCTCGAGACGGCATCCGACACTGCCGCGAGCATCGTCAATGACGCGGAACAGAAGGGGATGGAGGTCTCCGAAGCGCGGTTCAAGCTCAGGGACGCACACCAGGCGCGTCTGCAGTCCCGGACGGCGGTCCACTCGTTTGATGAACAGAAGTTCCGGGACGTCGTCAGCGGGGGCATCGCTGTCGCCGCCGTCGTCGCGAAGGAAGGCAAGACAGCCGTCGACGAATACTACTTCCGCCGGTGGGGACTCGGGATCGCGACCCTTATCATCTCGCTCGTCCTCGTTTCGCTCTACTTCACAATCCGCCGCATTGAACGAAGGCAGGCTGAGAAGTAGGGGTACCGCCAATGTTCATGCGCCGCGCCGGGGGTTGGTGACCCGGCGCGGCGCGGTGCTTTCTACTCGTCCCCCGCATCCATGCCCGTTCGCCCATGCTCCATCCTCCCCCTTCTCTGCCCGCGGAGAATCGTTCAGTTCTGAAAAAATACCCCTTTGGCGTTTCAGAAATGATAAAAAGCATTCAAATTAATACCAAAAGGGCGGATTTCTCGCAAAGAAAAAGTTGGAACGATTGTTGAACATACTGAAGGCGTCATCTCATTCATTAGAGAAAGCAGACCATGAATTTCGGCCAGATCCTTGTCTATGCGGCATTCGTACTCGCGCTTCTCACAGCGTTTTCATTCTACCGGGAGGGCCGGAACAGGGCGCCCCTCATTGCTCTTCTCTCTCCAGTCCGACTGTTCGGCACGCTGCTGGGTCTCGGGGTACTCGCATCCGGATACTTCTGGTTCCTCATCTTCAGCCACCAGTTCCAGTATTCGTATGTTGCAGAATTCAGTTCGCTGACGCAGCCGCTCCTTTATCAGGTTTCGGCGTTCTGGGCGGGTCAGGAGGGGACATTCCTTCTCTGGGCGATGCTGACGACCGTGATGGGGCTGGTGTTCCTCCGGACTACGAAGGAGCGCGACGGTTACGCGATGAGCATCGTCTCGGCCTACGTGGCATTCCTCTATCTCCTTATGATCGTCAAGAGTCCGTTCGCAACGACCGCTGCGGTCCCGCCGGACGGAGCCGGGATGAACCCGCTTCTCCAGGACCCTTGGATGGCGATCCATCCCCCGATCCTGTTCGTCGGCTACGCGGCGACGATCTTCCCGTTTGCGCTCGTCGTCTCCGGGCTGGCCCGCCGGAAGTATGACCACTGGTCGGCGTCGGGCTTCTCCTGGACGCTCTTCGCAACGCTCATGCTCGGCGCCGGTATCATCATCGGCGGGTTCTGGGCGTATGAAGTGCTGGGGTGGGGGGGATACTGGGGATGGGATCCCGTTGAGAACTCATCGCTTGTCCCCTGGCTCATGCTCCTGGTGCTCGTTCACGGCCTGCTCATCCAGAAGGCGAAGGGCGCTCTCGCCCGAACGAACATGTTCTTCGCGATCCTCACGTTCCTCCTGGTGCTGTATGCGACATTCCTCACCCGCAGCGGTGTGCTCTCTAATTTTTCGGTCCACTCGTTCGTAGACCTCGGTATCAACAACTACCTTGTCGGTATCCTCGTAGCGGGTATCGTTGTCGGATTCGGGACGTTTGCCATGCGGTTCCGGGAGATTCGCTCCCCGGCGATCAGCATCGCGCACCTGAACCGCGAGGTAGCGCTCCTCCTGTCGATGTTCGTTCTTTCGGCAGCCGCGCTCTTCACCTTCGTCGGCATGTCCTCGCCGATCCTCACGGGACTTGTTGGCCAGGCGTCGCAGGTCGACCCATCGTTCTACAACAAAGTGAACCTTCCTGTCGCTATCGCGATGGCGATGCTCCTTGGCGTGACGCCGTTCCTTGGCTGGATCGAAGATCGGTCAATTACGATCCTGAAGCGGCTCTCGATGCCTCTCGCGCTCACCGCGCTCGCGTGCGTCATCGCCTATGTCGCAGGTGTCACCTCGTGGACGCTCCTCGTGTTCGTGGGATCCGCGACGTTCGGCGTTATCAGCAATGCCGTCGTCGCATTTCGCCAGTACCGGTCCGGCTGGGTCGGTCTCGGAGGGCCGGTCGCCCACATCGGCGTCGGGCTTCTCCTCATCGGGATCATTGGCTCGGGCTCGTTCGGCTCGACGTCCCAGGTCGTCCTCAAGGCCGGCGAGCCGCACCAGGCATACGGGTATCAATTCCTGTTCAAGGGGATCGACGGACAGGGCGGAGCAAAGCCGCGCGTGCAGATCGAAGTGTCGGACGGCAGAAACGTCTTTATGGCCACGCCGAGCCTCTATTTCAGCCAGCAAACCCAAGCGATGATGCGGGAGCCGTCGATCAAGATCTTCCCGCTCACGGACCTTTACATCTCGCCGCTCGAGATCCATTCGCCCGACGAACATGCCCAGAATCCCACTATCGAGATCGCGAAAGGGGAGACGAAGAAGATCGGAGGTTACGACGTCACCTTCGCCCGATTTGAGATGGGCGGACACGAATCAGAGACCATATCGGTCGGTGCGGTCCTCAGCGTGTCGGTCGACGGCAAGGCGCACGAGCTGACCCCGCAGCTCATCTTCGACAGGCAGGGAAAGCAGACGATGCAGCCTGTCAACCTTCCCCCGCAGAGCGCGGCGGCGGCCGGGACACCGGCGTCGCAGCTCGCCCTGAACGCCATCAGCGTCGAACAGAAGATGGCCCTCCTTGAATTCATCGATCCCAGCGCGCAGCACGGGGGCGAGCCTCCGCAGGTCCTCGTCGAGATAAGCACGAAGCCGCTCATGATGGTCGTGTGGACCGGCGTCGTGCTCATCATTATCGGCACGGCAGTTGCCCTGCGCCGCCGGGTCTCGGCCATTCCGGAGAACGTGTGAGAGAATGACAGCATGATGAACATCGTCTGCCTCGGCCTGAATCACCGGGTGGCCCCGGTGAGTGTCCGCGAGAAGCTCTGGTTCTCGGAGGACGACGTCCGCGCGATCCTTTTGCGCCTCAAAGCGTCCGGCGTCGAGGAATCGGTGCTCATTTCGACATGTAACCGGACGGAACTCTACTACGTGCCGCCGGCTTCAGGGATGGATGAACGTGCTGTCTGGCATGTGCTCACATCGTACAAGAACGCGGGCGATGGGGAGTGTTCGGACGCCCTCTATGCCGTCCACTCGCTCCACGCTGTCCAGCACCTGTTCAAACTCGCCTCAGGCATCGATTCGATGGTCCTCGGCGACGTGCAGATCCTCAACCAGATCAAATCGTCGTACGCGATCGCGCAGGCATGCCGCAGCACGGGACAAGTTTTGAACAAGATGTTCTCCGCAGCGCTCCACACGGGTAAGCGTGCCCGTACCGAAACGGAGATCGGCGACGGCGCAGTCTCGGTCGGATATGCGGCGGCGGAGCTCGCCTCGAAAATCTTTCATGATCTGAGCAGGAAGACGGCACTCCTCATCGGCGCCGGAGAAACGGGGGAGTTGACCGCCCAGCATCTGCGGAGCCACGGACTGGGGCAGCTCCTTGTGGCGAACCGGACGCGCGAACGCGCCGAGCAGCTCTCTGCGCGGATGAACGGCCGCGTGGTCGAGTTCTCAGAATTGGTGTCGGCGTTGCCGGAGGTGGATATCATCATCAGCTCTGTCAGCGCACCGGACTATGTCCTGAACAGGGCCGCGATGGACGGCGTGATGAAGCGGCGTGGCCCGTCGCCCCTCTTCGTCATCGACATCGGCGTACCGCGCAACGTCGATCCCGCGGTCGGGTCGGTCGCCAACATCTTCCTCCACGACGTCGATTCGCTCCAGCTGATCATCGACAAGAACGTCGAACGCCGCAAAGCGGAACTTCCACACGTGCGCGACATCGTCTTCGAAGAGCTCCTCCAGTTCGATCACTGGCATGCGTCGCTGGAACTCACCCCGACGATCCAGCAGTTGCGCGACCAGTTTGAACAGATCCGGCAATCCGAACTCGAGAGATTCTCCCATCATATCACCGCCGATCTGCAGGATGACGTTTCGATCCTCACGAAACGCATCATCAACAAGATCCTCCATACGCCGATGGTCACGCTCAAGGGCGAGCTTGGCAAGAGCCATGAAGTGAAGAAGGATATCCAGCTCGTCCGGGCGATTTTCGGTCTCGACCCTTAGGAGGACAATTTCAGGCTGACACGAAGCGTTGAACTAGACGGTAAGGTCCGATTTTTGATCAATTTCGACATAGAAATTGAGAAAATGGGGAAGCATCCCGGTCGGAAATGAGAAGATTTCTTGTATATTTTCTCAACAGCGGGATGCTAATTCTCTCATTCTTTAGCGAATTTTAGGGTGTTAATTACTACATTGGTCGGAGAGTTCCTCCTCATGAGAGAATAAACCCGGAACCTTCTCATTGTTGAAAATGCTTGACAATTACCCCCTCTAATCCGCCCGTAATCGCTGTTTTTTCTGGCATTACAAATGTAGTATAACTCAACAGTAGTGACTCATTAAATCAGGATTTATGACCTTTCGAGAACGGATCCTTTTGATCATGATAGCTGCTGCCGGGATCATATTTTGTGGAGACACCTCGGCTCCCGCGATTTCGATCCTGACGCCGGCGCCGGCGGATTCCGTTTCCTACGACCAGTCAAAACTCCTTATCCTCTCCGTTGAAGAACAAGCCGTCCCGAATCTCCTCGTCTCTACCCAGTGGAACATCCTGCGCTACATGGATGTTTCCCCGCTCCCCGCAAAGAAGTCCTTTCCGAAGGATTTCTATAAGTTGTTCGATTCAAAGGCGACGATCGGCCGGTTCATCTACAACTTCAAGCTTAGCACCGGCTACACGAGCCCCGAGACCCTTTCGTACTCCTACAGCGACACCATGACGATCCGGAGTCTTTGGTCGACCCCCGCCCTGAGCAAGTTTGCTCAGGCCGTGCAACCGCCGGGAGTGTTGGGCGTTGTGCTTTCGGTGACTGGATGGAAAGACAGCCTGTACGAAGCGGTGTACGACGACCCCAACGCCGATGGCCGCGCGCTCTACAAACTTCACATCCAGCTCCTCCCCGGTGTGAACCGGATCTATTTCGGGGCGGCAGCGACGAAGAATGTATCCGTCGAGTACTACGCGGAATTCAAACAGGAATTCAAACCGATCGAAGATCGGACACGGCATTTCCATAACTCCGCGCTGGAACAGAGCTGCACGACGTGCCATGAGGGTCTTCCGAGTGCCGACAGCGGCGCGACGATGAAGGCGGACTGCGCATCGTGTCACAAGACGTTCGCGGGTGCCGAGTTCCTGCACGCACCGGTTGAGATGAAGGAATGCGAATCGTGCCACGCCTGGTCGGCGGAGAAGAAAATGATCGTCGGCGTGAAGGCGCCCCCCGAACTCTGCTACGACTGCCACCAGGAGAAGAAGGAAGCGGTGGAGAACTCAGCATTCCCGCATCCGGTCGCGAGCGACTGCCTCACCTGCCACTCGGCCCACGGCACGAATACGAAACATCAGCTCAAAGCGGATGTCTACACCCTCTGCTCAAGCTGCCATCCGGATATGACGGTGAACCACCCGGTCGGCAAGCATCCCGTACGGTTTGCAAAGAACGAAGTGAACGGCGAAGAGGTCTCGTGCGTGAGCTGCCATAACCCCCACGGCTCCGCCAACGAACATCTGCTGAAGGTGGGCGGCGGACGAATGATGATCTGTCTCGAATGCCATCAAAAGTGACCATACTGACACTCCTCGCAGCGCTCCTTCTGCTCGCCTCCGCCTGCAGCGCCCAGAACTATTACGAGCAGGGGATGATGAGCGGATCAGGCGTCGCGTTCATGCCGACAAGCTCCAACTCGCCGGCTGCGCAATTTCGACTGGAGATCGGCCGCATCGGATTCGCGAAGCAGAGCGGCCAAGGGCTCAATCTTTACTCGCTCAGCGCCGGTCTCTCTCCGTTCCTCGAGGCCTACGTGAAGGTGACCAGCGAACAGACCGGCATGATCCAGTCAATGAGCATCACGGGTATCGGAGGGAAGTTCACGATCCCTGTCGTGTTCCCCGTGGTGAAGATCATCTCGCTCTGGGGGGAAACGTCGGTCACGCAGACCGAGGATTTCGGCCAGCTTTATCCCGCGAACATCAGCCGCGGCGCCGTGGTGGTCACGCCGTTCACGAATGGCTTCCGCCCCTCATTCCTCTTAGGCGCGACGAAACATGGCGACGAGGGCGTGGCGCCTATGGCGGGCGGCAGTCTCGTCGTCTCCGCGTCGCACTCCGCGCAGATCGGGCTCGAGTATCTTGCCGGATATACCGGAAAGCATTCGCATCACACGATGCTGGTCGCGAACGTCCGCGCGTTCTCGCACATCAGCCTCCATGGCGGACCGGGCTACTGGTCGACGCCGAACGTCTCCGGACTCCTTTGGTCGCTTGGTATCTCGTTCAATTCGACGGACATCGATTTTCAACCTGCGCGGAGCGCGGAGCTCAAGCAGGGCTACAAACTTCCGTCTCTCGACGAGATCGAAAAGGAGACACCGGAAGACAAAGGCAATTCAAGCGAGGGGAAAGAGCAATGAAGAAGTTTTCGATCATCGTGTTGTGCGCCGTAAGCTTGGCGTTCCTGTTCGGGGGATGCGGCGGGTCAAAGCAGTCCGAAAAGGCGATCGTGTGGCCCGATCCGCCCGATACCGCGCGGATCAAGTATATCGGGACGTACAGGAGCGAGGACCAGTTCAAGTCCTCCGTCGGTAAGAGCCTCGAGGGGCTCGGCGGAAAGAACTCGTGGTTCAGTTTCTCGCGGCCGTTCGACGTCACCGGCGATAATCACGGGCACATCTTTGTCACCGACGCGGCGCAGGGCATTTTCATGATCGACGAGAACAAGAGCGAGTTCTCGAAGATCGAATGCAAGACCTGTACGTTCAAGACGAACAACCCCCGCGGCATCGCCGCCGATTCGAACAGGATCTTCGTCGGTCTTCCGGATCTTGGCCAGGTCGTGGTCCTCTCCCATACGGGAGAACTTCTCGATACGATCGGCCGGAGAGGCACGTTCCCGAACCCGCTCGACATCGTGCTCGACACCGTCCGGCACAGACTGTTCGTCGTGGACAACCGTCTCCATCAGGTACGGGTCTTTACCGACCACGGTGACTCGCTCTTCTCGATCGGCACCCGCGGCTACGGCGACGGCGAGTTCAATTTTCCGCAGAGCCTTGCCGTCGACAAGTTCGGCACCATTTACGTTGTTGATGCGTTCAATTTCAGAGTGGAGATATTCGATACCAACGGGACGTTTGTCCGGAAGTTTGGGAAGCAGGGGGACCGTTGGGGCGATTTCGCGATGCCGAAGGGCATTGCCGTCACCGCCGACACGAACATCTACCTCCTCGATGCACAGCACCATCATTTTCAGATCTTTAACAACCAGGGCGAACTCCTCCTGTTTGTCGGCAAGTATTCCGCACAGAATGACGGGTTTATCAACCCGGTCTCGATGTTCATCGACAATAGGAACAGAGTGTACGTCACCGATCAGCTCAATGCTCGCGTACAGATTTTTCAGATCTTGCAAACGCAATAAAATCCAAACGTTCTCAGTCGCCTCATGAGAGTGGGTGGATCTAAAGAAATAACGAGGCATTACAATACGAAAAAGGAGATACATATGAAACGCGCATTTACACTCCTGGCTCTTGTTCTGATCGTCGCAGTAGCGGCATTCGGTCAGGCCCAGCCGAATGGTCCCAGTCCTAATGGTACCGTTCAAGGTTCGAAATCGTTGATGATAGGCGGAGCGCATGACTTTGGTCCCGGCGGCGTCGCTGCTCCTGGAAAAGGTCAGCCGAAAGGCGTTTGCGACTATTGCCATCGCCCGCATATCATGGGCGCGGACGGACAGGCAGCCCCCCTGTGGGCCCGCAAGTCGGTCAGCAGCGGTCTGACGTACGGCGTGTACTCATCGGTCTCGATGGATGCGAACGTTGGTAACGGTCATCAGGCTCCGATCAACAACGACGATAACTACAGTGCGATGTGCCTCAGCTGCCACGATGGAAGCCAGTTCCTTTCGTCGACTGCCTACGGCAGCAACGGTACCCCGTACAATCTCGGCAATCCCTGGCCGTTTGACGGCGCTGGCGCGATCGCGATGGACAGCACGTTCGTGTTCCGCGATGCAGGTGGCATCAATCCGAATGGCAACCTCCAGCTTTCCCACACCCATCCGGTCCACATCGACTATGACTATGCTCAGGCGAACGACGGTCAGCTCTACGCAAAAGCCGCCGCTGGGTACGTCTATCTCGAGACCAGCCCTGCGACAAAGGCGATCGGCCGCTTGTTCAACGGCAAAATGGAATGCTCCTCCTGCCATAACCCACACTTCAAGACGGGTATTGGTCTCCAGTCGCCCGCTTCCGCGAACGATCTGGGTGGTGCACTCTGCGTTGCTTGCCACAAGAAGTAACTGCTGAATCCTGATGTAGATGCGCTTAATGTGCCCCGCAGCTTTTTGGCGGGGCACATTAAGGTTATAAGGTGGAACCACTTTCGACTTGGCAAGGGGAAATGAAGAGAGTCTTCACCATCGTCGCGCTGGCCGTGCTGTCGGTCTGTCCGCTCTTCGGACAACTGGGTTCGTTTGGTGGCAATGTGAGCTATGTCCACCAGTACTCAGAGGACTCCTACCACGGATCACTGTCGACCACGCAAAGCCGCAACCCGACCATTGACCTTCAGGCGTCGGGGATCATCCTCACGCATGAACTTGCCGAATTCGAGTTTCAGTCCTACTTCACCCAGAACTCCTTCACGTCTAAATCCTTCGGCCCGACGCTTGATTTTGAGACGCAGAACTGGACGATCTACCGCTTCAACCTTTCCCTGATCCAATACAGCCCCTGCTGGATCCTCCTGCGTGCGAACGACGGATACGTCAAATCCCGAGGCGAATACGGGGATGCATCCAGCACTGTCGGACGCGTGCGCTCCCAGAGCCAGGAGATGACCGTTTCGCTCCGAAAGATCGAGTTTCTCCCGACGATCACGCTCGACTATAACCGGTCGCATGCGTGGGCCACCGAAGGGTTTATCACGAACAACAAGATCGAGTCATACACGGCCTCCGCAGCATCCTCGAACGGGAGCACAACGTTCAACATCACCGGTCAGAACACGCGGACCGAGGACCTCGTCTCGGGGTCTGTGAACAAATTCTCGTCGGCCGGCGTCAACGGCACGAAATCCTTTGATGACGCCCATTTCGTGAACATCCATTCGGAGTATACGTGGTTTGAAACCACCGGTTTGCTCTACGGCGACCTTTCCTACACCGGCTCCTTGAGCAGCAGCGCGGTCCTCATGACGGGGCTGAACCTGTCCCAAGCCACATCCCCCCATGCGACCACGACGAACCTTTCCGTCTCTGCGAACGTCAACCAGACCCTCAGCCCGGAGTGGAGATACACCGCCATGCTCGGGGAACAGTATAACAAGCAGGTCATGCCGCTTGCGTTGCCGCCGGTCGAGTCCCGGAACACGTGGAGATCGGGAGGGACGGTTTCACACCAGCAGACGTTTGGGGTGAGCTCGATGTCGAACTCCCTCTCCGTGAACGGCGAATGGGCGAACAACTCCGAGCAGTCAGGCGCGTATGGGTTCGGATTCGGCAACGGCTATTCTACCAAGTTTGAGGCCGTCACGCTGCGGATCAACCAATCCTCCTCCTTCGCCGACCAGCGGCGCGCGCGCGCGCATCAATTCCGGGCGGTACACCGGATCAATCTCGGAGTGGACGCCAAGCTCGCAGACCGGATCTCGAACATGACCAATGTCGCGTTCACAAGCAACAGGAGTCAGGGAGAACTGGAGGGGAGCTATTCGACCCGGACGGTCAGTCTCCTCGATGCGCTCTATGGAAGCTTCAATTATGTCATCCCGTTCACCATCGGCGCAGGATTTTCCTCCACATGGTACCAAGGCGATGTGAACGGTACAGCCTACGGCTGGAACGGAACGTTCAACAGCGCCAGGTTCTTCACCGATCGCCTTTCTGCTCGCTACCGGTATTCGAGGACTTATGACGTGAACTACCGCATGGAGACGATTGAACATCTCGCCCAGTTCCACTACGGCTGGCGGGTCGTCGACCTGTCGCTCTCATTGTATGAACGAAGATTGGGCACCCGGCAGCGGACGATTACATTTGCCGTCTCTCGTCCGTTCTAGCCGCCGCGAATGACAGAGCGCATGGAAACAAAACATCATACCGATTGCAACACTCTCTGCAATCCCCTTGCCAGAGAGAATCGGGCTGGAGCCGCCCGGAGTGTTCGGGCGCTCCAGTTCCGATTGATCGCGCCGGGGAATCGGGGATATGCCGTTCTTCGGCTTGATTGGCAGAGATTTTCTTTGTATCGTTCGTTTGTTCTTTTGCGGTCACAATGATGCGTACTGCTCTTATTATCATCTTGTTCTGTCTGGTCTCCCAAGCCTCCGCCGGAGATCACCCCGATTCGCTGGTTTGGCCCGGGCCTCCCGCACGTCCGCGGCTGCGGCACATCGTGACGCTCTCCTCAGCCGAGAGTTTTCAGCAGGAGGGCGGCACACTCTCAAAGATATTCAAATTCTTCTTCGGTGGAGAACGGTCGACCCCCTGGCTCGTGCAGCCGGTCGGGATCGCCGTCTCCGGGAATGGGATCATCTACGTCGCCGACCCCGGCGCGAAGGGGGTTCACCGCATTGATGAGCGTGAGAAGAAGCATGCCTTTGTCATGGCGGCGAAAAACGGCGACTACCGGTCGCCGGTCGGCATCGCCTGCGCCCAGAACGGAACGGTCTACATCTCCGATTCGGAGGCGGGGATCGTCGTCATTGCTGACGAGGATCTCGATGCCAAGGGCGTCATCAAGGAGCACCTCGTCCGACCGACGGGCATGTGCATCGTGCATGACACGCTCTACGTCGTCGATACCGGAAAACATAAGGTCGTCCGGTTCGACCTGGAAGGGAAGTATCTGGGAGAATTCGGCGAGCGGGGGGTGGGAGAGGGACAGTTCAATTATCCGGTGCAGATCGTCGGCAGAGACGAGCTCTGCGTCGTCGATGCGCTGAACTACCGGGTGGAGCTGTTCAGCCTCGGCGGGACGTTCCAGCGTTTATTCGGCAGGCAGGGCAACGCCATCGGACGGTTCGCCAGTCCGAAAGGCATCGCACTCGATTCCGAAAATAACATCTACGTCACCGACGCGCTCCTCAATAATCTACAGATCTTCAACCTTCGGGGGGAGCTTCTCCTTTCCGTCGGCCAGGAAGGTACGCACAACGGTCAGTTCGAGACGCCGAACGGCATCGCCATCGACGTGAACGATCGGGTCTATATCGTCGACACACTCAACAAACGGGTCCAAATCTTCCAATACCTCAAATGACAATGTATCCGCATCGTGGTGCACGCATGCTGTTCCCGCTCCTCCTCCTCGCGGCGGTGATGCAGGGGTCGGCGGTGGCACAGACCTCCCCCGGATTTTCGACGATGACAAATACGAAGCACAATCTCAGCACCACCGGGCCCGGGCCGCTGAAAGCGGCGACGGAAACGAACCTCTGCGTCTTTTGCCACACCCCACACGTGCCTACTGGATATACGGCGGACCAGCTCTGGAATCATGAGCTCACCACTTCGACCTACGAACTGTATTCGAGCGACTATCTCACCAACCTAAATTACGCCGCGCCGAACCAACCGAATCCCCGGTCCAAACTCTGCCTCTCGTGCCACGACGGGACGATCGCCCTCGGTGCCGTCTACAACAACGGCGGGAGCGGCATGACGATCCAGATGGACAACAGCGTCACGGCGATCCCGGCGAGCGCTCCCGGCAATATTGGCACGTCCCTCGCGAATGACCACCCCGTCGGGTTTGTCTACGACAACGGCCGGGACCCTGAGCTCGTCGGACGGCAGTGGCCCTGGAACACGCCGGTGAAGCTCGATCCCGACATCGCAAGCGGAACGATCGAATGCCAGACCTGCCACGACCCGCACGACAACACGAACTCGAAGTTCCTGAGGATCTCGAACACGAATGCCGCGCTCTGCACCTTCTGCCACAACAAGTCGGGATGGTCGGACGCAGCGCACAAGACCTCGACGCAGGCGTATACGCCGACGGTCCAGGCGGGAACGACGGTTGGTGAATGGGCCTGCCGCAGTTGCCATACTTCGCACAACGGCGAGGGTGTCCCGTATCTCCTGACGAAGGTCGAAGAGAAGACGTGCTATGAGTCCGGGTGCCACGGAAGCGCCAGCACCGGATTGAATACAAAGAACATCGAGACGGTGATGGAAAAGCAGTACGCCCATCCGACGAACACTGTCGTCGGACAGCACAAGGATCCTGATGTCACCACAAGCCTCGACGTGTCCCACCGGCATGCCGAGTGCCAGGACTGCCATAATTCCCATTGGGCAAAAAAGGGCCTTCATACGGTCGGATCGAATGCTGTCTCGGATGTCCTTCAGGGCGTCCAAGGCGTTGTGCCGACGTTCACCGGCAACTGGCAGCAGCCGACGAGCTTTACGAACATCAAGCCGGCTGTTCAGGAGAGTCAGCTCTGCTTCAAATGCCATTCCTCGAATGCATTCGGCATCGTTGCCAATGGCGTGACCACCATTCTCACGTCGTCCGGGATCAAGAGCACCGATCAGGCGATGGAGTTCAGCCCCGCCAACCGCTCGGCACACCCCGTAGTGTCGGGTCTCGGCAGCCAGACCGGCTCTTTGTCGCCGAGGAACCTCGATCCGACGCAGATGACCGCAGAATGGGCCACAACTGGCAGCCAGACGATGTATTGCTCCGACTGTCACGGCAATGACGAAACGACGTCACAAGCGAGCCCGCAGGGGCCCCACGGTTCGACGAGCAGATATATGTTGACAGGGAAGGGCCAGTTCTGGCCGACGGGCCGGAACGGCGACCTCTGGTCCCTTGCCGACATTAAGAACAATACGACCGACTGGCAAAATGAGCTCCTCTGCGCAAACTGCCATCCGATGATGAGTGGAGGGAAGTTTCTCAACGCCGCCCACGACGGCTCCCACCACCAGATCGCTGATGTCAAATGCATCACGTGTCACGTGGCCGTTCCCCACGGTGCACAGCGTTCGCGCCTCATCGGGTACGGGTCCGACGTGGCGCCGTACAATTACAACGGTGCAGGCCTATACGAAAAACTCATCGTTAGCGGATTCCGCAAAGGCGCGACGCCGCTTGATTACGATAAAACGAGCTGCTCGGATAATGGCGTTTGCCATGGTCCCCAGCCGGGGCCGTTCGAGCCGTAGCCCCGGGCCCGGCCATATTCTCATGGTTGAGAGAATGGGCCCGGATCCTTCACAGAGTTGAAAAACTCTGCCCTTTTATCCCCCCGACTCCCCTAAAATAACCCCAAACCCTCTGTTTTTACACCCCTGCCCGCTTCCATAGTGGCACGGAGGTTGTCCTTCTCTATAGAGAAGAGCGGACCGGCATGTCCTTGAACGGCCTCCGGTTCGCATCAAATGATCGATCCACTGACGAGTACAAGGGGTTTCACCTATGACAGAGTTCTTTTCGAAGCAGCCGCTCTATTCGGTCCTCCTCATCGTGATCATCTGCTGGATCGGCATCTTCGGATATCTCTTCCGTTTGGGCAGAAAGATCTCGTCCATGGAAAAGAAGGTCGGGTAGTTCACTGGTGCGGTCTCAAGGTGCAGGAAGGAGCATACTGACATGTTTACGATAAAGAAAATACTGGTGACGACGGATTTCTCGGATTTCTCCATCGCCGCGCTGGAGTACGCGTTCTCGCTCGCGACGACCTACGATGCGTCGGTCCATCTCCTTCATGTTGTCGACGCGCGGCAGTGGCCGACGCTCCGGAAGTCGGGAAAGGTTTCCGCCGCGAGCCTCGAGAAGGCGGCGAAAACCAGCATGCAGGAGTTCATCAACGAAACGGTCGATGAGTACTCGGTGGTCACGCCTGTCATCCGGACGGGGATCCCCGCCGACGAGATCGCCCAGTATGCCCGCGAGGCGCAGGCCGATCTCATCGTCATGGCGACACACGGCAGAACGGGGCTCGCGCATGCCCTCATCGGTAGCATCGCAGAGAAGGTCATCCGGTGTTCGACCGTTCCGGTGTTCGTCGTGAAGCCGACGGCGGTGATCGAAAAGCTCATCACCGAGGACGACGTCACGCGCGATCTGCACCTGGAAAGCAACAGCTGACGCGCGCGCGCCTGGTAGGAGCGCCGTTCTAGATGCGAACGAGGCACGACTATATCATTACTTTCATCACTCATCGAGGAGTAACGCCATGGCACCAGAAGGAAAGAAGTTGAGCGATAACGAACAGGGAAAGTACTACGTCACGGATCTCTGCGACGGATGCGGGCTCTGTTTCAGCAAAGCGCTCCAGAACTTCATGTACAGCAACGATTCATCATACTACTTCGTGTACCAGCAGCCGACCGACGAACGCGAGGATGCCGATATTCGCGAAGCGATGTCAGTCTGCCCGCAGGACTGCATCAAAGACGACGGGGTGCTCGTCGCTTGACATGCAGGCGGACCACTTATATTCACTACAATTGAACGACAACACATGTTTCCGATCATAGATAAAGAGATCCTTTCTTCCACCGTCTCGAAGTTCATCGTGAAGGCGCCGTTCATTGCACGCAAGCGCAAGCCGGGCAACTTCGTCATCATTCGGGTGAGCGAGACCGGTGAACGCATTCCGCTGACGATCGTCGACGGCGACACGGCTGCCGGCACGATTACGCTCATTGTTCAAGGCGTCGGCAAGACGACGAAGCTCCTTCTGTCTAAAGATGTCGGCGACGAGATCGTCGACCTGGTCGGCCCCCTCGGGAACCCGACTCCCATTGAACGCCACGGCAAGGTCGCCTGCATCGGCGGCGGCGTCGGGACGGCCGAGCTCTTCCCGATCACCCGTGCTTTACAAGAGGCCGGCAATACGATCTACACGATCGTCGGAGCCCGCACCAAGGACCTCGTGATCTTGGAAGAGGAGATGCGGGGATGCTCGGATGAACTCTACGTGACGACCGACGACGGTTCGTACGGCCGCAAGGGATTCGTGACGGACCAGCTCAAGGAGCTCTTGGACCGTCCTCAAGGTGTCGACGCGGTGTACGCGATCGGGCCGCTCCCGATGATGAAGGCCGTCTCTCTCCTCACGAAAAAGTACGACGTCAAGACGATCGTCAGCCTTAACACGATCATGGTGGACGGTACCGGCATGTGCGGCGGCTGCCGGGTGACCGTCAACAAGGAGATGAAGTTCGCCTGCGTCGACGGTCCGGAGTTCGATGCGCATACGGTCGACTTCGACGAACTCATGATGCGAAATAGGACCTACGTCGACATGGAGAAGGCGGCCGATCACGACTGCCGGCGGCTGAACGTGGAACTACAGGGAGGGGTGAACAATGAAGTACGTTAATCCGAGGAAGCCTTCCGAACGGATGAAGATCCCGCGCCAACACGCCTTGGAGCAGGATGCGGAAGAACGCTCGAAGAACTTCATGGAAGTATCGATGGGGATGACGGAGGATTCCGCCGTCATCGAGGCGACGCGATGTCTCGAGTGCGCCAACCCCGTCTGCGTCGAGGGGTGCCCCGTGAACATCGACATCCGTGGATTCATCCAGCTCATCATGCAGGAGGACTACGTCGGCGCGGCAAACAAGATCCGCGAGGCGAACTACCTCCCGTCCATCTGCGGACGCGTCTGCCCGCAAGAGTCGCAGTGCGAGTCGGTCTGCACGCTCGGCAAGAAGCACCCGTCCGTCGCGATCGGGAAGCTGGAACGCTTCGTTGCCGACTACGAGATCAAACACAATCTCTTCGTCGCCCCGACAATCAGCGCCTCGCTGCACCAGAAGGCGGCGGTCGTCGGATCCGGGCCCGCCGGGCTCACCTGCGCAGCGGAACTCGCGAAGCGCGGCTACCACGTGACGATCTTCGAGGCGCTCCACGCCGTCGGCGGCGTGCTGCGATACGGCATCCCGGAGTTCCGGCTCCCGCGGTACATCCTCGACCTCGAGACCGAGCGCATCAAGGCGCTCGGCGTCGAGATCGCGACGAACTTCGTCATCGGCCGCACGGCGACGATCGACGAGCTGTTCGACGAAATGGGATTCAGCGCGGTCTTTGTGGCGACAGGCGCGGGAACGCCGATCTTCATGGGGATCCCCGGCGAGAACTACAGCGGCGTCTACTCCGCGAACGAGTTCCTCACGCGCATCAATCTCATGAAGGCGCACCAGTTCCCGGAATTCGACACGCCCATCAAGGTCGGGAAGTCGGTCGCGGTCATCGGCGGCGGCAACACCGCGATGGACGCCGTCCGGACGGCAAAGCGCATCGGAGCCAAGAAGGCGTATCTCGTCTACCGCAGGTCGAAAGAGGAGATGCCGGCCCGCGAGGAGGAGATCCATCACGCCGAGGAAGAAGGGATCATCTTCATGCTCCTCACCAATCCGATCCGGATCATCGACGACGGGAACAACTGGGTGAAGGGCATCGAATGTCAGAAGATGACGCTCGGTGAACCGGACGAATCGGGCCGCAGGAAGCCGATCCCGATCCCGGGGTCCGAGTATGTCATCCCGGTCCAGACCGTCATCGAGGCGATCGGCCAGCGGCCGAACCCGATCATACAGTCGACGACACCAGGACTTGAGACCACGAAACGCGGAACGGTGACCATCGGCAAGATGCAGGAAACGAGCCGCGAAGGCGTGTTTGCCGGGGGGGACGTGACACGCGGGGGCGCGACGGTCATCCTGGCGATGCGGGACGGCAAGATCGCGGCAGACGCGATCCATACGTACCTCTCGTCGAAGCGCAACGGCCATTCGCCCGCAGCGAAGGCCTGAAGACCGTTGAAAACGGTCCTCGTCATAAATCCCGGTTCGACATCAACGAAGCTTGCGGAATCGCACGATGGCATCATCGTCCGGTCCGAGACCGTCGCGCTCAGTGCGGCCGCCGTAGGAAGACCGGGTCAGCTCTGGGAGCAGCTGCAGGAACGCCTCTCACACTGCCGCCCCTGGATCGCGGAGCACATTCGTCTCTGTGACGGCGTCGTCTCCGTCGGAGGACTCTTGCGGCCGCTTCCCGGGGGAACGTACCGCGTCAATCGGAAGATGCTTGCCGACGCCCGTGCGGGAGTCCAGGGGCAGCACGCCTCGAACCTCGGCTGCGCCATGGCGGAGACCATCGCCGGGGAGTTCGGCTGCCCGGCGTTCGTCGTCGACCCCGTCTCGGTCGATGAGTTCGAACCGGTAGCGTACTATTCCGGACATCCGAAGATCCGGAGGAAAAGTCTCTCCCATGCGGTCAGCATCCACGCAGCAGCTCGGCGCGCCGCAACGGCGGTGGGCACGCTCCTGGAAGAATCGTCGTTCGTCGTGGCGCACCTCGGCGGCGGCATCTCCGTCGCCGCCGTGCGCGGGGGCAGGATCATCGACGTGAACGATGCCGCAAGCGACGGTCCCTTTTCGCCAGAACGGACCGGAGGCCTGCCGCTCCAGGAGTTCATCAGCCTCTGCCGTTCCGAGGGAATGACCGAAGCGGAACTGCGGTCCCTCGTCATGGGAAAAGGGGGCCTCGTCGCCTATCTCGGCACGAATTCCGTCGTGGATGCCGAGTCGCAGGCGATGAGCGGCGACGCGGAAGCGAGGAACGTGCTCGAGGCGATGGCCTATCAGATCGCGAAGGAGATCGGGGCCATGTCGACGGTCCTCGAAGGGAAGGTCGACGCGGTCGTCATCACCGGCGGCGTCGCCCGGTCGGCGCTCGTGACCTCCGCAATCGGAGAGCGGGTTCGCACGATCGGGGCCGTCCTGCTCTATCCGGGAGACGACGAAATGACGGCGCTGGCGCAGAGTGCGTTCAGGGCCCTCGAAGGTACAGAAACCGCATTGGAGTACTGAACCGTGATCCGAAACTTTGACGAACTTCTCGAGAGTGCCCGGCAGCTGCGCGGCAAGCGCGTCGTCGTCGTATTTCCCAACAACGATGAGACCTTCGACGCGATCGAGGAGGCTGCGAAGATGGGCCTGTCGACGTTCGTCCTCGTCGGCGACGAGAAGATCATCTGCGCCCAGCTCTCCCGGCGCACGTACCCGGAACATGCCGTCCGCGTGATCCCCCAATCGACGATGCAGGACGCGCTTCGGTCCTCGATCAAACTCGTGAGCGAGGGGCACGGTGACATCCTCATGAAGGGCGGCGTCGATACGTCGACCATGATGAAAGCCGTCCTCAAGGAGGACGCCGGCATTCGGACGGACCGGCTCCTGTCGGACATCTTCGTCATGGAGTTCCCACAGCGGGAGGAGAACAAGTTCGTCATGATCACCGACGGCGGCATGACCATGGCTCCCGACCTCCGGAACAAGGTAGAGCTCATCAACAACGCCGTGGAAGTGGCGCATGCGCTTGGCAACCCGAACCCGAAGGTCGCCGTCCTTTCCGCGACCGAGATGGTCCTCCCAAACCTCCAGTCGACGCTCGACGCGGCCGCGCTCTCGAAGATGAACGAGCGGGGACAGATCACCGGCTGCATCGTCGACGGTCCGTTCGGCCTCGACAACGCAGTGTCGATGGAAGCCGCGGAGGAAAAGCATATCAAGTCCCCCGTCGCGGGCAGGGCGGAGATCCTCATCGCCGCGAATATCGAGTCGGCGAACAGCCTCGCAAAGAGCACGACGTATTTCGCCGGGCTGCGGCTCGCGCATGTCATCGTGGGCGGGAGAGTGCCTGTCTTGATCCCGTCGCGGGCCGACAAATCCGAAGCAAAATTGTATTCCATCGCGCTCGGCGTCCTCATGTCCGAGCATCACAGCCGTCAACGATAACACGCTACCATTCAGAGAGGAAAATGATGCAGGCAGCAACAACCCTTGACCACCGCCAGCTCTACCGGCTCCCATGGACGCTTCCGGACAATGCGATCTCATGGCTGGAACCCACCTCCGCGTGCAATCTCGCCTGCGACGGGTGCTACCGGGAGAACATCCCGAGCAGCCACAAGTCGCTCGACGTCGTCAGAACGGAGCTCGAGACCTTTAAACGCCTCAGGAACTCCGACGGGATCTCCATCGCCGGCGGCGATCCGCTCATGCACCCCAAGATCGTCGACATCGTCAAGATCGTAGCGGAGCTGGGGATGAAGCCGATCATCAACACGAACGGCGGGCTCCTCACCGAAGAACTCCTGAGGGATCTCAAGCGGGCCGGCGTCTACGGGTTCACCTTCCACATCGACAGCAAGCAGGGGCGCCCGAAGTGGAAGGATTCGAACGAGGTCGAGCTCAACGATCTTCGGCTCCACTACGCCGAGATGCTCGCGCGCGTCGGCGGAATCTCCTGCGCGTTCAATTCCACCGTGTACGACGACACGCTGAAGTACATCCCCGAGCTCGTCGAGTGGGCGGGGAAGCACATCGACATCGTCCACGTCATGGTCTTCATCCTCTACCGGGCGGCGGTCCCCCAGCTCCCGTTCGACTGGTACGCCGGCGGCAAGAAAGTCGACATGGACCCCCTCGTCTATTCGGAGGACAGGGAGCGCAAGGTGGACCTCAAGGCGCCGGATGCGGTCGCCGAGATCCGCAAGCGCTATCCCGACTTCATGCCCGCGGCATACCTCAACGGCACCGAGAAGGCCGATTCGTTCAAGTGGCTCCTCACCGGCAAGATCGGAACGAAGAAGCGGACGTACGGATATGTCGGCGCGAAGTTCCTCGAGGCGATGCAGACCGCACACCACTTGTTCAAGGGCCGGTACCTCGCGTACGCCAAGCCGTCCTTGACGAGCCTCGGCAGGAGCATGATGCTTTTTGGATTCATCGATCCGCCGATGCGCAAAGTGGCGAAGGAATACCTCAAATCGATCTTCTTCCGTCCCTCGGAGGCATTCCGCTCCATCCACTACCAGTCGATCATGATCATCCAGCCGGTCGACTTCCTCCCGAACGGCGCACAGAACATGTGCGACGGCTGCCCGGACATCACGCTCTGGAACGGCGAGCTCGTCTGGTCCTGCAGGATGGAAGAACTCAAACAATTTGGCTGCTGGGTCAGGACCGTTCCCTGTTCCGGCCGATAGATTCGTTTCACCCGATCCACCCTCACATAGACGCCACGTAACACTCCAACCGCACGAGAACTAAGGCGCCCCGGCTCTCTACAGCCGGGGCGCTTTTTTTGAAAATACCCCCACCGTTTCGTATATTCGTGCATGATCGTTTCATTCCTTGCATGACGGCCGGACCGACACCGCCTGGCGAACGAAAGGGCCTCGCGCTCATCTTCCGGACCCTGCGTTACCGGAACTTCCGCCTGTTCTTCGGCGGCCAGATGCTCTCTCTCATCGGAACCTGGATGCAGCAGATCGCCATCACCTGGCTCGTCTACCGCCTGACGGGGTCGGCGCTGCTCCTCGGGATCGTCGGTTTCGCCACACAGCTCCCCACGTTCCTCCTCAGCCCGTTCGCCGGGGTGATCGCGGATCGGTACAACCGCCATCGGATACTCGTCCTCACCCAGAGCGTCGCGATGGCGCAGGCGTTCCTCCTCGCGATCCTGACGCTCACCGGTCACATCGAGGTCTGGAGCATCATCGCCTTGAGCGCGGTCCTCGGCCTTATCAATGCGTTCGACATCCCGACGAGGCAGTCCTTCGTCCTTGATATGATCGAGAACCGGGAGGACCTCCCGAACGCGATCGCCCTCAATTCATCGATGTTCAACGCCGCTCGGCTCATCGGGCCTTCGATCGCGGGGGTCCTGCTGGCGGCCATCGGCGAGGGGATGTGCTTCCTCGTCAACGCGGTGAGCTTCATCGCCGTCATCGCCGCGCTCCTTGCCATGAAACTCCCGCCGCAAAAGCCGTCGCAGCAGACCGGCGGGGTCCTCCAAGGGTTCAAGGAAGGCCTCGCGTATGTGAAAGGGTTTGCCCCCATACGGCACATCCTTCTCCTGGTGGCGATGGTGAGCGGGCTTGGGCTGCCCGCGTTCGTCCTCATGCCGGTCTACGCGAAGGACATCTTCGGCGGAGGGCCGCATACGCTCGGGTTTCTCATGGGCGCCATCGGCGTCGGAGCGCTTTCGGGAGCCATCACCCTCGCATCACGCAAGAGCGTTCTCGGACTGGCGCGGTGGATCTCTCTCGGGACGACGATCTTCGCGTCCGGCCTCATCGCCTTCGCTTACTCGAAGATCCTCCTTCTGTCGGTCGTGCTCCTCTTCGCGATCGGCTTCGGGATGATGGTGCTCCTCGCCTCGTGCAATACCATCCTCCAGACCGTCACGGACGACGATAAGCGGGGCCGCGTCATGAGCTTCTACACGATGGCATTCATGGGGATGATGCCGTTCGGCAGCCTCCTGGCCGGATCGGCCGCGAGCGTCATCGGCACTCCTATGACGGTGATGATCAGCGGCATCGTCTGCGCACTGGGTGCGCTCCTGTTCGCGATACAGCTCCCCGCGCTCCGCGCGAAGATACGACCAGTGTATCAGCAGAAAGGGATCATACGTGAAGTGTCGACGGGCATTCAATCGGCCGCGGAGCTCACTGCAACGGAAAATACGTAGACCCGCCCTATGGACGCGTCCGGAGTGACATTACGCCCAGCCCGCACGGGAGATGCCGGTGACCTTGCACGCCTCGCGTCACAGCTCGGGTATCCTGCTTCGCCGGATGACGTCCTGGAGCGCCTCCAGCTCATCGGCACGAGGTCCGGCCACGAGGTCATCGTGGCGGCGGACCGGGACGTCGTCGTCGGATGGATTCATCTTCTCTGCGACATCCATCTGGAGTCGGGGGAGTTCGTCGAGATCGTGGGACTTGTCGTGGATGAAGCGCGCCGGGGGAAAGGGGTGGGGGGAGCGCTCCTTGCGGCTGCAGAGGAGTGGGCGCGGCTCCGAGGATTTGCGTCCATCCGGCTCAGAACGAACGTCGTGAGGAACGAGGCGCACGCGTTCTACGAGCGTGCCGGTTACACCGTCCGGAAAGAACAAAAGGTCTTCATGAAGTCGTTCTGATTCACCTCTCCGGCAACTCCGCGGTCGTCGCATACATAGGCGTCCAGCAACGACCGGAGGAATTATTCCCGAAAAAGTCGTATCTTTTCCTATGAGAATCTCCATCGCAGTACTTCTTTTCGGCCTTGCCGGACTGGGTCTCTACGAGATGCAGTCGCGGCCTCCGCATCCTTCCACGACCGGAACAACCTCAATGACCACAGCAACACTCGACACTGCAACGCTCGCCTCCGGATGCTTCTGGTGCGTCGAAGCGGTATTCCAGAACCTACGCGGCGTGACGAGCGTCGTTTCCGGCTACTCCGGCGGCGCTGTCGAGAACCCGTCGTACGCGGCGGTTTGCACCGGGACCACGGGGCATGCAGAAGCGTGCCAGATCATCTACGACCCGAGTGTGGTGCCGTTCACCGAATTGTTGGAGGTGTTCTGGAAGACCCACGACCCGACGACGCTCGACCGGCAGGGGACTGACGTTGGCACGCAGTACCGGTCGGCCATCTTCTATCACAGCGAGGAGCAGCGGAAGGAAGCGGAGGCGTACAAGAAGCAGCTCAATGCGTCGGGGACGTTCGCCGCGCCGATCGTCACGGAGATCGCCCCGTTCAAAAACTTCTACGCGGCGGAGGACTATCACCAGAATTACTTCAACGAGAACGGTGCCCAGCCGTATTGTCAGTTCGTCATCCGGCCGAAGGTGGAAAAATTCAAGAAGCTCTTCGGGGACAAGCTGAAGAAGTAGGCCCGATCACTTGCATCGGCACAGCAGCGCCCCTCGGCGATCGCCGAGGGGCGCTGCTGCGGCCTTCCCATACGTGCCGGCGATCGTCGGCGGAGTATCCATGTACCTCTCCTCGGCGAGCTGTTCCATGCTCTTGAACACGTGGCTCATCTCGTCCCCTCCGAGGCTCAGGTCGATCGCCGGGTAGAGGATCTCTTCCTCTCTTCTGTTGTGCGCGGAGAGCGCTTCAAGGAGCTTCTTCTCCGCCTCGTTCGTCTCGGCGTTCCGAAGCTGCACCTGGTCGTACATCTCCTCGAGATACGCCTTGATGACCCGGTGCTCCATCCGCATCACCTGCGTCGGGCCTCCGGCCGTCGTTCCGGTCTTCCGCTCAAAAAGCGGGAAGAGAATCTCCTCCTCCCAGATGATGTGCCGCAGCAGCCCCGACTTGAACTGCCGGAAATAGTTCCCCGCCATCGTGTAGTCTGACCCCTTGAACCTCATGTACGTCCGAAAGAGCTCGTCGAGCCTATCGTGGTCGCTCTCGTAGAAGTGTGTGATCGTATCCTGTGCCATGGTCGTCAATCCCCCCTGATGCTCTTACGGCTGCGCGCCGGGCTCTCCGGCGTCATATTTCGGTACCGATCCCCGGTTGTGCTGGTACAACGGGGAATCGAGCTGCTGGAAGTGCTGGAGATACTCCTTCTGCGAAATGGCGTTCTGCCAGTGTCCTGTGAGGACCGCGAGGCCGGTGATACCGACGAAGATGCCGACGACGAGGCTCCCCACGACCCAGTTCGGAACTCGCGTGTTCGTGACGGCCACGCGGATGTCGAGCGTGTCCTTTACTGGGCAGGCTTCGACGCACTGGAGGCAGTTCATGCACTCGTCGCTCCAGACCCTCGTCGCCGTATGGACCTTGATGTTTGACGGGCAGGCCTTCGTGCAGAGCTCACAGTCGATGCAAGTCGAGGCGTTGCGGGTCACCTTGAGCGGGCTGAGCCAGCTCGCCGCGCCGAGGAGCGCGCCGTAGGGACAGAGGTAGCGGCACCAGAAGTTCTTCACGAATACCGAGAGGAGCATGAAAATGATGATCGTCCAAAGGGCGAACGTACCGATGTTCGCGAAGAAGAGGAACATCTTGATGTCCGCCACCTTGTTGTACGGGCTGTAGATGAAGGCCTTCAGGTCCGGGACGTCCATCTGCAAAATGGAAAGGCCAAAGAAAAGGAAGAGGAGGTACTTCAGCGACCGAAGCGGGTAGTCGAGCCACCGCGAAGGCGTGAGGTTCCTTCCGAAGACCTTCTTCCCGAACATCCAGAGCGCCTCGCTCAGGGTGCCGACCGGACAGAGCCAGCTGCAGAATGCCTTCTTCAGCAGTACGCTCATCGCGAGCACGCCGACGAGGATGAAGAGTCCCGATGGGTGGACGGTGTTGATGACGCCGGTGAGAAGCCAGTACTTGAGGCTCATGAGGGCGCTGATGGGGAGAAATCCTTCTGCGCCGGGCGGGCGCGGAACGAATGCTGCTTGGCCTTCTGACGATCCCCAGCGTGCGAAGAGGGAGAACTCGATGCCGATCCAGATGCAGAGGAGGACGAATGCGCTCTGGACCGTCGAGCGGAAGAACTGGGAGTCCTCCTTCAAGCGCAGGAGGAGCCGCCGGTACCACGACGTTTTCTGAGGGTAGACCGGCCTTGGCTTGCGAAGCCGCGGATCGAGCTTTTTAACCGTCAGCCGGCGCCCTGCGGCAGCAGCAGGCGCCCGTCCGGTCACCTCCGGAAGCTCTTCTTTCGGAAGGAGGTCATTCTCACAATTAAGACAATCCGCGTCTGAGTTTTTCATGGCTGATACGATCTGGTCCTGGTGTCCGTTCGTTTGGCTCCGTTTTCACTCTTTTCAAGGAGTTGACGCTCCTTCCTCTATATAGAGTTCAACTCCCGTGCCAAATCGGACTAGAACATCTGCAAATCAGCCCGTATTCCTACAGAATAAACTGCGGTTTCTTCGTTTCACGGGCCATTTGACCGATGCTCTTCGATGCGAGCATGTTTACCGTCGTATCGCGGAAGACCTTCCAGTGGTCGTGGAGGACGCAGGGGTTGTTCTCATCGCACTTTTCAAATCCGAGAACGCAGTTGTGGATAAAACCGTCGCCGTCGACCGCCTCAATGATCTGGAGAAGGGTGATCTCGTGGGGTGCGCGGGTGAGCGTGAACCCTCCCTTGACCCCCTTCTGCGATTCGAGAAGGCCTTTCCGGGTGAGGTCCTGGAGGATCTTCGCGAGGAACGGATGCGGGATCGACAGCTGCTGCGTCAATTCCCGGATCGAGAGCTTCGCGTGGTCGTCGTTGAGAGAGAGGTACATGACCGCCTGGATGGCGTACTCGCAACGTCTGCTGAAGAGGATGCTCATAATGATGCTCCTATGTGTGAAGTGATGGTGTTGTCTGCTGCATTTCGTTGCGCAAGGAGCCCCCTGCACTCAGGGCAGGGTTCCGCGCGTTTGAGGTCGATTTCCCCGACGTACGTCGAGGACCGCATGACGCATTCGAACTGGCGGCAATGGTAGAGCCCGAACGTATGTCCCAGTTCATGGACGATCTCCTTTTCCAACCGCCGGTGCAACGCCGTGTCGTCCGACGGCATCCCGTAGAACTCGTTCGACAGCCGCCGGAGCGACACGATGGACACGGTTCCGTCGAACTGCGCCTCCCCGAAGACGAACGTGAGGACCGGGATGAACAGGTCGACGTCCACGACGGCGATGCACTTCTCCTCCGGCGAGGAGCGCTCGAGAAGCTGCGCCAGGAGCGCCGTCGAATGGTGCTGGCCGCGCGACGCGTCGAACGCGGACGGGAGGTCGATATCGGCCGCATCGCACCTCACCGGCAGCTGGAAGATTTCCCGGACGACCGCCGAGATCCTGGCGAGATCCTGCGGCTGGAGCGACGACGCATTGAGAATATGGACGCCTTTCGTCACGCCGGCTTCTGGAGGCCATACTTCTCTATTTTATGGTAGAGGGTCACACGGTCGATCCCGAGGACCTCCGCCGATCGCGATATGTTCCAGTGATGTTCCTCGAGCGTCTCCTCGATGCATGCCCTCTCCGTCGCCGCGAGCGAGCCGCCGTTGTGCTTCTTCTTCTCGCCGAGTTGGAATGGGAGGTCGCCGAGCTTGATGACGGGGGGAGAGCCGACGACGGTCGCCCGCTCGATGGCGTTCTCCAGTTCCCGGACGTTCCCGGGCCAGTTGTGCCGGATGAGCGCGTCCATCGCTTCGGCCGCGATGCCGGTCATCTTCTTCCCCATGGCGAGAGCGTACTTCCGCATGAAGTAGTTCGCGATGAGGGGGATGTCCGATTTGCGCTCCCGCAATGGCGGGATCGAGACGGTGAAGACGTTGATGCGGTAGTAGAGGTCCTCCCGGAACGTCCCGTCGACGATCGCC
The DNA here is from genome assembly GCA_025358305.1 of Ignavibacteriota bacterium. Classification (GTDB taxonomy): domain Bacteria; phylum Bacteroidota; class Ignavibacteria; order UBA10030; family SZUA-254; genus JANYJZ01. Next base: position 227,541 of record JANYJZ010000003.1, read on the forward strand.
TTCTCGAGGTCCTTGTTCGTCGCGCAGATGACTCGGAAGTCGACGGTGATCGTCTCGTTCCCCCCGACGCGCGTGAACTGCTTCGTGTCGAGGGCGCGCAGGAGGTCGATCTGGGTCTTCATGGCGATGGTGCCGATCTCGTCGAGGAAGAGCGTCCCGCCGTCGGCAAGTTCGAGCTTTCCCTTGCGGCGGTACTGGGCGCCGGTGAACGAGCCCCGCTCGTGCCCGAAGAGCTCGCTCTCGAGAAGACCCTCCGGCAACGCGCCGCAGTTGACGGTGACGATGGGGAAGAACCGTCGCTGGCTGTTCCCGTGGATCGCCCGCGCGATGAGCTCCTTCCCCGTGCCGCTCTCGCCCCGGATCATGACGGTCGTGTCGGTCGGGGCGACGGTCTGGATGAGATCGTACACCTTCTTCATCTGCGGGGAATCGCCGATGATGTCGTCGACCTTGAAGAACTCCGTGATGGACTCCTTGAGTTTCACGTTCTCGCCGAGGAGCGATCGGTGCTTCAGAGCGTTCTGGACGAGATGCGACAGGTGGTCGGGGTCGACCGGCTTGGTGACGTAATCGAACGCGCCGCGCTTCAGGGCTTGGACGGCGGTTTCGATGGTGGCGTGGGCGGTGATGAAGATGATCGTCGCGCTCGGGTCGATCTCCATGATGCGCTGCTGGAGCTCGATGCCGTCCATGCCGGGCATCTTCATGTCGAGGAGAATGATGTCCCACTTGCACGCCTGAAGCTGCCTGAGCGCCTCGGCGGCGTTCTCCGCCGTGCCCGTGATCATGCCGTCCTCGTGGAACCATTTCGAGAGGGAGTCCCGGACGATCAGTTCGTCGTCGACGATCAAGAGTGAATGCTGTGCGTTCATACTATTGCCCCAACGGTGGTTGAACCTGATTCTTCTGTGAACCGCTTCCTGACGGGCAGGCGCGGAAACGCGAGGGTGAACGTCGTGCCCGCACCCGGAGCGGACCGAGCGGCGATCGTGCCGCCGTGGCGTTCCACGATGCCGTAGACGACGGAAAGGCCGAGCCCGACGCCTTTCCCCCCTTTTTTCGTCGTGTAGAACGGCTCGAAGATGTGCGGGAGGTCCTCTGCGAGGATGCCCGTGCCGGTGTCGGCGACGGTGATGATGACGGTGTCGTCGGTCTCCTGTCGGGCCGCGATCGAGATGGACCCGCCCCCCGGCATGGCCTCGACCGCGTTGACGAAGAGCGCGACGAGGGCCTGTTCGATCTGATTCTGGTCGCAGGTGAGGAGGATGCCGGGCTCGATGTTCGCCGGTTCGAGCCGGACGTTCGACATCTGGCAGTGGTGCCGGACGAGGTTCGCCGCCTTGTCGATGATCACGCCGACGGGGGCCATCGCGAACTCTCCGACGTTCTTCCGGGAGAAGAGGAGGAGGTTCTTGACGATCGTCCCGCAGCGGTCCGTCTCGCGGGCGATAAGGCGTATCTCCTCGAGGGTCTCGGCGTACTGCGGAAGCGTTACAACGTCCTTCTTCAGCCTTCGTTCGATGAGCTTCGCGTAGGTGAGGATCGCCTCGAGGGGGTTATTGAGCTCGTGGGCGACCGTCGCGGAGAGTTTTCCGAGGGATGCCATCTTCTCGATGTGGACGATCTGCCCGTGGATCGCCTTGAGTTCCTCGGTCTTCTCCTGGACGCGCTCCTGGAGCGTCTCCGCCCAACGTCGGTTCTCCTCCTTCTCATGTTTCAGGGAGGCCGTCATCTCGTTGAACGCGTCGGCGAGCCTGCCAAGCTCGTTGCGGTGAGAGATATGGATCTCGTGGTCGAGATTCCCGCCCGAGATCGCCTGCGCGCCTTTCATGAGCCTGCGCACCGGCTTCAGCACGGTGGTGGAGAGGAACACAACGACGATCGCCGTGACCACGGCGACCATGCCGATCGCGTAGTAGATCATCGATCGCTGCGTTTCCGCGGCGTTCGCGTCGAGCTCCTTGAGGGACATCCGCACGTCGAGGACCCCGAGGACGGACTGTTCGGCCCCATGCGCGTGGCACGCGCCGTTGGTGCAGGCGGGCTCGTTTCGGATCGGATTGATCACGCCGAGGACCCGGTATCCTCCGGGCGCGCCGTAGATGCGGACCCTGTTCGTCGAGGGGAGGGATTCCAGCGGCTTCTCCTGGCTGTGGCAGGCGAAGCAGGCCTCGGCGTGCATGTCGACGATCGTGTTCTTCTCCTTTTCGTCGGTGGAAAAGATGATCTCGCCGCGCTTGTTGTAGATGCGGATGCCCTCCACCCCGGGCTCGCGTCCGATGGTCGTGATGATCTCGTAGACGTCCTCGTTCCGGTTGAGAAGCATGCTGTACCGCGTCGACTGCTTGATGATGTCGCTGACCCGGTTGGCGCTGTTCCGGATCTGGTGCGTCATCTGGTCGTTCGTGTAGGAGATCGTGATGTAGAGGTAGGTGCAGAGCAGCAGCAGGAGGAGGATCACGGAGCCCGCAATGACGCGGACGCTCATTCTATGGAAAAATGGTAGACTCATCCATACCATAAAAGGGCAACTGCCGTGCCATGCTGGGGGGGTCAGGGGGGCGTAATCAACGCATCTTTTTGTCGGAGATTATCAAGCATGCGAACAAACCGGGGGGGCGTTCTCAACTCTAAGAACGTCCCCCAGGCCGCGTTTCAGGACCCCGATTCGCCGCTGCCGTACACCGCGTTCACGAGCTCGAAGTACTTCTTCTGTCCGAGCATCGCAGCGACGTCCCGGAGCATCTCCCCGCCGTCGGGAAGCGTCGCGCCGATGGCCGCGCGGTCGCGGCCGATGGCGGCCCGGGCCAGGCCCGCGAACCGGTCGCGGTCCGACCGGTAGTGAGCGTCCGCGTCCGTCTTCGAGAGGAGGGAGGGCTCCGACGTCAGGTCGGAGCGCATCCGGACCTCGAAGAGCCATCCGTTCACGAGCGGAGAATTGCTCAGAACGAACGGGTCGAGGGCGAGCGAAGGGTTCACCGCGGTCACCGAACCACTCACGGGCGATGCGATGTGAAGCGTCCCGCCTTCCATGATGATCCAGCAGCAGTACTGGTCGAGCGTGACGATGTCCCCCACGCCTGGAAGGACGAGCTCCTTCGGGGCGAGGAGGTTCGCGAGGGTCGGCTCGATGCCTATCCGGACGACCGCGGCGCTTCTCCGTGCGATCCAGCAGTGATTCTGGCTGTACCGATAGTCGTGCGAGACCTCCCTCGATGGGGCCTTCACGGGCTGAGCGTCCTTACGGCTGAAGTGCATGCGCATCGCCGCATCCAAGGGGCAGGTGTCGCAGTCGAAGGAGCGGTCGCACAGCTGGTACGAGAGGATCCCCGCCGCCATCCAGACGCAACGGTGTTGCGGCGGAAAGTTTGGATGAAAGGAACTCTCAGGTGCAAATCTCATACAACCTCCACATGTCGGGACTGTGAGAGATAGAGGAGCTCTTCTTCAAATCCGTGAGGTCTCGCCGCCTTCGGGTCGGCGCCGTGCTTGAAGACGGGCAGATAGCGCGCCGCGAGCGAGAAGACCACGAAGCCGGTCGTGACGATCATGAGCGTGATGGCGATCTCCATCCACGAGGGGAAGTAGGAGACCTTCGCCCATGCCTCCATCCCCGTGATGCTGATGTTGAGACGGTTGACGACGAACCCGATGATGACCAGGAGCGCCCCGGCGAAGAGGCCGGTGCTGTTCTGCCGGACCTTCGGGATGCTCAGGAGGACCAGCGGCGCGATGATCCCCACACCGATCTCCAGCCAGTACATGTACGTCTCCCAGCGCGGAAGGAGGAGGAGCGGGAACGCTTCGCGGTTCGAGAGGTCCATGAGCTTCATCGTCAATAGCACGGCGAGCATGACGACGATGATGCGCCCGATCTCCGTCAGGAGGTTCATTTCGAGCCCCTTCTTGAACGCCTTACTGCTGAGGAACGACTCCATGATCACCATCGCGCACCCGACCGAGATCGCCGAGACATAGAAGAACACCGGCAGGTATGGGGTGTACCAGAGCGCGTAGAGCTTCTCCGGGACGATGAGGTAGAGCGACCCCAGGGACGACTGGTGGAGCGTCGAGAGGAGCACTCCGAGGATGATGAGAGGCGCCGTCATGCGCTTGATGATCTTCAGGGGGCGCGTCAGGTTGAACTTCTCGAGGACGACCGGCGAGAACTCCAAGGCCAGGACCGTCGTATAGAGCATGACGCACCAGGCGACCTCGAACATGACCGAGTGCGGGTTCCACATGATGATGGCGTGCCAGATCTGCAAGGGACGCCCGAGGTCGAACAGAAGCGCCACGATGACGAGGACGTACCCGAGGAACGCCGTCAGGATCGTCGGCCGGAGGATCGGCTCGAAGCGCTTGATGTTGAAGATGTGGACGATCGCGGCGAGCGTGAACCCGCCGGCTGCGAGGCCGACGCCGCAGAGGATGTCAAATCCGATCCAGAGCCCCCAGGGGAACTGGTCGCTCAGGTGCGTCGATGCGCCCAAGCCCTGGGTGAACCGGATGTAGGTCGCGTAGAGACCCGAGGCGATGATGATCCCCGCAACGATCTTCCAGAAAGTGAGAGATTGCAATTTCCGTTTCATAGTGGTTCTCTGCGGTAATTAATTGTCGTTGTGATTTGTGTTCTTCTTGTCGAGATTCTCAAGAGAGCGTTCGAGGCGTTGCACTTCGGTCCGGCGGTTGGTGATCCACCAGATGCCGTAGAGGAACACGCCGCCGACGCTGACCACCGAGGGGATCTTCGACAGTGCGTTCCAGGTGTACATCGGCATGACCATGTTCTCGAGCTTCGTCGTGAACCCGAGCTGCTCGAACGGCACGCTGGAGAGGTAGAGGATCGAGGTGCCGCCGACTTCCTGCACGCCGTAGATCTTGTCGATGTATTTGCCCGGTTCGGCTGCGATGCGCTTGTGGGCTTCGCGGATGAGATCGTCGCGATCGCCGAACGTCGTCGCCCCGGTGGGGCAGGCCTCCGCACACGCGGTCGGCAGACCCTGGGCGAGGCGCTCCGCGCAGAACCGGCACTTCTGGATGCGCGGGTAGTTGTTGCTCCACTCGTACTTTGGGACCTGGAAGGGGCATGCCTGGATGCAGTACCGGCAGCCGATGCACTTGGACTCGTCGTAGAGCACCGGGCCTTCGGGGGTCTTCGTGAAGGCGCCGACGGGGCAGACGGAGGCGCATGTCGGCGTCACGCAGTGCTGGCACATCCTGCGCACGAAGACGCCGTCATGCTCCTCGAGGGCCGTGTAGGCGGTCGCGGTGAGCTTCTTTTCCTCCCCGACGGGAAGGTGGTTCTGCGCCTTGCATGCGTCCTGACAGGCATTGCATCCGATGCAGAGTGTCGTGTCGATCAATAGTGCTCGCTGAGATTTCATTGCTGTCATCCTTCTTCGGTTAATGGACCTGTAAGAACTCTTGCTCGAAGCCCCGCCACGCGCGCTCGTCCATCGTGCCGAGCACCCCGGGCGCCGGAGCGCCTCCATCCTGGAGGTACGCAGGCTGGAGTTGGCCGTTGGTGTTCAGCGACGCGAAGTAGTTCCGCAGACGCCCGAACTCATCGCGCACCCAGCTTCTGCTTTCGCTGCCGAGCATCATCTCCTTCAGGTCGCACATCGACACGGGCCGGATGGCATACCCCCACCCGTCGCCGAAGAGCCGTTCCCGCAAGTACGAGGGGTTTCTTGGAAGCTCATCGTTCACTTCGAGGATCTCCCCGGACAGAGGCGACCGGACCGTGAGGAGACGGTCGTGTTCCTTCAGGAGGATGATCGGTTCGCCCTTGGCGACCTGGTCGCCCGCGTTCTTCAGAAGGATGATCTCCGGGCGGCCGACGAGCCGTGCGATGAAGTCGTCGATCCCCAGCCGCAGGGTGCCGGAAGGGTAGAGGTTCAGCCACGTGTGCGACGGCGCGAAGAAAATGCCGTCGGGGACGCGGACCGGGTAGGGGTCCGCGGCGGTACGTATTACCGGGATAGCCGCCGCCTTCCCCTGGCGCGCCTTCCTCCGCTCCAGGATCCAGTCGGCGGAGAGGAAGAGGATGATGGTTGCTATGACAAAGAGGACTGTCATGATCGTGATTCCTTTCTATTCAAATGTGCTGGTTGTGGTTTTCCACGCTGCCAATAGATGATGTAAGAATCGTGCCAGATCGAGCGACCCGGCGTGCACATTTTCCAAACGCTAAAGACCTCAGGGAGAACAAGTTACAAATGGGGACTCCCCGGTGTGAATCTCCGGTATGTTCGGGCGCGTAGAGAAGCGCAACACTCGCCGGCCCGGACAGGCGAAAATGTGTTTTAAAATGCTACAGGCCTGATTTAATGGGTGTTGAGAAATGCAACAGGAGGGTGTTGAGGAACCTTACACATCGGGAGGAAATAGAAGTGGCGCGCCACAGTTCGGCGCGCCACGCAACGTGCACGTAGGGGGGTAACGCGGTTATTTGAAGCTGTTCAATGCCTTCATATAGTTCGCCCGCTCGAACGCCGACGGATCGGCCACAGAGCGCTGGCTCATGCTCCCCTTCATCTGCGTGATCGAAACGTACTCATGCTCGAGCATCCAGCGCTCCAGGTCCGAGAGGACCTTTCCCAAGTGCGCCGGCCCGTTCTTCAATAGGGCCGAACACATCATCGTCACGTCCGCCCCCGCCATGAGCATCTTCAGAACGTCCTCGACGTTGTGGATCCCGCTCGTGGCCGCGAGGCTCGCCTTGACCTGTCCGTGGAGGATGGCGATCCAGCGCATCGGGAGCCGCATCGCGAACGAAGAGCTCAACGTCACGCCCGGACGGACGTCAAGCGTGTGGAGGTCGATGTCGGGCTGATAAAACCTATTAAAAAGAACGAGCCCGTTCGCTCCGGCGGCCACGAAGCGCTGCGCGACGTGCGCGAACGAGCTGAAGTACGGACTGAGCTTCATCGCGATGGGGATGGAGACGCTTTGGCGGACGGCATGGAGGATCTCGGCATAGCGGTCCTCGACGTCGGCACTCGTGAGGAACGGATCGGTCGGAATGTAATAGACGTTAAGCTCCAGCGCGTCGGCCCCCGCCTGCTCCATCTTACTGGCATACTTCATCCAGCCGCCGACCGTGATGCCGTTGAGACTCGCGATGATGGGGATGTCGAGGCTCGCCTTCGCCCTCCGGATAAGTTCGATGTATTCGTCGGGGCCGAGGTTGTACTCGGTCGTCCCGGGAAAGTACGTGAGCGACTCTGCAAAGCTCTCCGATCCGTAGGAGAGGTAGAAGTCGATCTCGGCGACCTCGTGCGCGATCTGCTCCTCGAACAGCGAATACATGACGATCGCCGACGCACCAGCGTCCTCGAGGGCCTTCATGCCGTCGAGGGTGTGGGAGAGCGGGCTCGCCGAAGGGACGAGGGGGTTCTTCAGTTTGAGGCCGAGATACGTCGTTGAGAGATCCATGGCTGATCTTACGGTTGTTTTGGTTGGGAAGTGGGTGATTCGGGAGCGCTCTTGATCGCCCCGGGAGCAGAGCCGTTGCCGGACGCGGCGAGATGTTCGTAGACCTTCCACCGGACCGTCACGTCCTCCTGGGCGAGAATGGCGAGCTCCTTCGCGCGGTCCGGCTGGCTCTTTTCCAGCATCTTAAAGCGCGTCTCGAGCTGCGTGAAGTCGCGCAAGGGGAGCTTCGGTGCCTTGCAGTCGAGCTTGAACGGGTTCTCTCCCGTCTTCACGTGGGCGGGGTTGTACCGGAAGATTGGCCAGTAGCCCGTGTCGACGGCGATCTTCTGGTTCGTCATCCCTTTCGCCATGTTGATGCCGTGGGCGATGCAGTGACTGTAGGCGATGATGATCGACGGCCCGTCGTGCGCCTCGGCTTCGAGGAACGCGCGGATGCACTGTGTGTCGTTCGCACCCATGGCGACCTTCGCGACGTAGACGTTCCCGTACGTCATGGCGAGCAGGGCGAGGTCCTTCTTCGCGGTCGGCTTGCCGGCCGCCGAGAACTTCGCGACCGCGGAGCGCGGCGTCGATTTCGAGGTCTGGCCGCCGGTGTTGGAGTAGACCTCCGTGTCGAGGACAAGGATGTTCACGTTCCGGCCCGAGGCGAGGACATGGTCCAAGCCGCCGTACCCGATGTCGTACGCCCAACCGTCGCCGCCCATGATCCAGACGCTGCGCTTGACGAGATTGTCGGCCAGCGAGCTCAGGTTCTGCGCTTCCGGCGTCCCGAGCTTCCGCAGGCTCTCCTTGAGCGACGCGACGCGCTGCCGCTGCTCGTAGATGCCGGCCTCGTCGGACTGGTCGGCGCTGAGAAGGGAGTCGGCGAGATGGTTGCCGATCGACGTTCTGAGGAGCTCGACGCCTTCGCGCGCCATCTCCGTATGCTTGTCGACGGTGAGGCGCATGCCGAGGCCGAACTCCGCGTTGTCCTCGAAGAGCGAATTGGACCATGCCGGTCCGCGGCCCTGGCCGTTCGTCGTCCAAGGGGTGGTGGGGAGGTTCCCGCCGTAGATGGAGGAACACCCCGTAGCGTTCGCGATGATCGTCCGGTCGCCGAAAAGCTGGCTCACGAGCTTGACATACGGCGTTTCGCCGCAGCCCGAGCAGGCGCCTGAGTATTCAAAGAGGGGCTGCAGGAACTGCGAGTCCTTGACGCTGCCGAGATTGATGAGCCGTCGGTCGGTCTCGGGGACCTGGAGGAAGAACTCGTAGTTCGCCCGCTCCGCCTCGCGCAGGGGAGGCTGGGGCTTCATGTTTATCGCCTTGATGCGGGTTTCGCTCTTGCTCTTCGCCGGGCAGACCTCGACGCAGAGACCGCACCCGGTGCAGTCCTCGACGCCGACCTGAAGGGTGTACTTCGCCCCCTTGTGTTCGGAGCCCTTGTAATCCATCGACTTGAACGTCGCCGGCTTTCCGGCGAGCTGACCCGGTTCAAAGACCTTCGCCCGGATCGTCGCATGCGGGCAGACAAAGACGCACTTGTTGCACTGGATGCAGATCTCCGGTTCCCAGACGGGGACCTCGAGTGCGATGTTCCGCTTCTCCCACTGCGCCGTTCCCATGGAGAACGTGCCGTCCACCGGCATGGCGCTCACCGGGAGGCGGTCGCCGAAGCCGGCGATCATCTCGGCGGTCACACTCCGAACGAACTCCGGCGCCTTGGCGGAGACGGCCGGGGCCATTGCGAGCGTGCTCGACACGGCCGACGGGATTTTCACTTCGTGGAGGTTCGCGAGGGTCTCATCGACGGCCTTGAAGTTCTGACGGATGATCTCGTCCCCCTTCTTCCCGTAGGTCTTTTCGATCGACTTCTTGATGGCGGCGATCGCCTCATCGCGAGGGAGGACGCCTGAGATCGCGAAGAAGCAGGTCTGCATGATCGTGTTGATGCGGCCGCCCATGCCGGTCTGCCGTGCCACATTCGTCGCGTCAATCACGAAGAGCTTCAGCTTCCGGTCGATGATCTCCTGCTGGATCTGGCGCGGGAGCTTGCCCCAGACCTCGTCGGGACCGTACATGCTGTTGAGAAGGAACGTCCCCCCTTTGGCCGCGGTGAGAAGGACCTCGTATTTTTCCAGGAAGAACCACTGGTGACAGGCGATGAAGTTCGCCTGCTCGATGAGGTAGGGGGCGTGGATTGGGTGCGGGCCGAAGCGCAGGTGAGAGGTCGTCGTCGAGCCCGACTTCTTCGAATCGTACACAAAATACCCTTGCGCGAAGTTCTCCGTGTCCTCGCCGATGACCTTGATGGAGTTCTTGTTCGCGCTCACCGTGCCGTCCGCACCGAGGCCGTAGAAGATGGCTCTGACCACGTCGTCCGGCTCGATCGCGAACTGCGGATCGTACTCGAGACTCGTGTGCGAGACGTCGTCGTTGATGCCGACGGTGAAGTGGTTACGAGGGACCGGCTTGCGCTGTTCGTCGTAGACGGCCTTCACCATCGCGGGGGTGAATTCCTTCGAGGAGAGCCCGTAGCGCCCTCCGATGACGCGGGGGAACGTCTTGAGCGCCGGGGCGCCGCTTGCGAACGATTCCGAGAGGGCGGTGATGACGTCCTGGTAGAGAGGTTCGCCGGTCGCTCCCGGTTCCTTCGTCCGGTCGAGGACGGCGATCGACCGCACCGTCGCCGGGATGGCCTTGAGGAAGTGCTCCACGGAGAAGGGCCGGAAAAGCCGGACCTTAAGGAGTCCGATCTTTTCCCCCTTCGCATTGAGATAGGCGGCGGTCTCTTCGACCGTTTCCGCGCCGGAACCCATCATGATGATGATCCTGTCCGCGTCCGGGGCGCCGACGTACTGGAAGAGGGAGTAGGAGCGTCCGACGACCGAGGCGAACCGGTCCATGGCTTTTTGGACGATCTGCGGGCAGGCGGCGTAGAACGGATTCCCCGTCTCGCGCGCCTGGAAGAAGACATCGGGATTCTGCGCCGTTCCTCTGAGGACCGGATGGTCCGGGGTGAGCGCGCGAAGGCGGTGGTTTCGGACGAACTGGTCGTCGATCATTGCGCGCAGGTCCGCGTCGGCGAGCTGCTCGATCTTCATGACCTCATGGGAGGTCCGGAACCCGTCGAAGAAATGGATGAACGGCAGCCGGGCCTCGAGCGACGCAGCCTGTGCGATCAAGGCGAAGTCCATCACTTCCTGGACCGAGTTGGACGACAGCATGCCCCACCCCGTGGACCGCGCCGCCATGACGTCGCTGTGGTCCCCGAAGATCGAAAGCGCGTGCGTCGCCACCGTCCGGGCGGCGACGTGGAAGACGGTGGAGGTGAGCTCTCCGGCGATCTTGAACATGTTGGGGATCATGAGGAGGAGCCCCTGGGAGGAGGTGAACGTCGTCGAGAGCGCGCCGGTCTGGAGCGCTCCGTGGACCGCGCCCGCCGCTCCGCCTTCGCTTTGCATCTCCACCACTTGGGGGACCGTTCCCCAGAGGTTCTTCCTCCCCTGGGCGGACCATTCATCCGACCATTCGCCCATCGAGGAGGAGGGGGTGATCGGGTAGATGGCGATGACCTCGTTGAGCTTGTGGGCGATGTAGGCCGCTGCTTCGTTGCCGTCGATGGTCACCATCGTTCGGGGCGTGCGCTTCGTGTCTTTCGTTCCGGCTGCCATGGGAGATTCTTCGAGTATGGAGAAAGTGGTCTTCGGAAAATGGTTATTCTGGGATCAAAGGATACAATATCCATTCCAAACGAAAGCGGGCATCGCGGGGTGAATAAGGCGGTTCAGGGAGCGATTTCAGGCCTCGATTCTCAGGCTTGAGAGGATTGCAGAAGCGTCTCGCAGAATTGAAAAACCGTTCCCCTAGCCGGGGCTACGCGCCTGTGCGCAGCGCAAAGTACTCCTCATGGCCGAAGAGCCGCCGGACGACCGACCCATCGGCGACGAGCCGGTCAAGGAGAGGCCGCAGCACATCGTCGTCGGCGTGGTAGGCGTCGCGCAGCTCCACCGCTTTCATCGGCCTGCGCAAGAGCAGCTGACGGATCGTTTCCGGTGTCAATTCGGTCGACGCCCGCTTCCGCGACGGTTCAGCGTCGGCGATGATCCCGCAGCCGGATCCGATCATTGCGGCGATCTCTTGCATGCGCCGGGCGTTGACCGGGGCCGCCCATGCTTCCGCGGGCGGGCGGACGACGGTATTGAGATGGACCTTGTCGGGACGGATCTCGCCGACGGCCTTCTTCAGCGCAAGCACTTCCTCGTCGCCGTCGTTTATCCCCTGCACGAAAAGGATCTCCAGCAACAAGATGCCGCGGTACTCCTTCCGGAACGCCTTCAGGCCGTCGATGACGACCGACACATCCAAACGCGGATCGGGTTTGTTGATCTGCCGGAACACCGACTGCGTCGCCGCGTCGAGCGAAGGGAGCACGGCGTCGGCCTCCATAAGCATGCGGCGGACCTCCTCCATCCACAGCAATGTGCCGTTCGTGATCACGGCGACGGGCGTCGCTGTTCGGGTGCGGACCTCGCGGATCATATCGCCGAGCCGCGCGTTGAGCGTCGGCTCGCCCGAACCGGAGAAGGTGACCCATTCGATGTCCGGCCGGAGGGCGAGCGCGGCCTCGATCTCGGAGGCGACTTCCGCCACGCCGTAATGCGGTTCGGGCGTCACGGCATAGCGCGTTGTGCGCCCGACCTCGCAGTAGACGCAGTCGAGGCTGCAGACCTTTCGCGGTATGACGTCGACGCCGAGCGACATGCCGAGCCGACGGGACAGCAAAGGGCCGAAGAGATGCGGATGGACCGTCTCCGGCGTGACCAGGGCGCTCATCAGCAGATCCTCGGGAGTTGTTCCCCGGAGGGCATGTCGACGATGCGTTCGCCGCCGATGCTCGTCTTCATGACGACGAGCCCGGGATGGTCGGACACCGCTTCGCCGATAATCGCAGCGTCTCGTCCGAGCGGGTGGTTCTGCATCTTTCTCAATACGCCGACGGCGTGCGCTGGCGAGACGAATGCGAGGAGCCGCCCTTCGTTGGCGAGATAGAGGGGGTCAAAACCGAGAATCTCGCAGGCAGAGAGCACTTCTTCACTGACGGGGATCTCGTCCTCGTTGAGGGCGATGCCGAGATGGGCGGACAGGGCGATCTCATTAAGAGCGGCAGCGACCCCGCCGCGGGTGGGATCCCTTAGCACATGAAGTGTCGGGTCCTCCCGCAAAAGATCTGCGACGAGGCCGTGAAGCGGTGCTGAGTCGCTCCTGACCCCGCACGTGAACCCGACGTCTTCACGAACCGACATGATCGCGATGCCGTGCATGCCGATCTTGCCGCTGACGAGGATCTTGTCGCCGGCGCGTGCGCGTTGTGGGCTGATGTTGCAGCTCTGCGCAACGATGCCGATGCCGGACGTATTGATAAAGATCTGGTCCCCCTTGCCGCGGTCGACGACCTTCGTGTCGCCGGTGACGACGAGGACGCCGGCGTTCCGGGCGGCCTCGCCGATGGAGGCGGCGATGCGGCGCAAGGAGTCGAGGGAGAATCCTTCCTCGAGGATGACCGCGACGGAGATGTAGAGCGGCGTGGCGCCGCACATGGCGAGATCATTGATCGTACCGTGGACCGCGAGGCTGCCGATGTCGCCGCCGGGGAAGAAGATCGGGTTGACGACGTAGGAGTCGGTGCTGAACGCGAATCGCGTCCCGCGTATCGAGAACATGGCGCCGTCGTGGAGCGGCTTCAGGATATTATTCTGAAACTCGGGCAGGAAGATCTGTTGTATGATGTCCTGGGTCAGTCTTCCGCCGCCGCCGTGGGCGAGGAGGACCTCCTTGTGCTGGCTCGTGGGCACGGGACAGGAGAACGCGTCAAGCACTGGCTGCTTCGTGGTTGTGGTCATCTGTTCTGCTCCGCGAAAGTGGGTGATGGTTGGTATGAACGGTAGTGGTAGTAGGCCGCGCAAGCGCCTTCCGAGGAGACCATCGGCGCGCCCAGGGGGCGATCAGGCGTGCAGCGCAATCCGAACGCCGGGCATTCGTGCGGCTTCGTGCGTCCCTGGAGGACGAGCCCCGCGATGCACGGGGAGTCTTCGGGCGGCTCGGGCGCCGGGAATGAGAATCTCCGCTCTGCGTCGAACGCCGCATAGTCATCCGCGAGGCGGTAGCCGCTCGAGCGCAGCATCCCGATGCCGCGCCACGAACGGTCGGTGATGGCAAAGACCTCGCTAAGGAGCACCCGCGCCGCGCGGTTACCAGCGGGGAGGACCGCCCGGGAATATTGGTTCTCCACCCTATGCGTTCCCAATTCCAGCTGACGCACGGTGCGGTAGACGCCGTCGAGGATGTCGAGCGGCTCGAAGCCGGTGACGACGATCGGGACGCGAAACTCCGCCGCGATCGGGAGATATTCCTCGTATCCCGTGATCGTGCAGACGTGCCCCGCCGCGAGGAACCCCTGCACCTTGGTGCCGGGAGCGGAGAGGATGGCCCGAACGGCGGGCGGAACAAGGACGTGCGAGCAGAGGATCGAAAAGTTCGACACGCCGGTCCGCCGGGCTTCCCGGACGGCCATCGCGTTGGCGGGAGCCGTCGTCTCGAACCCGACGGCGAAGAAGACGACCTGTCGGTCTGGATGCTTTCGGGCCAGGGCGAGGGCGTCGAGGGGGGAGTAGACGATCCGGACGTCCCCGCCCCGGGCTTTCATGGTACGCAGGTCATGCCGGGAACCGGGGACCCGCAGCATGTCGCCGTACGACGCGAGAATGACGCCCGGCGTGCCGGCGAGGGCCACGGCGCGGTCGATGAGATCGATGGGGGTGACGCACACCGGGCAGCCCGGTCCGTGAACGAGCGTGAGGGACCGGGGGAGGAGCGCTTCGAGTCCGTACTTGACGATCGTATGCGTCTGCCCGCCACAGATCTCCATGATCGTCCAGGGTTTCGTTGCGGCGCGCGCGATCATTTCCGCCATGCGCCGGACCGCCTGCGGGTCGCGGTATTCGTCAAGATAGATCACAGTTCGGCCTGCGATGTTTCGAACATCTCGCGCTGCAGCCGGAGGGTGCGCTGGGCGTCCTCTTCATCCAAGGCCGCGATCGCGAACCCCACGTGGACGATGACGTAGCTGCCGACGCGGGCCTCGGGGAGCCAGTCGAGGCAGATCTGCTTTTCCACGCCGCCGAAACTCACCGTCCCCATGCGCGGGACGGCGCCGTCATCGATCGTAATCACTTTGCCGGGTATGGCGAGGCACATGGCGCATTCTCCTTGATGGGTTCGTTCTCTTCGCACAGGCAGGCGTAGAGCTGCCCGAGCGCGATGCCGCCGTCATTCGGCGGCACTTCATGATGCCAGTACGGCAAAAACCCTCCCTTTCGGAGCCGGCGGATCGCTAGTTCCAGGAGGCGGACGTTCTGGAAGCATCCGCCGGTCAGGACCACGCGCTTCTCGCCGATCTCCGTGGCCGTCTCGACGATGATACCGGCGAGCGTGCTGTGGAACTTCCCGGAGACGATGCCGACGGCGGTCCCGTCCGCGAGATCACCGAGCATGCCCGCGATCATCGGGGCCCAGTCGATGACGATGCAACCGCCGTAGGGCCGCGCTGCGATCCGGAAGGGATACATCTCGTCGGTCGGTTCTTCCCCGGCGGCACTCTCGAGCATCATCGCCGCTTGGCCCTCGAATCCGGCTGTCTGCGCGATGCCGAGAAGCGAGGCGGCCGCGTCAAAGAGTCGGCCGACGCTCGACGTGCGCGGAGACTGGATTGATCGCGTGACCGCCTGCTGCAGAAGATGCAGCTCGGGGTCCGTGAATGAGCGCAACGGGGCAAGTTCGGTCCTGCGGAAGGCCTCGTCCCCGTACATTTCATAGAGGAGACCCAATGCCGACCGTCGCGGTTCACGGATGGCCGTCTCGCCTCCGGGGAGCGGGAACGTCCTGAACGTCGCCGCCCGGCGATAGGTCCCGCCGCCCGTAAGAAGGAATTCCCCTCCCCAGACGGTCCCGTCGGGCCCGTATCCCGTGCCGTCCCAGGCGACGCCGAGCACTGTCCCCGTCAGCTGGTGCTCCGCCATGCAGGAGGCGACATGGGCGTAATGGTGCTGCACCGTCCTGACCCGGACGCCGTGCTGCCGAGCGTAGGCCGTGGAGAGATATCCGGGATGGAGGTCGCACGCGATCTCGCCGTTCTTCCCGGGGTAGAGATTCTGTACGCTTTCAACGGCGTCCTCGAACGCAGCGTAGGCTTGCGGCGTGCTGAGGTCGCCGATATGCTGGCTGAGGACGGCGCCTGCGGCGGTGAGAAGCGCCACGGTGTTCTTCTGGTGGGCTCCCACAGCCAGGATCCGCCTCTCCGAGGGTGACGCCAGCCGGATGGGAACGGGCGCGTATCCGCGTGCGCGCCGAAGCAGCATCACCGAATCATCGACGATCCTCGCGACCGAGTCGTCGCAGTGCCGCCGGACCGGACGGTCGTGGACGAGGAACATATCGGCGATGCCGGACAACCGTCTGACGGCCTCACGCTCGTCCGTGCAGATCGGCTCCTCGCTCAGGTTGCCGCTCGTCGCGATCACCGGGAAGCCGAGCTCGCGCATGAGGAGGTGATGGAGCGGCGTGTACGGCAGGAGAGCGCCGAGGGTGGGATTTCCCGGGGCCGCCGCCGCGCAGACGCCGCTTGCCGCCGGGTCCGTTGCCGCGCGCCGCCGGAGGAGAACGATGGGCGCCGCGCTGGAGACAAGGAGTGCCTCTTCCGCGATCGAGAGGCGGCACGCGAGGCGCACCGAGGCGACGTCTGGGAAGAGGACGGCGAACGGCTTCTCTTCGCGCCGCTTATTACGGCGGAGCCTTAGGACCGCCTCCTCCTTTCGCGCGTCCGCGAGAAGATGGAAGCCGCCGAGGCCCTTCACGGCGACGATCCTCCCCGAGCGGAGTTCAGCGGCGGCCGCAAGGAGCGCCTCGTCTCCCCGTCCGACGGCGGCCCCGGCGTGCGTCCAGAGTTCGAGCTGCGGACCGCATTCCGGGCAGGCGATGGGCTGGGCATGGAACCTTCGGTTGGACGGGTCTTCGAACTCCTCGCGGCAGCGCCGGCACATCGGGAACGTTTTCATCGTCGTCCGGAGCCGGTCGTACGGGAGCGATTCAATGATCGTGAACCGGGGCCCGCAGTAGGTGCAGTTGGTGAACGGGTAGCGGTAGCGCCGGTTGGAGGGATCGAGCACGTCGTTCATGCACTCCGGGCAGACGGCGAGGTCCGGGGAGACCTCCGCGGTCGCCGCGCCACCGCAGCTGCTCGGAACGATAGTGAACCCGGCGGACCCTTCCGCCGCACGGCTTGTGCTCTCAAAGCTGCGGATCGACGCGTGCGCGGGCTTGTCCTCCCGGAGCCGGTGGAGGAAGGCGCCGAGATGCCCGGCTTCCCCCTCGGCCTCGATGAGGACGCCGGCCGGCGTGTTCGAGACCCAGCCGGAAAGCTCCAATTCCCGGGCGAGGCGGTAGACGAAGGGACGGAAGCCAACGCCCTGGACGGCGCCCCGGAGGGTGATCGCAACGCGCTCGATCCGGGGCGCCGATGGAGGCACGTTCATTCCTCGAATTCCACGCTTTCCAACATGATGTGCTGTGCGTTGGCGTCCATGATGTCGCTTTCCACATGGATGTTGATGAGCGCGTCTTCGGCGACCGTGCCCGCTGCGGCCGTGACAAAATGTTCGCGGAAGTGTTCCGGCGAGATGTTCGAGAGCGCACCCAGCGCCACGTTGACGGCGACCGCCCGGTGTGCGCCGTGCTCCTGGGCCAGGGAGGTGATCTTTTTAATAAGACCGGAGGTGAGTGAGTGCTCGTGCATCAGTCTGTTCCTTGAAGTGAGGGTGTGCACTGCGACTGGAGTTCAGCGAGGATATGACGGGCCACCTCCGGCGCCGAACGCGCCACAGCGGCGGAAAGGCCCTCTCCCGGTGAGAAGCACCCGCCTTCGAGCCCGTACACGATGAGCCGCGGAGGAAGGAGGTTCAAGGCCCGCGCCAGTTCGATCGCCTCCGCCACACTGAACGCGTGCGTAGAATAGTGGAAGTATCCCACAGGCATCGTATCTCCCGGGAGCTCGAACCGGCGGACCGTCCCGGCCGCCGCGCCCGACGATACGGCGTCGATGATGATGACCGTTTCGGCCGTCTGCCACGACTCGAGGAGCGCCGCCCCCTCCCCGCTCTCTTCTCGGACGTCGACGCCCGGGATGCCCGCTTGGCGGACGAGACGCGCGACGTCGAGCCCGACCCGGTCGTCGCTCCGGTAGGCGTTGCCGACGCCGATGACGAGCGTACGCGCGGTCGCGGGGGCGTTCACACCTGCTCCCGGGTCAGCGTCAGAAAGTGCGTCGCACAGGAGATGCACGGGTCGTAGTTTCGCACCGCCTGCTCGCACTGCCAGGTGAGCTGTTCGTCGTTGAGGTGGAGGTGCTTTTCCGCAAAATGCCGCAGGTCGTTCTCGATCGTCTTCTGGTTCTGCGACGTCGGAGGGACGATCTTGGCGTCGAGGATGATCCCCTTCGCGTCGAGCATGTAGCGGTGGTAGAGGATGCCGCGCGGCGCCTCGGTGCAGCCGTACCCGGTCCCCGCCTTCGGTTCGGTGGCGACGGCGGGTTTCGCCGGCGGCTCGTACTCCCGGATGATCCGAAGCGCCTCTTCGCAGGCGTAGAGGGTCTCCACGGCCCGGACGATGATGCTCTTGAACGGGTTCGTGCATTTTCCCGTCAACCCGGCCGCGCGGGCCGCTTTGTCGATCGCCGAGGGAAGGCGGTCCCGGTTGAGGTTGAACCGGGCGAGAGGGCCGACGAAGTATGACCCGCGTTCCTTGATGGCCGAGTGGAGCGCGTTGGAGTGCTCGACGTGCTCCTCGGCGAAGTGCTGGTCGTACTGCGCCACCGAAATGTTGAGCCCTTTGCTCGAGACGATGCGCCCTTCGTTCATGGGATACTCCGGACGCGCATCATCGGTCCGAAGGGCGACGAACTCGTAATCTTGGTCGAACTCCGGGAACGTGAGCGACGCGGTCAAGGTGATCGTTTCCCGGGCGGCGTCCCGGGCCCAGGTGAGTTCCTCGGTGAGCGCGCCCAATTCCGCACGCGAGGGGAGCTTGTAGAATCCCCCGACCTTGACGTTGATGGGGTGGATCTCGCGGCCCCCGACGAGCGTCACGATCGCGTTGCCGAGCTTCTTCATCCGCAAGCCCCGCTTCACGACGTCCGGGAACTCTTTCGCCATGCGTATCGCGTCCTGATGTCCCAGGAAGTCCGGGGCGTGGAGGAGGTAGATGTGGAGGACGTGGCTTTCGATCCATTCCCCGCAGTAGAGAAGCCGGCGCAGGGAGCGCAGCTGGCCGTCGACGGTGATCCCGAGCGCGTTCTCCATGGCGTGGACGGCGCTCATCTGGTACGCGACAGGGCAGATGCCGCAGATCCGGGCGGTGATGTCGGGCGCCTCGGTGAACGCGCGTCCCCGCAAGAACGCCTCGAAGAACCGCGGGGGTTCGAAGATCTTGAGCTTCGCATCGACGACGGCCCCGTTCTTCGTCTTGAGGTAGAGGGACCCTTCGCCCTCTACGCGGGCGAGGTAGTCGACCTTGATGGTTCTATTTTTCATGGGATTCACTTTCCTTCCGGAATGCGTCGGCGTAAGCGTTGAAGTTGCGGAAGAGCCGCAAGAGCTCGTCGTCCTTCATCCCCGATTGTTTCCACCACGAGGTCAACGAGCCGGTATTCGGCGTCTCCTTCGGACCGTAGCACCCGAAGCAGCCGCGGTGGTACGACGGGCAGAGCGCGTCGCAGCCCGCGTGGGTGACGGGACCGAGACAGGGCGGGCCGGCCGCTACGAGGCCGCAGACGATCCCGCGCCGCTTGCATTCCACGCAGACGCTGTAGGCCGGGATATTCGGCTTGCGGCCGTTGAGGTACGCGTTGACGACCTCGAGGAGCTGGTTCTTGTTGATCGGGCACCCGTGGAGCTCGAAGTCGACGTAGACGTGGTTCGCGATCGGCGTCGACTTGCTCAAGGTCTCGATGTAGGCGGGGGTGGAGTAGACGATCGAAACGAACTCCTTGACGTCCTTGAAGTTCCTGAGGGCCTGGATGCCCCCGGCGGTCGCGCAGGCGCCGATCGTGATGAGCGTCTTGGAGATTCTCCGGATCTTGTGGATGCGCTCCGCGTCGTGCGCCGTCGTGATCGAGCCTTCGACGAGCGACAGGTCGTAGGGGCCCTTGAGGACCTCGCGCGACGCCTCCACGAAGTTTGCGATGGTGAGCCGTTCGGTGACCGCCAGGAGCTCGGCTTCGCAGTCGAGGAGGCTCAGCTGGCATCCGTCGCACGATGCGAATTTCCAGACAGCGAGTGTCGGTGTGCGTTTCATGGCTAGATCTCCCTGATGGCGAAGTAGTCCTTGATCCGGTTGAAGGGATACACCGGCCCGTCCTTGCAGACGAACGTCGGGCCGTACTGGCAGTGGCCGCAGAGTCCCAGGCCGCACTTCATGTTCCGCTCCATCGAGACGTAGATGCGATCGCCGCCGATGCCGCGCTTCTGCAATTCCATGACGGTGAACCGCATCATGACCTCGGGCCCGCAGACCATGGCGACGCTGTTCTGGGGATCGACCGGCGCTCTGGAAATGAGCGTCGTGACGACGCCGACATTCCCTTTCCAGCCGCTCATGGCCCGGTCGACCGTCGTAAAGAGGTCGACGTCGAACCGCGAGCGCCACTGCTCCATCTCCTTCCGGAAGAGGATGTCCGCCGGCGTCCGCGTGCCGGAGAGGATGACGACCTTGCCGAACTTCTCGCGCTGGGAGAGGATCTGGTAGACGGCGGGCCGGAGCGGCGCGAGGCCGATCCCGCCGGCGATGATCATGATGTCGCTGCCGTACGCCTTCTCCACCGGCCACGGGGTCCCGAAGGGACCGCGCACGCCGAGGGAGTCGCTCGGCTTGAGGGTGTGCATCGCCCTCGTCACCGTCCCGACGACGCGCGTGGTGTGGACGATCCGTTCGGGATGCGACGGATCGCCGCTGATCGAAATGGGCACTTCGCCGACGCCGAACATGTAGAGCATGTTGAACTGCCCCGGGGCGAAGGGGAGGGTGCGGGATCCATCGGGGGGGCGCAGTTCCAGGGTGAACGTGTCGTGCGTCTCGCGGCGTACGCGCTGGACCCGGAACGGCGTGGGGACCATCGTGCTGTTCAGGCTGTCGTTCATGGGCGTCTCCCGTCAGGAACTGACGCTGTAGAGGTCCAGGAGCTGGATCCGCGTCGCCTGGAGACGGTCCTCGATGATCTGCGCGAAGCGCTTGAGGAGCTCGTAGCCGAGGTCGTGGTCCTCCTCGCACTTCGTCCGGAGGCAGCGCGCGTCGAGCGCAACGGCGCGGGTGAGCTCCACCGCCTTCGCGTCGAAGTGCCAGTTGTACGGCGGGATGAGCCACGACCACCCGAGGATGTCGCCGTCGTTCAGGGTGTCGATGATGATCGAGCCCCGCTCGGCGGCGAACGCCTCAACGGCGATCTTGCCGCGGCGGAGAATGAAGAACGCGTTCGCTTCTTCGCCTTCCTTAAAGAGAAACTCCCCGGCCTCGAACTTGACGTTCGATCCGCAGCCGGCCACGAGTTTTATGTGCTTCGGCTCGAGGCCCTTGAAGAAAGGATGGTGTTCGAGTAGCTGTTCCAGGTTTTCCATGGTCGTCTCCTTCGTTAGGAATGCATGAGCTGTTCTTGCCGTTTCGTGCCGCGGATGGCGCGGACCTCTTCGGTGATGTCGATGCCGACGGGGCACCAGGTGATGCACCGCCCGCATCCGACGCAGCCGGAGGACCCGAACTGGTCGTTCCAACTTGCAAGCTTATGCGTCATCCACTGGCGGAAGCGCGATTTCCCGGAGGAGCGGATGCAGCCCCCGTGGATGTACGAAAAATCGAGCGTGAAGCAGGAATCCCACCGTCGCCATCGCTCCGCCGTCTTGCCGGCGAGGTCGGTCGTGTCCTCAACCGATGAACAGAAGCAGGTCGGGCAAACGAGCGTGCAGTTCGCGCAGTTCAGGCAGCGCTGCGAGACCTCCTCCCAGCGGGGGTGTTCCGGGTTCTTCAGGAGAAGGTCCCTCACACCCGCCGTATCCAACTGCCGGCCCATCTGGTCCGTCGCCTTTTGCACGCGCCTGGCCGCCTCGTCGAGTTCCTGCTGGCTGGATTTGCGGTGCGGAAGTTCGAGCAGGATCTCTGTCCCTTTCTTACTTCCCGCGTCGATCACGAAGTAATGCTGTTTTCCGGCGACCTCGGTGATCGCGAGGTCGAACCCGCGTTGGGCCCGGGGCCCGGCATCCATCGAGGCGCAGAAGCACGTCCCCGACGCCTGGGTGCAGTTCGCCGCGACGATGAAGAGCCGCTCCCGGGCCGCCTTGTAGAACGGATCGACCGTGCCAGAGCCGAGGAAGACCTTGTCCTGGATGAGGATCGCGTTGAGCTCGCACGGTTTGACGCCGATGAACGCGTACTTCTTCAGAGGTGTGCCCTGGCTCGCGCTGTCCGGCGAAGGGGAGGTACAATCCATGGACCTGCCCTGGCGGCGGGCGTCGACGAGTTTGACGGCGGGAGGGAAGAGATAGCGTTTCCAGGAATGAGCCCCGACGCTATACCCGAACAGGCTCGCGTCGTCGCGCCGCCGAAGCCGGTAGTGGGCGGGACCCTGGTCGTCCGTCCAGCCTACGGGGAGGTCCGACGCGGACGAGATGGCATCGAGAATGAGCGCGCCATCGCGGACGGTCGGGCCGATGAGGGTGTATCCTTTTTGCTGTAACAGGCGGAAGAGCTGATCAACATTCGTGCGGTCAACGGTGAACATGCGACCAACCTCCTTCTCTTGAGTGGCGTTATGTCGTGAGTTGCGTCTTCTCCATCATGGTGGCATAGGCAAGGATGGAGGAAAATTGTCCTTCGGCGTGCAGCCCGGCCTCCTCCAGGACCTTCGAAGCAGACCCGCTGCCGAGATAGTGTCCGCCGCGGAAGGAATGCAGCGATCGCCGAATGCCCTCGTCGCTCCGTACCCACCGGTAGAGCGTCGGGAGCGTGAAGTCGGTGATCCCCATTGCTTCGAACGAGAGCGCTTCCGGGAAGAGGCGCTCCTGCTCCTCGGCCGGGAGGGCGCGGAAGAGCTCGGCGCTTGTGACATAGAAGATGTTGAGGTTCAAGCCCTGCCGTTCGAGGCGCGGCAGCACATCGTTGATGAAGATGCTCGCGACGCCGTTCCCCTGGAGGACGACCGTACCATGGTAGTCCGGGGCCGAGCGCTCCGCATGCCGGATGGCGTAGATCCCCTGTACGGCGGCCTCCGCTGCCGGCAATCCGGCGGCCTTCCGGTCGATGATCTTCTCCGGAGGCCGGGTCACGAACGGCGCCAGCACGGCGGGCCGGAGCTTGAGACTCGCCACGAGGAGAGGCCAGATCTCCTGGGGGTCCCACGGCGTCAGCGTGATCATGACGTTGTCAGGGAAACACTCCTGGAGGAGCTGAAGCGCCTGCGGATCGGCGTGCGTCGGCCCGTCCTCGCCCGTCTTCGCGCCGGCGTGGGCGTTGATCATGATCCAGGTCTTGTACGGCTCGCCGGTGACACTCGCGCGCGTCTGCTGCCCGATGCCGTGGAGCCGCGCCGCGACATGCTCGAGGGCGGAAATGAACGCGCTGTACGACGAGGTGACGCCGATGTGCCGGCCGAAACTCGAGAGCCCCGCCATGAAGGCCCCCATGGCGTCCTCGCAGATCCCTCCCACGGAGACGAGGCGCGAGGAGGGGTTCGTAACGGGGTTGAAGAACCCGTCGGAAAAGCCGCGGTTGATCAGCGACACGCTCGTCGATCCGAGGAGGTCGGCCGAAGCCGCCATGATCGCGCCGCCGGTCCGCTGGTTGATGATGTTGAGCGATTTGCCGAGCGCGTCGCGCAGTGTGACCGACGATCCCGGCGCGAACTGGAGCTCGGCGGGGACCGACGAGGCGCTGACGGCGTCGCCGCGGTACAGCGCGGAAAGGTCGGGTGCTTCGGGGCGGATCGCCCGCTTGCTTCGGGCCAGCCGGTTCTTTGAAGCGAGGATCTTTTCCGTGGCCCAGCGCGTGAGCGCAGGGGAGTTCTTCAGCGCTTGGCGAAGGACCATGAGGGTGTCGAAGTAGAGCTGTTCCACCGCGGAGGCCGCAACTTCGCCCGACGCGCGGGGGAATGCGACGCCGAAGGCCGCTTCGCATTCCTTGAGGGACTGGTAGTACCCTTCGGAGCAGAATTTGTGCCCCGCTCCGTGCGAGTCCTTCCCTTCGAGGCCGTACTTCCAGCCCTTCGTCGTGCGGTAGACGATCGCTGTCGGCTGCTTCGACTCGAGATGGACGGCGCATTCCTGCGCTGCGATGACCTGCCGGAAGTCGTGGCCGTCCGGGACGAAGATGACGTTCCAGTCGTGGAGGTAGCAGAGCTCTCTCGGGTCCCACTGGACATAGTCGCCCGGGACCCCGTCCTCCCGGCAGACATGGTTGGAGTCTATGGACGCCTGGTTCCAGTCGACATGGAGGAACGCGTTATAGAGCTGCGTCGCGGAGGCCGCCGCGAGGGCTTCATGGACGCGTCCGGGGGTCATTCCGCCTTCGCCTTCGAGCATGTGGACCTTCGGCGCGCTCGTGCGGTAGAGATCGATCGCGGCCGCGGCAAGACCGAGCGTCGCGGGAACCCCGACGCCGCTCGCCCCGGTCGCGATCTTGATGAACGGCGTCGCGCACGTCGGATGGCCGTCGAGCGGCTTCGCGCTGTACCGGCGGAAGAGCGGCAGCCCGTTCGTCGCGTTCCTTCGGAACCCGAGGAGGTCCTCGAGGCGCAGCTGGCGCGCCTCCGGGGCCATGACGCCGCTGATCCCCATCAATTCTGATCCTTGGCGCACGAGTTCGTTCCGCAGGGCCCAGAGCGCGTAGAGCCCCATTGCCTTATGCCCGGCGGCGTACGAGATGATGTCCGCCTCCGGACGTTCGGGGTCCGCAAAGTCGTACTCCATCGTGTGGAAGAGGAGCGACTGGACGATCCTGCCGGACGAGATGCTTCCCCCGGGGTGACCGGACGTCGGCACGAAATTGAACAGGATGCTGCAGGTGGTCCGGTAGAGGAGGTCGAGCTGTTCGAACAGCTGGAGTTCAGGGTCGGCGGTCCGACTCGCGCCGTCCTCGACGATGTCGGAGACGTCGATGTACCGGGCGCGGCGCGGTGAAAGCGTGAAGGGGGTCGATGGTCGGGGGAAGGAGGTCATGTATGGTTCCAAAGTGAATGTGTGTGAACAAACCTTGCGGCGCAACGTCTGGCCGCGTCCTACCGCTGAAGAACGGAGGTGATGAGCGCCATCCGGATGAAGACGCCGTACCGCGTTTGCCGAAAATACGCAGCGCGGGGATCCGCGTCGACCGACGGGGCGATCTCGTTCAGTCGCGGCAACGGATGCATGATGAGCGACGATGGCCGGAGGAGTTTCACGGTCGACTCGTCGAGGATGAATGGGGCCGGCTTGTCGGGCGCCGCGCCGCCGCCCGGGAAGACTTCGCTCTGGATCCGCGTGACGTAGAGGACGTCGACCTCCGGCAGGACCGTGCGGAGGTCGTGTTCGAGGGCGAACCATACATTGTGCCGCGTCAGGTAGTCGCGGATGTCGTCCTGGATCTGCAAGGCGGGAGGCGCCACGAAATAGAGCTTCACGCGGTCGAACTTCCCCAGGAGGTACGCCAGGGAACGCACGGTGCGGCCGGTCGCGAGGTTGCCGACGAACGCGACCTTGACGCCGTCGATGGTGCGGAGTTCCTTCTGGATCGTGTAGAGGTCGAGGAGGGCTTGGGTCGGGTGCTGGCCCCCTTTTCCGTCGCCCGCGTTGATGACGGGGACGGAGGAAACGGCTGCGGCGCGAGCGGCTCCGCCGATCTCGTTGTGCCTGAGGACGATGACGTCGGCGTAATGGTTTACCACGCGGATCGTGTCCTCGAGCGTCTCCCCCATGATGACGGAGGAGAATTCCTGGGCTCGCTCGGTCGAGATCGCCCGGCCCCCCAGCCGGAGCATCGCCGATTCGAAGGAGAACCGGGTCCGCGTCGACGGTTCGTAGAAGAGCGAGGCCATGACGGCGTGCTCGTAGTCGCGGGTCCCTCCGCGCGCGGCGACGCGTTCCATCTGGTCCGCTTCCCGGAAGAGCTCGTGGAGCATGGGGAGCGTGAATTGCTGGGATTCAGTGATGTGGTGCAGGTTCATGTGTCTCTTCGCGGATGATGTGCGTGCCGGAGAGCCCGTCCAGGGATTCCAGGAGGTGACGGGGGTCGGTGATGATGGCCTCGCAGCCCCCTTGTTCGACGAACGCGACCGCGGCCTCGATCTTCGGCTTCATGCTTCCTTCGGCGAAGTGTCCCGCCGCGAGGTATCCCCTCGCCGTCCGGAGGTCCGCACGGTCGATCGGGCGGCGGTACGGCGTGTTGAAGTGGAGCGAGACCTTGTCGACGTCGGTCGAGATGACCATACGTTCAAGCCCGAGCCTGGTGGCGAGCATCTGCGACGCGCGGTCCTTGTCGATGACCGCCTCGATCCCCCGCAGAGCGCCCCCTTCCTCCACGACGGGAATGCCGCCGCCGCCGGCCGTGATCACGATGATGCCGTGCGAGAGGCAGTGTTCGATCGCCTCGAGGCCAATGATGCCGGCGGGTTTCGGGGAGGGGACGACGCGGCGGTATCCCCGCGCGGCGTCGTCGACCACGGTCCATCCGAGCGTCCGGGCCTTCGCCTGGGCGTCGGCCTCGCGGTAGAACGGGCCGATCGGCTTCGTCGGATGCCGAAACGCGGGGTCGCGGGGGTCGACGAGGACGAGGGAGAGGATGGCCGCGACGGGCGTCGAGAGCTTCCGCTCGGCGAGCGCACTCTGGAGGGTCGTCTGGAGGATGTAGCCGATCTCCCCCTGCGTCATCGCCACGCAGACGTCCAAGGGAAGCGTGTAGGTCTGGCCGGAGGCGGCCTCAGAGCGCAGGAGCTGCGAGCCGACCTGCGGCCCGTTCCCGTGGGTGATGACGATGCGGTATCCGCGCGCCGCAAGTTCGGCGATGCCCTCGCAGATGACCTTTGCGTTGGCAGCCTGCTCCGGGATCAGTCCGCGCTCGCCGGCGCGGATGAGCGAATTCCCCCCGACGGCGATGAGAATGGTGCTCTGCAATCAGTCACCCTGAAGCAGGGAGACGAGGATGGCTTTTTCGGTGTGGAGACGGTTCTCCGCCTGGTCGAACACCACGGAGTTCGCCGAGTCCATCACGCCGTCGGTCACCTCCTCACCGCGGTGCGCGGGGAGGCAGTGCATGAACCGCGCGTGGCTCCTCGCGTGCGACATGAGCTTCTCGTTCACCTGGAACTCCCTGAACGCGTCGTGGCGGGCCTCCTGTTCGGCCTCCTGGCCCATGCTCGTCCAGACGTCGGTGTAGACGATGTCCGCGTGGCGGACGGCCTCTTTCGGATTGTGGAGGATCTCGATGCGCGCCCCCGATTCCTCGGCCGCCCCGGCGCTCGCCTTGAAGACGCTCATATCCGGTTCGTAACCGCGCGGCGTGCACGCGGTGAAGTTCATGCCGAGCTTCGCGGCCATGAGCATGAGGGAGTGGCAGACGTTGTTCCCGTCCCCCATAAAGACCATGAGCTTGCCGTCGTACGAGCCGAGATGTTCCCGGACGGTGAGAAAATCCCCCACCGCCTGGCACGGGTGCTCCAGGTCGGTGAGAGCGTTCACCACGGGGATCGACATCGCGGCCGCCAGCTCGACGCACGTCTGGTGGGCGTACGTCCGGACCACGGCGGCATCCACCCACCGCTCGAGGTTCTTTCCCGTGTCGCGCACCGATTCACGCTTCCCGAGGCTGATGTCGCCTTGGGTCAGGTAGACGGCGTGCGCGCCGAGCTGATGGATGCCCACGTCAAAGGTGACGTGCGTCCGGAGGGACTGCTTCTCGAAGATCATGGCGACCGAACGGCCCTGGAGCGCCTGGACGAAGTTCGCCGGATACTCCTTCACCCTCCGGGAGATGTCCAGGATCTGCCGGAGATCGTCGCCGGACCAGTCGGCGATGCTAAGAAAATCGCGTTTCGTATGCATGCTCTTCCTTGTCATGGTAGCGGTGGAGGAACTCCGTGATGATCGTTTGGAGATCGGGCTTCGTGGTCTCCGCGAGGCTGTATCCCACGCGCACGGAGGGCTTGTTGATATGAATGACCCGCCGGAGATCGATAGGCGTCCCGATGATGACGCTGTCGCACTCGACGCGGTTGATCGTTTCCTCGAGGTCCCGGACCTGGTCTCCGCCGTATCCCATGGCCGGGAGAAGCGTACCGATTCTGGGATACTTCCGGTAGGTGTCGGCGATCGATTTGACGACCCACGGGCGCGGATCGACGAGCGACGCCGCACCGAACTGGCGCGCGGCGATGATGCCCGCGCCGTACGCCATCTCCCCGTGCGTGAGCGTGGGCCCGTCCTCGACGACGAGGACGTGCTTTCCGCGGATGATCTTCTCGTCTTCCACGGTGACCGGCGAGGCAGCTTCGACGACGATGGCATCGGGATTGATCCCGGCGATGTTCCGCTTCACGAGGTCGACCGATCCCTTGGGCGCGGTGTCGATCTTGTTGATGACGATGACATCTGCGAGGGCGAGGTTCGTCGCGCCGGGATAGTAGCAGACCTCGTGGCCCGCCCGGTGCGGGTCGACGACGGTGATCGTGAGATCGGGCTTGTAGAACGACATGTCATTGTTGCCGCCGTCCCAGACGATGACGTCGGACTCCTTCTCCGCCTCGCGCAGGATCGCCTCGTAGTCGACGCCCGCATAGATGGTGGTGTTGTTCACGATGTGCGGTTCATATTCCTCCATCTCCTCGACGGTGCACTCGTTACGGACGAGATCGTCGAGCGTCTTGTAGCGCTGGACGCGCTGCCGGACGAGGTCGCCGTACGGCATGGGATGCCGGATGGCGGAGACCCGCTTGCCGCTCGACCGCAGGATGTCGCAGACCTTCCGCGACGTCTGACTCTTGCCGGCGCCGGTCCGGACCGCGACCACCGCGATGACGGGAACGCTGGACCTGACCATGGTATGCCGCGTCCCGAGGAGCTTGAAGTCGGCGCCGGCGGCGATGACCCGGGAGCCTTTCGCCATGAGCTCCTGGAAGGAGATGTCCGAGTAGGAGAAGACGACCTCGTCAATCGAATACTGCCGGATGAGCGAGAGGAGGTCCGATTCGGGATGGATGGGGATGCCGTGGGGGTAGAGCCGTCCGGCGAGCTCAGGGGGATATCTCCTGCCGTCGATGTTCGGGATCTGCGTGGCGGTGAATGCCACCACTTCGTATTGCGCGTTGTCCCGAAAGACGGTGTTGAAGTTGTGGAAATCCCTTCCTGCTGCGCCCATGATGAGTATGCGTGTGCGGACCATAACGTCTCCTTCAAAGTGAATGACGATGCGTTCTTCCCGGCACGATCCCCGCCGCCGCAAGGATCTGCCGGTCAGAGGATCTTACTGGACCTTTTCAAGCAAAGCCCCGGCGGCGTGGCAGTTCGGGCACTCCGCGGCCGGAGCCGTGAGGATGTACCCGCAGTTCGGACAGACGAGGTAAGGCGACTTCACGATCTTCCCCGATTTGTCGAGGACCTCCTTGAGGAGCTCCGTGTGCCGGATGTCCGCTTCCCGGACCAGGGTGAGCTGATCCTTTGCGTCGGGGAGTTTTTCGAGCTCCGCGGTGCGAATGAGGTTCGGATACATCGACTCGGTCTCGATCTCCTCGCTGCTGATCGACATCTTCAGGGTTTGGAGGGTACTGCCGACGGTGACGGAATCGATCACCGGCATCCGAGGTTCGACCCCGTGCTGCTTGAGGAACCCGGCGTGGAGGTTCGCGTGGATCTCCTCGGAGCGGGCGATCGCGCGGAACCGCTGGGCGATGTTCGCGAGATGCTCCTTTTCCGCCTGTCTGACGAAGTCCGCGTACATGTGGTTGTATTTCACCTCTTTCCCGTACGCGATCTGCATGTTCTCGATGGTGACGAGTACCGGGGCCGCGGCCGGTTTCTGTTTTCCTTCGTTGCAGCCGAAGCACAATGCGAGAAGGAAGAAGGCGAGGAGGAACGGTGCGGCAATGAGAGCGCTGAATTGGAGCTGGGAGAGGAGTCTGTTGGTTTTCATGTGCGTACCCTTATCTCATGGTGATTCCACAGTGCGGCGGCGGCCGGGACCCTCTACGCGGGAACGAGGGGGAGCGGCGCCGTCTTCGATTCGACGATCGTGTAGGAATCCGTGATGTTGACGTTGCCTCTGAGCATCGCCGAAACGGCGCAGTACTTCGTGGTCGAGAGCTCGATGGCCCGCTCGACGTCCTTGGGGTTGATGCCGACCCCGTAAAAGGTGTATTCAATGGCGATGTCGGTGTAGATCTGCGGGTGTTCGTCGCGGACGGTCCCGCGCAGGCGCACCTCGAAGCCTTCGATCGGAACGCGCTTCTTCTTCAGGATCGGAATGATGTTGCTCGACGTGCAGCCGCCGAGCGCGATCAGGACGAGCTCCTTCGGCCGCGGCCCCGACTCGCTGCCGTCAAAGATCTCGGGTCCGTCCATGACCACCCAGTGATTGGAATCGGATTTTCCGGCAAACGTGATCCCCCGGATCTGGCGGACGATGACTTCCTGCGTGGGCATGTGTGCAAACCTCTTTGAGCGGTGAATGTGTCGGTATATGTCTGTTCCCTACATACTACAAACCCCGTACCGCCCTTGGAACGGCGAAATTGGCGGCATTCCATGCGAATGCCGCACCAGAACTTCTCATCCATGAAAAACCCTTTTTTGTCCTCTTCTCATGAATGAGAGTTCACGCAATTTGGGGGCCATTGTCAAGGATTTTCGGTGCGTTTCCCTCTCTCATTCCTATCTCTGAGAATATTCGCACGTCCCGGGCGATGGAGTACCGAAGAGCCCGTGGGGATGCGACCAAAGGACGGTTTGGTCCTCGTTCTTCCCCGGACGGCGGACGCCGGAAGACCAAGGGAAAGCCCCGGGGGGGAGGAGCCTCTCATATGTGAAAATCAGCCACTCGATATTGTCAAACCTGAAATCTCACGAAGGCCGTAGTGGAAAAGGGGGCGAGAAACGGGGATTTTGTGCCGGGAGTGTATGGCATGTTAATTGTGATGCTTTATAAGAGATCGGCGTCTCCACATCCGAAGGGCTAGCAGTGTGAATATTGGCATTCTCAAAGAAGATCCAAGCCATGAGCGGCGGGTAGTTCTCACGCCCGCGGGCGTTCAGGCCCTCGTGGGGGCCGGCAATCAGGTCTTCGTCGAGCGCGATGCCGGCAACGCATCCCGCTTCTCGAATGAGGACTACGCCGCGGTCGGCGGGCAGATCGTCTATACGAGCGACGAGGTGTTCGGGCGTTCGGAACTCCTCCTGAAGATCTCGCCGCCCACCGATACGGACTGCCAGCGGCTCCTCGAGCGGCAGACGCTCTTCACGTTCCTCCACCTCGCGGTCGCCCGGACGAAGGTCATGGACCAGCTCCTCCGGAAGCGGATCACCGCGGTCGGATTTGAGCTCATCGAGGACGCGCACGGGGACCTCCCGATCCTCCAGGTGATGAGCGAGATCGCCGGTCAGATGTCGATCCAGATCGCCGCGCGGTTCCTCGAAAGCAGCAATAACGGCCGGGGTATCGTCCTCGGCGGCATCACCGGCGTCCCCCCTGCGACCGTCGTCATCATCGGCGCCGGCACGGTCGGCGCGGCCGCCGCCCGCATGGCGCTCGGCGCGGGCGCGGAGATCATCGTTCTCGACATCGAACTGAGCCGCCTCCGCTCGCTCGAACAGCGGTTCAACTACGGCGTCATCACCGCCGTGACGAACGAGTACAACCTGCGAAAGGCGCTCCAGTTCGCCGACGTCGTCATCGGCGCGGTGCTCATCAAGGGCGAGCGCGCACCGCATCTCGTCACCGAGGCGATGGTCCAGAAGATGAAGCCCGGATCGATCATCATCGACGTTTCGATCGACCAGGGCGGATGCGTCGCGACGAGCCGGCCCACGACGATCGAAAATCCGACGTACCTCCTCCACGACGTCATCCACTACTGCGTCCCGAATATTGCAGCCAACGTCGCCCGGACCGCGACCTACGGCCTTACGAACGCGCTGTTGCCGAGCCTCCTCGAGATCACGAAGAAAGGCGTCGGCCCCGCGCTTCAGGAGAACGCCGGGCTCGGACGCGGCGTCTGTACGTTCGACGGCGAGTGCACGAAGGAAGCGATCGCCCGGCGGTTCGAAATGCCCTCGCGGCTCCTTGACACGATGCTCCCATGAAAGCATGAACATGCAATGGATCGAACGATATAAGTCGAAATTACGGACACCCGCCGAGGCCGCGAAGCTCATCACGTCCGGGCACAAGGTCTACGTCCATCCCGGGTGCGCGATGCCCGAGGTCCTCGTCGACGCGATGTGCGACCGGTATCTCGAGCTTGAGGACGTCGAGGTGTTCCACCTCATGACCGTCGGAAAGACGCGCTATTCGCTCCCGGAGATGGAGGGGCACTTCCGGCACAACGCATTGTTCATCGGAAAGAACGTCCGCGAAGCGGTGAACGACGGCCGGGCCGACTTCACGCCGATCTTCCTCTCGGAGATCCCGCGCCTCTTCTATAGCGGCGTCGTACCGGTCGACGTCGCGCTCGTACACCTCTCGCCCCCCGACGAGCACGGGTTCTGCAGCTTCGGCGTCGGCGTGGAGTGCACAAAGCCGGCGACCGAGGTCGCGAGCATCGTCATCGCCCAGATCAACCCGAACATGCCTCGTACGCTCGGCGACTGCTTCATCCACATCGACAAGCTCACCTGCTGCGTCGAGGTGGACGTCCCTTTGAAAGAACTTCCCCAGGTGGATGGCAACCTCACCTCCGAGGAGCTCGACGTCTACCAGAAGATCGGCAAGAACATCGCCGGCCTCATCGAGGACGGCTCGACGCTTCAGCTCGGCATCGGCGCCATCCCGGACGCGGTCCTCAAGTTCCTCCACGGGAAGAAAGACCTCGGCATGCACACGGAGATGTTCTCCGACGGCGTCATCAAGCTCGTCGAGGACGGCATATTGACGAACGAAAAGAAGACGCTCCATCCGGGGAAGATCATCGCGTCGTTCGTCCTGGCGTCGCGGCCGCTGTTCGATTTCATCGACAACAACCCGGTGATCGAGTTCCATCCGTCGCACTACGTGAACGACCCGTTCATCATCTCGAGGAACGACAAGATGGTTGCGATCAACTCCGCCATCGAGGTCGACCTTACCGGGCAGGTTTGCGCGGATTCCATCGGCCGGGCGTTCTACAGCGGCGTCGGCGGCCAGGTCGATTTCATCCGCGGCGCCTCGAGGAGCAAGGGGGGAAAGCCCATCATCGCCCTCCCCTCGACGGCGAAGCACGGGAAGCTCTCGCGCATCGTCCCGCAGCTCGCCAGCGGTGCGGGCGTGACCACGTCGCGCTACGACGTGCACTACGTCGTCACGGAATTCGGGGTCGCAGACCTCTACGGGAAGCCGATCCGTCGCCGCATCCAGGCGCTCGTCGACATCGCGCATCCGGACTTCCGCGAGGAGCTCGAACGATACGCGGTCGAGTGCAAGTATATCGCGGCCGGAACGGTTCAGGTGCATTGACAAAAAAGGACGCCCAGTGATGCGATCTGACAAACCGTGCAAATATTGCGAACGCGTGACGGTCAACCTCGAACTCCGACGGCCCGTCGAGACGATGTCCGACATACCGAATACGTACGATCCGGACTCCGGCCGGTACTGCTGGAGGATCCATGAAGTCATGTCCTATGCGCTCATCCCCCGGGCGATCCAGAACCACGTCGGCCAGGTCGACTGCTACGTCTGCATCGACGATGAGGACCGGGCCGAAATCGACCTCGAAGCGTATGTGCGCAGATTTTTTACAGAAACGATCATGCCGCAGTGGAAGAGCCTGAAGGGGACATACGCGACGCAGCCGGTCCCGGCCCCTCCCGAAGGCATCGCGTGCAGGAGACTCTAGCTTTCCGGCATGAAGAAATTGCTGAACGACACTCAACTACCGTAAGGAATTCGCCATGATACGAAAACAAGACGCCCTCGACTATCACGAACAGGGACGACCCGGCAAGATCGAGGTCATCTCGACAAAATCGTGCGCCACCCAGCGTGAACTCTCGCTCGCGTACACGCCGGGCGTCGCGGATCCCTGCATGGAGATCTTCGCGAACCCCGATGACGCGTTTCGGTACACCGCAAAAGGCAACCTTGTCGCTGTCGTCTCGAACGGCACGGCCGTCCTCGGGCTCGGGGACATCGGCGCCCTCGCCGGCAAGCCGGTCATGGAAGGGAAGGGGGTCCTCTTCAAGAGGTTCGCCGACATCGACGTGTTCGACATCGAACTGAACTCCCACGACCCCGACGAGATCGTCAAGACCGTGGCGATGCTCGAGCCGACCTTCGGCGGCATCAACCTCGAGGACATCAAGGCGCCCGAGTGCTTCTACATCGAAGAGCACCTGAAGAAGATGATGAACATCCCGGTGTTCCACGACGACCAGCACGGCACGGCGATCATCAGCGGCGCGGCGCTCCTCAACGCGCTCGAGGTTGTCGGCAAGAAGATCCACGACATCAAGGTCGTCTTCAGCGGCGCGGGCGCGGCGGGCATCGCCTGCGCGAAGTTCTACGAGACGCTCGGCGTGCAGCGCAAGAACATCCTTCTTGTCGACACGAAAGGTGTCGTCCACAAGGGACGCACGGACGGGATGAACCCCTACAAGGAGTATTTCGCGGCGGAAACGGATTTGCGGACCCTGGAAGAGGCCATGAAGGGCGCCGATGCGTTCTGCGGCGTCTCGAAGAAGGGGGTCGTCACGAAGGCAATGCTCAAATCGATGGCCGACAACCCGATCGTCTTCGCGATGGCGAACCCCGATCCGGAGATCACATACGAGGACGCCCTCGACGCGCGCGACGACGTCATCATGGCGACCGGCCGTTCGGACTATCCCAACCAGGTGAACAACGTCCTCGGGTTCCCGTTCATCTTCCGAGGCACGCTCGACGCCCGGGCAAGCTCGATCAACGACGAGATGAAGAAGGCCGCCGCGCTCGCCCTGGCGACCCTGGCGAAGGAGGACGTGCCCGATTCGGTCATTCGGGCCTACGGCGGGAAACGCATCGAGTTCGGCCGCGAGTACATCATCCCGAAGCCGTTCGACCCGCGCGTGCTCCTCTGGGAAGCGCCCGCCGTCGCAAAGGCCGCCATGACCTCCGGCGTCGCCCGGCGCCCGATCAAGGATTTTGAGGCGTACCGCGACTCGCTCGAGGCCCGTCTCGGCAAATCGCGCGAGGTGATGCGGTTCTTCATCCACCGCGCGCAGTCGGAGCCGAAGCGGATCGTCTTCCCGGAAGGCGAAGAGGAAAAGATCATCCGCGCGGCGCAGATCATCGTCGACGAGAACATCGCGAAGCCGGTTCTCCTCGGCAGCCGCACCCTCATCCGGCAGCGGGCCGCGGACCTCGGCATCAGTCTCGACGGCATCGAGATGGTCAATCCTTCGAAGTCGGAGCACCTGGATTCCTACACCACCGCGTACTTCCAGAAGCGGCAGCGCAAGGGGGTCACGCACTTCGACGCCGAGCGTGAGATGAAGATGCACGATATCTTCGGCATGATGATGGTCGACAAGGGGGACGCGGACGGGCTCATTTCGGGGCTCACGCAGGGGTATCCCGACACGGTGCGCCCCGCGCTCCAGATCATCGGCAAGAAGGACGGGGCGAGCATCATTGCGGGGCTCTACATGCTCGTGTTCAAGAACCAGACGATCTTCATCGCCGACGCGACCGTGAATATCGACCCGACTGCCGAGCAGCTCGCCGAGATCGCGATCCTCACGGCGGAGAAGGTCAAGCAGTTCGACATCGAGCCGCGGGTGGCGCTCCTGTCGTTCAGCAACTTCGGCAGCACGAAGCATCCGCTGACGGAAAAGGTTCGGAAGGCCACAGCGATCGTCAAGCGGCTCGCACCCGATCTCAAGGTCGACGGCGAGATGCAGGCGGACACGGCGGTCTCTCCCGACATCCTCAACGAGCTGTACCCGTTCAGCACGCTCAAGGGCGGCGCGAATATCCTCATCTGCCCCGACCTCACCTCCGCGAACATCGCCTACAAGCTCCTTGCGAAGCTCGCCGGCGCGACGGCGATCGGGCCGATGCTCCTGGGGATCCGAAAGCCCGTCTACCTCATCGTGCCCGGCAACGAGGTGACCGACATCGTCAACATCTCAGCGATGGCGGTCTTCGAGGCGCAGATGAGCTCCCGGGGGAACGGCGCGGCGTCATCAAAGGTATTGCAAAAGATCCAAAATAAATCAGAGTCGACAACAGCATAGCAAGGAGTAGGGCATGATCATCAGAATATCGGCGTTCCCCGGACCCAGAACAGAACAGATCGTCGCCAATGCCCATGCGGCGCTTGGTTCCCTCGAACCCGAGGGCGCGGTAGAATGGGTTCATGATGTCCATGAACTCATCAAGCAGGGCGTCACCTATACACCGGAGGTCACGGTCAACGAGAAGGTGAAAGTGACAGGCCGTGTCCCGAGCATCCATGAGCTGACGAAGTGGATCGAAGAGGAGCTCCCCCGGGAAGTCGAGGCGTGACGCCCGAGCGGCGGCCGGCGCGAACGCGCCGGCCGCATTTCATATGATACTTTGTGAAGGACGACGAATGGCGATTATCCGAGGAACGGTGGCGATCGACGTGGAGACGTGCAAAGGGTGCGAGCTCTGCATCGAGGCCTGTCCGCAGGAGAGCCTCAAGCTCTCGAAAGGGATCAACAAGCAGGGATATCACTACGCGGTCCTCGTGCAGGACAACTGCACGGGCTGCGTGAATTGCGCCCTCGTCTGCCCCGACGCGGTGATCACGGTCTACCGCGCCCGGAAGGGCGGGAAGAGGGAGCGCATCGCTGAGATCCGCAACGTCCAGCGCGATATCCGCATTTCCATCGACGAACTGCAAGAGGGGAAGGTGACGTCATGAGCGAACCGCTTCTCATGAAAGGCAACGAGGCGCTCGCCGAAGCGGTGATCCGCGCCGGCTGCCGTGCGTACTTTGGCTATCCGATCACACCGCAATCGGAGATCCTCGAATATCTCACCGCGGAGGCGCGCGAGCGCGGCATGGTCGTGCTCCAGGTGGAGAGCGAGCTCGCGGCGATCAACATGGTCTACGGCGCCGCCGGCGCCGGGGTCCGCGCCATGACGTCCTCTTCGAGCCCGGGCATCAGCCTTATGCAGGAGGGACTCTCCTACATCGCGAGCGCCGAGCTCCCCTGCCTCGTCGTGAACGTCAACCGCGGCGGCCCGGGTCTCGGGACAATCCAGCCTTCCCAGGGTGACTATTTCCAGGCGACGAAGGGAGGGGGCCACGGCGACTACCGGCTCCTCGTCCTCGCGCCCGACTCGGTCCAGGAGATGGCGGACTTCGTCTTCGACGGGTTCGACCTCGCCGACAAGTACCGCAACCCGGTGATGATCCTCGCCGACGGCGCGCTTGGCCAGATGATGGAAAAGGTCGTGTTTCGGGAGTACGATCCGAAGGACCACGAGACCGCCAAGCCGTGGGCGACCACCGGGAAAAGCGGCGGGCGCGAGCGCAACATCATCACGTCGCTCCACATTCAGCCGGAGAAGATGGAGGACATCAATAAGCACCTCCAGGAGAAGTACCGGAAGATGCAGACGGAGGTCCGCTACGAGCTCATACACACGGACGATGCCGACATCGTGTTGGTGGCCTACGGTCTGGCCGCGCGGATCTGCCACAGCGCCGTCGAGATGGGCCGGAACAAGGGCCTGAAGCTCGGGCTGCTTCGGCCCAAGACGCTCTACCCGTATCCCTACGACATGGTCCGGGAGCTCAGCGCAAAAGTGAAAGGCATGCATGTCGTCGAACTGAATTCCGGCCAGATGGTCGAGGATGTCCGTCTGGGCGTCAACGGCAAGGTGCCCGTGACGTTCTTCGGCAGGATGGGGGGCATGATCCCCTCTCCCGAGGAGGTCCTCGCGAGCGTCGAAGCCCGGATCGCGCAATTGCACGATGAACCAAGAGAGGAGCAAATCTATGCCTGAAGTCGCAGAGCTCCAGCCGGCGCTCGAAGCCGTCTGGACCAAACCGGAGACGCTCACCGAGACGCGGATGCACTACTGTCCCGGGTGCGGACACGGCGTCGTCCACAAGCTCCTCATGGAGGTCGTCGATGAGCTCGGGATCCGCCAGGACACGATCGGCGTCGCGCCGGTCGGGTGTTCGGTGTTCGCCTACCAGTATCTCGACGTCGACATGCAGGAAGCCGCGCACGGACGCGCGGCGGCCGTGGCGACGGGGATCAAGCGGGTGCTCCCGGACAAGTACGTGTTCTCGTACCAAGGCGACGGCGATCTTGCCGCGATCGGCACGGCCGAAACGATCCACGCCGCCAACCGCGGAGAGAACATCCTCGTCCTATTCATCAACAACGGCATCTACGGGATGACCGGCGGGCAGATGGCCCCCACGACGCTCATCGGCATGAAGACGAGCACGACGCCGGAAGGCCGTGAGACCGCCACGATGGGGTATCCCCTCAAGATTACGGAGCTCCTCGCGATGCTCCCCGGGGTCTACTCCGTTTCCCGCCACGCGGTGTACAGTCCGAACACGGTGCGCGCATTGAAGAAGGCGATCACGAAGGCATTTCAGTACCAGAAGGAGAAGAAGGGATACTGCCTCATCGAGGTGGTCTCCAACTGCCCCTCCGGATGGAAGATGACACCCGTCGAGTCGAACAAATGGCTGGAGAAGAACATGCTCCCGCTCTACCCCTTGGGCGACATCAAGGTGGAAGGAACGCTCGTTCAACCTGTGCAGAAGAAGGAAGGCCAACACTCATGACACACGAGATATTATTCGCAGGGTTCGGCGGCCAGGGCGTGCTCTCGATGGGCATGACCCTCGCGTACGCCGGGCTGGTGGAAGGCAAAGAGGTCTCCTGGATGCCGTCGTACGGGCCTGAGATGCGCGGAGGCACGGCAAACTGCGTCGTCATCATCTCCACGAAGCCGATCAGCTCGCCGCTGGTGACGCGGTTCGACGCGGTGCTCGCGCTGAACCAGCCGTCGGTGCTGAAGTTCGAGCATGCCGTGAAGCCGAACGGCATCCTCATGTACGACAGCGATGCGTGCATCATTCCGCCGTCCAGAACCGATATCACCGTCGTTCCGGTCCCGGCGGAGGACGAGGCGCGGAAGCTCAACAACATGAAAGTGAAGAACATGGTGATGCTCGGCTCGTTCCTGAGCGCCTGTGAGGTCGTGAGCATCGCGTCGGTCGTGAAGGCCCTCGCGCAGGTGCTCCCCGAGCGGTATCATCATTTGCTGGAGATTAATCACCAGGCCCTCCTGCGGGGCGAACAACTGGTCGTTGATGCTGCCACGCCAATCGTGTAAGGAGGATACCATGACACAACAGAAACATCAGTGCGCCCATAACTGCAAGGACCTCTGTTCGGCGCTCGAACGCGCTGCGGAGAAGGAGAAGAAATCGATCCTGAAGTACGCCGAGTTCCGGGATGAATGCACCTATCCGGACGTCAAGATCATGCTCAACGAACTCATCCTCCTCAGGCAGAAGTCGATACGCCTCCTCGAGGAGACGAAGCTGAAGCTCCGGACGAAGTTCGACGTCCTGGACCAGATCCGCGAAGGGTTCAACATGTAGCGCGCCCCGGGCCGCTCAGGCCCGGGAAAAAAGGAGGAACCAATGGAACTCGACCAATATTGGCAGGTGATCCAGGAGAAGATCTGTCCGCGCTGTCTCGACGGCGACGGACACGGGGAGTGCCGCCTTCCGGTCGGCGAGGAGTGCGCGTTGAAATCGTTCCTCCCGCAGATCGTCATCACGATCGCGAACGCGAAGTCGGATTCCATCGAGGGGTACGTCAACCTTCTGCGGCGCAACGTCTGCATCCTCTGCGAGCACCAGAACGCCGACATGAGCTGCAAACGCCGGAACGACCTCGAGTGCGCGATCGACCGCTACTACCCCCTCGTCCTCCAGATCGTCGAGACCGTCCGGGCGCAGATGGAGAGCGCCGCACCCGGCGCAGCGACGGCCTAGGGCTGCGGGCTTCTGTGGCGATGCTCGCATACAGGCAGGCGATCCACGCGCACGTGTGCGGCCGCTGCCTTGACAGCGACGGCGTCGGAAACTGCCGCATCGACCCGGCCCAGGAATGCACGGTTCAGCAGCACCTCCCCCTCATCGTCGAGATCGTCAACAGCGTCGAGAGCAACAGCATGAACGACTACGTCCGGGTCCTGCGGAACGCCGTCTGCGCCCGCTGCTCGTTCCAGACGGTGAACGGGTATTGCATGGCACGGATGAACCTTGACTGCGCGCTCGACCGGTACCTCGCGCTCGTCGTCGGGGCGATCTCGGAAGTGAAAGAAGAAGAAGTGAAAAAGGGGCTCTCGCCCTGAGCCTTCGCTCAGGCTGTTGCGAGCATTTCCTCGGTGCGGAACTGGACGCCGATCTTCTGCAGGAACTCCGCCGGTAGCTCTCCCCCCGCGAAAACGAACACGAAGTCGTTCTTGATGGTGTGCACGGCGTTCTCCGGGCCGCGCAGAACCACCTCTTGGGGCCGGATCTCGGCGACCTCGGTTTGGAACAGCACCGCCACCTTCCTGCGCTTGATGAGTTCCCCGATCCGCTCGCTGTTCTTTTCCTTGAGCCGCACGAATTCCTCCCTGCGGTAGCTCAGGGTGACCGTGTTTCCGCTTTGGCGTTCGAGCGCGATCGCGGCCTCAATGGCGCTGTCGCCCCCGCCGACGACCAGAAGGTGGCGTCCCGTGTAGTTCTCTGCGTCGATGAGCCGGTACGCCACCTTGGGAAGTTCTTCCCCGATGACGCCGAGCTTGCGCGGCGATCCCCGCCGGCCGATCGCAAGAATGACCGACCGCGCGGAGTACGACTGCGTAGAGGACGTCACCTGGAACAATCCATCCGCCTGGCGCGTGATCGATTCCACCTTCTGCTGGGTCCGGATTTTGAGCCCTTGCTTGTCGACGATGCCGGTGAAGAGCGAGAGGAGCTCCTCCTTGCTGATCTCGGACGCCTTGAGCTTTCCGTAGAGCGGGATGTCCACCGTGCTCGTCAGGACGAGCTTCTGTCGTGGGTAGTGGAGGATCGAACCGCCGAGATCGTACTGTTCGAGGACCGCGGACCGGATCCCGAGCGTCTTGGAGGCGAGCGCGGCGCCGATTCCCGCGGGTCCGGCCCCGACGATGACGAGGTCGGCCGTGCCGGAGCTTCCCTTCAGGACGGTCTCCGCGGCGTGATTCACCGCCTTGATCCCCTGTTCGATCGCATTCTTGATGAGCCCGACGCCCCCGAGTTCGCCGACGATGTAGAGCCCCGGAATGTTCGATTCGAAATGCTCGTCGTAGATGGGGATCTCATAGCCCTGCTTCGGCGCTCCGAATCCCATCGTGATCGCGCCGACGGGGCAGACCTCCTCGCAGAGCGAATGTCCCACGCAGCGCGAGCTGTGGATGATCGTCGCCTTGCCGTGGACGATCCCGAGGACGTCCTCGGGACAGGCCTGGACACAGCTTCCGCAGCCGATGCAGTTGAGAATATCGATCTTGGGGTGGAGCGTCGCGGGTTCGGA
This sequence comes from Ignavibacteriota bacterium, assembly GCA_025358305.1. GTDB lineage: Bacteria > Bacteroidota > Ignavibacteria > UBA10030 > SZUA-254 > JANYJZ01. The sequence continues at coordinate 268,802 of JANYJZ010000003.1, forward strand.
GATCCCGGCCCTCGTGCTCTTGCTGTGGGCCTGGTGCGCCGCTTGCTGCGCGTGTGCGAGTTTCCGCCAGTAAGGGATGGCGACGAGGGCGAGAAGCACGGCGAAGACGCCGACGGTGTAGAGCGTTTCCACGCGTCAGAATCTCCAGCCGATGTCGAGGAACACCGACGTCGTGTTGGCGTCCTTGCTCATCATCCGTTCGAGGCTCCCCCAGAAGGTCAGTGCGGGAAACGCGCTGATCATGAGGTCGAACCCGGCCGTTTTGCTTGTCGTCACGCCGGTGAAGCTCGTGTACTCGTACCGGTACCATTGGTACCGCACGGTCGCGTCGGCGAAGCCAAGGAACGACCTTTGCAGGGCGCCGCCGAGTCCCCGCATCCGGGCGAAGGCCGTCGTGTTGAAGCTCAGCGAACCGCGCGCCGAAAGCCCCTGACCCCAGAGGTTCGCGACGTTGAGCGACGAATAGTTCGAATACTCCTTCCCGAACCCGCCGTCGGACGACCGGGTGCTGTACGTATCATAGACCGAAATGCCGGAGGGGAACAGGACCGAGACGTTCGCCGACGGGCTCGTCCGGAGCGTGTGGTCAAGCTGGGAATCGGGGATCGATGCAACGGTCGAGAAGGCGTATGTCGGCCGCCAGGCGGAGACGCCGACGCCGGCCGACACGCTCTGCGAGATCCGGTAGCGCACCGAGCTGTAGAGGTTCGAGAGACTCGGATGCGCGATGAGGGCATCCCCGCGTTTTGCATGAAGGTCGACGTCGCCCTGTGCCATGAAGAACCAGTCTCCCGACGGCGTGATCGTCGCGGCGGCGCTCGCGACATCGCGCTCCAAGGCGGAATGGTAGAAGCTTCTCGTGTAGGCGACCGTGGCGGACGCCGGTAGGTCCCCCTCGACGGTATAATTGCTGAAGAGTGAGAACTTCCTATAGTCGGACCCGAACGAACGCTGGGTGAAGAGCGGCTCATATCCCCCCGAGACGCCGACGGTGAGATTGTCGATGCGCCGGGAGAGGATGACGCCGTCGATGGAGCCCGCGCTTCCGATCATCGCTTGGGCGACGCGGCCGGCCGCGACATGATTCAGACCATCGTCGTACTGGAGCGAGAGCGTGTATATGCGGTTCTGGTTCACGCTCGTGCCGCCGAAGAGGGGTCCGCCGTAGCTCAAGGAACGGAAGTTCCCATAGAGCTCGAATTTCACGGGTATATCGCGCAGTGCTCCCCGCAGATTGAGAACAATGCCCGGGCGCTTCAGCGTGGGCCCGCCCGTGGACTGCGTGACCGAACTGTATTGGGCGTTCACGCGTCCGTGGAGCGCGAGCGCTGGCGGCTGCGCCGGGGAAACCTTCCGGATCCGGAGCGTGTCGGACGTGCGCAGAGTGGAATCGCGTGCCGGCGTTGCCGCTTGGGCCACGGGGGCCTCGGTCTCCACGAACGGAACGCTGACCGCCTCGCCGACGCGGAGCGGTCGCCGCGTCGTGATGATGCGGCAGACGGACGATTTTGAACTCATCGCCACGACCTTGAGGACCGCGATGGTGTCCCTTCGTTCCAAGACAAAACAGAAGCTCGAATCCGCGACGCCCGCGTTCCGGCCGACAGAAATGTAGACGGCGTCCCCGGCGAGGTAGGTGATCGTGACGCGCGCGCTGTCGGCCCGGACAGCGCCGAACGCCGCGGAAATCGCCATGAGAAAGATCCCCATGATGGCAATCGTCCGCATCAGACGCCCCTGTGGCAGCTATAGCAGGCAGCGCTCGTGTAGCTGTAGCCAGACACGCCCGTGTGGTGGCCGTCCGTCACCGCCTTATCGTGCGTGTGGCAGGTGAAGCAGGTGAACTGTGCGTAACTCGTCGGTACGTTGTGGCACGTCGCGCAGGTCGTCCATTGCCCCCGGTGTGTTCCGGAGTTGATGCGGAAGTAGAGCCCGTCATGATTGAGCGTCGACGGATTCCAAGCGGTCGTCGTGTGGCACGTCGCGCAGTTATGGTCGAAGTTCGCCAACACGTGGTTCGGGTCCGTCGGCTGCGCATATTCGGTCTGGTGGCACTGATAGCAGTTGGCATAGACGAGCTGGTAGTTGCCGTTCGTATGGCACGACACGCAGGCCGTCGTCGTATGCTTGCCCGTGAGCGCGAAGTGCGTCGTTGCATGGTCGAACGACGCCGGCTGCCAGGCCACCGTCGTGTGGCACGTCGTGCAGTCATGGCTGAAGATCCCCGTGACATGGTTCGGGTTCGCCGCCTGCTCAAAGTTCGTCTGGTGGCACTGATAGCAGTTGGCGTAGACGAGTTGGTAGTTCCCGTTGATGTGGCATGCGTTGCACTGGATCGCCGTGTGCGCGCCGGTGAGCGGGAAGTGCGTCGTCGCATGGTCAAACGTCGCAGGCTGCCAGGCGACCGTTGAATGGCACGTCAGGCAGTCGTGGCTGAAGTTCCCTGTGACATGGTTCGGGTTCGTCGCTTGTACAAAATTCGGCTGATGGCACTGGTAACAGTCGGTGAACACGAGCTGGTAGTTGTTATTGATGTGGCACGCCGCGCACTGGATCGTCGTGTGCGCCCCGGTGAGCGGCAGGCGTGTCTGGTTGTGGTCGTACGTGGCCGGCTGCCAGGCCGCCGTCGTGTGGCACGTCAGGCAGTCGTGGCTCATGTTTGCGGTGACGTGATTCGGGTTCGTCGTCGACGCAAACGTCGTCGCATGACACTGATAACAATCGGTATACGTGAGCTGGAAGTTCCCGTTGATGTGGCACGACTGACACTCGATCGACGTGTGCGCGCCCGAGAGCGGGAAGGCCGTCGAAGCATGGTTGAATCCGGGCTGCCAGGCGATCGTATTGTGGCAGGTGAGGCAGTTGTGGCTGAAGTTTCCGGCCACATGGCCTGGCGACGTCGTTCCCTCGAAGTTCGTCTGATGGCACTGGTAGCAGTCGGTATAGGCGAGCTGATAATTGCCGTTCTTATGACACGACTGGCAGTCGATCGATGTGTGCGCCCCCGTGAGTGGGAAGGCCGTCGAAGCGTGGTTAAAGGTCGACGGGTTCCAGGTCGACGTCGTATGGCACGTCAGGCAAGTATGGCTGAAGTTCGCCGTGACGTGGTTTGGCGACGTCACCGACTCGAAGTTCGTACGGTGACATTGGTAGCAGTCGGTGTACGTGATCTGGAAGTTGCCGCCGATATGGCACGACTGGCAGTCGACCGTCGTATGCTTCCCGGTGAGGGGGAAGTTCGTCGCATTATGGTCGAAGGTTGCCGGCTGCCACGCGATCGTCGTATGGCACGACTGACACTGCTGGCTGAAGTTCCCCGTGACGTGATTGGGCGACGTCGGGCGGCGGAAATCCGCCGCGTGGCAGTCGTAACAGTTCGCGGAGATCGCCTCGAACTTGTTGTTCGTGTGACAAGCGACGCACATGACCGCGCGGTGCCCGCCCGTGAGCGGGAATGAGGTCAGGTTGTGATCGAATCCGCCCGGCCATGCCGGCGAGTCGATGCGGTGGCACGTGCCGCACTCCAGTCCAAATCCTGCAGCGACGTGGTTCGGCGCAGTCGTCGCGTCGTATTCCTTCTTGTGGCAGGTGATGCACGTGATCGGCGTTCCTGCGAAATGATGGGTCGACGCGCGCGCGTGGCATTCCTCGCAGTTGATGAGCCGGTGGGCTCCCAACAGCGGAAAACGGGTCTCCTGATGCTTGTCCCGCATGTCAGGAACGACCCACGACTGTGTCGTGTGGCAGCGGACGCAGTTCGGCCCGAGCTCTTCTTGGTGGACGTCCGCGTGGCACGACGCGCAGTCCGTACTTTTCCCCGTGAAGACGAGATTTTCGTGGCAGGTGCGGCATGCGACGGCCTGATGCGTCCCTTCGAGGGGAAATCCCGTCGTAGAGTGATTGAAGGACGCGTCGGTCCGGAGCGTCCACGTGTCTGTCGAGTGGCAGACCTCGCACGCGATCTTGATCGGCCCGTGGGGGGATTGCTGCGCGGCCGCGGCCGCCGACATTATGACGATCAGGAACAGGATCCGTTTCATTGTCCCCCTCCTTTAACATGGCAGCTGACGCATTCGCCCGACATCGGCTTGAAGCGCGTGAAGGTTGTCGTATCAGCGCTCTCCTGGCGGTGACAGGCCTGGCATTGAACGTTCTTATGGGCTCCGGTGAGCTTGAAGGTGCTCTGCGTTTCATGATCGAAGGCGAGCTGCCGCCAGCCGGCTGACGCATGGCACGTCTGGCACTGCGTTTGGCCTCCCGTCGCGAACTGCGCCCGATGGATGTCCTTGTGGCACGATTGGCAGTCGGTCGGGATCTTCTTGTACTGGAGGCTCTTCCGAGCGGCCGATTCTTCCTTGTGGCAATCAATGCACGCGACGTTCACATGGCGGCCCGTGAGGGGGAACGTCGTCGTGGAATGGTCGAAACGAGCGTTCTGCCACCGCTCGGTCGTATGGCACGCGTCGCAGCTCGATTCTTTCATCTTGTCGTTGAACTGGCCCTTGTGGAAATCCTTGTGGCAGGTCTCGCACCGGAGCGATGCGAAGTGGTAGACAGGCGCGGTCTCGTACTTCACGTGGCAATCCGCGCAGATGATCGCTGCATGCGCCCCCTTGAGGTGAAAGCGGCTGTCGTCGTGCCGGGAGATCGTGAACGTCGAGGGCTTGTACCCTTCGACGGTGTGGCAGAGGGCGCAGTCGTTCTTGTACCTCTTGACGAATTCCCCGTTGTGCTTGTCGGCATGGCAGTCCGTGCACCGGGAGAACGTGAGAAAGAAGGTCTGCGCGAACGGCCGCTTTTCGGAGAGGCGGTGGCACTTCGCGCAGTCCGTTTGGGCGTGGCGGCCTTTGAGGGCATAGGCCGTCTTCGTATGGTCGAACGGCCGGGACATCGCGTCGGACCAGTTCTGCGCGGTGTGGCACGAGGCGCAGCGTTGGGCGTTGAGCTGGGCCTTGTGTGGGCTCGTATGGCACGGCGTACAGTCTGCGAACGGCTGTGCCCGGAAGTCGAGCGCCCCGTTTGGGGCGCGGTTCGCCATCGACGGGTGACATTTCGCGCAGGCGACCTGCGCGTGCTTTCCTTCGAGAGGGAAACGCGCTTTGTCGTGGTCGAAGTTCTGCACCTTCCCCCACGTCGCGGTCGTGTGGCAGTGCGCGCAGTCCTGCTGGAACTTGCCCTTGTGGACGTCGTCATGGCACGTCGCGCAGCGCGTCTCCAGGCCGAGGTACGTTTCGCGCGGATGCTCGTCCAGGGACTTGATCACTTCCTTGTTGACGATGAACTTCGCGTTGTGGCAGCGGTCGCAACTCACGGCGGCATGCTTGCCGTCGAGGAGGAACCCCGTCTTGGCGTGTTCGAAGTTGTCCTTGTCGAACTTCGTGATGTGCGCGCTGAGACCGAGGTGCTCCTTGTGGCACGTGACGCAGCGTTCGGAACTCACGCTTGCGTGGTACCCTTTGCGAGAATCGATGAGCTGCTTGATCTCCTCGTGGCACGCGAAGCACTTCACGCCGCTGATCTCTTTGCCCACATCATGACACTTGACGCAGTTCTGCGATCCCTCGAGCGCATGATGCGCCTTTGAGAGTTCGCCGGGGGAGAATTGCGCAAGCGCGCTGCGAGGGTCAAGCAGCATGGTTGCCCCGAGGGCGAGTGTCACGATGAAGCACCGATGTCGTGTGAGCCATGTTCTCCGCATCGTCGTGTATGGTTAGAAGATCCAGGTGTAGCCGAGGAGAACCGCCACGATGACGTGGGCGGTGAGGGTCAGCAGCATGATGATGCTGAACGGGAAGTGGATCGCATGCCAGTAATAGAACCCCCGTTCGACCTGAACGAGCACGAGGGACTTCTGGGAGAGAGAGGCGCGCTCCGAGGCCATGTCAAAGAGCTGTTTCGCCAGGTCTCCCGATGAGTGGCTTCTCTCAAGGATCGCGTGAATCCGCGCCTTTGTCTGCGACTTGATGCGCTGGAGCTCAAAGAGTGTCGAGATCGTTTCAGAGAACGTCCGGGGCTTCTGGATCTTCGCAAAGCCCTCGTCGATCGTCTCGACGAGCGTCGCGCCGAGAGGATGCGCCCGGAGCTTCGCACCGAGTGCGTCGAGCTCGCGGGAGATGTCGTCGGTCGTGAGTTCGGTCCCCTTGAGGTTACGCGGGATCTGATTGTAGAGATAGCGTCCGATGACGCCGCTCGAAACGACGGAAAGCATCGTCCAGAGACTGATCGACGCGATCCCGCCCGCCTTAAAGGTCGTGTGATAGACTACGAGGATCGGTCCGACGAGACAGAGGAAGATGTGGAACTCGAGCCAGTAGGAGAGCCGGCCGAGGTTCCAGAGCCTGCGTACGCGCTTGCGTGTCGAGTACGTCGCCACGCCCACGATGATCATGAGGGAGCCGATGATACCGAGCCCAAGACTGTACGGTCCGGAGGGACGCATCACGGAGTAGTCTTCTCGGAACGCGCGCTGGTCGATCGGCGTCCGATAATAGTCACAGCCGCGGACGGACAGCGACAGCACGGCCGTACCCGCGATAAGGAATAAAAACAGAACAAAGATCTTATGTGACAATGCCTGCACCGTCTGATGGTCCCACCGGACACCGCTCATTTTACTCAATATACCGGAACTTCGGGGTAGTATCAATATTGATTGTGCCCGGCGTCACCGGATGCTGCACTTCGCGTGATCACCGGGATCAGGTCCGAGATGGTAACGGCGAGATTATCCACTCTGAGCGGGACTATTCGCCCCAAAATCGCACTTTGGAAACAGGACCATGCGATCTTATTTGCAAGAAACTGCGCACGCGGGATGCAATAATAATCGCACTCTGCGTCGTCGTCTCCATCCGATTCGACCACACCTTTGGTTAACACACTTCGAGGATCCCGTGGAATGACCCGTTCGGGTCATGGAGATTGACTTGCAGGATACGTATCTTCTGATACAAGAACTCTATCGTAGGAGCAGGACTGAGGTACGTGCGGCAAATATCGATCATTCTGCTTGTTCTGGGGCTCTGGATGCCGTCCTACGCACAAAAGCAGCCCGAGTACCGGTTCGAGCACCTCTCGTTGGAGCAGGGCGTGGCCAACAACCTCGCCTACTGCATGCTCCAGGACAGGGATGGGTTCCTCTGGTTCGGAACGATGTATGGGCTGGTCCGCTATGACGGCTACCAGTACGTCAGCTACCGCTATAACCCCGACAATCCAAACTCCCTTTCGAACGACGATATCGTGTGCCTGCTCGAGGACAGAGGTGGAAACCTCTGGGTGGGAACCTTCGGCGGCGGCCTCAACAGGATCGAGCGCGCGACCGGAACGATGACCCGCTACACACATGATCCCGGAGATTCTTCCACGATCACGAACGGCATCGTCTGGTCGATCTGCGAGGACCATGGGGGAAAGATCTGGCTCGCGACGAACGGCGGAGGAGTCGAGAAACTCGATCCCGTCACCGGTGCGTGGACCCATTACCGGCACGATCCGGCGAACACGAACAGTCTCGCGGAAGACGTCGTCTTTTCTATCGTGGAGGACGCGGCGCACGCGCTCTGGATCGCGACGAAGAGCAGCGGCGTCAACATCCTCGATTCGACAAGAATGAAATTCACATCGATCCGGAACGACCCGCACCAGCGTACGAGTCTCGGGAGCGACGCCGTGAGGAGACTCTACGTCGACGCAGGAGGGGATGTCTGGGTCTGCACGTACGGCGGCGGCCTCAACAGATTCATCCGGGAGACCGGAACGTTCATGCGGTTCGAACACGACTCGACGAACGAGAAGAGCCTGAGCATGAATGTCGTCAATACCGTCATGCGAGATCGCTCGGGGATCTGCTGGGTCGGCACTCCGGCCGGTCTCGACCGTCTCGATCCCGCGACCGGTGGGGTGACGCGATTCGCGCACCGCGACTCGGATCCGAACTCGCTCAGCAGCAGCAACGTCGTGGCGCTCCTGGAAGACGCATCGGGGCTCATCTGGATCGGTTCATACCAGGGCGGCGTGGACAAGCTCCTGACCGGCGAGCGGCGGTTTCGGTACTACCGCCACCGCACCGAGGAGGCGTCGAGCCTTTCCGAGAACAGCGTGCACGCGATCCTGGAGGACCGGACCGGCGTCCTCTGGATCGGCACGAACGAGGGGCTGAACGCATCCTCGGATTCGGGAAGGTCGTTCCGCCACCTCACGTGGGATCCGAAGAATGAGAATTCCCTTAGCGGCAAGATCGTGAACGCGATCGCAGAAGATTCCTCCGGAGCGCTTTGGGTGGGGACGCAGCGCGGCGTGAGCAGGCTTGATCCCGGGCGGAAAGCCTGGACCCATTTCCGGCAGGATCCGAAGGATATGCATACGCTCTCCAACGACGCTGACACGGCCATTGCCGCGAGCAGGGCACGGCCTGATGAGGTCTGGATCGGGACCGCAGTGGGGTTGAACAGACTGAACATGCGGGATCGCACGATGACCCGTTTTCTCACCGATCCGCATGACTCAACGAGTCTCGGCAATAACTACGTTCTCTCACTCTTCGAGGATCGTCAAGGCATCCTCTGGGTGGGGACATTCGGCGGATTGAATCGGTTCGATCCGGCACGCGGCCTCTTCACGCGCTATCTCCAGGATCCGCGGGATCCGAAGAGTCTCAGCAACAACTACTGCCTCTCGATGGCGGAAGGCAGAGACGGCGCCCTCTGGATTGGCACCGGTGGCGGACTCAACCGGCTGGATCGCGGAAGCGGCGCCTTCACGCACTTTGGCCGAAAAGAGGGCCTCCCGAACGCCGTCATCTGCGGGATCATCGAAACGCAGCCCGGCGTGTTCTGGCTCAGTACGTACTTGGGGCTCTCGCAGTTCACCGTCCGTACGCTGGAGGCGAAGAACTTCGACGCCACCGACGGCCTCCAGAGCAATATGTTCTCCGCCGGGGCGTACTGCCGGCGCAGGAGCGGCGAGCTCCTCTTCGGCGGGATCAACGGCGCGACGGCGTTCTATCCCGAATCCGCGCCGCACAACGCGTACGTTCCCCCCATTGCGATCACCTCGTTCATGCTCTTCGACAACACGCAGTCAAACCTCATGGCACAGCTTCCGGGAAGACGATCGGTGACCCTGTCGTACCGGCAGAACTTCTTCGGCGTCGCATTCTCCGCGCTCGACTACACCGAACCGTCAAAAAACCAGTACGCGTTCAAGCTCGAGGGGTTCGACGAGGACTGGATCCAGTCCGGGAATGCCCGGTTCGCACGTTACATGAACTTGAGCCCCGGCGAGTACCTCTTACGGGTGAAGGGTTCGAACAACACCGGCGTCTGGAACGAGAACACGCCGCCGCTGCGGATCATCATCACACCTCCCTTCTGGCGGACCTGGTGGTTCTACTCCCTCTCTGCGGCCGCGTTCTGCGCGAGCATCTTTCTGGCGTACCATTTCCGCGTCCGGCAGAAGGTGGCGAGGCTGACGGAACTCGAACGCGTACGGAACGCCGAGAACATCCGTGTGAGAAAGCGCGCCGCGGACGATTTTCATGACGAGTTCGGCCACAAACTCACGAAGATCTCGCTCCTGAGTCAGGTCATCCGGAAGGCGCTCAACGGCGGTGCGCCGGAACTCGCCTGCCAGCTCGACAAGGTCATCGAGACGTCGAACGAGCTGTCGGGTGGAATGAGGGATTTTCTCTGGACGCTCAATCCGGACAAGGGCACGGTCCACGATGCTGTCATTCGGCTGAAGGACTTCGGTGACGAACTCTTTAACAGCTGCGGGGTCGGGTTCGAAGTGACCGGGCTGACGAAGGAGCTCGAGGAGGTGCAGCTCACAGTCGACTGGAGGAGACACCTGACGCTGCTATTTAAAGAGGCGATGCACAATGCCGCGAAGCACTCCGGCTGCCGCAACGCTACGCTTTCCGTCGCCAGCGAGGGCGCCAAATTGACGGTCCGGCTCACCGACGACGGCCGCGGGTTCGATCCCTGTCAGAGGTCCGACGGTCAAGGGCTCACGAGCATGCGGAACAGGGCCGACAAGATCGGCGGAACGCTCCGGATCGCGCCGGCCCTCGGGGGCGGCACGGTCGTGGAGTTTGAAGGCGTGCTCCGGCGCTCGCCGGAGTTGAAGGGAATGCGAACCCGATGATCAACGTTGCCATCGTCGAGGACGACAAGGATATCCGCGAGAGCCTCGCGCTCCTCATCAACAGCACGGACGGCTTCATGTGCACGACGACCTATGGCGAGTGCATGTCAGCGATCAAAGGGATCAACGAGGACATTCCCGATATCGTCCTGATGGACATCGGTCTTCCAGGCATGTCCGGCGTCGAGGGGATACGAAGGATCAAGGAGAAGCATCCGGACCTCGATATCATCGTGCTCACCGTTCATGAGAACGATGACATCGTGTTCGAAGCCCTCTGCGCGGGAGCGTGCGGCTACCTCGTGAAGGAGACCCCCACGTCGAGGCTCCTCGATGCGATGCGCGAAGTAAAGCACGGCGGCGCGCCCATGAGCACGCAGATAGCGCGGATGGTCGTCGGCTCGTTCCAGAAGAAGACCGAGTCGCTCCTCACCGCGCGGGAGATCGACGTTCTCAATCAGCTCTGTAAGGGCAAGAGTTACCGGATGATCGCGGATTCCCTCTCGATCAGCGAAGAGACGGTCCGGAGGCACCTGAAGAGCATTTACCGGAAGCTCGAGGTTCATTCGAAGTCCGAGGCTGTTGCAAAAGCGTTGAAGGAAAACCTCATCTAGTACCCTGTTCGGTCCTTCGGAAGACCCCAACTTCATTCTAGTACTCACAAAATGACCCGTTCGGGTCATTTACCCGCCTCGGTATTCTCTGTATCTTGATCATGGATAGAATAGTCATGATGAAGGACAGAGTATGACACGCGCACGATCATTCCTCTCATTCGCAGCGCTTCTCCTGTGTAGCGTTCTCAGCACACCACTGGCGAGCCAGACGTTCACGCGCATCACGACCGGGAACCCGATTGCGACCGATGCGGGATCAAGCAATGGTACGTACATCGGCTGCAGCTGGATCGATTACAATAACGACGGCCGGCTCGATCTCTGGGTCAATCAGATCGCGCTCTATCGGAACGACGGCGGGGGAAATTTCACGAAAGTGACCCTGCCGTTCGCGTCGCAGGGCAGTGCGTACGGAAACAGCTGGGCAGACATTGACAACGACGGAGACCTCGACCTGTTCGTTTCGGGGGGCAATCCGGAAGGTTCGATTCTTTACCGGAACGACGGCAACGACGTGTTTACGAGGATCACAAGCGGGGACATCGGCCAGAGCCTCGTCAACAAGGGATGGGGATCGGCCTGGGCCGACTACGACAACGACGGATACGTCGACCTTGTCGTCGCTGCCGCTTTCGGGTTCGGGGGCATTACCGGTCCGAACAAGCTCTTCCACAATAACGGCGACGGCACGTTCACCCGGATCGATACCGGTGCCGTCGTCACGGGCACGGCACCCTACACGATCCCCACTTGGGCGGACTTCGACCAGGATGGCGACATGGACCTCTTCATCGGCGGCGGTCCGGCGAACGGAACGCTGCTGCCCGACTATCTCTACCAGAACATGCTCAAGGAGACGGGGACCGCATGGTTCAAACGTATTACGACGGGGAGTGTCGCGACCGACGTCCGCGACGGCCAGGTTGAGAATTGGATCGACTACGACAACGACGGCGACCTCGATGTCTACATCACCAACTACGGCGGCCCGGCGGTGGCCGGTCTTAAGAACGACCTCTACCGGAACGACGGCGGCGTCTTTACGAAGATCACGACGGGCGATATCGTCAACGATATCGCGCATTCGCTCTCGTCGGTATGGGCGGATTTTGACAACGACGGCGATCTAGACTGCCTCGTCACGAACGACGCAGGCGCTACGAACCGGTATTATCAGAACAACGGCGACGGAACGTTCACGACCATCACGACCGGCACGCTCGTGAACATCGGCGGTCCGCACTTCGGCGCAACCGCCGGAGACTACGACGGCGATGGCGACATCGACCTCTTTGTCACCGGAGTCGGCCTCGCGGGGAACAATACGAAGGGGCTCTGGCGAAACGACCTTGCCAACGGCAACTCCTGGCTCGAGGTGCGCTGCATTGGAACGACGTCGAACCGCGCGGCTATAGGCGCTCGTGTACGTGCGCTGGCGCTCATCGGCGGGAACCTCGTCTGGCAGATGCGGGAGATCTCGGCGCAGAACAGCTTCAACAGCCAGAACAGCCTCATCGCGCACTTCGGCTTCGGTGATGCCGCTGTGGTCGAGTCGCTGAAGGTGGAATGGCCGTCGGGGCGTGTCGACCGCTTTTCCGGAGTTGCGGTGGACCACTTGGTGAAGATCGGGGAAGGGGATTCCACTCCCGTCGTCCTTGCATTCCCCCATGACGGCGGCCTGAACCAGCTCCCGGAGATCCCGCTTCGGTGGTTCCGCGATCTCTACGGCTCGCCGTACCGTCTCCAGGTTTCCACGGATTCAACGTTCGCGGGCGGGTTCGTACTCGATGACTCCCTCGTCTACGACACGACCCGCAGCGTCGCGATCGTTTCGAATAATTCGAGATACTTCTGGCGCGTCAGATCGGCCCAGAGCATCCACCCCGACCGCTGGTCATCCATCCGCCGGTTCTCGAACCAGATCATTCCGCCGCTCCTGCGGTTTCCGCCGAACGGCGGGAGCTTCCCGGCGTCGGTGACGCTGCGGTGGTCTCCGCTCGGCGGAGCGACGTCCTACGACGTGGAAACCGCACTTGACAGTCAGTTTGCCGCGATCGTCCTCAACGCACAGGATGTTCCGGATACGACGGTCGGCGTCGACTCGCTCGTGCTCCACTCGATCTACTATTGGAGGGTGAGGGCGAAGACCGCCACCGTGATGGGGGACTGGTCCCCGCCGCGCACGTTCGTCGCGGAGGTGCTCGCTCCCTCGACGCCGGTCGCGTCGCTCTGGAACCTCGTTTCCGTCCCGGTGAGTGTCGCGAACTTCGCGAAGGATTCGGTCTTTCCGGGTACGCTTACGGGGGCTTACGCATTCGACGCTGATTCTGGGTACAGCCAAACGCCGCTCCTTGAGAACCTCAGGGGATACTGGCTGAAGTTCGCCGCGCCGGAGACCGTGCAGTTCACGGGCTCGAGCCCGGAGATCGCCCTCGCGCTGAAGCATGGATGGAATCTCGTCGGTTCAGCGACGGCCCCCGTCGCGTACGGCGACCTCTCGACGGTTCCTGTTGGCATCCTCTCGACGCCGGCGTACGGCTACGCGTCGGGATTCAGCGCCGCCGACACGCTCATGCCGGGAAAAGGATACTGGGTGAAGGCAAGTCAAGCCGGTACGCTCCTTTTCGCAGCAACGGCGGCGGCAGGGGCGCCTGCTGCGGCCCGGTGGAAACGAACACAGGAAGATCTCCTGAACGGCCTCGGAGTTCTTGACGTTCAGGACGCTGGCGGAAACCGTCAATCGCTCTATTTCGGAGGGAGCGGAGATGGGAACGTGGATTGGTGGGAGCTTCCTCCGGTTCCGCCGGCGGGTATATTCGACGTGAGATACGCGACGGGAAGGTTCGCGGACGTGCCTGTCGGGGACTCGGTGCGCCAGGTTTCGTTGCGTATCTCCGCGTCGTATCCTGTGACGATCAGATGGAATGCACGAAACACCACTGCAGAGTTTCTCCTCGGCGGAGAAGCGGTGTCGCTGCGCGGCCGCGGAAGTGTCGTTCTCGACTCACCATTTTCGACCGTCGTCCTGCGGTACGGCGCGAGCAGGGACGGACAGGCTGCGCCTGCCGCATTCGGGCTGGACCAAAATTATCCCAATCCGTTCAACCCGGCAACAACGATACGCTTCACCGTCCCGGAGGACCTGGAGCGCGTCAAACTCGCGGTCTACGACCTTCTTGGCCGGGTCGTGGCGGTGCTCTTCGACGGCGCGGTACGTGCCGGCCGCCATGCCGTCTCCTGGGATGCGGGCGAAGCCCCTGCGGGCGTCTACTACTGCAGGCTTGAGGCCGGGACGAACACGGAAACCGAAAAAATGCTCCTTATGAAATGAGCATTCACTCCTACGAACGAGAGGCACTATCATGATACGGCACCTCCTCCTCATCACATTCCTGTCCTCTGCCGGGTCGATCGCCCAGCTCACAAAGGTCACCGATCCTGCGAACCCGGTAGTGAACGACCAGTTCCAGAGCGGCGGCGGGAGCTGGGTGGACGTCAACGGCGACGGGTACCTCGATCTGTACGTTGCGAACGGGAATCTCTCGAGTCAGAACAATTCCTTCTATCTCAACGACCGGAACGGCGGGTTCATCAAAGTAACGACCGGCCCGACCGTTACGAGCGGGGGATCGTCCATCGGCAGCACGTGGGGGGACTACAATAACGACGGCCACATCGACTTCTTCGTGGCGAACCGGCAGAACGTCGGGAACTTCCTCTACACCGGACTGGGCGACACGAACTTCACCGCGGTCGTCGCGGGGAACGTCGTGACCGACATCGCCAACTCCAACAGTGGCTCCTGGGTCGACCTCGACCGGGACGGCAACCTTGATCTCTACGTCGTGAACTTTCAGGGGAACGACTGGTACTACCACAACAACGGCGCGCCCAACTTCGACTTCACCCGCATCGACACGCTCCTGCCCGTGCTGGACGGCGCGAACTTCTCCATATCCGGTTCCTGGGCCGATTTCAACAATGACAGGCTCCCCGACCTCTTCGTCGGGAACGCCGGGACGCAGAGCGACGACCTCTACCGGAACGACGGCGGATACAACTTCACGCGGACGGTGCTTGCCGACGGCGCGGCGTCGGTCGGACAGAGCTGGGGCGACTATGATAACGACGGCTCGCTCGACCTGTTCGTCGCCAACACGCTCAGCCAGAACAACGTCCTGTACCACAATTCAGGTCCGCCGCTCTATTCATTCACTCCGGTCGTCTCGAGCATCGTTTCGAACGACGGCGGGAGCTCCGTGGGGAGCGCTTGGGGGGACTATGACAACGACGGCGACCTAGACCTCTTCGTCGCGAATGACGGCGGGAACAACTATCTCTATCAGAACGACGGCCCGCCGAACTACACTTTCACGAAGATCACGCTCGGGGACGCCGTGAACGACGGAGGGAACTCATTCGGCGCGGTCTGGGGGGATTACGACCGGGACGGCTTCCTCGATCTCTTCGTCGCGAACCGGCTCAACCAGAAGAACTTCCTCTACCACAACAACGGCAACGGGAACCACTGGCTCGAGTTCACCTGCCAGGGGACGGTCTCGAACCGCTCTGCGATCGGCGCGAAGATCCGCCTCAAGGCGACGATCAATGGCACATCAATCTGGCAGCTCCGCGAGATCGAAGGCCAGTCAGGGTACAACAGTCAGAACCTCACCGCGCATTTCGGTCTCGGCGATGCGGCAGCCGCTGACTCAGCCATCGTAGAGTGGCCCTCCGGCCAAACCGACTATTATGTTCACCTTCCCGCAAACCGGTTCGACACGTTCGTGGAAGGTGTTCCGCCCGCCCCGGTGCTTCTTGCCGCCGGTCCAGCGAACGGCGCGCTCCGTCTCAAGTGGGAACAAAGCACTGTGGGCAACTTCAACCACTATACGATCGCGGTTGACACGCTCGCCAACCCCGTCACTGTTGTGGGCACGGTGCCGGCGGTCGCGGATACGGAACTGACGGTCACGGGGCTTGTCAACGGAAAGGTCTACCACGTCCGGGTCAGGGTCGTCAACGACAGCAGTGCCGTCGGCCCCTATTCGAACGAACTTACGGGAACGCCTCTGCCCATCGTGACCCAAGACGTTGCCGTAGTATCGAAATGGAACATCGTCTCGCTCCCCCTGAGGCCCCCTGCGCCTGCTCTCCACGATGTCTATCCGTCCGCGGCATCCTCTGCGTTCTCGTTTGCCGGCTTGTCGGGATATCAGTCGGCAGACACCCTGCACCCCGGCATCGGCTACTGGCTGAAATTCCCGTCAGCACAGAGCGTGACGGTGAGCGGGTTCACGATCGCCGCCGAAACAGTGCTCATTGCGCAAGGGTGGAACATGGTGGGTTCGCTCTCCCAGCCCCTCCCCGTGCAATCGATCACGAGCGATCCTCCCGGAATGACGACGGGGCAGTTCTACGGGTACATTCAGGGCTATGTCGTGAGCGATACGATACAGCCTGGAAGGGGATACTGGGTGAAGGCGGATCAGGCGGGGTCGCTCGTCTTCAATTCAGGCGTGGAAGCGCGTAACGCCGCGCGCATCGTCGTCCGGGCGGGATCGGAGCTTCCTCCCGCACCCCCCGAGGTTTCGGACGGCAGACGGACGGGAGTCCCGAACCGATTCCTCCTGGGACAGAATTATCCGAACCCGTTCAATCCGACAACCGTGATCTCGTTCGGAGTCGCCCGGCCGGGGTATGCGCGTCTGAACGTGTACGACATACTCGGAAGGAGCGTTGCGACGCTTATGGACGGCATGGTGCAGCCGGGCGACTACTCGATTCCGTTCGATGCAAGCCGGCTTTCCGGCGGGGTCTATTACTACCGCCTCGAAGCGGACGGTGAAATTGCCGTGAAGAAGATGGTCCTCGCTCGATAAACGGAGCGTCAGCTCCGCATGTCGTAGCGCAGGAATCCCGCGATGGCGCCGCCGAAGGCGGCGAGGATGGCAAAGACCAAGATGCCGATGTCCGTCACCGGCATGACCGATGCGTTCGCCGGAGGCGCGAACTGGGGCATGTCTGTCAAGTCGAGCGTGCCGTTCTCCTTCGGCGCGGAGATGGACATTCCCTTTTCGGAATCCATGGTTATCCGTATGCCGCCGACGTCGCCTGTTTCCTTCTGTTTCTTCTCCGTGAAGGCGTTGAGGATCGTCCGGTAGGACCGCAGACCGTCCTCGTATCGGGACTTGAGCGTGATGTCGGTTCCCGCAATGCTCATGACGGCGAGTTGGTACGCGGAAGCGGGGGAAAACCGGGAGAGTGAGAACGCGAGCCGCTCCTGCAGCGCCTTGCGGTTGCGCAAGTCCTCCTGGAGCTTCACCCCCTGTGCCTCGATGTCCTTCGTGATCTGCTTCTGATCCGCGTCATTCTCCTCCATCCACGACCACATATGGTCGTTCTCGTACTGCTCCCGCTGCTCCTTCGTCATGCCGGACATGAGCGCTTCCCGGTCCCTGAACTTCGCCTCCATCGATTTCATGTGCTGTTCGTTCTTGTCCTTGCTGTAGGCGTCCTGCTGGGCCTCGATCTCCGCGACCGTGGGGACGGGGACCGCTTGTCCGGCGATGATGACCCCGACGCGCGGTACTATCAGAATGAGGAAGACCCATGCGACGAGGCAGAGGAGGAAGGAGACGTTCGAGCGCCGGGTGAGGGAGGAGATGCAGACGCCGAGGGTGACGAAGAAGGAAAAATAGAGCATCGAGACGCCAAGGAGTCCGCCAAGCTTCATCCAGTGCGACGCCTCGAACGGGATCCGGAACAGGACGAGGAGGAGCACACCCACCGTCACCGGAAGCAGGAGGGGGATGACGAGCCCCAGCCAGGATCCGGCGATCTTCGCGAGAAGATACGTCGTACGGGGAATGGGGTGGGAGAAGGTGAGAGCGAGGGTTCCCGATTCCCGCTCGCCGTTGATCGCGTCGTACGTAAAGAGAAAGGCAAAGAGGGACAGGATGACCTGGACGATGAAGCCGAAATCGATGAATCGGAAGATGGCGAAGATCGCATCGTCGGAGTAGGCGCTGTGGCGGAGTTTTACCGGTTCGAACTGGCTCACTCCCGACCAGCGGCCGATGTCGTTGCTCACGCCCGAGACGAAGATCTGCATCGGATCGGGCTTCCGGTAGGTGCGGTTGTTCACCCCCGACCAGTGAGCCTGTTCTCTGAGCTCCTGCGTGACCATTTGTGTCGCCGTCTCGTACTGCCGCGTCGTCACCTGGTACTCATGGATCCCGATCGAGATGCTCAGGATGAGGAGTCCGGCGCAGACGGCAAAGGTCGCCGGGAACTTCGGACTGAGGAGGATGCTCTTCAGTTCTTTTTGGAGGAGTGTCGCGAACATACGCGCTTCTTTCCGATGGTGATGAAATGGGTTCCTTTTTACCGGACGTCGTACCGCAGGAACGCGAGGTACGATCCGAAGAAGAACACGATCGTGAAGAGCATGAGGATCCCGATGTCGGGAAGGCTTTCGGTCACCGTGCCGGCAAGCGCCGGCTTCGGGAAGACGAACTCCGGGAGCTCATGCGCGTTGATCGGCTGGGGTTTCTTCCCTTCGTCGACCACCGACCGGAACATCATGACCCTTCCACCGGTGAGCATGCCGGTCTTCTGCATCATGAACGCGGCATAATCGCGCTGGTACGCCACGGCCGCCTCCTTGTACTCCTCCTCGAGCGAGAGCGAAGTCCCGGCGAGAGCCGAGACGGCGAGGCTGAAGGTGGCCGAAGGGGAGAACCGCGCGAGGCCCAATGCTACCCGGCGCTGGACGCGCTGCCGGTTCTCCCGCTGTTCGTTGAGCTGGCCGGAGAATTCCTGCATCTTTGCGTCGCGTTCATCGGCGATCTTCTGCATGAACTGGTTGAAGTCGGCCATCGTCTTCTCCATGTCGTCCTGGCCGGCGGCCGGCTTGTAGCCCGCCATCTTCGTCCGGTCTTCGGTGAAGAGTTGTGAGCTGTACCGGTTCTTCTGCGAGGCGATCTCGTCGACCGACGGGACGTCGACTGCCCTGCCGGCGATGAGGACGGCGCTCCGGGGGACGATGAGGACGGCGAGTATCCAGATCACGAGGAGCATGAGGAACGCGCTCGACGAACGCCGCGCAAGGCTTGAGACGAAGACGGAGATCGTGAGGAACACACCGAAATAGAGGAGCCCCGCGACGACGATGAGCCCGAGCCGGGCCCACTCCTCCCCGGACATCGGAACGCCGAGGATCAACAGAAGCACGCAGCCGATGAGGATCGGGATGAGGAGCGGGACGGCGAGCGCAAGGTACGACCCGAAGAGCTTGCCGAGGATGTACTTCTCCTTCGGCACCGCATTGGAGAACGAGAGTTTGAGCGTTCCGCGTTCCTTTTCGCCGCAGATCGCATCGTAAGCGAAGAGGATGGCGAAGAGCGACAGGACAATCTGGAAGATGAAATCGAGGTCGAGGAACCGGAACACCGCATAAATGGGGTCTTCGTTGAACCGGCTGTCGTCCGCACTCAGCTCGCCGCGCCCGTGGACCTCGATCATCCGGCCGATGTCGTTCGAGACGCCGGTGACGAGCGTCGCCAGGGGCTGCGGCGGGAGGAAGATCCGATGCTGCTGGACGGCGAACCAGTCGGTGAGCCCTTCCATCTGGCGCAAGTTCTCCCGCTTCGCCGCTTCGTGCTGGTCCACGAGCGTCCGGTAGTTCTCGGCGCCGATGTAGAATGAGAGGATGATGAGGAGCGAGCAGACGCCGAACGTGACGGCGAACTTCGTCGACCCGATGATCTCCCGGAGCTCCTTTTCGATGATGAATCGTATCATGGCTGTGCTCCTTATGCCGCCCGTTCGACAGATCCTGCCATGAACTGCAGGTAGAGCTCTTCCAAGTTCTCCCCGGCAAGGGAGCTCTGGGTGCGCTGCATGACGAGCTTCCCGGCGTTCATGATGCCGACCATGTCGGCGATCTCCTTCGCCCGAAAGATGTCGTGTGTCGACATGAGGATCGCCTTTCCCTCGTCGCGCAATGACGTGAGGAGACCCAAGAATTCGAACCCCGCCTTTGGATCAAGGCCTGAGGTTGGTTCGTCCAAGAGGATCGCAGGGGCGTCCTTGAGGATCGCGATAGCGATGCCGCATTTTTGGCGCATGCCTTTGGAATATGAGCGCAGACGCTTCGTATGCGCCTCGTCCTCTAGTCCAACCCTCCGGAGGACGTCGTGGTAATCATTCTTTGTGTAGGAGGTCTTGCCGCCGAGGCGGGCGAAATAGTCCAAGTTCTGGATCGCGGTGAAGTTCGGATAGAGCATGACGTTCTCGGAGACGTACGCGACCTTCGCTTTCGCCTTGAGGGGCTCCTTGTGCGTCACAATGCCGTCGATGCGGGCCTCCCCCGCCGTCGGGTCGATGAAGTTGAGGAAGATGTTGATCGTCGTCGTCTTGCCCGCGCCGTTTCCGCCGAGCATCGCATAGATCTGCCCTGTGCGGACGGCGAACGAGACATTGTCGAGGGCGAGCGTCTCGTCCTCATAGCGCTTGGTCAGGCCAAGTGCTTCGATCATCGGCTGGGTGGCAGGGGTCTGTTCCATGTCAGGTTCCTTCTGTAGGTGTACTATTTTCGTGAGAGTCGGATGCCGAAGACGACCATCCCGGCGACGAGGCCGAGAATGAGGATCACCAGGAGCGCGGTCCCCAGGATGTTCGATCCCGCCTGGATCTCCACGGAGATCGTCTTGTCCTCGCCGACGACGGGCTGGTTGTCCGTGAGGCCCGTCGTGCGGAGACGGATCTCGTACCGGCCGACGGAGATCTCCCGGGGAGGCGTGAATGTCAGGTGGACGCGCTTCTCCTGGCCGATGTCGAGGGAGCTGATGATCTGCGGGTCGATCGTCTTGGACCACTGGAGCGGCAGGTCGACGTTCACCTCGACGTTGTCGACGCGCCTCGAACCTTCGTTCACCAGGTCGATGCTCATGTCGACCGTTCCGGACGGGTCGATCGCGTAGTAGAGCTGCTGCGCGCGGACCAGGAGCCGCCCTTTGCCCCGCGGGAGGAGCTCCAGCTTGACGAATCCCACGCGCAGGTTCTCGATCTCATCCTGTTTCCAGGTCTTCCCCTGAAGGTTCGGCATCTCCTTCATCCTGTTCGTCGGGATGACCAGAACAAAGAACGAGATCGGCTGGTCGATCGGCACGGCTTCGGTGGGCCGATCCGGCAGGGTCGCGTCGAGGGCGGCCTTCCTCGAGTTCGTCGTCTCGGTGAACTTGAACTGGCTCAGCCGGGCGCCGCTCGCCGGGTCCTTGAAGAACCGGTTGATCTGCGCCGGAAGATTCACGACCTCGAGGTTGAACGTGTTGCCGATCCCGCCGAAGAGCTCGAGCGTCAGATCGTACGAGGCGGTCTTGCCGAGTTCCGCTTCCTGCGAGAACTGCTGCGACTGCACGAGGACCTTGTTCACGGTCGCATCTTTTTCGAGGTAAACCTTGAGCGTCCGCTGCGTTCCTTTTCCGTAGATCATGTTGACCGACACGATGTCGAGGTCCTGGAGGAGCGCGAACTCCAGATGGGCCGGCTGGCCGTATTTCAGCTGATCGATTTTCGTCTCGTATGGCTGGCCGATGACCGCCCCGTCGTTGTTCTGCAGCGACACGTAGACGTCGTTGATGATGTCCGGCTGGAGCGACCGAAAAAGCGCATCGTCAAGATTGATGAGCTTCCGAAACTCCGCGCTCCCGCCGGAGGCATTGGCGAGTGTCAGCCTTACGCGCTTGGTGCCGCCCGGGCCCTGGACCTTCACCGCTTTGACGACCGTGATGTACTGCTGTTCGAACAGCACCGCGAGGAGAGATTGCTGAAAGTTGACCTCCGCGTCTGCGAAGTTCGAACGCGACCGGTCGAGTTCGGCTTGCGAGATGAGTCCTTTTGCGAAGAGGAGCTTCTGGCGATCGTAGTCGCTCTTCGCAGCTTCGTATGCCTCTTTGGCGCGTTTGAGGCCGAGGACGCGGTACTGGTCGTCGCGCTGGTTGAACACGCTTCCCGTCCCCTGGGCCAGAAGCGCCGGGACGCTCGAGAGGAGCATGCCCGCGACGAGCCAGGCGATGAGATGTCGAAAGTGTTTCATGAGATCCTAGTGGCGGATGATCACTCTGCCATCGTCCTTCGGCTTCTCAAAGGTGAGGGTTTGCGTCTTGCCGCCGCGCGAAGCGACGATCTCGACTTTGTCGCCGACGGGGATGCCCTCAAAGCGCTTCTTGAAGTCGGAGAATGATTTTACCGGAAACGTGTTGAGCGTGGTGATCACGTCCCCCTCCTTGACGTCAACCCCTTTGAGTTCTTTGGCGGCGTTGTCGAGAACGTGTTCGACGACCACATCCTTGCCCTTGTTCGAGAAGATGACCCCGATCTCCGGAATGCCGAGGATCTCCTTGTCGCCGCCGCCTGCGACGATCATGCGCATCTTCGGAAGGTCTTTGGGATCTGCCTTCACGAACGAAGCGATGACCATATCGTCGTTGCGCTTGAGCCCGAACTTGACGGTCGAACCGGGCGCGGCGCTCGAGTAGAGTTCGCGGAGGTCCTTCAGGCTGGTCATCTTCTTGCCGTTCGCCATGAGTATCTTGTCTCCTTCCTGCACGTCGGTCGTCTCGTATCCTTTTATGCGCATTTCCTTTTCCATGATATGCTCGACGACGATATCTTTGCCCTGTTCGATGATCATTGCGGCGAGTTCCGGCACGTTCAGGAGCTCGTCCTGGGAGAATTCCTTCACGTTGGTGCCGCCGGGCCCCTTGCGTATGATTTTCATCTTTTGAAATGCGGGGAGGGTGGCTGGGAAAAAGCAGACGGCTGCGACGATCAAGAGAAGAACGCGTTTCATGGGAGACTCCGAAAATGTGATGAAGGACCTGTTGTATCTGTGCACGTATAACATACGGGATTGGTTGCGGAGTTCCGAGTTAAAGAGTGTTGGGTTCTGTTAAGAAATGTTAACGCGGGTGAATTCTTCGTCGGAATCTCGTACATTACACCATGAAACTCACCCATCGCACCCTCGGCATCATCACGGCCTTGAGCATCGTCGCCCTGACAGGGCTCATCGTCCTGCAGTACCTCCTCTTGCGCAATGCGTACGATTTCCGGCAGCAGGCGTTCGAACGGAACGTCTACGCCGCGATGGGGACGATGGTCCAGAAATTGGAATCGGGCGAAGCTGTTGGGAATGTCTTTCGGATCGCGCTCTCCTCGCCGCACCAGCATGCGAACGTGAAGTTCATTGCCATCGGCGCGGACAGTCTGCATCATGGCGTCCACCCTGACAGCCTCGCGATGATGATGACCTCCACGGCAGTCCTCGAAGAGGCGCCGATCCGGATCAAGGGGAACGAGCTCCGATACACCGTCGCACAGCCTCAGCATGTGACGCTTAAAGTGGTCAACCTGGCAGGCCGCAGGGACACGACGCTCGTCGATACGTTCCGTCTTCCTGGAGACTATGCTGTCCGAGTGGCCGATTCGGCAATGTTCCACGGAGAGATCGTCGTGAAGTACGTAGCCGACAGCACTTCGGTGATGATGCGGACGGTGAACGGCGACGTCCGCGACGTGACGTCGGGCGCCACCCTGGTCCAGAAACGCAAGGACATCCTTGGCCGCGCATTTGACGATCTCTCCATCCTCGAACGCGAACCGCTTGATAAGCGCATCCGACCCTCGATGCTTGATTCGGTCGTTAGCGGATCGTTGAAAGAGTCGGGGATCGATATTCCCTATGCCTACGGCCTCCTCGGGGAACGAACCGATTCGCTCAGTATGGTCACGCCCGTGGGGTCGGAGAAGGATCTTGGCGCATCCTCATTCCGGAACCGTCTCTTCCCGAGCGACCTTCTCTTCAGCCAGAATTCGATCGTCCTCTCATTCCCGGGCCAGAACGTATTCCTTCTGAAACAGATGGCGCCGTTCCTCGGCCTGAGCATTCTCTTTACGGGGATTATCGTCGCCTGTTTTGCGTACACCATCCGTACGATCCTCCGTCAGAAGCAGTTCTCGGTCCGGCTGGTCGACTTCATCAATAACATGACGCACGAGTTCAAAACGCCGATCTCAACGATCGCCGTCGCGGCAGAGACGCTCGCCCGGCCGGAGGTCTTGGACCAGAAAGAGAAGATCCTCCGGTACAGCACGGTCATACAGGACGAGAACAGCCGGATGAAGAAACAGGTCGACAAGATCCTCCAGATGGCAGTTCTCGAGGAGGGCAATTACGAGCTCTCGATCGTCGAGGTTGAAGTCCACGATATCCTCCGAAAGGCTGTCGACAATATCGCCCTCCAGGTGGAGGCGAAGGGGGGAAGCATTAGATGTCAGTTGGGGGCGGAAGATCGGGCGGTCCGAGCTGACGCGGTCCATTTCACGAACGTCATCCATTCCGTCCTGGACAACGCGAACAAATATTCGCCGGAAAGCCCGTCGATCTCCGTCACTACATCAAATGCCGGCGGTTACATTGTCATCGAGATCGCCGACAAGGGGATAGGGATCGGTCGGGAAGATCAGCGAAGGGTTTTCGAGAAATACTTCCGCGTCCATACCGGTAATGTTCATGACGTAAAAGGGTTCGGCCTGGGGCTGAGCTACGTGAAGCTCATGACCGAGGCGCACGGAGGGGACGTGCTGCTCGAGAGCGAACCGGGGAGCGGAACGACCGTCCGGATGCGGTTCCCCACGGCGGGGAAGGGCGTCGCATGATCGACCAGAAGAAAATCTTGATCCTCGAAGACGACCCGAACCTCGGATTTATCCTTCAGGAAAACCTCGAACTCCGGGGATACGCCACAGAGCTGGTGACCGACGGAGTGGCGGGGCTGCACGCGTTCCGGAAAGGGCATTTCGATCTCTGCCTTGCCGACGTCATGATGCCGAAGAAGGACGGATTCACTTTTGCCCGCGAAGTGCGTGAGAAGGACGAACAGACGCCTATCATCTTCTTGACGGCCAAGTCGATGAAAGAAGATAGGATCGAGGGCTTCCAGATCGGCTGCGACGACTATGTGACAAAACCCTTCAGCATGGAGGAACTGGCGCTGAGGATCCAGGCGGTCCTCAAACGGGTGACGACTGCGCCGTCGGCTGCGACGACGTTTCAGATCGGAAAGTTCCTCTTTGATCACGGCCGTCAGTTCATCGAACTGAGGGGCAAGAAGCAGAAGTTGACCGGACGGGAGGCGGATCTCTTGAGACTCCTCTGCCTCCATCAGAACAAGATCCTCGAGAGAGAGGCTGCACTCAAGGAACTCTGGGGTGAGGACAGCTACTTCAACGGGCGAAGCATGGATGTCTTCATTTCGAAGCTGCGGACGTACCTAAAAGGGGACGGAGACGTCGAAATCGTCAATGTGCACGGCAAAGGGTATAAGCTTCTCATCAACCAGGAGCTGTGACCAGCGCGAAACCCGGTTAGGAAGCAGAGCAAAGATTTTGTATATTATATCTGTTGTTCCCTGCGTATCGACCCTCACCGGATGGGTGCTGCCGGAAGCGGTCAATATCCCGCTCTTTCACGCTTTTTGAACCTGAAAGGACTTAATTTTGAACATATTTGCCGGTAATCTATCAGTCAATGTCACGGAAGAAGACCTGCGCACTGAATTCCGCGCCTTTGGAAAGGTATCTTTCGTCAATATCGTCAAGGACCGATCAAAGAGAGTCTCTGCAGGATTCGGCTTCATCGACATGCCGGAGCAGGTTGAGGCGGAAGCTGCGATCAGCGGTCTTCACGGAAAAGAACTTAAGGGACAGCCGATCACGGTGAATGACGCACGTCCGCGTTCTTTGAAGATCCCGGAACCAGTCAAGGCGGAATAAGAGCTCGAGAAGCGCTTGGCTTGGTTGCTTTGGCGCGGGTAATTTTGTATATTTGTACTACATGATCGCGGGGTGGAGCAATTGGTAGCTCGTTGGGCTCATAACCCAAAGGCTGCAGGTTCAAGTCCTGCCCCCGCTACAATGAGCACCTACATTGTGCTCGAAATTCGAAAATTCCGATGGATTGACGAGGGCTGTTAAAGCCCGATTCACCATCGGAATTTTTGTTATTGCGCATGTGGCAGTCCTCTTCACCGGATCTATGCGCACACCCAGAACCACTTGCCTGAGTAACTCCTTCTTTTCCTGTACCGGAGCCCCCTCAAACGTCTTCTCGAATTTTGAGATAAATTCAGCGGCTAACTTTGCAGAGTTGTTTATTTCTAGTACCTCTGTTGTTTCTCTACCCAGGGCTCGTTGTTCTGTCTCTAACCGATTCTTTGTGTTTTCGAGCTCTCGTAGCCTAGACAAAACAGTATCCTCCTCAATACCCTTTTCAACC